>QUJA01000001.1 GCA_003480425.1 Firmicutes bacterium AM31-12AC
CACTGCGCATCCTCGCGGAGCGTTTATCTCAGTCGGAGATTGGACTCCCACTGAGACAAATTTGTTATTACTCACCACCTGAAGAGGTGGGAGTCTTCTCGACTGAGATTAATTTCTGATGATTTTGTTCCAACCCCTGCAGCGAGTAGTGCTGTCATATCATCGTAAAGAATTGTCTTTGTATCTGCTCCCATTATTACAGATATGTAAGGGTTTGATTCCATATCCTGATTATATAAAATAACACAAGACCCTGCTTCATCAGTTGTACCTGTTTTACCTCCAAGTACATTCACACCCTCTGGCGGAGTTGCTTCTCCGGCCGAATAATAATTAGTAGGAATCCACTCTGTTGTCCACTGATCTCCATCAGCAGATGTAATCGTTGCAGAGTAGGATTTCTGGGAAATAATATCAATAAATGTTGGATTCTTCGAGCATGCATTAAACATTAAATAAAGGTCATAAGCTGTTGTATACTGTTGTGGATCATGAAGCCCATGTGGATTAACAAAATTCGTATTAGTTGCTCCTAAAGCCTTCGCCTCTTCATTCATTTTCTGAACAAAAGCTTCTACACTTCCACCAACATGTTCTGCTATTGCCAATGCTGCATCATTGCCTGAATAAAGTAACAGACCATTCATTAAATCATACATTGACACCTGATCACCTGCTTCAAATCCGCAAACTTGTGCATCTGCGTCCAAATTCACAGCATTTTCGCTTATTGTAACAATATCATCGAGATTTCCATATTTTAGAGCAACATAAGCAGTCATAACTTTTGTTGTACTAGCCGGATATAACTGTGTATGAATATTGTCAGCATAAAGTACTGTATTATTTTTAATATCGAATAAACCGGCAGCCCCCAAAGAATCGTCATCTGCATATCCTTCCAATGAGACATTGTTTGAAGTTACACATAAATCTTTTGCAAATGTATCTCCTTTATATAGGCTTTTATTATAATTTTTCGTCTCATAATCAATTACATAATCTTTCTTAGATCCTGAATAGATTAAATATGCAATTCCTATAGCCGTCAGACATAAAATAAGAATAACCAATACGGTTACTACCTGCTGTTGTCTTCGTCTTCTTTTTCGCAACGCCTTTCTTCGTCTTGCTGCATCATAAGAATTCTGTGTCTGTTTTTTGTTTTTATTTGTACATTTCACGCCAATCCAAATCTCCTCTGTCTAATGCAAGAATCAAAGCCTCTGCAGTGGCAATGTTTGTTGCAATTGGTATGTTATAGATATCGCACAACTTTACAATATCGTTGACATCCGGTTCATGAGAACGTGATGTTAATGGATCTCTAAAGAAAATAAGTAAATCCATATCATTGTGTTCAATCTGTGCCCCTAACATCTGTTTTCCGCCTAAATGTCCAGGAAGATATTTATGGATTGTTAGGTTTGTAACATTCTCAACCAACGTACCTGTTGTTTCCGTTGCATACAGATTATGTTTACTCAATATTCCTCGGTATGCAATACAGAAATTCTGCATAAGTTTCTTTTTTGCATCATGTGCTACTAATCCGATATTCATTACAAGTTCACTCCTCTTACTGGTATTTATTCTGTTGAAGTCCAACATTAAGAACAAGTCCGATTCCTATATAGAAACAGACGACCGAAGTCTGTCCGTAGCTGACAAACGGAAGCGAAATTCCGGTATTTGGGAATAGCATTGTTGCTACACTGATATTAATAAAACTTTGGATACCAATCAATGCAGCTACTCCGGAACAAATGAGCTTTCCACTTACGTCTTTCGTCCTCATTCCAACAGAAATACAACTGATTACTATTAATAATAGCAAAATAATGACGCTACAACAACCCACAAATCCTAATTCTTCACCAATAATTGCAAAAATAAAATCTGTTTGAGGTTCTGAAATAAAATTTCCATTTTTAACAGAGGTTGTCGCATCGCTGTTATAGCCTTTACCGGTTAGTTGTCCTGACCCAATTGCCATAACAGAATTTAGTTGCTGATATGCTTCATCCGATTCATATTTCTCTGGCTCCAGCCATGCAAGAATTCGATTTTGCTGATATCCATGAAGTAATGGTTGATTTGGCTGTATGACAATCACAAACAAAATCACTGCTATTGGAACTACGATTGCCAATACTGTTCCTATAAATTTGTAACTCAAACCGCCTACAAACATCAATACACAGAACAATAAGCCCAGACAGATGGTGTTTGATAAGTTAGGCTGCTCGTAAATCAATGCTAAAGACGGAAGGATAAGTGCAACGCCCTGGATGATCGTCCACTTATCATTGATTACCCGATGTCGTTTCTTTAAAAATTGTGCATAGAATAAAATCATTAAAATTTTAGTCAGATCAGATGGCTGAAATTGAATAAATCCTAAATTCAACCATCTGGTTGCACCATTTGCCTCAACACCGAATAAAAGCACTGCTACAAGTAATACTAAATTAACGATGTATAATAACCAGTAAAATTTTAATATCCACTCATAATCAATCAATGAAACAATCACCATCGCAACAAATCCAATAAGTACTCCAAGTAGTTGTTTAAATTGATATGAATCTTTTGCGCTTCCTACAACAAAAATTCCAACAATAGATATTGCAAGAACAAGTGCAATTAAAATAAAATTATAATCTTGTATATGATATTGCTGTTTAAGCTTTTTAATAAAAAATTTCACTTTTTTTCTCCTATAGTTTTATATGTATATCTGATCTTGAAATTTCGATATCCAACTGTTCTGGTTTAATATCAATATATTTAGAAATTGCAATATATATATCATTTGACATTTTCTCTACTATATCAGGTGTACATTTCATTCTATCGGCTACAACTAATGACCGTACTCTTTCTTTTGCAATCTCAACAGATGGCACACTCATATATTGCAGCCTCCTAATTTTTTACAAATATATGTTTAAAACGGGAAAGGATTCCTTCTGGTCTGTTAAAATCCGGTATTTGTATCTCTTCACCTAAAATTCGCTGACAAATATTACTATATGCCTTCCCTGCAACGCCGGACTCCCCAATTACAGCTTCCCCCTGATTTGTTGCAATTACAACCTGCTCATCGTCCGGAATTACTCCTAGAAGCGGAATTGCCAGAATTTCTGTCACGTCTTCGACTGACATCATATCGCCTCTTCGTACCATGTCAACGCGAAGCTTATTGATCAGTAACTCTTTTTTTGCAATTCCGTTCGCTTCTAGAAGACCTATAATACGATCTGCATCACGGATAGCGGAAACTTCCGGGGTGGTTACAACAATTGCTCTGTTAGCACCCGCAATTGCATTTTTAAATCCTTGTTCAATCCCTGCAGGACAATCAAGTAAAATGTAATCAAATTCCATCTTTAATTCACTGATCAGCTTTCGCATTTGTTCCGGTGACACCGCTGACTTATCTTTTGTCTGTGCCGAAGGAAGTAAATATAACTCTGGAAAACGCTTGTCCTTGATCAATGCCTGCTTCATCCTACATCCACCTGAGATTACATCTACCAGATTATATACAATACGATTTTCCAATCCCATGACAACATCAAGATTCCGAAGTCCTAAGTCTGTATCAATGACTACAACCTTCTTGCCCTTTGATGCAAGCCCTATTCCGATATTTGCTGTCGTTGTTGTTTTACCAACACCGCCTTTTCCTGATGTAATGACAATTACCTCACCCATTCTTGTCAATCCTCCTGCAATTTATTTCTTAATCTCCCGCTATCGCTGTTCCGAGACCTGCAGCATGTCCTGTAACCAGTTCTGCCTTATCTGTCAAGTTAAATTTTGCACGCACAATATCTCTGCCGATTTCTGCCGCATAAGAAGAACTATATCCATTCGCAATACGAATAGCAAGTGCAATTTCAGGTTTTTCTGCCGGAGCAAATCCGACAAATAGTGCATGGTCAGGATGTACGGTACTTTGCTGTGCTGTACCTGTTTTTCCAGCCATCGAAAAATCAAGTCCGCTAAATGTTGCATCATATTGTACCATACTGATCATTCCTTGATGTACAAGATCCCAGGAATTAGACGATATCTCATCCATGGTATTTACAACAGTTGGTTCATATTCTTTAATAATTTTTCCATTTGAATCTGTTGTTTTATCTATTAATGTAAGCTTATATACTGTTCCTCGATTTGCCACTGTCGCAACATAACGATTCAACTGACTTACTGTATAGTTATTTGTACCTTGTCCAATTGCAGACTGTACAGCATATTGGTCCGAAATCTGCGGTTCCGACTCTGGTATTTCCAATCCACTTGTTTCGCCAAGCCCAAATTCTTTTGCATATTTTGCAAGCTTTTCTACTCCAAGATCACTGTCATAATTTCCTTCTGCATCTGTTCCCAGTTCATATCCGACTTCATAGAAAAAGTTATTACATGACACTTTAAGTGCATCGACGATTGTCAAATCTCCATGTGCATTTGGATATGCCCAACATTTCGGACTTGGTGTTACCTTGTCAAAAATTCCGGAACAATTTAAGTATGTGCTTCCGGTTATTACGCCTTCCGTCAGTCCTGCAATAGAAGAAACCATCTTATAAGTAGATCCCGGTGCTGTTTTTTCCTGAGTTGCATTATTATAAAATGGTCTGGAAAGTCCGGTTACCAGCTGATTGTAATAAGCTGAATCCATTGTGTTAGCCAGACGATTGTTATCATAGCCCGGATAAGATACACATGCCAGGACTTCACCGGTATTGGGATCGCTCACCACCGCAGAGCCTGTACATGGTTCTAGAGCCAACTGGCCCGGAGTAATCTCCAGATTTTGAATTTTACTATACAACCAAGAATACGAATCAACTGTTCCTGAACGCAAACCATTGTAAGCAGCTTCATCCATAGGAAGTACTCCCTGTTCATATACAATTGCACAAATCTGCGCTCCGCTGATTCCACTTGATTTTATAAGATATTTATAGAGAAGTTTGTCGAAATTTATATCTGAACTCAAATAATCTTGTAAATATCTTAAAATTGCCTGATACACCTCAGATGCATCTGAATATTTTTCAGAGGAAATATAGTTACTAAGCTTTGAACTATCAACCCAGTTTTTTGAAATCGCATAGTTCAAATATTGATTTAATGTGATTGTTTCCTGTTTTGCCCATGCCTGATATGTTTCATCTGATGTATCAATTGAATCTGCGACAAGAATGCCTGACTTATCTCGCAGTACTTGTTCTATATAATCTTCATATGCTTTCATTTCATCCGGAAGATCTTTATATGCTGTTCCACCATTTAATTCATTTATAATACTTTCAATAGCAGACGTTTTTTTCGCTGCAAACACAGCATATACTTCCTGTTCTGTCTGTCCTGCATTAGCTGCTGAGAAATGAGCTTCATCAATGATTTCATTTGCAATAAAAGCATTATAGGCATCATCTACCGGAATAATGATTTCTTTGGAATCGTCTACTGTACTAGGATCATAATTCATAACATTACGAAGTTTTGACAATACAATACCCGCTATTTTTTCTTCAAGCAGCTGATATGTTTCTTCCTGCAAGTCCTTATCTATTGTCAAATAAACGTCATTTCCTGCACCTGGTTCTTTGTAACTTACAACGTCGGTTACTTTTCCCACACTGTCCACGTAAAAAGTTTTACTTCCTTTTGCGCCCTGTAATGTCTGGTCAAGTGTCTGCTCCAATCCTGATTTACCAACAATGTCAGATAATGAATATTTCTTTTTTGATTTTTTATCCAAAGAATCATATTCATCCTGTGATATTTTTCCTGTATACCCAATAATAGATGCAAAATATTTGCTGTCAGTATATCGACGTAATGATTCTTCTTCTATATTGACGCCTTCTAACATATCCAGATTTTCCATGATTGCTGCTGCAGTCTCATCACTGACGTCTGAAGCAAGAACAGTTGGAATATACTTCTGAAAACTGTTCAAATTGATTGCATAACGCAAATTTACCAATTTTAATATGTGAGCCTTATCCTCACTCGTATCATCAATACCATATCCATAAATATCATCTGTACATAGATAGTGCATTAAATCATCCGGTGTTGCATTCTTTTGTTTTTCAGTCAAGTCATCTACATATGTTTTGCCATAGACATCTGCTATAAAACGAAGTCTTGAAGTTTCATCTGTCTTTGAGAATTGATAGTTTCCGGCTGAATCTAAAACAATTCCAAAATCACTGATAACAGAATCTCCATGTGCTTCAACAATATTAATCACATTTTCCAATGTCTGGTTTAATGTCGTATTTCGATTCTCGTCAGATGGAATATCATCCTCCAGTGTAACAGAATATGCAAGTTCATTATATGCAAGTAAATTTCCATTTCTGTCATAGATGTTTCCACGTGTACCTGCAATCTCTCTTGTTTTTCGAATCTGGAGTTTATAGTTGCTGAGATAATACTCGCCTTTTACAATTTGAAGATAAAATAGTCTACCTATAAGAACCGCAGAAAGTATAATAAATAACAGAATCAATATAAATAATCTGGACTCTACTAACTGATGTCCCTTTTCTTTTATACGCTTTATGAATCGCTTAAACAAACTTACTTGCACTCCTTTTTTCTTCTGCTTCTAATCTATGGTTTATAAAAAGTATCAATGGATATAAGCCGATAGTAACGGCTATAGTATAAATAAGTTCCGGAATAATTATATGGTTTAAATAATATAAGAAATTAAATTCACTACGCAACATAAACATAAATAAATAAACTGTAATACCGTAGAAAAGTTCACTTCCTGCAATCAGGCAAAGTGGCAGCTTAATATTGTCATCATAATACATTTTCTGAAACATTCCATTTATATATCCAACAATAAGATAGATCAATGCGTAAAATCCAAGCATTGTACCAAATTGAATATCAATCAATAATCCGGAGAAAAATCCAAGGAACATGCCTTCTTTTGGTCCACGCATAAACCCGATAGATGCTGTTATAATTAGCAGCAGATTCGGTTTTATGGACGCAAGTGTTAGTTTTTGAAACACTGTACACTGTAAAAGATAAGATATAAATAAAATGACGACCATTACAATAAATCGTTTGATTTTATTTTTTTTCATATTGCCTGCCCCTTTACTTATTTTCTGTAATAGATGATTTTTTTGTTGTAATTACAAGAACTTCTTGAAGATTTTTAAAATCAACCGCCGGAGTAATATAGCCGGAACGAGTCAGATTATTAGAATCTACATTCACTTCACTTACATATCCGATCAAAATTCCCTGTAAGTATTTGTCGCTTATATACGATGTAACGATCTGTTCTCCTACATTAATTGTATTATCGTTATTTTCCATCTGTTCAAATCGTATTTTACCATCACTCATTAAAGAAAGATCTCCTTCTACAATGCATCGGTCAGATGTAGATAAAACCATGGCACTTACATTGCTAGAATCATCTATTATCGCACGTACCTTTGACCATGTCGGACCTGTTTCTGTAACAATACCTACAAGACCGGTTCCGGCAATTACATTCATATTTTTCTCAATTCCATCCTTGCTTCCTTTATCTATTGTAAATGTACTGAACCAATTTCCGGAATCCTTTCCAATAACATGTGCTCCCACTTTTTCATATTCGGCGTAATTCTGATCAAGTTTATAAAGTGCCTGCAAACGTTCCAATTCGTATTTATCTTCTTGCAGATTATTATTTTCTGTAATGAGATCATTCACCTGTTCTTTTAGTTTTTTGTTCTCTGTCTGAACCTCTTTTAGTGTTTTAAAGTTGTCATTCATGTCACCAAGCCATCCACCGATATGGTTGATTCCTTGTTGCATCGGAATCACCGTGACATTCGCCATAACTTTAAAAGGTCCGCGTACTTTGTCCGCAAATGTAGACAGCACCATAAGTAAAATACATACTAAGGCCAATCCAAACAGCCAATATCGATTTTTATGAGAATTTTTTTTTGTTTTCTTCATAACTATTCTAACCACCTATACCCTTTGTCTAACATTGAATATGTCAAGCGTCCATATCTCTTTTTGTCCTGAATAATCTCTCTTAATCCATTCATGCTGCACAATTCCGGATAATCTACTGTAGACACGCGCACGCCAACGCTTTCTTCAAGATATTCTGCAATTCCTCTTAAATTTGCCATCCCACCGGTAAGATAAATTCCGTTTTTTTTCAATTCTCTGAGAACATCCGGTGGAATTCGTTGTATCATTGTCTGAATCGCATCAACGCAATCATCCATCTGTTCTTTGAGAGCGGCTCTGACTAACCC
Organism: Firmicutes bacterium AM31-12AC; assembly: GCA_003480425.1. Taxonomy (GTDB): domain Bacteria; phylum Bacillota; class Clostridia; order Lachnospirales; family Lachnospiraceae; genus Schaedlerella; species Schaedlerella hominis. The sequence continues at coordinate 8,322 of QUJA01000001.1, forward strand.
TATTGAGATATCTGTACGCTGTGGAAGTCCAAGGATTAAATTTCTTCCGGCAATCTGCATTTTAGATTTCGTATCTTCGCTAAATATTCCGAATGTCCTGCGTAATTGCTCAGCAGTTTTTCTTCCTATCAGAAAATCGCGGTTTCGTCTTACTAAATTAATGATTTCCTGATCAAATTGTTCTCCTCCAAACTTTAACAGACGATTCATTACAATACCACCATATGCAAGAACACTTAATTCCATCGTTCCTCCACCCATGTTTAATATCATAACTCCACCTGTTTGATATACATCTATTTTACAACCTATTGCATCTGCGATTCCACGCTCTACAACTGAAACAGACTTTGCTCGTGCAGAAGAATGATACACTAAATCGTAAAAAGCTCTTTTTTCAACCTCTGTTATATCAGTTGGAATTGCAATCACATATTCACTTCCGAAAAATTGTCTTTTTCTTAGAAGATTCTCTAAAAGATTCTGCATGTCATAAAAACGAGCAATTACGCCTCCCTGCATAGGAAATAGTACCTCAATATTTTGAGGTGCCTTCTCGTACATAGCGTACGCTTCATCTCCCACTGCAAATATCTCTGTTTGATTTTTAGTTGCAATTGCACTTTTTTCTTTCCAGATTTCATCTTTTCTTTCATCATATACTTTTATTTCGTAAGTGCCCAAATCCAGTCCGTAAATATTTCCGGCCATTATTTATCCTTCCCCTAAATTTAAATTAAAAAAGTTTTTTCTCGCGCATACTGACGTAACAATTATTTCCAATAATGATATGATCTAACAGATTCACGCCTAGCAGCTCCCCTGCTTCCTGTATCTGCTTTGTAATGATAATATCCTCTTTGCTCGGTGTCGGATCTCCACTTGGATGATTATGAAGCAATATAATAGAAACGGCACCTTTTTGCAATGCCTCTATAAATAATTCTCTTGGAGAAATAATAGCTGCATTGACTGTTCCTTTTGAAATAATTGTCTCGCCGATTAATTTTGTCTTGGTATTAAGCAGTAATAATTTCATATGTTCCTGCTTCTCATGGCGCAAATCTTCCATGTAATATCTGGCAATAGATTCAGGAGAATTAAAGTTTAATTCTTCTTCTGCCGAAGCTTTTGAAAGACGTTTTGCCAATTCAGGTAAACACAAAATTTGTATTGCCTTTACTCTCCCGATTCCCTTCATATGAATCAACTGCTCATATGACCAGCGATGGATATTTAAAATTCCACCTTTAAATGAATCTGGATATAATATTTTTTTAGCAAGCTGAAGCGAATTTTCCCCTTTCGTTCCGGTTCGAAGCAAAACTGCCAGTAATTCAATATTTGTTAAATGTTTTGCTCCAAATCTTTCACACTTTTCATAAGGGCGCTCTTCTGTGTTTAATTCTTTAATTTTTTCCATGGTATTTTCTACCGATGATACAAATTATAATATACACCGACTCATTTTAGCACAAAAAAATAATGATGTATAGTTTCACCAAATTAAAAATTGTGAAAATTTTGTAACGTCTTATGATGAAAACGGCTCAAATTTTTTTATAATTGCCTCTGCTACTTTCATTCCATCCATTGCTGCAGAAGTAATCCCCCCTGCATATCCTGCACCTTCTCCACATGGATAAAGGCCTTTACAAGTGCTCTCAAAAGACTCTTCCCGTAAAATTTTAACCGGTGATGATGTTCTGCTCTCTACACCAGACAACAATGCATCTTCTCTTGCAAACCCATGAATTTTATGATCCATATTTAAAATTCCCTGTTCAATTGATTTGGCAAGTTCATCCGGGAAAATAGCACGGACATTAGCTAAACGATAATTTCCTTTCATCTGTGGATGTATATCACCAAGTTTTTCTGTCGGTATATTGTCACAAAAATCTTTATAGCACTGTACTGGGATATTTCCCTGACCAATTTGATATGCACGTTCTTCCAAATTTCTTTGGAACGCTATTCCGGCAAGTGGCGAATCGGATTTATAATCCTGTGGTGTAACCGTCACAATTACCGCACTATTGGCATTTTCTCCTAAACGATCATGATAACTCATTCCATTTACTGCAAGTTTTCCATCCTCTGATGAGGCATTCACAACATATCCTCCGGGACACATACAAAATGTATAAACGCCTCTTTTGTTTTCTAATTGTGTCGTCAGTTTATATGCTGCTGCCGGAAATAAATCTGCCATTTCTTTTCCATATTGTGCTTCCTGAATCATTTTTTGCGGATGTTCAATACGAACACCTACAGCAAATGATTTTGCCTGCATAGGAATCCCTTCATCGTATAAAACCTGAAAAGTATCTCTTGCACTATGTCCAATCGCAAGGATCAAAGCATCACAATCTATTTTTTCTGAATTATTTATTATGATTTGTTTTAAGTGTCTGTCACTTTTTTCAGACCTATTAAAAATAAAATCCGTTACCTGTGCATGAAAGCGTACTTCACCACCAAGTGAAAGGATTTCACGACGCATATTTGAAACAACGCAAGCCAATACATCCGTTCCGATATGAGGCTTTTGCTCATAAAGAATTGCTGGATCGGCTCCAAACTTCACAAATGTTTCTAAAACGAAATTATTTCTGCCAAATTTATCCTTGACAAGTGTGTTGAGTTTCCCATCAGAAAAAGTTCCTGCACCGCCCTCACCAAATTGGACATTTGATTTTGGATTTAGAATGCCTGTATTCCAGAATTTTTCTACATCCTGCATTCTTTCTTCTACCGGAGCCCCACGTTCAACCAAGATTGGTTGATATCCTTGCAATGCCAATGAGTACGCACAGAAAAGCCCCGCCGGACCAGCCCCGACTATAATCGGACGATGTCGTAACTTCATTGTTCCGACTTTTGGAAATCCATATGATTTTTGAGAAACTTTTTGAACTTTATTCTTTGCTTTTTTTAAAATACGTTCTTCATTTTTTACTTGAAAATCAATGGCATATGAATAAAAAATAGTCGGCTTTTTTCTTGCATCAATAGAACGTTTATGAATATGATATTCTAACAATTCCTCTTCTTTTAAATGCAATGTCGTAAGCAATAATTTTTTTAACTCCTGTTCTGTGTGATCAGGAGCTAATTTCAACTGATTAATTCGAAGCATTTCCTGCTGCCTCCCTCCCTGCGACAAATCCACTTGACCATGCCCATTGTAAATTATATCCTCCACAAATTCCATCCACATCAAGAAGTTCTCCTGCGAAATAAATTCCCGGAACATAGTTTGATTCCAAAGTATCAGGATTAATCTCCGTTGTATCAACACCTCCACAACAGATCTGTGCCTGTTCGAATGCATTTGTCTCTGTAATATGTGTTCGTAAATGCTGGATCAACAGTACTAATTTTTCAAGTTGTTCCCCGGACAGGTCAGACACTCTCATTTCTTTTGGCAACCGTGAAAGCCGAATCCACAGTTCACAAAGCTTTTTAGGGAATATTCCGGTAAAAACTCATCTAGTGTTTTGTGTGGGCACAAAGTAATTCGTTCTTGTAAAAATGATAAAAATTCATCTTTATTCATATCCGGCATAAAATTCAAAACAGCTGTAACTGACTGTTTTTGATATATGGCCTTTGCCGCATAACGACTTACCTGAAATACCGGAATGCCGGAAATACCATAATTCGTCAACTGGATTTCCCCTGTATCTGATGCAAGGGAAATGTCATCCGCATAAATTTCAACAGTTCCTTGAACCCTCACCCCTGAAATACTTTTATAAAATTTCTCTGCACATCGAAGCTGAACAAGTGCCGGAAGCACCGGAACGATTCTATGACCAAGTAGTTTTGCTAATTGATATCCTGAACCATCTGATCCTGTCACCGGTGCTGCCTTTGATCCACAAGCAAGAATAACACTGTCTACAGTGATTGTTTTTTTATCGGTAGTAACGCGAATTCCTCTTTTTACCGGTTGAATATCTAAAACATTTATTTCTGTCATGACACAAATATCTAATTTTGCGATTTCTATCTGTAATACCTCCAGTATAGCAGCCGCCTGATCAGAATACGGATATAAATAGCCATTTCTATCCTTTGGATAAATCCCAAGTTCTTTAAAAAATGAAATTGTTTTTTCTACATTAAATTTTTGAATGATATTCCATGCAAAATCTCTGTTATCTGAACGATAACATGCAGGTGTCTGAAAAGTATTTGTAAAATTACAACGCCCATTTCCGGTTGATAAAATCTTTTTCCCAATTCGGTCTTTATGTTCCAGAATGGTTACCTTTACTCCCTCACGTGCGGCAGTGATTGCAGCCATCATTCCGGCTGCACCACCTCCGATTACTGCGACATGTCTCATTAATCTATCCTCTGACTACAAATTTTTTAATTGTTCTTCTGTTACAATACCTGTCGATACAAGTTGCTGCAAAGATTGTAAAATTCCCAGCTTTGCATGTGGCCATGTAAGACCGCCCTGAAAATATACAGCATATGGTGGTTTAATAGGACCATCCGCACTTAATTCGATTGAAGACCCTTGCACAAATGCTCCTGCTGCCATAATCACATCGCTGTCATATCCAGGCATTGCCCATGGCACCGGTGTTACAAAACTGTCCACTGGTGCAGCGGCCTGGATTCCCTTGCAAAATGCGATCACGCCATCAGCTGTTCCTAATTCAACAGCCTGAATAATATCATGTCTGGATTCCTGACCATTCGGAATCACTCCAAAACCAAGACGTTCATATATATTCGCAGCAAATACAGCCCCTTTGATGGCACTGCTTACAACGGTTGGTGCCAGGAAAAATCCTTGATAAAATGACTGCATTACACCAAGCGATGCTCCAACTTCTTTTCCAAGTCCTGGTGAAGTAAGACGATACGCACAGTTTTCGATCAGATCACTGCGTCCTGCCACATATCCACCGATTGGCGCAAGTCCACCACCCGGATTTTTGATCAGAGAACCAACTATCATATCTGCTCCAACATCACTTGGTTCAATCGTCTCGACAAATTCCCCATAACAGTTATCAACCATACAAATTACGTCTGGTTTTATCTTTTTTACAAATGCAATCAATTCACCGATTTTTTCTACTGAATAACTAGGACGTGTCTGATAACCTTTTGAACGTTGAATCGTGATCAGTTTTGTTTTCTCGTTGATTGCTTTCTCAATGGCAGGATAATCAAAATAACCATCTTCCAAAAGTTCAACCTGACGATATGTAATTCCGTATTCAGCAAGAGAACCTTTTGATGGACGAATTCCAATTACCTCTTCCAAAGTATCATAAGGTTTTCCAACCGGAGAGAGGAGTTCGTCTCCCGGACGTAAATTTGCGGATAGTGCAAGTGCAAGCGCATGTGTTCCACAAGTAATTTGTGGACGAACCAATGCTGCTTCTGTATGGAACGTGTCAGCATAAACCTGCTCTAAAGTATCACGTCCCTGGTCGTTGTATCCATATCCGCTTGCATAGTGAAAGCAGCCTTCATTGACACGATTTTTTTGCATCGCATGAAGAACCTTTAATTGATTATATTCTGCTACCTTGTCAAAATTTGCAAATCGTGATTTCAACTCTTGCTCGATTCTATTTCCGGCATCAAGCACCACTTTTGATATTCCTAAATTTTGATACATTTCATCCATTATTGTATTCATTTATAATTCCTCTTTCTTTCAATTCCTGAAGCATTGCTTTTAGAATTCTTTCTTCGTTATAATCATATTCTTTTTTATCAATCCACGTAACATCGGATTCTCTTTTAAACCATGTGATTTGTCGCTTTGCAAAATGTCTTGTATCCCGCTTGATAATTTCAACAGCCTCTTCCAACGAGCACTTATTATCTAAGTAATCTAACATTTCTTTATATCCAAGACCTTGCATGGAAACCATATCTCTTGTATAACCTTTTTCTTTTAAAGACTGTACTTCTCTTACCAGACCTTCATTTATCATCTGATCCACACGAAGATTAATTTTCTCATATAAATGTGCTCTCTCATCGTTCAATACAAAATAAGAGAAATTATATGGAGATACTTTTTTTCGTTGTTCTTCATTATGCTCTGATATTTTTTCTCCGGTTTGATGAAAATATTCTAATGCACGAATGACACGTTTTACGTTATTGGCGTGAATGTCCTGTGCCGATTTTTCATCAACTTCCCGTAAAAGGTCATGGAGATATTCTGCACCTTTTGTTTGTGCCAGTTTTTCCAGTTCTTCTCGATAAGACGTATCTTTTTCATTTTCTGAGAAATCAATATCATACAAAACCGCCTGAATATAAAATCCAGTTCCTCCTACGAGGATTGGTATTTTCCCTTTCTCATAGATTTTCTGTATTGCCTGTTTTGCCATCTGTTGAAAAAGAACAACGTGAAATTCTTCATCCGGCTCCAAGATATCTACAAGATAATGTGGAATTCCATCCATTTCCGAAGGCTTTATTTTTGCTGAACCAATATCCATTTGCTTATAGACCTGCATGGAATCAGCAGAAATAATTTCCCCGCCAATTGCTTTGGCAAGACCGATAGATGCTTTTGTTTTTCCAACAGCCGTTGGTCCTGTTAAAATAACTAAAGGTTTTTTCATATTATACAATCCTCTTGAATTTTTTCTCCAATTCTTTTTTTGACATTGCAATAATCGTCGGACGACCATGTGGACAATGATACGGATTCTCCAATTCTAATAGTTCACCGATTAATGCGTCAACTTCTTGTGCTGATAATCGGTTATTTCCTTTTACAGCCGCTTTACATGACATAGATGCTACTTTTTCATCAATGATATCCGGTGTCATATTGGTGCTAAGACCATCTGCCAGATTGTCCAGCATTTCCATAAAAAGCTCTTTTTTTGCAATGCTAAATAAATTTGCAGGAACCGCACGTATCGCATATTCCTCGCCCCCGAACGGCTCGATTTCAAAACCTATCCGCTCAAACCGTTCCTTATGTGTCTTAAGCAGCTCTGCTTCCTGCATAGAAAGTGTCAGTATAATCGGAGGACTTAAATACTGTGAGGTAAACTCCCGGTTTTTCATTTCTTTTAAAGTCCGTTCATATAAAACACGTTCATGAGCGGCATGCTGGTCTATAATATAAAGATTATCCTGAAATTGAACAAGCCAGTAGGTATCAAATACTTGTCCAATCAGACGATACTCTGCCCGGACCTCCCGTTTTAATAACTTTTCTTCAAATAAATTCAGTTGCTCTGGTTTCTGGACTACCGGTGTCTCATTTATCTTATATGTTGTAGCTTCACGAACCGAAGTCTGTATCCGTTTTTTCTGTTCTTCCGGTCTGAAAATCTTTTTCTGATCTTTCACCTCTGCTGAAGAATTCCGATTATGATAAGACATAACACGCTCTCTCATTTTACGGATAAAGTAATCCTCGTTATGAGGTTCCTCTTTCACCGGCTCTGGCACTGTCTGTGCCGCAGAATCTATCGGTGTTGTCGCAATCGAAACTACAGCTCCCTTTGAATCGGATGGGATTGCTCGTCTTACAAGTTTAAGATCCGGTGACGGAGTCTTCTTTTTTTCCTGAACAGGCGATGTCAATGGTTCTGGAACTTCCACCTGTGGAATCAATTCCGGTTCTAATAATTGTCGATGTATTGCTTCAAATACGGTTTTATATACTTCTTGTTGATTTTGAAAACGAAGTTCCATCTTTGTCGGATGCACATTTACATCTACTGTTTCTGTATCCACCTGGAAATGCAATACTACAAATGGAAATTTATGTTGCATCATGAAATCTTTATACGCATCTTCAACAGCTCTTGAGATCATCGTACTTTTTACATAACGTCCGTTCACAAAAAATGTCTCAAAATTACGATTTCCTCTTGTGATCAAAGGTTTCCCAAGATACCCGGTAATATGAATGCCTCCTTGCCGATAATCCAATTCCAGTAAATTAGATGCAACATCACGTCCATAAATATTATAGATCACATCCTTTAATTTGCCACTTCCGGAAGTTCTAAGCTTCTCTTGATTATTATTTAAAAATCGAAATGCAACTTCCGGATGAGATAATGCCAATCGTATTAACAAATCTTGTACATGTCCCGCTTCTGTCATTGCAGTTTTTAAAAATTTGCGTCTTGCAGGGACATTATAGAATAACTGTCTTATTATAAAAGTTGTTCCGTCAGAAGATCCGGCTTCATCTAATGAAAGTTCTTGTCCGCCTTCAATTACATATCTTGTTCCAAGTATAGCCTCTTTTGTTTTTGTGATTACTTCCACCTTTGTAACTGCCGCAATGCTTGATAATGCCTCTCCTCTAAATCCAAGAGATGTAATGTGAAGCAAATCCTCCACATTACGGATCTTACTTGTAGAATGACGCAAAAATGCATTGCGGATATCTTCTTTCATAATACCACTTCCGTCATCGGTAATACGGATCAATGAGATTCCACCTTCTTCGATCTCAATTGTAACATGTGTTGCTCCGGCATCAATCGCATTTTCTACAAGTTCTTTCACAATAGAAGCCGGTCGTTCAATCACTTCCCCAGCGGCAATTTTATCAATTGTAACCTGATCTAATACTTGAATATGCTGCATTATGTACTCCTTTTACCAGCGATTTTTTAATTTGTTCTGAAGTCTGTAAATGGTATTTAAGGCATCGATTGGAGTCAGATTACCTACATCAATAGCTTTCAGTTCTTCAAGAACATCATCGTCTTTTACTGTGTCGAATAAAGAAAACTGTGCAATATCTACTTCATCATATTTTTTAGACTTTGTTTTTTTCTTTGCTTCAGCCTCTCTGGAAGCAATTTCACTGACACGTGAAGTAATATCTTCATCCGCCAGTTCCTCTACGATTTCTTTTGCTCGATTGATTACAATATCCGGAACTCCTGCCAGTTTTGCCACCTGAATACCATAACTCTTGTCTGCTCCGCCTTTTACAATCTTTCGCAAAAATACAATATCATCACCCTTTTCTTTCACCGCGATACAATAATTGTTTACATTGTTGATTTTTCCTTCTAACTCTGTTAGCTCATGATAATGTGTTGCAAATAATGTTTTCGCGCCAAGTAATTTTGCATCACTGATATATTCTACAACTGCCCATGCAATGGAAAGACCGTCAAATGTACTTGTTCCTCGACCGATTTCATCCAATACAAGCAGACTCTTACTTGTAGCATTTCGTAAAATATTAGCTACTTCCGTCATCTCTACCATAAATGTACTTTGTCCTGATGCAAGATCATCTGAGGCTCCGACTCTGGTAAAAATACGATCCACAAGTCCAATGTTTGCTTTAGAAGCAGGCACATAAGAGCCAAGCTGTGCCATCAGCACAATAAGGGCAACTTGTCTCATATATGTAGATTTACCAGCCATATTCGGACCTGTAATAATAGAAATCCTCTGCTTTTTATCATCCAGCACGGTATCATTGCAAATAAATGAGCCATTTGAAATCATCTGCTCTACAACTGGATGTCGCCCATCTTTAATATCAATTTTTCCCTGAACATTGATTGTAGGGCGGATATAGTTATTGCGTTCTGCAACAAGTGCAAGTGATGTAAACACATCCAATGCTGCAACGGCTTTCGCTGTTTTCTGAATTCGGATAACTTCTCCTGCAATCGTATCTCGAACAGTACAATATAATTCATATTCCAGTGCATAAAGTTTATCTTCTGCACCTAAAATAGTGTCTTCCAGTTCTTTTAATTCAGGTGTAATATATCTTTCCGAATTTGCCAGTGTCTGTTTACGGGTATAATATTCCGGCACAAGTTCTTTATAAGAATTTGTTACTTCCAAATAATATCCAAACACTTTGTTATATTTAATCTTTAGGTTTTTAATTCCTGTCTTTTCACGTTCCTGCTCTTCCAGTTTCGCAAGCCATGTTTTTCCATCCGATTTTGCACGACGAAGCGTATCTACTTCCTCGCTGTAGCCATCACGTATAATATTTCCTTCTTTCATAGCAATTGGTGGTTCTTGTGCAATTGCTGATTTTACAAGGGAGCATAAATCCTCCAGCGTATCCATTTCTTTACAAATCTCACATAATAAGTCGGATTTCATATCTTCTAATATATAATGGATAGCCGGCAGCATTTCCAATGATGTTGAAAAAGCAGTGAGATCTCGTGGATTGGCTGAGCCATACGTAATTCTTGTAATCAATCTTTCTAAGTCATATACAGGAGATAAATACTCTCTGATCTCTTCTCTGGAAATAGCCTCTTCTTTTAATTCTGTAACAGCATCCAGACGACGTTCTATTTCGGTACGCTCAATCAACGGTTGTTCAATATATTTTCGTAATGTTCTAGCCCCCATAGCTGTTTTGGTTTTATCCAATACCCATAATAAAGAGCCTCTTTTTTGTTTCTCACGTAAAGTTTCACATAACTCTAGATTCCGTCTTGTAGAACTATCCAGCATCATATATTTTCCGGTCGTATACGGTATGATATGTGTCATATGGGACAGATCATTTTTTTGTGTTTCCAATAAATATTGAAGCAGTGCCCCCGCACTGATCACTCCACAATCATAATCCGCAAGTCCAAGTCCTTGCAGCGAAGATACCTTGAAATGTTCCATTAATTTAGATTTACAAATTTCATCATCAAAATACCATGATTCCAATGAATAAATTGTAATTCCAAGTCGATTTTTCATATCTTCAAGATCCATTCCACTCATATAGAATGATTCATTGCAAATAATTTCTGACGGCATAAATTTAAAAATTTCATCTTTTAATTTTTGTCCGTCCGGCAGTTCTGTCACAAAATAATCTCCGGTAGTTACATCTGCAACTGACAATCCATAGCGATCCGCAATGTATACAATACACATAATATAATTATTCTTGCTCTCGTCAATTGCGGCTGCATCCAAAATAGTTCCAGGTGTTACAATTCGCACTACTTCACGCTTCACAATACCTTTTGCCTGTTTTGGATCCTCAACCTGCTCACAGATTGCTACTTTATATCCTTTAGATACTAATTTTGTCAAATATCCATCTACTGCGTGATAAGGAACCCCACACATTGGTGCACGTTCTTCCATCCCACAATTCTTTCCTGTCAATGTGATTTCTAATTCTTTGGATGCAGTCAATGCATCATCAAAAAACATCTCATAGAAATCACCTAGTCTATAAAATAAAATGCAGTCCGGATATTGAGACTTTGTCTCCATATATTGCTGCATCATCGGTGTCATTTCAGCCACTTATTACGCCATCCTTTCAATTCAAATTAATGTATCTCAAAAGAAATCCTATTTATTATAGCATTTTTCGACTTTTTATAAAACATGGATATGTGGTTTTTTTTCACCACAAATAAAGTGTAAAAAATACGCTGATAAATAAATCGCTATCACGCATAACCCGGAAAATAAAATAATGAATGCAAAACAAATTTGTCCAAGAAGATGAAACGGCTGATTCGAATAATCCCATACATTCAGCTTCAACCATTTATTTACAATAATTCCTGTAATAAATTCTCCTGCTGTAACAAAGATTGAACATCTTACTACCTGCATCCACAATGGGTCCTCCCACTTTGTCCACACTCCCTGCTGCCCACAAAACATCATGCAGATTCCTCCCAGCACAAACATAGACCAATGTGAAAAACCTCGAAAAATTACTTCTATTCCATAATATAACATTCCGCCCAAAGCCCACAATCCAGTATATTCTTTTAATCTTTTCATGCAAAAACGTCCTCCTATATAGTTTTGCTACATAGTTTGGACGTTTTTGGTAAAAATATTGCCCGAAAAATTTTTTCTTAAGAAACGATTTCTCCCATATAATAAAATCCATGACATTCTTTGAGTTCAACATCAACTAATTTTCCAATCAATGAAGCATCTCCCGGAAAATGAACAAGCAGATTGTTGCTCATACGACCTGTCACCAGATGCTCGTCATGATCATTTTTGGTTTCAACAAGAACACGCTGTATCGTTCCTTTATGTACACTGCACACTTCTGCTGAGATTGTCTGGACTTCTTTTAACAGACGATCAAAACGATCTTTCATGACCTCCGGTGAAATCTGGTCTTCAAGTACGGCAGCAGGAGTTCCTGTACGCTTTGAATATTGGAATGTAAAGGCACTGTCATAGCGCACCTTACGTACTACATCTAACGTTTCCTGAAAATCTTCTTCTGTCTCTCCCGGAAATCCAACAATAATATCTGTTGTAAGTGAAATATCCGGAATTGCCTTTTTGATTTTCTCTACCAGTAATAAATACTGTTCTTTTGTATACCTTCTATTCATCTTCTTTAAGACATCTGTACTTCCTGATTGAACCGGTAAATGAAGGTGTTTACAGATTTTTTTTGAATGTGCCATTACTTCAATCAGTTCATCTGATAAATCCTTTGGATGGGAGGTCATAAAACGGATGCGTTCAAGCCCTTCTATTTTTTCAATCTCCTGTAAAAGTTGAGCAAATGTCATTGGCTCATCCAGATTTTTCCCGTATGAATTTACATTTTGTCCAAGAAGCATGACTTCTACTACTCCATCAGCAACCAGCTTCTCTATCTCTCGAATAATATCTTTCGGATTACGGCTTCTTTCTCGTCCACGCACATAAGGTACAATACAATAGCTGCAGAAATTATTACAGCCAAACATAATATTTACACCAGATTTGAATGAATACTTACGATCTGTCGGCAAATCTTCAACAATTTTATCCGTATCCTTCCAGATATCGATCACCATACGTTCTGATTCAAAGCATGTTACAATCAGTTCTGCAAATTTATAAATATTATGGGTTCCAAAAATCAGATCAACAAATCTGTAACTCTTCTTTAACTTTTCTACAACTTCCGGTTCCTGCATCATGCATCCGCATAATCCAATCATCATATGTGGGTTCTTCTTTTTAATGCGGTTAAGCTGTCCAAGACGTCCATAAACACGCAGATTCGCATTTTCACGAACAGTACAGGTATTATAAATAACAAAATCTGCTTTATTTTCATCTGTTTCTTCTTTATAACCCATCTGTTCAAGAATACCAAGCAATTTTTCAGAGTCTTTCGCGTTCATCTGACAACCAAAAGTGTTTACACAGACATAAAGAGGGCGATCTAATTTTTCGCTCAACTCGGCAACATACGCTCTCCCTTTTTTGATAAAATAATACTGGCGCATAGGCTCTTCAATTGGTGCTTCTTCACTTATATCAATCTCTTCTAATATTTTTTCTATTTCTTTATTGTTATTATATTCCATCGTTTTCCAATGTTCCTTTCAATATTAAGACGATATTATATTATACGTTACAAAATGTTTTTTTTCAACTGCTTTTCTAATATATAAAACGGCAGGCTTACGAAATAACTTTTCGCAAACCTGCCTTTGTCCTATCATTAAACAAATTGATTACGGTTACTATCATAGAAATAATCAATCGCATTTAATTTTGATTCTATCTCTTCTTTTGCAACATTCATATCATCACACAATACATTTAGGTCGTGATATTGATCTCGTAATTTTGTATTTACGACACTTAACAACATAACCGGATCCCCCGGAAGTCCATTTAACATAATTCAAACACCCTTCCTAGTTTCCAATTTTTCTTCCGTATTTTTCACCAAGGTTTATGATACTTCCATCTTTTTCCTTGATATCGATATTATTTAACTGGCTGCGCAGGTTACCGCGAATACTTTCCAGATACTCCTGTCGTAAAAGTTTCTGTTCTTTTTTCTCGGATTCTGTCAGTCCTTCTGCTTTTGATTTTCTATATAATTCATTAATTCTTGCTATCTTTCGCTCATCCATTGTAATTCCTCACTTTACTTTTCCATGTAAATTTCTCGTAAACATAACTATACTACACTATTTTTTTTATTTCGTCTACCCGTCTGCCAAAATTCTCTACTCTCAGCTTGAATAGTTTTCTAAAAATTGATATAACTCCTCTGCACTTTCAATATACATTGAATTCATTACTTTTTCCTGTATATCTTTAGGAAGTGAATTTATCGGAATATCGGTTACTTCATATACCGTTTTATGGTCATCACAATATACGACAATATATCCTTGCAGGGAAGAAATATAATACCCGTTATTTTTTACTGCATCCCCTTTTGTGCTGATGCTTCCTGATTTTTCAATACGTTCTGTCAGCATCTGTTCCTTACTCTGTTGAGCTTTTGTATTCGTATACTTATAAGTCAATTGATATCCTACTGTAATTACACTAAATACTATTAAAATAATAGAAAAAAAGCCAATAAAATATTTTCTCATAGGATCTCTCCTTTTTTATATAGTATTGGCTTCTTTTTATTTCTTATTCAGTTAAATTTATAACATTCTATATTTTGGAAGCAGGTGGAATTTTTTACAAATATGTAAAATCTTATCTCCCTGTGGTAATGCCCGGATGTCATCATTTGACAATGTCCCGAGTTTTAATAATGCAAGTGCATAAACAATCACTGCAAATAAAATTGCAATACATGTTGCGACAAAACGCCCTCCAACTAAAAGATCAAAAATGAAATGTACAAGATACGTAACTGCACCCATAATCACTGCTGCAATCAATGGTTTGACAAATGTATTATCAATTTCCTGCCGATAATCACATGCTTTATGAATTGCACGTGCATTGAGCAGGCACATACAAATTGCAAAAACAATATTACTTCCTACTAACGCATAGATATTCCATTTTAATACAACTAACATAATAAATAATGCGATCAGATGTATAAGCAATGAAATCCCTGCATTTTTAGCAGGTTCAGATAACTTATCAAGACCTTGTAAAATTGAGTTTGAAACAGTTGACCAGCAATACAAAACAACCGTAATCGAGCCAACAGCGAGCAATGTTGCCGGTGTTTTGCTTGTATCATTATATAAAAGGACCATAAGCGGAGACCCAAGTACAATAAATCCAATAAAACATGGAATTGCAATAATCATTGTAAATCGAATCGATTGACTGATTTTTTCATGAATCTGGTTTTTGTCATGCACTGCAACGGCTGTTGTCATACTCGGAATAATTGAAGCCGCCAATCCATTTGCCATTGCAAGCGGCACATTAATCAATGTATTATACTTTCCAGTATAAATTCCCTGTAAAGCCATATACTCTTTCTCCGTAAAGCCTTGTGCTGCCATAACCTTATTGAATATTGTCAGATCCAAAATCTGATTGATATTATAAATTGCAGTACTGAAAATAATCGGTGCAATTGTAATTAACAGGATTTTAATTATACGCTTATAACTTTCTTTTCTACGAGTAGTATCACTTTTTAACTGTCTACGAATATTATTTCGATATATGAAAATCGCAAAAAGCAGGAATAATAATGCCGCAAATGCACCCACTACTGTTCCAAGAGTTCCACCGGCAGCTCCATATGCCGGACCAAGTAATTCTTCTCCTGATTTTTTACCTGCTGCTGCCCCAACATCAAACAGCACTTTTGCCCCTGCAATACTTACGATTGCGTTAATAATCTGCTCAATGATCTGCGAAATCGCAGTTGGAACCATAGTGCCAAGTCCCTGGAAATAGCCTCGAAGAACACCAAGAACAGCAACAATAAAAAGACCTGCAGCCAATACTCGAAGTGCATATACACTGAGCGGAGATTCCATCATATGCGTAGAAATTGCCCCTGCTCCAAAAAAGATTAAAAGTGAGATAACCAGTCCTACGACAATTGAAAATGCCAACGCTCCAAGAAACACTCGAAACGCATTTCGCTTCTGATGCATTGCAAGTCTTGCTGAAACTAACTTTGAAACTGCAACAGGAAGACTAAATGTTGAAAGCATCAAGGCCATCGCATAAACCTCAAATGCATAACCGTAGAATCCGTTTCCTTCGTCTCCCAGGATATTTGTCAATGGAATTCTATATACAACTCCGATGATTTTTGTAAGAAACATTGCAACTGCCAATATTGCTCCCTGCATCAAAAAATCATCTTTTTTCTTTGTTTTTTTATTACTTTGTAAATCCGTCATCATCCCCTCCGTCAGTTAGCGTAATATTTGTACTTTTTCCATAATTTCCCGCTGCTTTGCTTCCATTATCATACGTTCTTCCTCTTCCATGTGATCGAACCCAAATAGATGAAGCATACTATGTGCAATAAGAAAAGCAAACTCCCGCTTTGGAGAATGTGCATAAGCTTCTGCCTGTGCAAGAACATGTTCTTTTGAAATCACAATATCTCCAAGCATCAATTCTCCGGTCTCTGGGTTGAATGCATCTTCTTGTTCTTCAATTTCCGAAAAATCACCCGGATTTGCATATTCTAACATTGGAAAAGACAATACATCTGTAGAGCGGTCTACCTGTCTAAATTCCTGATTCATTTCATGAATTGCTTCATCATCTGTCAGCAACAGATTTACTTCTGCTTCAAACGGACACTGGATATAATCCAATGCTGCTTCTACCACAAGATTTGCAATTGATTCCACCTCAATCGGAAGTGTAATATTGCTCTCATCTTCTATATATAAACTCATGATTTTCTCCTTTTTGCATTTGTTTTCCCTGAACGAGTACTTTTGTTTTCGTATGCTTCATACGCTTTTACAATACGTTGTACAAGTGGATGGCGCACAACATCCTTACTTGTCAAAGTACAAATGCTGATATCTTCAATATCTTTGACTACCTTTACCGCAACATCTAATCCAGACACACTTCCTGCCGGTAAATCCTTCTGCGAAGAGTCTCCGGTAATAACAACCTTGGAACCAAACCCGATTCGCGTAAGAAACATCTTCATCTGGGCAGGTGTTGTATTTTGTGCTTCATCCAGAATGATAAACGCATTATCCAAAGTACGTCCTCTCATATATGCGAGTGGGGCCACTTCAATCAATCCCTTTTCCTGATTTTTAATAAAGCTCTCCGTTCCCATAATCTGATATAATGCATCATATAACGGTCGGAGATATGGATCGATCTTGCTCTGCAGATCACCTGGAAGGAATCCAAGCTTTTCTCCTGCTTCAATAGCAGGTCTTGTTAAAATAATTCGACTCACCTCATTATTTTTAAATGCAGTGATTGCCATTGCCATTGCTAAATACGTTTTTCCAGTTCCTGCCGGTCCTAATCCGAAAGTGATCATTCCATTCCGTATCGCATCTACATATTTTTTCTGACCAAGTGTCTTTGGTTTGATTGGTTTTCCTTGTAATGTATGACAAATTAAATCTTTATCTATTTCTACAATTTCTTCTTCCTGACCCTCAAACACAAGTGAAATTGCATAATTTACATTTTGTTCTGTGATCATATTTCCTCTGCGGGATAATTCTGTAAGCTGGCTAAGCACACGATATGCTTTCTGCGCCAGTGACTGTTCACCAAGAATTTTAATTATGCCATCTCGTGAGATCAATGTTACATGAAATGTACGTTCTATTTTTTTCGCAAATACATCAAACTGGCCGAACACGTTTTTTTCGTGTTCAGCCGGGATATCAATATTTAATTCCGATAAGCTCATTCCGGTTCGTTCCTTTCAATTTCCATCATTTCTGTCTCGACAGGTTGTGTAATTGTCTGATTTAAATATAATGTTCCATCTGCCGATGCAAAAACGTCATATAAATGTATATTAACACTTTTCCCTGTTATTTGAATACCCTTTTCTTCCAATTTTTGGAGAAATTGTTCAAAATTCAAATTCAATTTTGTTTTTAATTCTTCTTTTGAATAATTTTGGGGTATAAAATGATACCCCTTAGCCTTCGCATATCCATAATAAATCGGCAATTTAAAATTTTCACCAAATTGAATCTGATATTCCACTGATTCCTTTTCAACATTCGAAAAGGAATTTCTCAGGCTTCCAATTTCAATAGACCAGGATTTTATCCTAAAAAAGATAGTAAATCGTTCTTCTTTTTTATTATACTGTTTTTGCTTATACTTCCTTGAGATTTTATCCGTATATACTTGTATTGTATCTGCAAAAACATCCGCATCAGAATGTTCATATTGATAACGGATAATTTCCTGGGAATCATTCTTGATTTCCAATCTTCCAGATACCAGGATATCTCCTTTTTTTACTTGATCTCCGACATGTACAAGGGGGATTCCTTTTCTTGTTATAATTTGTGTTATAACTCCATCACAAGTTGCGATCAAATCTATCCCTTCTGCGTCTTCCAATGAAGGTACGTTATTTCTTCGCATTTCATTTTCTTTGATTTTAATTTGAAGAATACTTCCATCTAGCGAAGTAGACACCCATACAATCTCAGGATATTGTTCACGAAGTACTTTATTTACCTGAAAACAATCTATTTTTTCTTTACGCATTCCAGGATATATAGAAATTGTCTGCAAAAAATCCATTAGTGATTCTGCAGTCAGTTCTTGATTTCCGCTAAAATGCACATCCCATATTCTGGCGGAGCATTCTTTTAACAAACAGATACAAAAAATAATTCCAACAAGAAAGAAAACCCTTACTTTATGAGAATATATAAAGAACGGAAAGCCAAAACGATTTTTTATTTTTACATGTGTATGCGTTTTCCGGGCAATCGGGCGGATTTTTCGAAAATCTTTGATTCTTATTTGTAATTCATAAACATTGTCATGAATGGTTACATTCCATATATATATTTTATGATATGAACATAAATTCAAAAAGCGCTCTGCCGAATCTCCTTCCACGCATAAAATCAAATACCCGTGAAGATATTGGATGATTGAATGTATCAATAGAAAACTCCTTATTTACAAAATTCTATCGAACAAATATCTCCTGTGATTTTCATTTCTAAATTTGTATAATATTCTATTTTTAATTTCTTTCCAACAACACGTATTTGTGCCTGTTTTGTCTGAATACGTATCAGGCAAGAAGTATATTCAAGGATTCCACGATAGTTTTCTATATATAACTTATGATATCCAAGTATATTTATAACCGATGCTCCTAAAATAACCTCATCGGGCATTCCTGTAACAGAAGTAATCTTATTCTTTAACTGATCTTGCTTCTGCTTTGCTCTCATATACACGATCACGTATTCTTTTTTATAAAAAATCTATGAGAGAACTTTCTTTTCTATGAATGAACAAAGATTTTTTATTTATTATTTTCCAAGGTATACATATATAACTCATGTAACGCTCTTGTCGCACAAATATAATCTGCCTGTTTTGACATATTTGTTTCAATATCCGAACGAACAGTGAAAACTTGATCAAACTCTAATCCTTTTGCAAGGTAGTATGTGGTGATCGTCAGCCCTTTCTGAAAAACAGATGTATCTCGATCCATATAAGAGACATTTTCATCTTTTCTTTTTAATAAACTATATAATTCAAAAGCTTCCTTCTCTGTTCTGGCTAAAACCGCTGCTGTTTCATATTTATCCAAATTAATATTTTTCAAAATTTCAGATATTACTGATTCTACTGATGAAAAAGTTTTTTCTACTACGTCTTTTCCATGACGGTCAAACAATTCCAAATCACAAATGCCTGTCAGTCCTGCTGCATACTTTGCAATTTCAACTGTATTTCGATAACTCTTATTCATAACAATTTTCCGAACTTGTTTTCCAAATATTTTCGGCAGGAAAGCAAGAACATCTTGTGTTTGTTCATCCATAGATTGTGCCTTATCTCCAAGTATCGTCATCTTGCAATCAAACATCGTTTGTAAAATTGTATACTGTAAATAAGAATAATCCTGCATTTCATCAATCACCACATGTTTAATACGGTGATGCTGTTTCTTTCCATAGAGTCGATATTTTAAATAGAGCATCGGATATACATCTTCATATTTCAGTATGCGACGTTCATACGACACTTTTGGTAACACGGGAGAATCTATATCTTCTAAAAACCAATTATAAATAATATACAAATCTTTTGTCTGATACATTTTATCAAAAAGTTCATCAAAATAAATGTGTTCATCTTCCTTAAGATCACGTCCCATACTGGTTTCAATCTCATCAATAAAATATTCTTTAATTGCATCCATTCTTACCAAAATCGGAGTGTCTTGAAATTTGAAGTAAAATAATTGGATTAAATCTTCTTCTGACTTATGGTATCCACGCCATTCAATATCATGAAAATCAATCAAACGATCTTCTAATGCAGCAAGAAAACCTTCCATCTGTCCGATAAAATCAAAAGACTGTTTGTATCTGTAACGATGAATCTCACTTGATGGACAATCATGTAACTGCCGTTCCAATTGATGATAGCGATCTTCGCAATCATAGACAAATTCTTTTAATTCTTTATAAGCAAAAATATCAAAACTCATTTCCTGAATATTCTCTTCACCAAGTTCTGGAAGAATATGTGAAATATAATCAGAAAACACACTATTGGGAGATAAAATTAAAATGTTTGATGATTTTAAATTTTTACGATCGTGATATAGCAAATAAGCAATTCGGTGTAAAGCAATAGATGTTTTTCCACTTCCCGCTGCCCCCTGAATGATCAATATTTGATCCTTGGTGTTCCTGATAATCTCATTTTGTTCTTTTTGTATTGTTCTAATAATGCTTTTTAATTGAACATCGCCATTGCTTCCTAATTCTTGTTTTAAAATTTCATCATCTATCAGCATATCACTTTCAAAAGCATATATAATTTTACCTTTTTTTATTTTATATTGTCCTTTTGCTGTAATTTCACCTGTAATTATTCCAGCCGGTGCTTCATAAGAAGCATTGCCTTTATCATAATCATAAAATAAACTGCTTACCGGTGCTCTCCAGTCATAAATAAGAGGCTGCCCTCCAGTGTCTTCTGCAAAATTTGCAATGCCAATATAAAATGATTCGGGTTCTTCATCTCCATCATACAGAAAATCAACACGTCCGAAAAAAGGTGAATCTAACAAAGACTCAAGTCGATGTTTCATTGACAATGTATTCTGATTTGCATTTACCTGTTGTAGTAACGCCTGTTGGTTATCATAATACTCATAACCATATTCATCCATCTCTGTATAATTATCCCAGAAATATTCTTGCATCTGATCTATCTCTTTTTGTCCGTCCAAAAGAGTTTCATAAAGCTGTGCCAATTTCTGTTTCAATTTTTCTGTGACAGTTTCTAAGAATGCCATGCCTTCTTCCTGTATATCTTGTGTTGCTTCTTGCATGTTTTAAAATCCTCTTCTTTTGCTTATATTTTTTATCTATTAAATGACTTACTTGTGGTATGGTTCGTGATTTATTATTCTATAACTCCGATATATCTGTTCCAGTAAAATTACACGCATCAGTTGGTGTGGAAATGTCATTTTAGAAAAACTCAACGCATAGTTTGAGCGTTTTAACACCTCATTTCCAAGGCCTATTGAACCCCCAATAATAAATATGATATGACTGGTTCCTTGAATACCCAGAGTTTCAATTTTATCAGCCAGTTCTTCAGAGGTCAAGAGTTTTCCCTTGATTTCTAAAGTAACAACAAATGCATCTTCTTTCACATATTTTAAGATACGTTCTCCTTCTTTATCACGAATTCCGTCTTCAACAATCTGACTTGCGTTATCAGGAGTTTTTTCATCAGCAACTTCTATGATTTCTAATTTGCAATAACGGCTCAAACGTTTACTATATTCTGAAATTGCATCTTTCAAATACTTTTCTTTTATTTTTCCAACTGTAATCAATGTGATCTTCATATAAATCCCCTAATGTCTAAAAAACGAGGATATAGGAAAAACCTATATCCTCATAATTATTTTATGCATTGCATCTAAAATTATTCAGCGCAAAATTACTCTCTCTAAATTATTTATTGCTAAGATATTCGTCAATACCCTTTGCAGCTGCTTTACCGGCACCCATTGCAAGGATAACTGTAGCTGCACCGGTAACAGCATCTCCACCGGCATATACACCCTCTTTAGATGTTTTTCCAGTTTCTTCTTCTGCTACGATACATTTCCATTTATTAATCTCCAGCCCTTCAGTTGTAGAAGAGATCAATGGGTTTGGTGATGTACCAAGTGACATGATCACTGTATCTACATCAATGTCATATTCAGAACCTGCAACTTCAACAGGACGTCTTCTTCCTGATGCATCCGGCTCTCCAAGTTCCATTTTAACGACTGTCATTCCAGTTACGTTACCATTCTCATCTACTTTGATTTCTTTTGGATTTCTCAGCAAATCAAAAATGATTCCCTCTTCTTTTGCATGATGCACTTCTTCTACTCGTGCTGGAAGTTCTTCTTCACTACGACGATATACAACATGTACTTCTGCACCAAGACGAAGTGCTGTTCTTGCAGCATCCATAGCAACGTTACCACCACCTACAACAGCTACTTTATGTCCGGCTGAAATTGGTGTGTCATAAGAATCGTCAAAAGCTTTCATCAAGTTACTTCTTGTCAAATACTCATTAGCAGAGAATACGCCATTTGCATTTTCACCAGGAATACCCATAAATTTAGGAAGACCTGCACCTGAACCGATAAATACAGCTTCAAACCCTTCATCTTCAATCAACATATCAATTGTTGTAGATTTTCCGATTACAACGTTTGTCTCAAATTTAACTCCAAGCTCTTTTACTTTTTCAATCTCTTTTGCTACAACTTTCTGTTTTGGAAGACGGAATTCTGGAATTCCATATACCAATACTCCACCGAGTTCATGAAGTGCTTCAAATACAGTTACATCGTAACCAAGTTTTGCAAGGTCGCCGGCACATGTAAGTCCTGAAGGACCTGAACCGATAACAGCTACTTTATGTCCGTTCTTTTCTTCTGCTCCAACTGGTTTAATATCATGCTCCAAAGCATAATCTGCAACAAATCTCTCCAGTTTACCGATAGAAATTGGCTCACCTTTGATGCCACGGATACATTTTCCTTCACACTGTGATTCCTGTGGACATACACGTCCGCAAATAGCAGGTAATGCTGAAGACTGTCCGATAATCTTATAAGCCTCTTCGATATTACCTTCTTTTACTTCATGAATAAATCCTGGAATATTGATAGATACAGGACATCCCTGAATACATTTTGCATTTTTACAGTTAATGCAACGAGTAGCTTCTTCCATTGCCTCTTCTTTATTGTATCCAAGACATACTTCTTCAAAATTAGTTGCACGTACTTTTGGATCCTGTTCTCTTACAGGAACTTTCTTTAATACATCTGCCATTAGTTGTCACCTCCGCAATTTCCGCAGCCACCGTGATGTGTATCACCTTCCTGCAGTTTCAGAATCGCACGACCCTCTTCTGTCTTATACATCCGACTTCTCTTCATTGCCTGATCGAAATCTACAAGATGTCCATCAAACTCTGGTCCATCTACACATGCGAATTTAATTTCATCACCGACCTGCAGACGGCAAGCTCCACACATTCCTGTACCATCAACCATGATCGGGTTCATGCTGACAATTGTAGGAATCTCTAATTTTTTAGTTAACAGACAAACAAATTTCATCATAATCATTGGTCCGATTGCGACACATGAATCATATGTTTTTCCTTCTTTGCTAACCAAGTCTTCTAAGGTAGCTGTAACCATTCCGGAACGTCCGTAAGAGCCATCGTCTGTTGTTACATATAAATTACCAGCAACTGCTTCCAGTTCCTTTTCAAGAATTACCATATCTTTTGTCTTTGCACCAAGGATAACATCTGCTTCAATTCCATGAGCATGTAACCATTTTACCTGTGGATAAACAGGTGCGGCACCAACACCTCCAGCTACAAAAACGATTTTTTTCTTCTTTAATTCTTCGAGATCTTCATGAACAAATTCTGATGGACATCCAAGTGGTCCGACAAAGTCACGGAAACTGTCTCCTTCTTTCAGATCAGCCATCTTTATCGTAGATGCTCCAACTTCCTGAAATACAATTGTGATTGTTCCGGCTTCACGATCATAATCGCAAATAGTAAGTGGAATTCTCTCTCCTTTGTCATCCATCTTTACGATAACAAACTGTCCCGGCTGACAGTGACTTGCAACACGTGGTGCATGTACATCCATCAAAAAATCTTATCGGCCAGTTTTTCTGCTTTTAAAATTTTATACATGATCTTCCTCCTTTTATTTAGGTTTCTCTTATTCCTCTTTCATTTCTAACTCAATACCTAGTTCGGAAATAAAAAACGCCCTTTAATTATAATACGCTATATGATTCAGCTTGGCAAGTGAAGATTTTAACGATACAACAAAAAATGGGGCCGATGCTCTACTGACACCCGCCCCTTTTTTGCAAATTAAATTAGAAATCTACTTCTGTACCATAGTATGTGCATGTTAACAGTTTTTCCATGTTTGCAGGATCGATTGCACGTGGGTTAGAGCCTGTACATGCATCACCAACTGCAAGCTCTGCAATCTTGGCAACTTTTTCTTTGAATTCGTCTTCGTTGATTCCAAATTCTTTCAATGTCTTTGGAATATTCAATTTTACATTGAATTCATCGATTTTGTTGCAAAGGCTATTGATCAATGCCTGCTCTGAAACACCTTCCAGTCCCATTCTACGTGCGATTTCAGCATAACGTGAAGCTGCTACAGGATCTTTTGCATTGTATTTGATAACGTATGGCAGATAAATAGCATTTGCACAACCATGTGGAATATGACCTGTTGAGAATGCTGCTCCTGTTTTGTGTGCCATAGAATGTACGATACCAAGCAATGCATTTGAGAATGCCATACCGGCAAGACACTGTGCATAGTGCATCTGCTCTCTTGCTACCATATTGCAGTTGTATGATGCTGGAAGATATTCCAGAACCATCTCAATTGCCTGCAGTGCAAGAGGATCTGTGAATGGGCAATTCAATGTTGATACATATGCTTCAATAGCGTGTGTTAAAGCATCCATACCTGTGTATGCAACCTGTTTTACAGGAAGTCCTGCAACAAGATCTGGATCTACGATTGCAACATCTGGAGTGATATTAAAGTCAGCAAGCGGATATTTTACACCTGTCTGATAGTTTGTGATTACTGAAAATGCTGTTACCTCTGTTGCAGTTCCAGATGTAGATGGAATTGCACAGAATTTTGCTTTCTGTCTTAATTCTGGAAAACTAAATGGTGTAATCAAATCTTCAAAAGTAATTTCTGGATATTCATAAAATGCCCACATTGCCTTTGCTGCATCGATTGGTGATCCTCCACCCATTGCAACAATCCAGTCTGGCTGGAATGCACGCATTACTTCAGCACCTTTCATAACAGTCTCTACAGATGGATCTGGCTCAACGCCTTCGAATAATTCTACTTCCATTCCTGCCTCTTTTAAGTAGTTCACTGCTCTGTCAAGAAAGCCCTGACGTTTCATAGAGCCACCACCTACAACGAGGATTGCTTTTGTTCCTTTCAAATTTTTCAGTTCTTCCAAACATCCTTTTCCATGATAAATGTCTCTTGGTAATGTAAATCGACTCATTATACTACATCTCCTTCAATGTGTTATTTTTTTAACATGTTTATATTATAGCACTGTTAATCTTTTCACACAAGGCAATCTGGAAAATTAGGTGAAGAATTATCACCAAAATTTTTTCTTTATTTTTGGTAATAAATACACTGGATTTTTTCAAAATTGCCGTTCTAAAAATCAGACTTCAAATGCATGCTATTTTTACTGTTTTTAATCTCATAAACAAAAAAGAAATCTGAAGAATTCTTTTTTATCCAACAGATTTCTTTTTATATTATTGTAAATTCAATACATAATTTCTTTTTGTGACCTGTGTTGTTTTTCCATTCTTGTTGACAAGAATCGCGGAAAAAATAGTCTGTCCCTCCGGCATGTCAATTGGACCGGTGTATTGCGTTGATGCTGTTGTTGGTGTTGTATTATCCATTGTATAATATGCTGTATATCCTTCCGGAACTGTAATACTGATCTGCGTTGCAGAAGTATATTGCCCGGTAGATGGTGTAACAGCTGGTGCATCTTCAATTGGAATCTCAACCTGATATGTTTTGGTTGCAACCAAACTAGGAATTCCCTTTTTATTTACACAAATTGCTTTTATAACAACCGTACCATCTTCAATCAGAATCGGCTCAGTATATAACGTACTGTCAGTTGTCGGTTCATTCCCGTCTGTTGTATAATAAATTTTCCCATTTCCAGACAAGGAAACCTGTTGCACTTCTGTATATGTTCCTTCTTCCAGACTAAATTCCGGCATGTCAGAAACATAATCACTCATCTCTTTTAATACATTTTTGCTACTGCCGTCCAAAGTACCTGAAATTTTATCTGCCTGATCCGTCTTGATATAAAATTGTGCAAGAGCCTCATACAAATCTGCATTTTCCGGCTGTGAATCAATCGCATTTAAGAACATGTTTTCTGCTTTATCCAATTCATCCTGGGCAATATATACTTTTGATAGTCCTACATATGCTGTCGCACGCGTATTGTCTTTTGCAATTGCAAGATTGTAATAGCGAATGGCTTTACTATATTCACTAGACTGATAAGCTTTCTCTGCTTTGTTTAAAGTTCCCGAATAAGAATTCTGATAAAGAAGGATCCCACTAATTCCAACTGCAACTAAAATAACCATAACAACAATCATCGTATTTCGACGTTTCTTTTTTGCCTGCCGCATCCGCAATGCTTTTTGACGCCGTCGTTCATCCGCTGTTCTATAATCCGTCTGTTGTGCCCTTGTATCACGTCTTGTTGGTCTGATCCTCTCTTCTCCAACTGTATCTCTCCCGCGATAATTGCTTTTTTGAGATGTCCGCATCTGATTTGAACGGATACGGTCTAACTCTCCCTGACTCAATACACGCGTTGAATTCTGTGGTTGTTGTCTTGAACGATTTCTTTGCTGCTGTACCTGACCACTGCTATTAGGCAACGGGCGTGTCACATCCTCTACAGAACCTTTTACTTCACGAGTAAGTACATCATCTAAAGGATTATAGTCCGGAACCATCTGAACTTCTGTGCCACAGTCAGGACATATAAGCATTCCCGCTGGAATATCTGCACCACAATTTGCACATTTCATAAATGGTTCCTCCTATTTTCTTACTGTTTCTACACAGTTGTTCATTAGCATTGCAATCGTCATCGGTCCTACGCCTCCTGGAACCGGGGTAATTGCAGATGTATGCTCTGCTACTTCGTCAAATGCAACATCTCCGCAAAGCTTATTATTCTCATCACGATGCATGCCCACATCGATAACAACTGCACCCTCTTTTACATAGTCTGCTGTTATAAATTGCTTTCTGCCAATTGCAACAATCAAAATATCCGCTCTCTTTGTAATATCTTTTAAATTATTTGTATGTGAATGCGTAACTGTAACTGTTCCATTTTCTCTCAAAAGTAATGCAGCCATCGGTTTTCCTACGATATTGCTACGTCCGACAATCACACATTCTTTTCCATCTATTGTAATCCCGGAACGTTTTAATAACTGAATAATACCTGCCGGAGTACAAGATAAAAATCCTTTCTCTCCAATCCACAGACGTCCTACGCTGACTGGATGAAATCCGTCTACATCCTTATCCGGAGAAATAGCACGTATGATCTTATCTTCGTCAATATGGGCCGGAAGCGGCAACTGAACCAGTATTCCATTTACATGTTCTTCTTTATTCAAACGATCAATTAGAAGCAATAACTCCTCTTCTGTTGTCTCTTCTGCCAGTTCATAGCTTTCTGATTCGATACCAATATAAGCACAGGCTTTCTTTTTATTATTTACATAAACTGAAGATGCCGGATCGTTTCCCACTTGAACAACAGCAAGACACACTTCTTTTCCATTCGCCTTTAATACGGCTACTTCTTCTTTTAATTCATCCTTAATTTCTTTTGAAATCTTTTTTCCATCGATTAACTGCATTGTTTTTGTTTCTCCTTAAAACAGTCCTGTAATTTTTCCATCTTCAGACACATCGATATTGTTGGCAGCTGGCACTTTTGGAAGTCCAGGCATAGTCATAACCGAACCTGTCAGTGCAACAACAAATCCTGCTCCTGCATCAACATAAACCTCACGAATATGAATATCAAAGTTTTCTGGTCTTCCCAGCTTCTTTGCATCATCTGAGAATGAATATTGATTTTTCGCCATACATATTGGAAATTCGCCAAATCCCATTGCTTCTATTTTTGTAATCTGCTTTTGTGCTGCCGGCTCATAAACCACACCATCTGCACCATAAATCTCTTTTGAAATTTTCTCGATTTTTTCTTTCAAAGACAATTCGTCTTCATAAAGCGTATGGAAGTGGCTTTCTTTATTTTCCAATGTATTCAATACCTTTTCTGCAAGTGCAATTCCGCCTTCTCCGCCCTTTTCCCATACTTCCGAAAGTGCGAATTCACAGCCTCTTTCTTCGCAGAACTGACGAATATATTCATTTTCAGCATCTGTATCTGTTATAAATGAATTCAGTGTAACTATTACAGGTACTCCGAATTTCTGTATATTTTCAATATGTTTCTCTAAATTCACGATTCCTTTTTTCAGTGCATCCAGATTCTCTTCTGCCAAATCAGCTTTGGCAACTCCACCATTATACTTCAATGCTCGTACTGTTGCAACTAAAACAACAGCATCTGGTTTTAAACCCGCTTTTCTGCATTTGATATCCATGAATTTTTCAGCACCGAGATCTGCGCCGAATCCAGCTTCTGTGATTGCAATATCTGCCATTTTTAAAGCCATCTTTGTTGCACGCACACTATTGCAGCCATGTGCGATATTAGCAAATGGACCTCCATGGACTAAGGCCGGAGTGTGTTCTAATGTCTGAATCAAGTTTGGCTTGATCGCATCTTTGAGTAACGCAGTCATTGCGCCTGTCGCCTGTAAATCATCTGCAGTAACAGGATCCCCGTTAAAATTATATGCAACGATGATTCTTCCAAGTCTGCGTTTTAAATCCTGCAAATCATCAGCGAGGCAAAGGATTGCCATAATTTCAGAAGCTACTGTAATAACAAAATGATCTTCACGAACCATTCCGTCCATCTTGTTTCCAAGACCTACAACAATATTACGCAACACTCTGTCATTCATATCAACACAACGTTTCCATACAACCTGTCGTGGATCAATCTGAAGAGCATTTCCCTGCTGGATGTGATTATCTAACATTGCAGCAAGCAGATTATTAGCAGATGTAATTGCATGGAAATCTCCTGTGAAATGTAGGTTCAAATCTTCCATCGGAACAACCTGTGCATAACCGCCACCTGCAGCTCCTCCTTTAATTCCGAAACAAGGTCCAAGAGATGGTTCGCGAAGTGCAATGATTGCTTTTTTATCTAACTTGGCAAATGCCTGTCCTAATCCAACAGATGTTGTTGTTTTTCCCTCTCCTGCAGGAGTTGGATTGATTGCTGTTACCAATACCAGTTTTCCATCCGGATTATCTTTAATCTTATCCCAGAAATCTTCTGAAAGCTTTGCTTTATATTTTCCGTAAAATTCTAAATCATCCTCTGTAATACCTGCGTTTGCTGCCACCTCTTTAATTGGCAGCATCTGTGCCTCCTGTGCAATTTGAATGTCTGTTTTCATTGCTAGTCCTCCTTCTTACTTGTTCCTAAATACTCTTCAAATTCTTCTTTGGTCATCAATACCTTTCTCGGTTTTGTACCTTCTTCGGGTCCTACCACCTGTGCTTCTGCAAGCTGATCCATAATTCTTGCGGCTCGATTAAATCCTATTTTGAACATTCTCTGTAGCATTCCAATCGATGCCTTTTCTTTTTCTATAATGAAGAAGCCTGCATCCGCAAAATAATGATCCCGATTATCTTCCGTTTCTGAAGGATTTCCGGAAAAGACTGCACTACCGGAAAGTTCTACGGAATTATCATTACTTAGATGTTCTTCTAAGTCACTACTATAATTTGCCCCTCCATTCTGATTGATCAGGTAATCCACAACCTGCTGAACCTCTTTATCAGAAACAAAGGAACCTTGTACACGTACTGGTTTTGGATAACCAGTCGGATAAAAGAGCATATCTCCTTTTCCAAGAAGCTTTTCTGCTCCATTCATGTCTATAATCGTTCGAGAATCTACACCCGAAGATACCGCAAATGCAATACGTGATGGCATATTGGCTTTAATCAATCCTGTGATAACATTTACAGATGGTCTTTGCGTTGCCAGAATTAAATGTATACCAGCAGCACGTGCCAGCTGAGCCAAACGACAAATTGCACCCTCTACATCTTTTGGAGCTACCATCATCAAATCTGCCAGCTCGTCGACAATAATCACAATCTGAGCCATTTTTTTCGGATTATTTTCAGCTGGTTCGAGATTTGAAACTTTTTCATTAAATCCTTTCAAATCACGTACATTATATTCTGCAAACAATTGATATCGTTTCATCATCTCTGCAACTGCCCAGTTCAAAGCCCCAGCCGCTTTACGAGGATCTGTCACTACCGGAATAAGCAAATGTGGAATTCCATTATAAACATTTAATTCTACAACCTTTGGATCAACCATGATCAATTTGACATCTTCCGGGTCTGCTTTGTAAATAAGACTCATAATAATTGTATTGATACACACGGATTTTCCAGAACCCGTTGCACCTGCCACAAGTAAATGAGGCATTTTTGCA
The DNA here is from genome assembly GCA_003480425.1 of Firmicutes bacterium AM31-12AC. Taxonomy (GTDB): domain Bacteria; phylum Bacillota; class Clostridia; order Lachnospirales; family Lachnospiraceae; genus Schaedlerella; species Schaedlerella hominis. Next base: position 39,048 of record QUJA01000001.1, read on the forward strand.
ATATCAGCTACAATTACTTTTCCTGCAATATCTTTACCTACAGCAAATGCAAGTTTTGCTTTACTTTTCTGAAATTCAGGTGCTTCTAAAAGATCTCGGAGCATTACTGCTGTATTTTCTTCATTAGGTACTTCAATCCCGACTGCTGCTTTTCCAGGAATCGGAGCTTCAATTCGAAGATCTGACACTGCCAGATTTAGTTTAATGTCGTCTGCAAGCCCTACAATTTTGCTAACTTTAACGCCTTGTTCTGGTTGAAGCTCATATCTTGTCACAGCCGGACCACAACTGGCATTTGTCACATGAACCTTCACTCCAAAATTCAAAAGAGTCTGCTCTAACTTCATTGCAGTGGCACGCAAATGTGCATTCGAATCGCCTCCGGATGCTTTTCCCTTTTTTAATAAATCTAATGGTGGAGTAAGATACTTCTTAGCAGGTGCTGTATTCTGTGCCTGAACGGCTGCTTCCACAGATTCTGTTTCTTTTGTTACCGCCGCCTTTTCTTCTGGTGATGAGTGTTTCCGTGTCTGTTTCGTTGTTGTTTCAGTCATGTCTGTCTCTTCTGGTTCTTCCGATACAGACACAGATTCTACCGGTGCAATTGCTTCTTCGACAGCCATCGTTTCTGTCTCTGGAACAGGTTCGCTCATATCTGGCACATCTACATCATCAAATGGAGATTCTATTGTAAGCTCCGGCATCTCATCCAATGGTTTGATACTCATATCTTCTACTGGTTCTTCTGGGATTAATTCCTTAAGTTCCGGTGACTTTCCACGTATAGGTGTTTCCAACAATGTTGTAGCAAACGAAACACCTGATACTTTTTTGTTGCGTTTTTGTGTCGGTTTCGATACAGTGCTTTGCTGTTCTTTTGCTTGTGCTTCTAATCTTGCCGTCTTTTCTTTCTTTTGTGCTGCTCTTTTCTGTGCTGACTTTATAGCTGTTGTTTCTTTTAATTTCTTAGCATCCTCATATACTACTTTACTCTTTCGCCCCAGTGGCTTAAGTAACGATTTTTCTGTAATTAAGATAACACACACGATTGCCAGAACTATCACAACGACATAAGTTCCTGCTTTCCCGATAAGCGGACACAATAATTTCATTAAAAATCCGCCAAACAGGCCACCCGCTGTTCGGTTTACACTTGACTGGTGATAATATGTCATAAGCCCTGCTGTTGCGTCATATGGATTCATAATAAGTTCAAGCAATGTTGCAAGCAATACAACAAGTACAAATAATGCAATACTTTTTATGTACGCGTGGCTGTTTCCTCTGTTTGAAATTAGAAAAGCGACCACGCTAAATATAAGCACAGGGATTAAATATGCAATCCAGCCAAATAAGCCAAACAACACAGATGATACAGCTTCTCCGACCATACCTCCAATGCCGAAGTTGCTGATCAATAGTAAAATACATACAGCAAGTACGCATAAAATACATATTTCGTCGCGAATTGCAGCATTCTCCTGCTGCTGTTTTTTAGTTGGTTTTTTGGTTGTTGTCTTTCGTTTCTTGGTTGACTTTGCAGCCATGATACATCCCCCTTGGTGTTAAACATACTCAATATAGTATAACATTATTTTTTTTGTTCTTCAATCATTTCGTGTAGTTTATTCAATGCCTGACTGATTCCGCCAACCTCATTGATCATTCCTTCTTTCACCGCATCAATGCCTTCCAGCATAGTTCCGACATCTTTTACAAGTTGAGTTGGATCAAGCATTAGTTCTTCCAGTCTTGCCTGACTTATATTTGAATGTTTTGAAATAAAGCTGGTTATACGGTCTTGTGTACGTTCCATATTTCGATAGCTTTGATAGACCCCGATAAACATTCCATTGGAACGGACCGGATGTACAATCATTGTTCCACTTGGTACAATAAATGAATAATCTGCTGAAACTGCAAGCGGTCCTCCTATTGAATGACTACCTCCAAGCACCAGAGATACCGAAGGTTTACTAAGAGATGCAATCATTTCTGCGATTGCAAGTCCAGCTTCAACATCACCCCCTAATGTATTTAACAAAATAAGAACCCCCTCTGTTTCTTCATCATCCTCCACTTGTGCCAGTTTGGGAATAATGTGTTCATATTTCGTAGATTTTGTATTTCCGGATAATGCCTCATGCCCTTCTATTTCTCCAATAATTGTAATCATCTGAATTTTGTGATGATGTTTATCATTTTCTAACCATAGTGTTCCGGTTTCCTTTATTTCTTCACGGATTTCTTCCCGTTCTTCCCTGCTTTCTTTATTTTCTTTAGATGTATTTTTTAAAGATTTATCCATTATCCCAAATTCCTCCTTACATTTTCTATATAGTATGGAGTGAATTTTTTAAAATATACCTATTCTTATTATTCAGATATCATTTTTAATATATGACAAGCAAAAAGGATACTATATCCTTCGATACAGTATCCTCATTCATATTACTCGTCCCAGTTGTGATATACATCCTGTACATCGTCATCTTCTTCAAGAAGATCTAATGTCTTTTGAATATTTTTAAGGTCTTCCTCTTTCGTCAGCTCAACATATGTCTGCGGAATCATTGTCACTTCAGCATTCACCATAGCAATTCCTGCTTCTTCTAATTTCAGACGAACATCACTGAAATCTTCAGGAGTTGTAAGAATTTCATAGCTATCATCATTATCCACGAAATCTTCTGCTCCTAAATCAAGTGCAAGCATCATCAATTCATCTGCATCCATATCGCATTCTTCTTTATCAACAATGATCTGTCCTTTTTCGTCAAACATGAAAGACACACATCCAGGTGTTCCTACGTTACCACTGCCCTTTGTAAATGCATTTCTGACATTAGAAGCTGTTCTGTTCTTATTATCTGTCAGTGTTCTTACAATAATTGCTGTTCCATTCGGTCCATATCCTTCATATGTAATATGTTCATAATTATCGCCTGAACCTTCACCAGCTGCTTTTTTAATATTTCTTTCAATCGTATCATTCGGCATGTTATTTGATTTTGCCTTAGCGATCACATCACGAAGTCTACTGTTACTAGTCGGGTCAGGTCCGCCACCTTCCTTAACGGCTACAGCAAGTTCACGACCAATCTTAGTAAAGATTTTTCCTTTTGCTGCATCATTTTTTTCTTTTTTGTGTTTAATATTCGCAAATTTAGAATGTCCTGACATTTCTCATTCTCCTCTTCTTTTTTCTTTTCCGGTGTGACAAATTGCTTAGGCAACATGACACATTATCTTGTTTATACTACCACTATTTGGTTTATCTGTAAAGTGTTTATGTATCCAGACCAAGACTGATTTGAATTGCATGGTTAACCTTTCCCATCATTCTACTGTCTACATGGCATACATATTCCCGAAGTCGTTGCTTATCTATTGTTCGAATCTGTTCCAGTAATATAACAGAATCTTTTACTAAATGGTATCTTCCTGAACTAATTTCAATATGCGTCGGTAATTTTGCTTTATTCATACGTGATGTAATAGCAGCACAGATTATAGTCGGACTGTGACGATTTCCAACATCATTTTGAATGATCAGGACCGGGCGTACGCCACCTTGTTCCGAACCGATAATCGGACTTAGGTCTGCATAGTAAATATCTCCACGCTTTACAACCAAATTTTCCACACTCCGATTCTCATCATATTTTAATATTAGTATGTCCGCTTTTTTTATAGTTATTCTAAAAGCAGGAACGAGAATTCTTTGTGTAATTGTATTCACTTTAAGTTTTGCTATGCAAAATAATCAATCTGTTCTACTATTTTCCCATCCTGAATATAAACTCTTGGGATTCGTTTTCCAAGGCAGCATATAAATTCATAGTTAAATCTTCCACTAAGCTCTGCCAACTCGTCTATTGTTATAGTTTCTGTCTGATCTTTCCCTACCAGCACAACTTCATCCATAAATTTTGCTTCCGGGATATCAGTAACATCTACTAAAAACTGATCCATACAAACTCTTCCCAGAATACGAGCACGTTTTCCATGAATTAAAACAGCTCCTTTGTTTGAAAGAGAACGTGGATATCCATCTCCATATCCGACAGGTATTGTAGCTATTCGCATTGCTTTTGGTGCCACAAATGTACCTCCGTAACTGATTGAAGTACCAGCTTCTACATTTTTTACAAAAGAAATATGACTGATTAATTCTAATGCCGGTTTTAATGAAATTGCATTTTTATTTACCTCATCAGACGGATACATTCCATATAAAGAGATTCCTGCTCTTGCCAGATTGTGCTTCATATTGGGAAAATCTATAATTCCAGCACTATTATCGCAATCAATATATGGAATTTCCAGATTTTTCTCTTCCAGTGCCTGTTTCATCCAAACAAATTTCTCATGCTGTTGATATGTATAGCTTTTATCTTTTTCATCTGCCTTCGCAAAATGCGTGAACATTCCTTCAATTTTTATATTTGGTAATTTACTTATCTGTTCAATAATATCTGCCGTTTCATCCGATACTGCAAAACCAATACGTCCCATTCCTGTATCGATTTTAATATGCAAATATGCCGTTTTATTTAATTTAACAGCCTGTTTTGATATTTCTATTGCCATTTCTTTTGTATATGTAGCAGGACGTACTTCGTAACGGATCATATCCTCATACTGATCTGGAAATACACATCCCAATACAAGGATTGGCTTACAAATTCCAGCCTTACGCAAGAGAGCAGCTTCATCAAGACTAGCTGTCGCATAACCCCATACATAATCTACTGATTCGAACATTCTGGCAATTGGAATCGCACCATGTCCATATCCATCTGTTTTAATAACCGCAACCAACTTTGCTCCTGTTCCGATTCGCTCCTTCATTTGTTCCATGTTATATGCAATTGCATCCAGATCAATTTTTGCATACACACGTGTATATTGTTTCATATTCTATTCCTCCATATCAAATGTTACTGTTCTACCTGCTTTAGTACATCTTTTATTCCTGAAATCAAATCTTCTGCCAGTACACTGTAAACGCCACAGCTTTTTCTTGCATAATCTCCTCCGTTTGCATGAAGATACACTCCTGACACAACACTATCATACAAATTCATATGTTGTGCTGTAAGCCCTGTGATCACACCAGCAAGAACATCTCCCGAACCTGCTTTTGCCATCGCACTATTTCCTGCAGTATTTACAAATAAAGGATGATTCTCTTTTGCTACAAGCGTACGAGCGTCTTTCAACGCACAAACAACAGGATACCGTTTCACAAAATCAGTCAATATATTCATACGATCTGCATTTAATTTTGCGACCGAGCATTTTAAAAGTCTCGTCATTTCCTTCATGTGTGGAGTTAATGCTATCGGAAATGTACTTTTTTCAAGCAATTCTATCTTTTCAGATAAAAGATTGATTCCATCTGCATCAATAATACATGGGACTTTACAGAATTGAAATACCCCTTGTAATAATTTATCTGCTGTTTTTTCCTGGCCAAGTCCACATCCAATACATACAACATCTGCCCAATTTAATAATTGTTTCAATTCTTCTTCAGAATATTCTGTATAAGTGGAGATAATTGCTTCTGGCAGCAGTTGTTGAAGAATGCTTCTGTTTTCTTTGGCAGTATATATCTGAACAAGCCCTGCTCCGCTTACATATGCTGCTTTTGCACTTAAATATGCTGCTCCGGCCATTCCCTTGCTTCCGGTAATCATAAGCACTTTCCCATATGTTCCTTTATGCGAATTTGCCACACGTTTCGGCAGACATGTGCAAAGATCATCCGGTTCCAGTGTATAACATATTTCTATATTATTTTGATAAAGTTCTGTATTGATACCGATTGATTTTACAACTACTTCTCCTGCAAAATCTTTTCCCGGATACAGAACAGTTCCTAGTTTCTCACATTGTACAGAAACCGTCAAGTCCGCTTTAAATGCTATACCTAAAATTTTTCCGTCCAAAGAACTGACTCCCGAGGGTATATCTACCGCAACTTTATATCCTTCCATTGCATTTAAACACTCTATCACGGAAGCATATTTACCGCTTATCTCCCGGCAAAGTCCAACGCCAAAAATCGCATCTACGATCACGCCATACTCTTCATCAGGGATTTCTGTCTCTATCGATATCCCAATATTTTTACAAATACAATATTGTTGTTTACATTCATCGCTCATTGACTCTGTTTTTCCAACAAACGCAATTCCTACGGAATAATTCTCATCATGTAACAATCTTGCGATTGCAAATCCGTCTCCTCCATTATTTCCGGAACCACAAACTATCAGTATCTTTTTGTTCTTGAAAATTTTCGATTTTATAACCTCAGCAATTCCCAATGCAGCTCTCTCCATCAGCACCAAAGATGGAATTCCTATTTCATGAATTGTGTGTGCGTCAGCTTTTTGCATCCAATTTCCAGTAGGCAAATATCGCATTTTTACTCATCCTTTCTCAAAGCACGAAATAAAATAATTATCTCTAAATTATGAGAAACACGCTTCGCGAGTTTCTCAAGTTATCGCGGCAGTCGCCAAGGCTCGTGCAAGCACGGACTTTGGCTCGTTGCTCGCGTAAATACAAATAACGTGCAAAAGCATTAAACAACCCTTTTGCACGTTATGATACTTCTAATCTTCCCCATGTTCTTCTTTGTATCGGGTAATATTATAGGACAACTTCATCAAGCTATCAGATAAATGGACACTTTCTACAATCACATCTTTCGGAAGATTCAAATCTGTATGTGCAAAATTCCAAATTGCTTTAATGCCATTACGTACCAGAATATCAGATACTTCAACCGCTTTTGTTTTTGGAATTGTGAGTGCCGCAATATCAATATTTTCTTCCTGAAGAACTGTCTCTAATTCATCCATCATTCGAATCGGAACGTCTCTGATCACTTTTCCTTTCAATTCAGGATTCACATCAAAGATTCCTTTTAAAATAAATCCATTTCTTGCAAAAGATGCATAATTTGCAAGTGCCTGTCCTAAATTACCTGCTCCTATGATTACCATATTGTGACTCTGGTCCAATCCCAGTATCTTACCAATCTCCGTGCGAAGATACTTTACATTATAACCATATCCTTGTTGGCCAAATCCACCAAAATTATTCAAATCCTGGCGAATCTGTGATGCTGTTACATGCATTTTTTTACTTAAATCACTTGATGATATTCTTTCTACTCCGGCTTCATTGAGTTCACCAAGATATCTGTAATATCTTGGAAGTCTCCCAATAACAGCCTTTGATATTCCTCTTGACTCCACACTTATCGTCCTCCAAATATAAACTATATCTATTATAAAGTTTTATTTTAGCAAAGTCAAACTTTTGACATACTTTTTTTGTATTTTATCTAAAATTTTTTTATATTTCGTCGGTTTTCACACTATTTTATCTGAATTTTTTTGTGAAACCTAAATTCTTTAGTTGTATTTTATCTAAATTTCGATATAATGAATACGATATGCTTAAATATAGGAGGATGTATATATGATACTTGCATGTCATAATCTAAATAAATCTTTCGGGGAACGCATCATTGTAAAAGATGGTTCTTTCCATATTGAAGATAGAGAAAAGGTTGCTTTTGTCGGTGTGAATGGTGCCGGAAAATCAACAATTTTAAAAATGATCATTGGCGAAGAGCCAACAGACAGCGGGAATATTGTTCTTACAAAAGGGAAAACAATTGGTTATCTTGCACAGCAGCAAAATCTAATCAGTGGAAATAGTATTTACGAAGAATTAAAAACTGCAAAAGCAGACATTATAAAACTTGAAGAACAAATTCGTACGATTGAACACGAATTAAAGGGCTTATCCGGTGATGAATTACAGACTCGCTTGAATACTTACAACCGTCTGATGTCTGAATTTGAATCCAAGAACGGATATGCATATGAAAGTGAAATCATAGGGGTGTTAAAAGGACTTGGTTTTCAGGAAAATGAGTTTTCAAAGGAAGCCAGCACGCTATCGGGTGGACAAAAAACGCGTGTTTCCTTAGGAAAACTTCTGTTAACAAAACCAGATATCCTATTATTAGATGAGCCGACCAACCATTTGGACTTAAATTCTATATCCTGGTTAGAAACATATCTGTTAAATTACCCGGGAGCTGTATTCATCGTATCACATGACCGTTTCTTCTTAAACAGAGTCGTAACTAAGGTTGTTGAAATAGATCAAGGGCATCTTCGTATGTATAATGGTAATTATAAAGATTACGCCGAAAAAAAACGTCAGTTACGCGATGCACAGATGAAAGAATATTTAAATCAACAAAGAGAAATCAAACACCAAGAGGCAGTAATTGAAAAATTAAAATCTTTTAATCGAGAAAAATCTATCAAGCGTGCTGAAAGCCGCGAAAAAATGCTTGACAAAATAGAACGTATTGACAAACCGATGGATTCCACACAGGAAATGCATTTTGAGCTGAATCCATCTTGTATCAGTGGTAATGATGTTTTAACAGTTGAACATTTAACAAAAAGATTTGAGACACAAACCCTGTTTTCCGATATTTCATTTGAAATCAAACGTGGTGAGCATGTTGCAATCATCGGAGATAACGGAACCGGAAAAACAACTTTATTAAAAATTTTAAATCAGGTATTAGATGCCGATGAAGGTGCTTTTACTTTAGGTTCTAAGGTAAAGATTGGATACTATGATCAGGAGCACCACGTACTTCATGATAATAAGACTATTTTTGAAGAAATTTCCGATGACTATCCATCACTAACAAATACTCAGATTCGAAACACTTTAGCTGCTTTTCAGTTTACTGCAGACGATGTGTTTAAACTCATCCGTGATTTAAGCGGTGGTGAAAAAGGTCGTGTTTCGCTTGCAAAATTAATGCTCTCCGAAGCAAACTTTTTGATTCTTGATGAGCCCACAAACCATTTGGATATCACTTCAAAGGAAATTCTTGAGCAGGCCTTAAACGATTATACCGGAACAATCTTATATGTTTCTCATGATCGTTATTTTATTAATCAGACTGCTTCACGTATTTTGGAATTGGTAAACCAGACATTTGTAAATTATATTGGAAACTATGACTATTATCTTGAGAAAAAAGAGGAATTAACTGCAAAATATGCTCCTGTTTCTCCGGAAACTTCTGTCAATTCAAAAGTTACTAATCCAAACACTTTTTCTGAATCTCAGGAGCCTTTTGGTCAAAAGTTAAGTTGGCAAGAGCAGAAAGAAGCACAGGCTCGTGAGCGAAAGCGTAAAAATGATTTAAAAAAGACAGAAGAACGAATTGCTGTTTTAGAAACACGAAATCAGGAAATTGATGAATTGATGACACAAGAAGATATTTATTCTAATTCTGTAAAATGTCAGGAACTCGCTATTGAAAAATCTTCAAATGAAGAAGAATTAGAAACCCTTTATGAACAATGGGCTGATTTAGCCGAAGAATAGATATATTTCAGAACAAAGAATGTGCTTTGCACATTCTTGCGCCTGCGGCGGTCGCTTGCGACACCTACATTGTACGCCGCAGTGCGCATCCTTAGCGGAGCGATTTTTATATATTAGGAAAGCACTTTCCTAATATATAAAAAAGACACCCTATCACATCGGATTGGGTGTCTTTCATATATTTATAATCTTTTTGCAATTGCTTTAATAAATTCTTCACTATTGAGAACTGTTGGATTTTCTATTGTAGTAATAAGTGCAAGATCTTTTGTCATCTCTCCTGCTTCAATTGTATCAATTGTTGCCTTGTCAAGACGATCTGCAAATTCCATTAATTCTGCATTTTCATCCATCTCACCACGTTTTCTAAGTGCTCCTGTCCATGCAAAAATAGTTGCTACAGAGTTTGTAGATGTCTCTTCACCCTTCAGATGTTTGTAGTAGTGACGCTGTACTGTACCATGAGCTGCTTCATATTCATAGTATCCATCTGGAGAAACAAGTACAGATGTCATCATTGCAAGGGAACCAAATGCAGAAGAAACCATATCACTCATAACATCTCCATCATAGTTCTTACATGCCCAGATATAACCACCTTCTGATTTCATTACGCGTGCAACTGCATCATCAATCAGTGTATAGAAATACTCAATTCCAGCTTCTTTAAATTTTCCATCGTACTCAGCGTCATAAATTTCCTGGAAAATATCTTTAAATGTATGGTCATATTTCTTAGAAATTGTATCTTTTGTCGCAAACCATAAATCTTGTTTTGTATCTAATGCGTAGTTGAAACAGCTTCTTGCAAAACTTTCGATAGAGGAATTAATATTGTGCATACCCTGTACAATACCCGGTCCGTCAAACTCATGTACGAGTTCTTTTGTCTGTGTTCCGTCTTCTGCTGTATAAACCAATTCTACTTTTCCGGCAGCAGGAATTTTCATTTCAGATCCCTTATATACATCTCCATATGCATGTCTTGCAATTGTGATTGGTTTTTTCCAATTTTTTACACAAGGTTCGATTCCTTTCACAACGATTGGTGCACGAAAAACAGTTCCATCCAAAATTGCACGAATTGTTCCATTTGGGCTCTTCCACATTTCTTTAAGATCGTATTCATCCATACGAGCTGCGTTCGGAGTAATTGTCGCACATTTCACAGCAACTTTATATTTTTTTGTCGCAATTGCCGAATCAATCGTTACCTGATCATTTGTTTCATTTCTATGTTCCAGACCCAAATCATAATATTCTGTATTCAGTTCAATAAATGGTTCCAACAAATTCTCTTTGATCATCTTCCAGAGAATTCTTGTCATTTCATCTCCATCCATTTCAACGATAGGTGTTGCCATTTTGATTTTTGCCATTTTTTCGTCCTCCTATGTTTTCTTTTTTCAAACATTTTATTTTGAACTAGCACTATTCTGTTTCGTCATATCCTTGTTTTTTTAAATTCTGAATCACATGCATAATATGTTCATTTGCCAACTGCTCAGCTAAATCTGTATCTTTATCTTTAATCGCACGTAAAATCTGTTTATGTTCTCGAATTGATTTTCTGGCACGTTCCTCAGAAATAACTGAAGACTTTCTGGCGCGCTGTACAAATTTGTGAAAATCAATCATCGTACGACTTAATATTCTGCTTCCGCTTGCCTCATAAAGCACTGTATGGAATCTTCCATCTAATACGGTCACCTGCTCTGCATTACTTCCTCCTTCTTTCTTTGTATGAAATTCAGAAAGTAATACAATCTCTTCTAATTCATCCAATTGCTCTTCTGTAATATTTTCTGTTGCCCAACGTGCACACAACCCTTCCAACATAGAGCGTATTGCATAAATATCCATTACATCTTTCGTTGAAATTCCTGTCACATACGCACCTTTGTTTGGAACAATCGTAACAAGTCCTTCTAATTCTAATTGTCTTAGTGCTTCACGTACCGGTGTACGACTAACCCCAAGTTCTTTGCCGATGGTATTTTCTCTTAATTCATCATGCTCCTGATATTTTCCTTTTATAATATCTTCTCGGATCTTCTGGAATACACGACTGCTTAAGGAATGATCCTGATAGTCTTCCATTCTTATTTGTTGCCTCCCAAGTTACAATGTAATATGTAATTCCTCACATATACTATCTATTTTGTCAACTAATTCCTCATCTGTCAAGACCGTAACTCGACCTTCTTCATATTGTTTGTCAACCCATGATTTTAATGTTGTTACAAGCATAGATGTTTTGTCGACCTGTCTCTCTTTTGGCAATTTATAATAAGCATTGATCCAATACGCAATCCCAGCTATTCCGGAAGTATTTGATACAGAAACCAACGCAGGTCTTCCTAAAAATTTATCTGTATCAAATATGTTATAAATTTCTTCGTTTTTCAACATTCCATCTGCATGGATTCCGGCTCTTGTTACATTGAAGTTCTTTCCTACAAATGGTGTTCTTGATGGAACTTTATACCCAATTTCTTTTTCATAGTAATCAGCCAATTCTGTTATCACTCTTGTATCCATACCATCTAATGTACCGCGTAATTGTGCATATTCGAAGACCATTGCTTCCAATGGGGTGTTTCCTGTACGTTCTCCAATCCCAAACAAGGAACAGTTTACTCCTGATGCTCCGTAAAGCCATGCAGTAGTTGAATTATTAACTGCTTTATAGAAATCATTATGTCCATGGAACTCGATCAACTCACTTGGAACACCAGCATGTACCATCAATCCATAAATAATTCCTGGAATAGATCGTGGGATTACTGCACCCGGGAAATTCACTCCATATCCCATTGTATCGCACACACGAATCTTAACCGGAATCTGATATTCTTCCATCAGTTTCATCAATTCTAAACAGAAAGGAATAACAAAACCATAAATGTCAGATCTTGTAATATCTTCCAAATGACATCTCGGACGCACTCCTGTTTCCATACATTCACGCACAACTGATAAATAATGTTCCATTGCTTCACGTCGTGTCATTTTCAATTTATAAAAAATATGATAATCTGAACAACTTACCAAAATTCCTGTTTCTTTCAAGCCGATATCTTTAACCAATTGAAAATCTTTTTTGCTTGCACGGATCCAACTTGTAACTTCTGGAAATTTATATCCTTTTTCAAGACATTTGTAAACTGCATCACGGTCTTTTTTACTGTAAAGGAAAAATTCACTTTGACGAATCTTTCCCTGCGGTCCACCTAAACGATGAAAATAATCATAAATTGTTACAATCTGTTCTGTTGTATAAGGAGCCCTCGATTGCTGTCCGTCACGAAATGTAGTATCTGTAATCCAGATTTCTTCCGGCATATGATGAGGAACAATACGATCATTAAATGCAATCTTAGGAATCTCATCATAATGAAATAAATTGCGGAATACATTTGGTGTTTCCACATCCACGAGCGGATACATATGTTCTTCTAGTTCCAAAAGATTTGTCTGCTTATTCATAAATACTTTTCTATTTTCCATTTGTGCTTTCCTCCAATTCATAAATCATTTACGCCATTACAGTTTCATCAAGACGCAACTTTTGTTGTATTCTGATGGAGCCGTAATGTGTTTACTTTTCGATGCAAGTATTCTTGTATGTTTACATTCTTGTATAATTGTATACAACCATACAACATTTGTCAACACTTTAATGCATAAAAAAGCAGAAGTATAACATCGTCTAAGTACCCCGTTATACTTCTGCCTATAATTTTATTCTTATTAAGTTGATATTATTTAATCACTCTAACCTTCAAAACACCTTCGATAGCATTCAATTTTTCTTCCAATTCCTGCGTTACTTCTGCTTCAACATCAATCATAACATATGCATACTCTTTTCTACTCTTGTTAGTCATCTGAGAAATATTCATATTTTCCTGTGCAAGCAATGCTGTGAACTGACCTAACATGTTTGGAATATTTTTATGAAGAATAGTAATGCGGTGTCCACTCCCTTCTTTTGTTCCCATATTACAATCTGGATAATTTACAGAATGAGTAATATTTCCATTTTCCAGATAATCACGCAATTCTTTTGCTGCCATAACAGCACAATTATCTTCTGATTCCTCTGTAGATGCTCCAAGATGCGGAATTACAATTGCTCCTTTTACTCCTGCAATTTCCGGAATTGGAAAATCTGTTACATAACGTCTCACTTTTCCTTCTTCCAACGCTTCAATCATTGCTCCCGTATCTACCAGGACATCTCTTGCAAAATTCAATACAACAACATTTTCTTTCATCAACTGAATAGCATCACGATTAATCATCCCTTTTGTGCTATCTAAAGCCGGAACATGGATTGTAATATAATCGCATTCTTTATATATTTCATCCACTGTCTTCGCATGATGAATATTTCTTGAAAGCTTCCATGCAGAATCTACGGAAACATATGGATCATACCCATACACGTCCATTCCAAGATGTACTGCTGCATTGGCAACCAATACCCCAATTGCTCCAAGACCAATCACACCAAGTTTCTTACCCTGTATCTCTGTTCCTGCAAATGCTTTTTTTGCCTTTTCAGCTGCTTTTGCTAAATCCGCATCTGCTTCATGTTCTTTTACCCAGTCAATTCCACCGATAACATCTCTGGATGCAAGCAACATACCTGCAATCACAAGCTCTTTTACACCATTTGCGTTTGCACCTGGTGTATTGAAAACAACAATACCTTTTTCTGCACACTTATCTAATGGAATATTATTCACTCCAGCACCTGCACGTGCAATAGCTTTTAAGGATGTTGAAAACTCCATATCATGCATTGCTGCACTACGGACTAAAATTGCATCCGCATTATCAACTGCATCTGTTTTCTGATAAGCTTCATTGAAAATATCCAAACCAATCTGTGCGATTGGATTTAAGCAATGATAATTATACATCTTATAAGTTCTCCTCCTCAAATTTTTTCATAAATGCAACGAGTGCTTCAACACCTTCATATGGCATTGCATTATAAATGCTGGCACGCATACCGCCAACTGTTCTATGTCCTTTCAGGTTTTCAAGTCCAGCTGCTTTTGCTTCTTTTACAAATTTGGCATCTAATTCTTCATTTCCTGTTACAAAAGGAACATTCATCAAGGAGCGGTCTTCTTTAACAACTGTTCCCTTAAATAACTGACTCTGATCCAGAAAATCATAAAGTAATTTTGCTTTCTTTTCATTTCTTTCTTTCATCGCTTCAAGTCCACCCATTTTCTTGAGCCATTTGAATACTTTACCACAAATATAAATGCCATATGCCGGCGGTGTATTATACAAAGATTTTGCATCTGCCTGTGTTTTGTATTTCAACATTGTAGGTGTACCCGGAAGTACATCGTCACGAATCAGGTCTTCACGAATAATAACGATAACTGTTCCGGCCGGTCCGATATTTTTCTGAACTCCACCATAAATAACACCATATTTTGTCACATCAACAGGTTCAGACAAAAAGCAAGAAGAAACATCCGCTACTAAAATCTTTCCTTTTGTATTTGGAAGCTCCTTATACTTTGTTCCATAGATTGTATTATTTTCACAGATATATACATAATCCGCATTATCATCAATTGGAAGATCCGAGCAATCCGGTATATAAGAAAATACTTTATCCTCAGATGAAGCAATTCTGTTTACCTTTCCATATTTTTCTGCTTCCTGTGCTGCTTTTTTTGCCCATTGTCCTGTAATGATGTAATCTGCCACACCATTTTTCATCAGATTCATTGGAATTGCAGCAAATTGCTGTGAAGCTCCACCCTGCAGGAATAACACTTTATAATTATCCGGAATCCCCATCAAATCTCGCAGGTCTGCTTCTGCTTCTGTAATGATTTCTTCAAATGGTTTCGAGCGATGGCTCATCTCCATAACGGACATTCCTGTTCCCTTGTAATCCATCATTTCATCTGCTGCTGCCTGAAGCACTTCCTCTGGAAGCACAGCCGGTCCGGCTGAAAAGTTATACACTCTGCTCATTTTTTGTTCCTCCTATTTCTGCTTTCATTTTTATTTCATATCATCTTCGTCAAATACATCACTGATTGCTTTTCCTGGTGCAACCATCGGCCATACCTTATCATCACAGTCAATCTGACAATCAATCAATACTGGTACATTTGCTTTTAATGCCTCTTCAAAAGCTGATTTGAATTCTTCTCTTGATGTTGCACAAATTCCTTTTGCGCCCATCGCTTCTGCTAATTTTACAAAGTCAACGCTATCATTTAACACTGTTGCCGAGTAACGCTCTTCATAAAATAAATTCTGCCACTGACGAACCATACCCAAAACATGATTATTAATAACTACCTCAATAATTGGGATCTGATGTCTTACTGCTGTAGCAATTTCATTCATATTCATACGAAAACATCCATCCCCGGCAATATTTATAACAGTCTTGTCTGGACATCCCACCTTGGCTCCTAATGACGCGCCAAGACCATATCCCATTGTTCCTAAGCCACCTGATGTAAGAAGCGTTCTAGGCTCGCTGTATTTATAATACTGGGCTGCCCACATCTGATGCTGTCCTACTTCTGTTGTAATGATTGCCTCCCCATTTGTCTGGCGATAAATTTCTTCTATTATAAATGGTCCTGTCAGTCCGGCTTCATGATATTTTAACGGATACTTTTGCTTATAATCTTTGATTTTTTCAATCCACTCCGTATGGGATTGCTGTTTTAATTTGCTATTTATTTTACTTAATACTTCTGCAATATCTCCTACAACTCCTGCTGTAATCAATACATTTTTATTCATCTCCGCAGGATCGATATCAATCTGAAGAATTTTTGCATTTTTTGCAAATTTTGCTGTGTTTCCTGTTACACGATCTGAAAAACGTGCCCCGATTACAACCAATAAATCGCATTCACTCACACCGTAATTTGATGCTTTTGTTCCATGCATTCCAAGCATTCCTGTATAACGTTCATCAGTTCCTGGAAACGCTCCTTTTCCCATTAATGAATCTGTAACCGGTGCATCCACCAAATTTACAAATTGCATCAATTCTTGGTTAGCATTAGAGATCACTGTTCCGCCACCTACAAAAATAAATGGTTTTTCAGACTTTTCTATCATTGAAACTGCCAAATCGATATCTTCTTCTTTAATTTCTACATTGGATTTTTTAGTCATTATAGGCTCTGTTTTTATGTATTCTGCTTTCTCTGCCGTAACATCTTTTGGAATATCGATCAACACTGGTCCCGGTCTGCCACTTCTTGCAATATCAAAAGCTTTACGAATGGTGTCTGCCAAATCATTTACATCTTTTACAATATAATTATGCTTTGTAATCGGCATTGTAATACCAGTAATGTCTATTTCCTGAAAACTGTCCTTACCAAGCAACGATACCCCTACATTACATGTAATAGCCACTAATGGCACGGAATCCATATAAGCAGTTGCGATTCCTGTTACCAGATTGGTAGCCCCAGGTCCGCTGGTAGCCAGACACACTCCAACTTTCCCCGTAGCTCTTGCATATCCATCTGCTGCATGCGAAGCACCTTGTTCATGCGATGTTAAGATATGACGTATTTCTGAACGATGTTTATATAATGCATCATACACATTAAGAATTGCTCCTCCCGGATAACCAAATACAGTGTCTACGCCTTGTTCTTTTAAACATTCAATTACTATTTCTGATCCTGTCAACTGCACCCTAAGGCACCTCCTAATTGTTTTTTGGCACTTCCAAAATTGCTCCTCGGTTTCCAGATGTAACCATAGATGCATACCTTGCAAGATAACCTGTTTTCACTTTTGGTTCTCTTGGAACCCATTTTGATTTTCTTTCAGCAAGTTCTTCTTCCGATACATCAAGCTGAATAGAAAGCTCTGGGATATTGATTTTGATAATATCTCCTTCTTCTACCAACGCTATTGGTCCGCCAACTGCTGCTTCCGGAGAAACATGTCCGATAGAAGCACCTCTGGAAGCACCACTGAAACGACCATCTGTGATCAGTGCTACTGAGGAACCCAACCCCATTCCTGCAATTGCAGATGTAGGGTTCAACATTTCACGCATTCCCGGGCCGCCCTTTGGTCCTTCATAGCGAATCACAACAACATCCCCAGCTTTAATTTTACCTCCTTTGATTGCTGCGATAGCATCATCTTCACAATCAAATACTCTTGCCGGCCCCTCATGTACCAACATTTCATCAACAACGGCTGAACGTTTCACAACACTTCCATCCGGTGCAAGATTGCCTTTTAAAACTGCTAAACCTCCTGTTGGAGTATATGGATTATCAATCGGGCGTATAACTTCCGGATTTCTATTTACTGCTCCGGCAATATTCTCTCCAACCGTTTTTCCTGTAACTGTTAAACAATCTGTATGAAGAAGTCCTTTTTTATTTAATTCATTCATCACAGCAGGAACACCGCCTGCTTCATTCAAGTCTTCCATATATGTCGGACCTGCCGGTGCAAGATGACAAAGATTTGGTGTTTTCTCGCTGATTTCATTTGCAAAATCAATCTCAAAATCCATTCCAATCTCATGCGCGATTGCAGGAATATGAAGCATACTATTTGTAGAGCAGCCCAACGCCATATCTACTGTCAATGCATTCAAAATTGCATCCTCTGTCATAATATCTCTTGGTCGGATATTATTTCTCACAAGCTCCATTACCTGCATTCCTGCATGTTTTGCAAGCTGAATTCTTGCAGAATAAACCGCTGGGATTGTTCCATTTCCAGGAAGCCCCATACCAAGAACTTCTGTTAGACAGTTCATACTGTTTGCTGTATACATTCCTGAACATGATCCGCATGTCGGACAAACTTTATTTTCAAATTCACAGACATCTTCTTCTGTCATCTTACCTGCTGCATAAGAACCGACTGCTTCGAACATACTTGACAAACTTCTTTTTTCGCCCTTTACATGACCTGCGAGCATTGGTCCTCCACTTACAAAAATAGTAGGAATATTTACTCTTGCAGCTGCCATAAGTAATCCCGGCACGTTTTTATCACAGTTTGGAATCATAACCAAACCATCAAACTGGTGTGCCATTGCAAGTGCTTCTGTCGAATCTGCTATCAAATCTCTTGTTACCAGAGAATATTTCATACCGATATGTCCCATAGCAATTCCGTCGCACACTGCAATTGCAGGAACCATAATTGGCGTACCGCCAGCCATTGCAACTCCTAATTTTACGGCTTCTGTAATCTTATCCAGATTCATATGTCCCGGAACAATCTCATTATAAGAACTTACAACTCCAATCAATGGGCGTTCTAATTCTTCCTTCGTTAATCCAAGTGCGTTAAACAAAGAACGATGTGGTGCCTGCTGCATACCTTTTGTTACTGTATCACTTCTCATGACAATTCATCCTCTCTTTTTATGACTTTTATCTATTTTGTAATATATGAACAGATTTTATTTCCCATTTCTGCTGTTCCAATCTGTACTTTTCCTTCTGACATAATATCTATTGTACGATATCCGTCTTTCAATACATTCTCTACAGCATTTTCAATAGCATCCGCTTCCTGGTCCAGGTCAAATGAAAAACGAAGCATCATGCTGCTGAAAGAATCGTTGCGATTGGATTGGCAATTCCTTTCCCTGCAATATCCGGTGCTGATCCGCCACTTGGTTCATACATTCCAAATTTTGTTTCATTCAGACTTGCTGAGGCAAGCATTCCGATGGAACCAGTCACCATACTCGCTTCATCCGAAAGAATATCTCCAAACATATTCTCTGTTAAAATAACATCAAACTGGCGTGGGTTTTTCACAAGCTGCATCGCACAATTATCTACAAGCATGTGTTCTAAAGTTACTTCCGGATAGTCTTTTGCAACTTCTTCTACAACTTTACGCCACAATCTGGATGAATCCAACACATTTGCCTTGTCTACACTCGTAACTTTTTTACGACGTTTCATCGCAATGTCAAAACCACGCTTTGCAATACGTCGGATTTCATCTTCTGTATATGTCAGAGAATCTATCGCTGTTAAAACACCATTTTTCTCTTCCGTCGAACGTTCTCCAAAATACAAGCCACCAGTCAGCTCACGCATGATCATCATATCAAAGCCGCCCTCTGTAATTTCTTCTTTTAAAGGACAGGCTCCTTTTAATTCGTCATATAACACCGCCGGTCTTAAATTTGCAAACAGATTCAATGCTTTTCTAATCTTCAGCAACCCCGCTTCCGGTCTTTTAGATGGTTCTAGTTTATACCAAGGTGACGTCTTAGCATCTCCGCCTATAGATCCAAGTAATACTGCATCACTATTCTTTGCAAGTTCAATTGTCTCATCCGTCAATGGAACTCCGTATGTGTCAATCGATGCTCCTCCCATTAAAAGTTGTGTATAGTCAAATTCATGTCCGTATACAACACCGACTTTATCTAACACTTTCATTGCTTCATTTACAACTTCCGGCCCGATACCGTCTCCTTTAATCACACCAATTTTCAGTTTCATAATGTTTCACCCTTCCATAAATAAAATGGTTTATCCGTTTGTCACAGATTATATATTCTACATTTAATTGCTCGAATGTACTTATAATAACGTATTTTCGCTTTCGTTTCAACCCTTTAATTCGTAAAAGTGTTGCATAATTATAAAAAAGAAGCAATAAAAAGTGAATATTCGATAAATTTCTGCAACAAAAAAGGATGAAAAGTTTAACTTTTCACCCCTTTAACTTATGCTTCTGTAGATGTTCCTGGCTTCTCAAGCTGTGCAATTGCAGCTTTCTGCATTGGAATACGGCAGTTTTTATTGTTACCGAATTCTACTATCACATCCTCTTCTGAGATATCAATAATAACACCATAAAAACCACTTGTTGTTAAAACTGTATCTCCTACTTCCATTGTTGAAAGCATTGCCTGAACTCTCTTCTGTTCTTTTTTCTGAGGTCTCATAAGTAAGAACCACATTGCACCAAGAATTACAACATAAATTAAAATAATTCCAATTCCCTGCATGATATATCCTCCTATATTAATAAGCAATACTATTACTATACACATAAATCAACTATTCTTCAAGTTAATTTTTGTTTTTTCTTTACCTTTTTATAATTTTTTATATTTTTAGTCTAATGGTTGTGACATATTGTCTAATTTGCGTTTTTTGTATGCCTGATACTCTCCTGCATCAATAGCATCTCTTATTTCTTCCATCATTGTGTTATAAAAATACAAATTATGTAATACACAAAGACGCATACCCAGCATTTCTTTTGCTTTCAAAAGATGACGAATATATGCCCTGCTATAGCTTCTGCATGCCGGACACTGACAACCTTCTTCTATCGGACGATTGTCAAGTTCAAATTTTGCATTAAACAAATTCAACTTGCCATGATTCGTATAAACATGTCCATGACGTCCATTACGGCTTGGATATACACAGTCAAAGAAATCAACACCCCTGTCAACTGCTTCTAATATATTAGCCGGTGTTCCAACTCCCATCAAATATGTTGGTTTATTTTCAGGCAATACCGGAACAACTGCATCTAAAATGCGATACATTTCTTCGTGGCTTTCACCCACTGCCAGACCGCCTACCGCATATCCCGGTAAATCCAGTTTTGAAATCTGTTTTGCGTGTTCAACTCGAATATCTTCGTATACTCCGCCTTGGTTTATCCCAAACAGTAACTGTTGCTTATTGATTGTATCCGGCAATGAATTTAACCTCTCCATTTCATCCTTGCATCGTTTCAACCAGCGTGTTGTACGTGCAACCGAATTTTCCATATATCTACGATCTGCAACACTCGATGGACACTCGTCAAACGCCATTGCTATAGTAGATGCAAGATTTGACTGGATCTGCATACTCTGCTCAGGTCCCATGAAAATTTTACGTCCGTCGATATGAGAATGGAAATGCACACCCTCTTCTTTAATCTTTCTTAAATCAGCCAGAGAAAACACTTGAAATCCGCCTGAATCTGTCAAAATCGGTTTGTCCCAGTTCATAAACTGATGTAAACCACCTAATTTCTTTACAACTTCATCTCCCGGACGTACATGCAGATGATATGTATTAGATAACTCTACTTGTGTTTTTATCTGACGTAAATCATCTGTAGAAACTGCACCTTTAATTGCTGCTGCTGTTCCAACATTCATAAATACGGGGGTTTCGATTGTTCCATGCACTGTATGAAAACGACCACGTTTTGCTTTCCCATCTTTTTTTAATAACTCGTACATAATTTCCTCTTTCTATAATAGGACAGCTGTTTTCAAAGAAGCTGTCCTATTTTGCTTTTTCTTATATATAATTCCAATTCAAATCGAACATGTAATACAACTTTAAATGTATAAGTTCTCTAATTATGAACAATTACCGGAGTCCCCACTGATATTACATTATATAATGCTGCTGCCTTATCAAGTGGCATGTTAATACATCCATGTGAACCTAGTCCATCTCGATAGAGTGTTCCTCCAAAAGCAGGCTGCCATATCGCATCATGAAAACCAATACCGCTCCATGTAACACGCATCCAATATGATACCGGTGTCTCATAAATTGGTTTTCCGGTAACCGGATCATCTTCTCCGACCAGGGTTTTATTTAAAGATTTCTCCAAAATATCATATACTCCCAAGGTTGTTTCTTTTTCCGGAATCGGCTCCCCGGTAACGACATCGGTCTCCAACACAACAGAGCCCCCTGAAATATACCACATATGCTGTGCCGAAATATCTACTTCTGCATAAGTATCACCCCAGTCTTGTGCACTATGTGATGCTGCAGTCTGATAATATGCCGGTTCTTTTGTAACAACTTCTCCGTTCTTAATACTGTTTGTCAATGCTGTAAATTCAGTATCTTCATCAATTGACCAGCCATATGTTCCTCCAGAAACTTCTACTGTTTTTCCTGTAGGCGTCGTAATTGTTCTGGTAGTTCCTACGGTATCATACTTGTCTCCAAATGCTGTTAACCAGTCTCTGACTGCATTCTCATCAAAAGAAACTTTCATATCATCATCTACTGTTACCCAGCTATTAATAACAGATTTATCAACAACTACATTCTCTGTCATTGTATATGTAATACTTGCCTGTAAGTACTTATTCATCTCATCACAAGCAGCTTTTACCTCTTTTGAATCAGAAGTATAAACAGGTTTCTTATAGCACCCTTCTTTTTCCATATCAAGCTCTGATTTAAACTCTGTAATATATTGATTGATCTTTTCATTCAATACGTCCTGGTCTACTGCAGTACCTTTTACTTCCGGCTCAATTACAAATTGGTTTCCATCAAATTTAGGATATGCTGATTTAGGTTCTATTTGTTCTCTCGTCACTGTTTGCAGATTTTGAATCTCTTGTTGCAATTTACTTTCATCATACGAAACCTCCAGTTTAATATGACAAGATTTCTTAGAAAAAATACCTGCTGGCCATAAAAAAGCATTCTGGTCTTTAATTGCAGCTTCGGCTTCATCGGATGCTTTATACTCCAGATCAATCGTATCTCCATCAATAATATCTACTGCCTGTTCCATCTCCAACACTGTTAAACTGTAATTTTTCACTTGATCTTTCATATATTTTTCAACATCTGCTGCTGTTTTCATAGAAAAATCATGACCGTTAATCTCTGTATTTATATAATAATGCGACATAAAGAAAAACGATATTCCTAAATAAACAATTGCAACCACACCTGCTATTGATCCCAGTGTTATCCACAATGCTTTTTTCCCTTTTTTATTTTTTTTCTTATCTGTCTTATCATCCAAATTTATAATCTCACTTGTGAAATCATCTTGAGATGTAAACAAATCTTCATTTTCTGATTCATCATATTCCTCTATATTGTCTACCCCTCCAGGAACTTCTTCATCCTGAGCATCTGCTTCTGTAAAATCATTCTCCTCGATTTCTGCACTTTCATCGACCTCTTCAAATGCATCATCCTCAGTTCCCAAGTCCTCGTCTACTTCTTCAAATGTATCATCCTCAGCTTCTAGGAATTTATCTGTTTCTTTAAAATCAGTATTGTTGATTTGCTTTTCTTTATTACCTTTAGTTATCTTTCTTTGTTTCATGTTGTATCTCCCCTTTTATAAATCAACATCTAGGCTCAATTATATTATGAATTCTTGCAATTGTACAGTAAAATCTTAAGGTTTTATCAAAATTCAAATTTTCTTAAAAATTTCACCCCAATTAGTAATTGCATGTTCATTTTTCTTCTTATA
The DNA here is from genome assembly GCA_003480425.1 of Firmicutes bacterium AM31-12AC. Classification (GTDB taxonomy): domain Bacteria; phylum Bacillota; class Clostridia; order Lachnospirales; family Lachnospiraceae; genus Schaedlerella; species Schaedlerella hominis. Next base: position 62,790 of record QUJA01000001.1, read on the forward strand.
TAATAAGCTATATGTTTTTTAATGAAATATTACACAAACATAAGGAGGAGATTTTAAATGAGTGGCTCAATATATGGACGTTTATTTCAAGTTTCTACCTGGGGTGAATCTCATGGTGCAGCAATCGGTGTTGTAATCGATGGATGCCCTGCCGGACTGAAACTTCAAGAATCTGATATACAGGCTTTCCTAAATCGCAGAAAGCCAGGACAAAGCAAATACACAACTATGAGACAGGAAACAGACCAGGTTGAAATATTGTCAGGCATATTTGAAGGATATACAACCGGGACGCCGATTTCTTTAATGGTACGTAATCAAGACCAGCGTTCTCGTGATTACAGTAATATTGCATCTGTATATCGCCCGGGACACGCTGATTATACATTCACACAGAAATATGGCTTTCGTGATTATCGCGGTGGAGGACGTTCTTCCGGAAGAGAGACCATTGGCCGTGTTGCTGCCGGTGCTGTAGCATCTGCCTTACTAGATGAACTTGGTATACATATTTGCACTTATGCAAAATCTATCGGTCCTATCTGTGTTGATGAATCAGACTATCACTACAATGAAATTAATGAAAACAAATTATATATGCCTAATAATGAGATTGCCAAACACGCCTCTGAATATCTTGATAAGATGCTTGAAAATTCAGATTCTGCCGGTGGTATTATTGAATGTCGCGTTGAGGGACTTCCTGTTGGAATCGGCGAACCTGTTTTTGATAAACTAGATTCCTGCCTTGCACAAGCAATATTCTCTATTGGTGCCGTAAAGGCTTTTGAAATTGGAGACGGGTTTCATGTTGCAGAATTAAATGGAAGCACAAATAATGATGCTTTTTATGTGAAAGATAACGAAATCCATAAAAAAACCAATCATTCTGGTGGTGTATTAGGCGGTATGAGTGATGGGGATACTTTAATTTTCCGCACTGCTATAAAACCTACTCCTTCTATTGCACAACCGCAACAGACGGTCACCGAGGACAAGAAAAATACCGAATTAGTTATCAAAGGAAGACATGACCCAATCATTGTTCCTCGAGCTGTCGTTGTAGTAGAATCCATGGCTGCTATAACAATTGCAGATTTACTTTTGCAAAACATGAATAGCCGCCTGGATGGAATCAAAAAATTTTACGATTGCTAAACAACTATATTTAATACCAAAAACGAGTCCAGGTAATTTTCTCAATAAAAAATTACCTGGACTCGTTTTTTGATTTATACACGGAAACAACCGCCGCCGATAAATTCTCTCAACAATGAATTCGTCGGAACATTTTCATTGCTTATTCCTATAAAATAATCGAAAAACTTTAATAATCTTTTCGCTTCAATATATTCAGGAGCATGTTTATCAACTCCAAACAATAATGGTTCTACATATTGCTTAAGCACGGCTAATTCATACACAAGGGACGAATTAAACATCATATCTGCTTCTTCCTGAAATGGAAAAATATTTTCCTCTTCTCCTTTTCTGACTGAATTCCACATTGCAATTGTTTTAGTGGCCGATGTTCCACGTGTTTCAGCATCTCTTACAATACGACGTATTAATCTTCCATCTGTTGATGGAATACGATTGTGTTCATCTATATTCAACTGTGTAAGTGCACTAATATAAATTTTAAATTTATTGTTATCATTCAGATTTTCTGTTAATTTTGGATTTAGACAGTGGATTCCTTCTATTACTAAAATATCATTCTCACCTAATTGTTTCGGTATTGTTGAATAGTTACGCATTCCTGTCTTAAAATCAAAAATTGGAAGATATACTTTTTCTCCATTTAAAAGTGCTGTCATATCTTCATTAAACTTTTTTACATCAATTGCTTCTAAGCATTCAAAATTATAATTACCATCTTTATCTTTTGGAGTATTTTCACGATTTACAAAATAATTGTCAACTGCAATCGGATGCGGTGTAAGTCCGTTCACTTTAAGTTGAATTGACAGCCGATGGGAAAATGTCGTCTTTCCAGAAGACGATGGACCTGCGATCAGCACAAACTTTATTTCTGGATGTTCTGCAATCTGCTCTGCGATTTCTCCGATTTTACGTTCCTGATAAGCTTCCTGAACAAGTACGATTTCACGCATATCATGCTTTGTAATCATATCATTTAAAGCCCCAACTGTATCGATTCCCTGTAAATCTCCCCATTCAATAGACTCATTCTGAACTTTAAATAACTTTTCACGAGGTTCAAATTCAGGGACACATATAGGGTCACTCATGGTTGGAAATTGAATCACAAAGCCTTTTCCATATAAATGAAGTGAAAAATTTCTTAAATATCCTGTATCTGGTACCATATATCCATAATAATAATCTTCAAACTCATTAATACTATAGATGTTCACTGTAGATACTCTACGATATTCAAACAACTGTTCCTTATCATACATTTTATGTTTATGAAACAGTTCTATCGCTTTTGAAGTCGGTATCGACTTCTTTTCTATTTGAATCTTCTGCTCTGCCATCTCACGCATTCGAGCATCAACACGACTTAAAAACTCAGCATTAACCGTAATTTCACCATCTACTGTACAATAATATCCTTTACTTACAGAAAAATGTATTCGAACACGCTCAACCTTTTCATGTCCGCCTATATCATGAACCGCTTTTACAAGTAGAAGACACATGCTTCGTCTATAAGTTTCAAACCCGGCTTTATCTGCAGTTGTAATAAAGCTTAGTTTTATGTCTCCCTCCACTGCTTTACTCAACTCTTGCAAGCGATTATCTTCTATAACAGCCAGTACAATTTGATGGTCATAATACTTTTGAAAATCCCGTGCTATTGTCTGATATTTTGTGCCTTCCTTGTATTCAACAATTTTATCATCAACTGTTACTTTACACATTCTTTCTTCCATCTTGCACTCACCTTTCTCCTGCTCTCACCTATACAACTTGAAATGGATATGATACAGGTTCTGTTATAATTTCAACTCCCGGACATCTCTGTGATAAATATTTTTTCATATCATCCACAAAGATATATTCTGTTCCATAATGACCTGCATCGATAATCGCAAGTCCCTGTTCCATAGCATCTAAGCCTTCATGGTGCCCTATATCTCCTGTAACAAGCACATCAACATTATGTTTTAATGCTACTGCTATCTCACTTTTTCCAGATCCCGGAGAAATTGCAACTTTCTTAATCTCCTTGTCTAAATCTCCAAATACTTTTATATTACTAAGCACTAATTTTTCCTTCACATAATCGCAAAAAGATCTTAAACTCATAGTTGATTCTAATAATCCGACACGACCGATTCCTTGTGAAATTCCGAAAAATTCTCCTGTAACATCTAAAACTTCTGTTTCTTTTAATTGCAATATTTCTTCTGACAGCTCTGCCATCCCCAGTACATCATAATTTGTATGCATTGCATAATATGCTATGTCATCCTGAATCAGACGTAAAATCCTCCTTCCGACAAAATCTTGATCCGTAATAGATTTTAACGGTGAAAAAATCAACGGATGATGCGTGATTAACATATCAACATCCTGTTTTTCTGCAAGTTCTATCACTGGAGTAGTAGCGTCTAAAGCTAAAAGTATTTTTGATACTTTTTTGGTGCTACGTCCAGCTTGTAGTCCTACATTATCGAAAGTTAATGCAGCCTCTTTTGGATAGTTTTCTTCTATTATTTCTATGATTTCTTTACATTGCATAGTATTTCAACCCCTCCTTGATTTGGAAAAGTTCCTGATTTAATTCTGCTTTTCGCTCAGAAATATGTATTCCTTCTACTCGTTCCAACTTACTTAAAATATCTTTCCTAATGCCAGACTCTCGTTCGAGAAATTGTTTTAAAATCGGATTTTTTTCTTCCAGCAGTAATTTTCCATAACGTATTTCAATCTCTGACCAGAAAGCTGGTTTTATTTCTTCTATTTTTTCAGGGGGAATTACTTTCATCATCGGATAATATTTTCCATCATCTAAAACCATATTCTCTTCTATGAATAAAAAGCCTTTCTCTAAAAGAAAGGTTCTCACTTTAAACACTTCTGATTGTGGCTGCAGGATGCATTCTTTCAAGGAATTTGTTTTATTAAAATCCTCATTTAAAATATTAATCATCAGATTTCCACCCATTCCTGCAAGAATGACTGTGTCCACTTCGCCCTTTTGTAAATGTTGCAACCCATTAGACAAACGTGTTTGTATCTGATTTTCCAATTTATTTTCTTTAATATGTTCTGTTGCACGATCCAACGGACCTTCATTAATATCCATAGCCACCGCTCTTTGAACAATTCCTTTTTCCACAAGATAAATTGGGATGTAGGCATGATCTGTGCCTACATCCGCAATTGTATATCCTGGTGTTACCAGATCTGCAACTGCCTGCAGTCTCTTTGATAATTCCATATGATATCCTCTTAATCTAAATAATCACGAAGTTTTCTACTTCTACTTGGATGACGAAGTTTACGAAGTGCCTTCGCTTCAATCTGACGAATACGTTCACGTGTTACATCAAATTCTTTTCCTACTTCTTCCAATGTTCTTGCTCGTCCGTCGTTCATACCAAAACGAAGTCTTAAAACTTTCTGTTCTCTTTCAGTCAAAGTATCAAGCACTTCATCTAACTGTTCTTTTAATAAAGTCTGAGCTGCTGCTTCTGCCGGAACAGGAACATTATCATCCTGAATAAAATCTCCTAAATGACTGTCTTCTTCTTCTCCGATAGGTGTTTCTAAGGAAACTGGTTCCTGAGATATTTTTAATATCTCTCGCACACGCTCTACCGGCATGTCCAGTTCTTTTGCAATCTCTTCCGGCGTTGGTTCACGCCCAAGTTCCTGCAGTAATTGACGTGACACACGAATCAATTTATTAATTGTCTCTACCATATGAACAGGAATTCGGATTGTTCTTGCCTGATCTGCAATAGCACGTGTAATAGCCTGACGAATCCACCATGTAGCATAAGTACTGAATTTATAACCTTTGTGATAATCAAATTTTTCAACTGCTTTGATCAAACCAAGGTTACCTTCCTGGATCAAATCTAAAAATAGCATTCCTCGTCCTACATATCTCTTTGCAATGCTGACAACCAGACGAAGGTTTGCCTCAGCAAGTTCTTTTTTCGCTTCTTCATCGCCTTCTTCCATGCGCTGTGCCAGCTCAATCTCTCGCTCAGCACTTAAGAGCGGTACTTTACCGATTTCCTTTAAATACATACGAACAGGATCCTCTACACTAACTCCATCCGGAACTGAAAGATCAATATTCTCGACATCTACATCTTCTTCATCCGACATAATTGCATCCAAATCCACATCATCGTCATCATCCGAATTAATACGTAATACGTCAATATTGTTCGCTTCAAGATATTCAAAAACCCTTTCCATTTGTTCCGTTGACAAATCCATATCGCGGAAAAAATCGTTGATTTCTTGAATTTCAAGAATACTTTTCTTTTTCTTGCCCAGGGCAACCAATTCTTTCAGGCGCTCTAAAAATTTCTGTGTAATATCTTCCATGTGTCCTTCCTTCCTCTATCTGCATCGTCATACAGATATCTTGTTTTATTTTATCCTTAATCTAGAGAAATATGCAATTTTCCAATGTTCTGAAGCTTTCTCTTCGACTCCATAAGTCGCTGTAACCCAACCATATCTGTTGGATTTAAATTCATTGTTTGATGATCAATACTGTTATTCTTAACTTTTATTATGGTTTCTTTTATAGCACGATCTTTTTCTTCCTCGGTAGTTAACTCCCGTATACGAGTATTAAACAATGCTGCCACTTCCCTATGTTCTTCCTCTTCCGTAAAATGATTCAATATTCTTGCTGGATTTAATTCTCCTAAATGATATTGCTCATATAATAATTCGGCTACTTTTTGATAATTTGTTTCTGTAAAATCCTCCGGAGTAACATACTCCTCAATTATCTGGAACAACTTAGGCTGGTCAATCAACCATGTAAGCAAAATCTTCTGTGCTCTCTTATTCCCATCTTCCTTTTTTGATACTAAATCTTTATTTTGATTCAAATTTTTAGGGCGCTTCGTAGGACTTGCCAAACCTTCTTTAATCGCCGTCTTTGTGACAAGTTTTTGAAGACTGTCTGGATTTACGCGATATGCTTTTGCAACAGCTTCTATATAGTTATTACGCTCCAGCTCATCCTCAAATTCTATTAAGCGTTTTGCTGTTTCCTGAAAAAAGGCTGTTTTTTCTTCTGGAGATTCCATATCATAATTCTTTGACAATATTTCCAAACTGAACATAAAGCCGTTCCTGGCATTTTCAATCCTTTTTTCAAACTCCTCTGCACCTAAATTTTTAATAAATTCATCTGGGTCCTTATATGGATCCATTCGGATAACTTTTGCTGCAATCCCAGCTTCTCTCATAATCGGAACTGCCCGAAGTGCTGCACGCGTACCGGCATCATCGCTATCATATGTAAGATATACTTCACTTACATATCGTTTGATCAATGAAGCATGTCCTGATGTCAACGCAGTTCCTAAAGACGCAACTGCATTCGTAAATCCTGCCTGATGAAGTGAAATAACATCCATATAACCTTCACAAACAAGGAAATATGATTTTCTCGATGTACGTGCCCGGTTCAGCCCATACAAATTTCTGCTTTTATCAAAAACAGCTGTTTCTGGGGAATTTAAATATTTTGGCTTTGCATCTCCCATAACCCGGCCACCAAATCCAATTACTCGACTATTTGCATCCATAATCGGAAACATAACACGATTCCAAAACTTATCATAAACTCCATTTTTTTCATCAATATTAATCAGCCCTGCCTGACGGATCAATTCTTCACTATACCCTTTACGTTTAAGATAATTGTACAGATCATTACTATACTTTGTTGCAAATCCAAGCCCAAAAGATTTTATGGTCTCTTCTGAAAGTCCTCTGTCTGTCAAATAATCATAAGCAACTGTACCGCGTTCAGATTTTAGCTGAACATAATAATATTGTGCAGCAATCTTATTGATTTCCAACAAGGTCGCTTTCAAATCAGATCGTTCCTTTGCTTCTTTTGAATATTCTTCTTTAGGCAGTTCTACTCCTGCACGCTCTGCAAGATATTGAACCGCTTCAAGGAAAGAATAATTCTCATATTCCATAAGAAATGTAAATACTGTCCCACCAGCCCCACAACCAAAGCAATAATACATCTGCTTGTCTCTGCTTACAGAAAAAGACGGGGACTTTTCATTGTGAAACGGGCAAAGTCCAAAATAGGAACTTCCTTTCTTCTGAAGTCGTACATAATTGGAAATGACATCTACTATATCGTTTTTCATTCTGATTTCTTCTATTAGCTCTTCCGAATAATACATGATCTCCTCCTTTGTATACTCTCCATAATATTATATTCGACAAAACTTTCAAATTTCCTTTATTTTTTTATTTTTTATTTTTCCACAGTATTATTATATTCATTAGCTATTTAACATTTCCTTATTTTTCTAATTTCAATAATTTTTCAAAAAATTTAAAAAAGTCAAAAAAATATGTTGACATTCTTCTTAACTCATTGTATTATACTATTCGTGGCGTAAGTACAGCTACGAAAACAAACAAGCGGAAGTGTCGGAACTGGCAGACGAGCAAGACTAAGGATCTTGTGATCAATGCGATCGTGTGGGTTCAAGTCCCATCTTCCGCATCTATTTCATAGATTATTTGTTTTACATGTACTTATTTACCATATGCGGAAGTGTCGGAACTGGCAGACGAGCAAGACTAAGGATCTTGTAAGCATTGCGCTTGTGTGGGTTCAAGTCCCATCTTCCGCATTAAATTTATCCCGAAAAGCACTGATAATTGCAGCGTTTTCGGGATTTTTTATTACCCAATTTAGCAAAAAGGGGCAAAAAAGGGGCAGAGTTTTTTCTCTGCTCGTTTTTTATTCAACTATTTCATTCTTCTTGTTTTTCACTTCTGTTTCTACTACTTCATCTGGCATTATTTCTTTTTTGTCATCAGACATATGATTCACAATTTGTCGAGAACCTTTAAAAACTCTTCTTTTACCATCAGCCTTTGTATATCCAAGTATATATCTTCCATTCTCTACATCATTTTTCAAATATTGAACAGCATATCTCATATCATCAATTCCCAGTTGCACACTTGCCACACATTTTCCATCTTCGTCTTCAAAAAACCATGTCACTTCTTCCATCTTATTCCGGCCTCCTCATCTGTCTTGAACTTATATAAATTTTGGTATCCGCAAACAATCATATCTTTTTCTATAGATACCAGATAAATTAAACTCGTTTATATTATACATCATCTTCCATATGCATTACAAGACTGACATCATATAAGGTTGCCGACCCACATAGTGCGACCGGTAACCTATAATTTTACATTTCTTGTCAAATCTTCAATGGATACTCTAAAAAACGATGCAAGTTCTAGTAAAATATAAATATTAGGAACAGAGCGGCCTGTCTCATATGCAGATAACGTCTGTCGGCGAATATTCAATTGTGCTGCAACCTCTTCCTGATTCATATCATTTATTTCACGTACTCGTCTTATATTCTTTCCAATTGTATTATTTAACATTTTCATCACCCATTTATATTTTACCATTTGTTTCTCGATTCGTAGTATATTAATCCTATATTTGTTCTTTACACGCTAAATATGAGTATGTATACACTCTTATCTTGGATAGCACAATGGAAAATATTGGATAAAATAGATAGTATAACATGAAGGAGTGTAAAATTGTGCAGAATCGTGTAAAAGAACTTCGAAAAGAACGAAATATACTTCAAGAAGAATTGGCTGCAAAGCTAAATGTTTCTCAACAAACTATCAGCAGGATAGAAAACGGAACATCTTCTCTCCCAGCAGATATTTTAATTGATCTGTCAAAATTTTTTGATGTATCTATTGACTACATACTTTGTTATTCAGATGCCCGTCACACCTTGGAATATCAACTAGAATACAAGCAGGTGTCGGAGCGAAATTATCAATTATGTCGTGCATATGAACGTTTAGACAAAAGCAATCAAACTCTCATCTTTCAGCTTGTAGAGCAATTATCAAAACCAGAATAAAAAAAGAAAGGGATCGAAAATCGAACCCTTTCTTTTTTATTCTTCTGGTTAAAATTAAGCAAGTTTAGATTTAGCAACTTCTGCAAGTGTTGCAAATCCTTCTTTATCGTTTACTGCAAGCTCAGCAAGCATTTTTCTGTTCATCTCAACACCTGCGAGTTTCAGTCCATACATAAATTTGCTGTATGAAAGACCATTCATTCTTGCTGCTGCATTGATACGAGCGATCCACAGCTGTCTCATCTGACGTTTGCGCTGTTTTCTTCCTGCGTATGCAGATGTAAGAGCTCTCATTACAGACTGTTTTGCAACTCTATACTGTTTTGAACGTGCTCCTCTATATCCTTTAGCAAGTTTTAATGTTCTATTGTGTTTCTTTTTTGCGTTCATTCCGCCTTTAATACGTGCCATTTCTTAATCCTCCTTCAATACTTTCAAATCTTACAGATATGGTAAAACTTTCTTCATGTTCTTTACGTTTGTTGCATCTGTGATTGTAGACTTTCTAAGATTTCTTTTTCTCTTAGTTGTCTTCTTTGTTAAGATATGGCTCTTGTAAGCTTTATTTCTTTTCAGTTTTCCTGTTCCTGTTGCTTTGAAACGTTTTGCTGCCGCTCTATTTGTTTTAATTTTTGGCATGATGATTTCCTCCTTTATCGTTGCTTCTGTTTTTTATTTTTAACGTTTTATAGTTAAAACCATGCTCATGTTCCGACCTTCCATCTTTGCCGGCTTCTCGACTGTTGCTACATCCTCAAGCATAGCCGCAAAATCATCAAGAATATGCTTGCTCTGCTGTACATGTGCCATTTCTCTTCCTCGGAAACGAAGTGTAACCTTTACTTTATTTCCTTTTGTGATGAATTTCTTCGCATTATTCACCTTTGTATTCAAATCATTTGTATCGATATTCGGTGACAAACGCACTTCTTTAACTTCAACAGTCTTCTGTTTTTTCTTTGCTTCTTTTTCTTTTCTTGTCAGCTCATATTTGTATTTTCCATAATCGATAATCTTACATACCGGTGGCTTTGCTGTTGGTGCAATCTTGACAAGGTCAAGTTCTGCTTCCTGTGCAAGCTTAAAAGCTTCTCTTGCTGACATGACTCCCAGCTGTTCTCCGTCTTCACTAATCAGACGAACCTCTCTGTCTCTAATCTGTTCGTTAATCATTAAATCGCTAATTGTCGTATACCTCCGTCAAATGAATTTCCTTTAGGTTGTTTGTTTGCGAAACATATTTTTGAAACAAAAAAATCGAGTGAATCTGCTCCACCCGAATCAATACATCTATCTTTCAAAAGATAAAATCATCAATATCAAACCAGTAGTCACTTACTTGTGCTATGGTGAGAGTGGATACTCTTCTTTCTTTTGCTTCATGCAGATATTAATTTATCACACTTCACCCAAAATGTCAATATATAAATTATTTTTTAGCATGATTTTTAATATTTCTTAATATCCTTCTCATAAAGCATAACAGACCTTTTACAAAATGTAAAGACAGCGAATAATTCTTTTGTGCTGAGGGGATTCTATAGTTACTGTAATGAATCAAAAGAAAGAGGCTTATATTATGATTACTAAATTTCAAGGACAAATGACTTCATCGTTTTATGAAAACATTAAATATATGGATACAACACTTCCAATCCATGAAAGTTTTGATATAATCCGCCGCAGTATCAAAATCGCAGACAAACAAGCAGTCTTCTATTTTATTGATGGTTTTACCAAAGATGAAACTCTGTTAAAGATACTGGATTCTTTATACAAATTAAAACCAGATGAACTCCCCTCTGATGCCACATTATTTGCAGAATGCTTTATTCCACACGCAGAAATAGACATCATACAGGATTACGATGAAATTATAAGAGATGTTCTTTCAGGAATAACATGTTTATTTATAGAAGGATATTCTTTCTGCTTTGCAATTGATTGCAGAACATACCCTTCTAGAAATGTTGACGAACCAGAAAAGGACAAATCTCTTCGTGGCTCACGTGATGGTTTTGTTGAAACAATTGTATTTAACACAGCTTTAATCCGAAGAAGAATCCGTGATCCCCACCTTATTATGGAAATTACAGAGGGTGGTCAGACTTCTCGGACAGATATCGCAATTTGCTATATGAAAGACCGGGTTAACCAGCCCTTACTTGAAGAAATCAAAAACATCCTCAAAAATATGCAAGTAGATGATCTTCGCATGAATCAGCAAAGTCTTGCTGAAGCAATGTTCAGGCGGAAATGGTTTAACCCTTTTCCCAAATTTAAGTTCTCTGAACGTCCTGATACTGCTGCCGCCTGTATTTTAGAAGGAAAAGTTGTAATTCTAGTCGACAATTCTCCTTCGGCAATGATTTTGCCAACTTCCGTCTTTGATATGGTAGAAGAAGCAAATGATTACTATTTTCCAAAAATCACCGGTATCTATCTGAAATTTTCACGTGCATTGATTTCTTTTGGAACTGTATTTTTAACTCCGGTATTTTTGTTGTTTATGCAAAATTTAGAATTGCTCCCTGATATTTTTTCCTTTGTCGTGGTACAAGATACTGTAAACATTGCCCTCTTTTATCAATTTTTAATCTTAGAATTATCGATTGATGGCTTACGGCTTGCAGCCTTAAATACACCCAGTATGCTAAGTACTCCACTTAGTGTGATTGCCGGTATCGTAATGGGAGAATTTTCAGTACAATCCGGCTGGTTTAATTCCGAAGTAATGCTATACATGGCTTTTGTTGCTGTAGCAGACTACACCCAGCCCAATTACGAACTTGGTTATGCATTAAAATTCATGCGTTTAATTCTTTTAATTATGACAGCTTGTTTTAATATTATAGGTTTTGTTATCGGTTGTATCATCGTCGCATGTTTTCTTATTTTCAATCGCACGATCACCGGAAGAAGCTATATAAAAATCAATAAAAATTAAAAAATCGACTGTTGCATCACCATTTTTGCAACAGTCGATCTATTTTCTATTTTGTAGTACTTCCAAATCCACCATTTCGAATATCTGTTACATCATCATCTACTGTAATTCCATATTCAACAAATATCCCCTGCATAAAACCATTTCCCGCTGAAATCTGTACTGTCTTACCTTCATTTGTATCATTCGTAAGCTTTGCAAAAATATGTCCTTCATTATCCGAATAAAAATAATCACTATCGATAATGCCAACCGTATTATTTAACTGTAAACGGAATTTGAATCCAAGTCCACTTCTAGGATAACATTTCAAAACCCAATTTGGTTCCATCTCAACTCGAACGCCTGTTGGAATCTTTATTGTCTCGCCTGGCTGAAGACAAATATCCATCGGTGCGTAGAAATCGTATCCTGCCGAACCTGCAGTTGCTCTTTTAGGTAACGAGATATCCTCATAGATTTTTTTAATCTCTGCTTCACTTGTTTCCTCAAAAGTATCCTTCCAGTCATTTACGAATCTTTCTTCACTTACTTTATGAAATTTTGCAATTCGCTGCATACTGCCATTCTCCCATCTAACGTATTAAATATTTTTCTTGTAAATATTTTGTATCTATTTTGAAAATATATTTGATTCTTCCAACACTGATAACAACTCTGAAATCGTTTCTTCGCCAACTACCAAAGCCATTCTCACATAACCTTCCCCTCTACTGCCAAAAGCATTTCCAGGTGTAACAATAACGCCTGTTTTCTCCATTAAATCCAGGCAAAATTCAACAGATGATTTATATTTTTCCGGAATTTTTGCCCACACAAACATCGTGCCTTGGCTATCCGGTACATCCCACCCAATTGAGCGTAAACCACCACAAAGCATTTTATTTCGCTTTTCATACTCCTGACGTTGTTCTTCTACCACATCAAGCGGTCCTGTCAATGCCGCAATTGCTGCATATTGAACAGGAAGAAACACTCCATAATCTATCTGTGAACGAAAAACCTTTAATTTATTTATAATCTGCTTATTTCCTACCACAAAAGAGATTCTTGCTCCTGTCAGATTAAAAGACTTTGACAAGGAATAAAACTCCACTCCCACCTCTTTTGCACCAGCAAACGATAAAAAGGATCGTCCTTGTTTTCGTGTATAAATAATATCGGAATAAGCATTATCATGAATGATAATAATGTCATGCTCTTTTGCAAATATTATCAGGCGTTCATAAAATTCATCCGGCGCACATACACATACAGGATTTAACGGATAAGATACAATCATATATTTTGTCCGCGCAAGTATCTCTTCCGGTATTGCATCCAAGTCTGGCAGATACCCATTTTCCTCTTTAATCGGATAATACTCTATCTTTGCATCAGCCATCATTCCACTTGTTTCAAACAATGGATACCCTGGATTTGGCACAAGGATTGTATCTCCCGGATTACACAAAACCATTCCTATATGTGCCATGCCTTCTTGTGAACCATTTACTGAAGTAATTTCATCTTTTTCAACATTCACATTAAAACGACGTTTATAATGAAATTGAAGTGCCTCTAACAATTCCGGCCTGTCTTCCAATGAATATTTATAATTCTCCGGATTCTTGCATGCATCCTCCATTGCTTTCATAATATGCGGTGCCGGTGGAAAATCAGGTGTTCCGACCGATAAGTTATACACTTTTCTTCCTCTCCGGATAAGTTCTGCTTTCTTTTGATTCAGCGTGGCAAATACACCTGTTTTTAATGCATTTACCTTATCTGAAAAATATGTATCTTCCATTATATTTTCCTCGTAATACTCTTATCTTGTTTTTATACATTCTTAGCTAAAATCCGGTGCTCCGTACAGATTATATGGAGTCACCTGATATACGTAATAATTCAGCCAGTTACTATATAAAGTATTTGCGTGCGATCTCCACAGCAAATTTGGTTTATTGTCCGGATTATTATCCGGATAATAGTTGATTGGTATCTGGATATCCAATCCTTTTGCGCAGTCTCGCTTATACTCTGTATCCAATGTCATACGATCATATTCAGGATGTCCCATAACAAAAACCTGTTTTCCCTCTTCTGCCATACACAAGAAAACACCTGCCTCATCTGAATCAGCAAGGATTCTAATACGGTCATCGGCCTCCAGTTCTTTTAAAGGAACCTCAGTATGTCTGGAATGTGGTGCATAAAATATATCATCAAACCCACGTACCAGCGGAATCTTACGATCACGTACATGATGCGGAAACACACCAAACTTCTTTTCCGATAACATCACCTTATCAATCCCATAGTGATAATAAATTCCAGCCTGCGCTCCCCAGCATAAATGAAGTGTTGATGTAACATTTGTTTTCGTCCACTCCATAATTTCTTTTAATTCTTCCCAGTAGTCAACCTCTTCAAACGGCATCTGCTCTACCGGTGCCCCTGTAATAATAAATCCATCAAATTTTTTATTCTTAATACTTTCAAACGACTCATAAAATTTATAAATATGACTGGTTGAAGTATTTTTAGAAACATGGCTGCTAACTCTCACAAATGTCACGTCAACCTGCAACGGTGTATTAGACAACGACCGCAGTATCTGAAGTTCCGTATCCTCCTTTAATGGCATCAGATTCAAAAGTCCGATGCTGATTGGACGTATCTGCTGATGTGCCGCACGATATTCATCCATTACAAATATATTTTCTTGTTCCAGTATTTCTTTTACCGGTAAATCATTTTGTACTCGAATTGGCATTTCTATTCCCCTTTATATTTTTTAAATTCATTTCTGTCAGAATGAACGTATGTCCCGTCTGTGTCCACATAACTCAACTCATCATAACACGATGCCTCTATCGGCAGATTCTTTTTCTCCAGATTATGGTTTATAAGCATTGTCACAATATAAGACAATACTGCAAATGTAGGCACACCAAGAATCATTCCTGGTATTCCAAACAAACCTCCTCCTAACAAAATCGAAAACACAACCCAAAAAGCCGACAGACCTGTCGAATTTCCGATAATTTTAGGTCCGATAATATTTCCATCTATCTGTTGTAAAATTAAAATAAAAATTAAAAAGTACAGACCCTTTATCGGATTTGAAAGAGTGATCAAAATCGCACTCGGTATCGCCCCTATATATGGACCAAAAAACGGAATTACATTTGTAACACCTACAATCACACTGACAAGTAATGCGTATGGCATCTTTAATATACTCAGACCAATAAAGCATAATATTCCAATAATAACAGAGTCAATGATCTTCCCGATAATAAACCCGCCAAAGATTTCATTGCTTTTAATCGTCAGATGCAAGATCATATTCGCAGAATTTGGTTTGAAAATCGCGTAAACTATCTTTTTTGCCTGCTGGGAAAATACTTCTTTTCCCCAAAGCACATAAACAGAGATGATGATTCCAATAATTCCGTTAAACAATTCTTTTACAACATTAATCACTCCAACTGTCAGGTTAGACATTACAACATTAACTTGTTCTAATAAATCTGTCTTCATCCAATTTTGAATAAAATCCGTCGCCTGCATGAGTACATTTGTAAAAAGCTGTCCGGTAGTAGTATCTTTTGACATCATCTTTGTAATTTGATCAACTGCTGTATTCAACTGGCTCGGAACTGTGGACACCATGTTCCAAATACTCTTATATAATTCCGGAAGCATCATATTGCACAGTGCTGTAATAATTGAAATCAACAAAACAACCGCAACAAATATACCTGTACCTCTTGAAATCTGCGCTGCTTTTTTACTATTTGGAAAATGTTTATTGATATGTGGAATCAAATATTCATCTACTTTTTTTACAATTGGGTTTAAAAGATACGCAATTGCAAACCCATATATTATAGGCTTAAGTATTCCCAAAACAAGATAAATAACATTTGAAATCCTTTCCAATCGTAAAAGTACAAAATAAATCAAAAGGCAGACTATAACTACCAACAGTAGGGTTAGCCCCTGACTAAATTGTTGTTTCAATTTTGAAGGTCCATTGTTTCCAAATTTAGGTCTATTAATATAATACCCGCTGTTCTCAACCGACTTTTTCTTTTCTTTTTCTTTCACTTTATCGTCTTTTTTTGTGACATCTTTTTCTTTCTCAGCTGACTGATCCATAGCGTATTGTCACCCTTTCTTTCATGAAATCTTTATTTTTATGCATTAAGAAGATTATAACGCGGCAAAGATATTACGTCAACAACAGTATAACATCAAATATGTCAAATACTAGGAAATGGAATTTTCTGTGCAATAAAAAATCCAGGAATTTCTTCCTGGATTAATCATACTTATCATTTTAGCAAACGCACGTAAATGTCGCACATTCTGTTCCATCACAATCACATGCATTACTTCCTTCTACGCTGATTTTCCCTGCATGGCAGGCACAATGTTCGTTATACATACACTCTGTTGCCTTACAGTCAATCTTTGTCAAATCTGAAGCCTGACCTGTCATGCTGGAATTGGAATATGAATCTCCTGTCCGTTCCTGAAAACTGTCGCAACAAGTTTCACTTGTTGTTCTGGCATCATGACCTCCAACTTCAATGCTATCCAGGTCACATAAAAATTTCTGATTGTGTACACATGTCTGTACGGTACATCTTAAATCTGGCATAATAAAAGTTCCTCCTTTTTTTGAACTCCCTCTTATTATGTCTTAATTCACATCATATTATGCACAATTAGATATTACGTCCACAACATTTTTTATATTTTTTTCCACTTCCACATGGACATGGATCATTTCTTCCGATTTTTTTCTCTTTACGGATTGTTCCTGACTGTTTTTGTTCTCTGTAAAGACGTTTCTTTGTTTCTTCATCAAAAATATCATCCCACTGTGGCAATCCATACAGCCAGTCTGCTTTTGCATCAATCATATTCTTATAAAGTAATTCTTTATCGAATACTAAATTAATTTCAGTGTCTTCTGTCATTGTCTCAATTGGATTGGCAACTTTTAAGCTGTCATTGATTCCATCCAAGAATCCAACCATTGTCATAACATCCTGTCCATATTTTGCTGCCACCTCTTTTAAAGTTCCACGAACCTCTTCGTCTGGATTCTTTAAAAGTTCTACATAAATATCTTTCTCAATTGTAAAATATTTACTCCAGAAATTTTCTAATTCTGTTTTGCTTAAGCTCTGATCATATGCAGTAGCTCTCCACTGTTCTAATAAACTTTTATCGCTCATCGTATTTAACTCCTTTATCTAAGTAATAACTCGTCTTTTAATATTCTATGTCAATTCACAATGATTTGCAACTAAAATATTTCTTTTATCGTTTAAACATTCTTCATAATACCCAGAAATTGTTTGTATTTTCTTAATAATTCAGCTATAATGCTTACAGTACTTTTTAGAAAGGATTGATTCTATGCACAAATTAACTCGGATATTTGCTCTGATAGGTGCCATCCTCTTAGCGGGACTTTATATCTGCACCTTAATATTGGCACTGATTGACTCAGCTTATACATCAGATTTATTAAAAGCAGCTATTGCTTCCACAATTATCTTACCAGTTTTATTATATGCTTATATTCTAATTTATCGTTTAGCAAAGCATTCCGATGATTCTCCTGAAAAATAATTTTTTTACACATATAACATTTCTAATTCCATAACAATACAGTTTTGAGGTATTGTTATGGATTTTATTTGCTCTTCCGACCGATTTTGGTAAAGCAATCCCTTTTTCATTAAATATTCTTCTGTTGAAATGACTTTTTGTTTTTGTTTAATTTTCATGCTGTTTTGCTGCATATCAACATCTCCTCCTTTTTACTTCAGCTCTATCATTATATTAGCCGAACAATAAAAATATGCCGGAAATTATTTTTTATAAGAATATTAACGCACATTTCCCCGCAAAAAAGTGCCAGAAAAACTTCTGACACTTTTTGCATTCTTATTTATTTCTATAAATAATATCATCTCGTCCTGGTCCGTTGCTGACCATAGTGATTGGATATCCAATCTGCTCCTCAATAAATTCAATGTATTTACGGCAGTTTTCCGGAAGATCCTCATATTTTTTGATACCGCGAATATCTTCTTTCCAGCCTGGAAGCACTTTGTATACTGGTTTTGCTTTCTCAAGCAAATGTGTTACAGGAAATTCTGTCGTCACTTCTCCGTTAATCTCATATCCAACGCAAACCGGAATCTCTTCAAGATATCCAAGTACATCTAAAACTGTAAATGCAACATCTGTTGCTCCCTGCATTCTGCATCCATATTTAGAAGCAACACAGTCAAACCACCCCATACGTCTTGGACGACCTGTAGTAGCTCCAAATTCACCGCCATCTCCGCCGCGTTTTCTCAATTCATCTGCTTCATCACCAAAAATCTCACTTACAAAAGCACCTGCTCCTACAGCACTCGAATATGCTTTACATACAGTGATAATCTGTTTAATTTCATATGGTGGAATTCCTGCACCGATTGCACCATATGCAGCCAGTGTAGAAGATGATGTAACCATTGGGTAAATTCCATGATCTGGATCTTTCAATGATCCCAGCTGTCCTTCAAGAAGAATATTTTTTCCTTCTTTAATTGCATTATGAAGGAACAACGATACATTACATACATATGGTTCTACCATTTTCTTATATTCCATCAATTCGTTATATAAATCATCTGGATTCAATAATGGTTTATGATATAAGTGCTCCAACAATACATTTTTCTGTTCTGCGATTCGAACAACTTTTTCTTTAAGCAAATCATCATCAAACAATTCACTTACCTGGAAACCAATCTTAGCATACTTATCTGAATAAAAAGGTGCGATTCCTGATTTTGTAGATCCAAATGATTTTCCTGCCAAACGTTCTTCCTCGTAAGCATCAAACAGTTTATGATAAGACATCACAATCTGTGCACGATCTGATACAAGAATCTTTGGAGCCGGAACTCCTTTTTCTACTACAGACTGAATCTCTCCAAATAATTTTGGAATATCTAATGCTACTCCATTACCAATAATACTTGTTGTATGATCATAAAACACACCTGAAGGCAGAGTATGCAGAGCAAACTTTCCATAATCATTCACGATTGTATGTCCTGCATTAGCTCCTCCCTGAAAACGAACGATAATATCTGATTCTTTTCCGAGCATATCGGTAATCTTACCTTTTCCTTCATCGCCCCAGTTCGCTCCAACCACTGCTTTAACCATATCAAATCCTCCTGCGTATTTGAACTTTTTAATTCTTATTAGGTACTCTTATTAATGAGCCACCTAATGAATTATACTATATTTTTCAAACAAAGTAAAATCTTTTTTACGAAATTTTGCTGGTTTTTACATTAATGGTGCAATTAACCGCAATACTCGTCCACAAATAAACATAAACGGACTTATTTTTTTAACATCTGCAACTGATACCCTTTCGCATTGCGTCAATGTCTTTTGGAAATCTGCCTCCACATCATGTACGATTGGATTATTATAAATAAATGTCCCGCACTCAAAATGAAGAAACAAACTACGATAATCCAAGTTAATCGTTCCAACTGTTGCTGTATCATCATCGGACACAAATATTTTTGCATGTACAAAACCTGGCGTAAACTCATATATTTTCACTCCGGCTTCGATAAGTTCTTCATAGTATGTCTTTGCCACCGCAAATGCATACCACTTATCCGGAATATGTGGCATAATAATTTTTACATCGATTTCACTTTTTGCAGCGCGGCATAAAGCATCCAGCATTTCGCGATCCAGTATTAGATATGGCGTCATAATATGCACATATTTCTTGGCATGATTTAAAATATGGCAATAAACTTCTTCACCAACATTTTCATGATCATATGGACTATCTGCATATGGAATAACAAACCCTAATTCTCTTTTCAGTTCTGTTGACATGTCTGTCAAATATGATTCATACTGTTCCGGAAGCAGCTCCGTTGCATTCCACATCTGTAAAAACATCATTGTCAAACTCTGCACCGCATCACCTTGAAGCATGACAGCTGTATCTTTCCAATAGCCAAAACGTTCTTTTTTATTTATATACTCATCTGCAAGGTTAATTCCGCCTGTAAATCCTACCTTTCCATCAATAACACAAATCTTACGATGATCACGGTTATTCTGTACGGTTGACAAAACCGGTCGGATTGGACTAAACATTTTACATTTAATACCATAGCGTTGGATTTCCTCCGGATATTTGTATGGAAGCAGAGAAATGCTGCACATACCATCATACATAAAACGAACTTCTACGCCCTCTGCCACTTTCTGCTTCAAAATCTCAAGTATTGATTCCCACATATATCCTTCCGCGACAATAAAATACTCTAAAAAAATATATTTTTGAGCCATTTTCAACTGTTTTAAAAGCTCCGGAAATTTTTCTTCTCCGCAACTAAAATACATTGCTTTTGTATTGCGATATGTTGGGTAATGCAGCTGATTCGCCATATATCTGGCAAGATTTGCGTTGGCTGGCTTACTAACCTGCAATTCTTCTACAATTTCCTTTTGTTGTTTCAAATACGGCCAGGTTTCCATCTGAACATCACATAACCGTTTGCCAAACATCCTCGTTCCAAGTTCAAGTTTTACATAAACATAAAACAAACATCCAAATACAGGAAAGATTAAAATCAATAGCATCCATGTGCATGTAAATTCCGGACATGTTTTATCATTTATGATATATACGACAATTAAGATCTGAGCAATCAGCTCTAATGAATACACATATACCGCATAATCCCGCAGAATTGTAGACAGTACAAACATTGCTCCCAGTTGTAGTAAAATCAATAATAAAACTAATGCTGTACGGCTGAAGACAATTTCCAGTATTTTATTTTTCGCTTTTTTCACCGCTGGATGATTCATCATTCTCCTCCTGTTAAGTTCATCTGCCTTGTATAATACCGCATATTATAGCACGATTTTCAAGCTTGGGCAAATTCTCTTATGCAGAAAATCCAAGAAAGAATTGTATTTTACCCCAAAAAGTATTAAAATACATTAAGATTCAAGATTATTTCTGATTGAAAGGGGATCAAAACCATGAATAAATTTATAAAATTGCTTTCTAGATGTCTGCTTGCCGGAATAGGTATTGGTATTTCCGTTTATGCTTTCAAAAAGTACTTTTCACATGAGCATACAGAAGATGATATTTTTGAAGAAGACGATTTTGATTTAGACAACGATCTTCAGCCAGTGAAAGAACGGGAATATGTTTCTTTAAAAAGAGATGAAAACCTTTAATTATGAAAAAAGACGCATAAAGTAAGAAAAGAACTTACTTTATGCGTCTTTTTCTGTCCATGCTTCTTTTAACAATCGCACTGCCTCAACAATACTTTTCTCCTGCATATTTGCATATCCAAGAAGAATCGTAGCCTGTTTTTGCATCTGTTGTTTAACATAGTATTCTGACAATCCGTACACTTTCACGTCTTTATCCGCTGCTCTTTGAATCAACTCTGTCTCCGACATTTTATTCTTACAATGTAGTAACAAATGCACTCCTGCATTTTCTCCTGAAATATCAACTGCGTTCTGAGACATTTTAATGATGCAAGCAATCTGTCATGACGCCCTTTGTATAGGGCTCTTGTCTTGTTCAAATGCCGCTCATAATATCCTTCTTCAATAAATTTCTGTAATATAAGCTGATCCACTTTTGAAACAGTTGAATTTAAAAATCCGCTTTTTTCCCAATATTGTTGAAGTAATATGCGAGGTAATACAATATAACTTACACGTATTGCAGGTGCTATAGATTTCGAAAAGGTTCCCACATAAATTACTTTTTCATGATTATCATATCCTTGTAATGCTGGGATAGGTTTCCCCTTGTAACGGAATTCACTGTCATAATCATCCTCTATAATATACCTGTCTGCTTTCTTTTCTGCCCATTGGAGGAGCTCTAGTCTGCGTTTTACCGGCATAACAATTCCAAGTGGATATTGATGCGATGGCATAACAAATGCAATGTCAGCATTCGACTGCTCCAGTTTTGAAACATCCATCCCCTGTTCGTCTATATCTACCGTGCATGTCTCGTATGACAAATTATAAAACAACTGATAGTCTCGTTTATAAGTCGGATTCTCAAATGCAATTTTATGGTGATTTCCCATTACCGTTGTAAGAACCATATATAGATAATCATTTCCTGCGCCTACAATAATCTGATCAGGCGAGCAGTTAACACCTCTCGCCTGATGTAGATAATTGCATATCGCATTTCTCAATCCCAGTTCCCCCTGCGGGTTTCCCAGCCGAAACATTTCAGCTTTATCGTCTGCCAAACATTCCTTTGATAATTTTCTCCATGCATTATAAGGGAATCCTCTTAAATCCACCCCATTGGGAGTAAAATCATACAAATACTGTCTCTTTTGCGACTGTTCTTTCTCCTGATACTCTCTCGAACTATTCTTAATTTGATATAATCCTTTAATATCTGTTACATAATATCCCTTATAAGGTACTGCCTTCACATATCCTTCTGAAAGTAATTGTTCATATGCCAGTTCCACTGTACTTCTGCTTACTTCTAAATATTTACACAACGATCTTGTTGAAGGCAGTTTCTCGCTGCTCTTCATACGTCCGTTCTGAATATCTTCTTTGATATATAAATAAATCTGTTCATATAATGGTTTGCCTGATTTTGGCTGTAAGCTAATTGTTAATTCATTCATAAACCTTATTTCTTTGGAAGTTTAAATGAACTCTTCAATGAAACAATGCGGTTAAACACCAGATTCTCTGTTGTTGAATCCTTCGCATCAATACAGAAGTAACCTGTTCGTACGAACTGGAAGCTATCATATGCTTTCGCATCCTGAAAACTTGGTTCTACATAGCATTCTTTTAAAATTGTCAATGAATTTGGATTCAAGTTCAAAGAACCATCTTCTTTGTTATATACACCCTTCTCTTCATCAACAAGATTCTCATACAATCTCACTTCTGCTTTTTGAGCTGTTGGCGCTGCTACCCAGTGAATTGTTCCTTTCACTTTTCTTCCTGCAAAGCCGCTTCCACTCTTTGTTTCCGGATCATAAGTACAATGTACAACTGTAACATTACCATCTTCATCCTTCTCATATCCAACACATTTAACAAAATATGCTGACATCAGGCGGACTTCATTATCTGGAAAGAGTCGGAAATATTTCTTCGGTGGTTCTTCCATAAAGTCATCTCGTTCAATATAAAGTTCACGGCAGAATGGTACTTTTCTTGTTCCAAGCTCCTCATTTTCAAGATTGTTAGGTACGTCCAGATATTCAATCTGTCCTTCTGGATAATTATCGATAACAAGTTTGATAGGATCTAATACTGCCATCATTCGAGATTTTTTCAACTTCAGATCTTCACGGATACAATACTCTAACATTGCATAATCAACCGAACTCTGTGCCTTTGAAATTCCGCACATTTCAATAAACATCTTAATTGATTCCGGTGTAAATCCTCTTCTTCTAAGTGCTGCAATGGACACAAGACGTGGATCATCCCAGCCATCTACAATCTTGTCTTCTACCAGCTTCTTAATATAACGCTTACCAGTCACTACATTTGTCAGATATAATTTTGCAAACTCAATCTGTCTTGGCGGCATAGTAAATTCACATTCTCTTACTACCCAATCATACAATGGTCTGTGATCTTCAAACTCCAATGTACAAATAGAATGTGTGATTCCTTCGATTGCATCCTCAATTGGATGTGCAAAATCGTACATCGGATAAATACACCACTTATCTCCTGTATTGTGATGCGTCATATGTGCAACACGATAAATAACAGGGTCTCTCATGTTAATATTTGGTGATGCCATGTCAATCTTAGCACGAAGTACTTTTGTTCCATCTTCATACTTGCCATCACGCATCTCTTCAAACAACTGAAGATTCTCTTCTACACTTCTGTTGCGGTATGGACTTTCTTTTCCAGCTTCAGTTAAAGTTCCTCTATACTGACGGATCTCTTCCGCTGTCAGATCACACACATATGCTTTTCCTTTTTTTATCAATTTCACTGCGCAATCATACATCTGATCAAAATAATCTGATGCAAAATATAAATGTTGCTTCCAGTCAGCTCCTAGCCATTTGATATCTTCTTTGATCGAATCTACAAATTCCATCTTCTCTTTTGTCGGATTCGTATCATCAAAACGCATGTGAAATTCCCCGTCATATTCCTGCGCTAATCCATAGTTCAGCAAAATAGATTTCGCATGTCCAATATGCAAATATCCATTCGGCTCCGGTGGGAATCGTGTACACACATGATCATATACACCTTCCGCCAGGTCTTTATCTATTTCCTGTTCTATAAAGTTTTTTGAAACAGTTTCGTTCTCCATAGTTGCCTCCTACTATCGTAAAATCTGCAATTGATTTTACCATAAATCAGATATGACAGCAAGATGATTTTCAGAAAAACCCGTCTATAACCGACACTAATTGAAGGAATTCTAAACAAAGTTCTGTTTTATTTTCACGTTCACCTATTAATAAATCAAAAGCAGGAATTCCCCATACGCTATGATTGGCTTCTCGCCAATCCCGGATCAAGATGTCTTTTAAACGCAAAAATAACGTTTCCCATTCATTTGCATCCATCGGGGCGTATAAATAGATTTCAATATTGTTCTTCATGTAATCCAGAAAACAATAAAATTGCGGAATTCCGACACTCGGTATTTCCCTTACAAATTTCATCAAAGAATTTAATGCATCACGAAGAGGAATAAGTTGGTTTCGTTCGAAATGTTCCATATGCTCACCATATCTTTCTGGCTTACAAAAGCCTTTTATTTTTAGGACAATCGCTTAGTATTTTACTTACTTACAAATTATATTTTGCAACAAAATGTTTCATGTTTTTATAGACTTTTTTCACAGCACACGATAAAATAAATTCAACGCTTTATTTTTATCCAAGGAGGATTTATTTAAGATGAAATTTGTAATACAAAGAGTTACCGAATCTTCTGTTTCTGTTGATGGTACGGTCATTGGACAGATTGGAAAGGGCTTTATGGTTTTAATTGGTGTAGCTGAATCAGACACGGAAGAAATTGCTGATAAATTAATCCGCAAATTAATCGGGCTTCGTATTTTTGAAGATGAAAATGGAAAGACAAACCTATCCTTAGCAGATGTCGACGGAGAACTTCTTTTAATTTCACAATTTACCCTTTACGCAAATTGTAAAAAAGGCAATCGTCCAAGTTTTATAGATGCCGGCAATCCAGACAAAGCAAACGCACTCTACGAATATATTATCTCCAAGTGCAAGGAACAAGTTGGCATTGTACAAACTGGAAGCTTTGGTGCAGACATGAAGATTTCCCTCATAAACGATGGCCCGTTTACAATTATTTTAGATTCTGAAAAATTATAATAATTTCTACAAAAAAGTTACAGTGCTCAGGCTTTGACACAGCTTGCGCACTGTATTTTTTACTATATATTTAATTATTTTCCTACGAATTCTATTTCAAAATCCAAAAAGCCCCGGAAACACCGCATATATCAGTGTTTCCGGGGCTAAGTTCAAAGCTGCCTAGGGGACTTGAACCCCCGGCCTCCGCCTTACCAAGGCGACGCGCTACCGACTGCGCCAAGGCAGCATATATCGTTGCCACTTATGTGACAACGATATTAATATACACTATTTTCACAATCTCTGTCAATTCTTTTCTAGCGTTCTGTAAAATTCTTTAGCTTTTTTATCAAAAGTTCTTCCGTTTTTAGTTGGCTTCTTCCATCTGCTTCATATTTTCAAAACAATACTCGATGATGCTCTTTCTTGTTATAATTCCTATGAATTTATTCTGGTCATCTACAACCGGAACAAAATTTTGATTCATTGCTTTCTTTATCAAATCTTCCATATCAGAATCTGCACGTACTACATCATAGTCTGCCCTACGTGGAAAATCCTTAATAAAGATTGTTTCTGATTTCTTTACATTCAAATCAGTATAGTTCTTAATTCCCCAAAGAAGATCCCCTTCTGTCATTGTCCCAACATATTCGCCTTCTTTATTCAGCATTGGAATACTTGCATATTTGTGAAATTCCATCGTTTCCAACACCTGCCGAAGTGTACAGTAGTCATAAATATATGCCACGTCATTCTTCGGCTTCAAAAAGAACAAAATATTCATTTCTCAATATCCCACCTTAATTGTATTAAATTCGTGTTTCAACGAAAATTTCATATAAAGCACGAATTGCATTTTTAAAATCATCATGTCTTACACCGACGATGATGTTAAGCTCGCTTGAACCCTGATCGATCATCTTTACATTGATATGTGCATGTGCCAATGCAGAGAAAATACGACCTGCTGTTCCGCGTGTTGCACGCATACCACGTCCAACAATTGCAATCAATGCCAAATCTGATTCTAACTCAATGTGATCTGGTTTAACCGCCTTATGAATCTCTGAAAGTACTTTCTGTTCTTTCTCTTCAAATTCATCTTTGTGTACAAAAATTGTCATTGTATCGATTCCTGATGGCATATGTTCGATAGAAATATCATTATCTTCAAACACTTGCAGTACCTTACGACAAAATCCAATTTCTGAGTTCATCATTGCTTTTTCAATTGTTACAGAAGCAAAACCATCTGTACCTGCAATTCCTGTAATTGTATATTTAGGCTGTCTGCATGTTCCCTCTACAATCAGCGTACCTTTATCTTCCGGTGCGTTTGTATTACGAATATTGATAGGGATTCCTACTTTTCTTACTGGGAAAATGGCATCTTCATGTAATACACTTGCTCCCATATATGACAACTCTCTAAGTTCTTTGTATGTAATTGTATCAATTGGCTTTGGATTTTTTACAATTCTTGGATCTGCAATCAAGCATCCTGATACATCCGTCCAGTTCTCATACAAATCTGCTGAAACAGCCAGTGCAACAAGTGAACCTGTAATATCAGAACCGCCTCTTGAAAATGTAACAATTCTTCCAGCTTCAGTTGCTCCGTAGAATCCAGGGATTACAGCCCCTTTTGATTCTTTCAGTCTTTCTGCAAGCAATTCATTTGTAGTGTCATCATCAAATGTCCCATCTTCGTTAAATCGGATTACTTCTGCTGCATCAACAAATTCAAATCCGAGATATGCTGCCATAATCTTACCATTTAAAAATTCGCCTCTTGACGCTGCATACTCTCTGCCGATTTTCTTTCCGAAATCTTCACGGATCGTTTCAAACTCTTTATCTAAAGATAATGTCAGATTCAGTCCTTCTATGATTTCCTGATATCGTGCATGAATATCGTCTAATTGATTTACAAATTTTTTTTCTCGGATCGCCGCTCCATAACAGCTGTATAACATGTCTGTTACTTTTATATCATTTGAAAATCTTTTTCCTGGTGCAGACGGAACCACAAATTTTCTTGATTCATCCGCGCGAATAATCTTTCCGACTTTCTTAAACTGTTCTGCGCTTGCCAGTGAACTTCCACCAAATTTTACTACTTTTTTCATTTTCAATCCTCCAACGTACTGTTGTATACATACTTACAACACTTTATCATCCTGTTCTGTTCGGAAGCATTGGTTTACTTCTTCATGAATGCAAGGTGCATCCGCAGTTCAACATTATAACTGCTAAATTCAAAGTTGTAAATCCACTTTTTAATGAAAAATAATATCTGCAAACTCTGCATTTGCAGCTTTTTTCAAATTTTCGGGTGCAAGTTTTAACTGCATTCCGATTTTTCCACCACTTACGTAGATTTCTTCCAGGCTCTTTGCTGAGCTGTCTATCACTGTCGGAAACTGCTTTTTCATGCCAATCGCAGTACATCCGCCGCGAACATATCCGGTCACTTTAGTAATGTCTTTTACATGCAGCATTTCAACTGATTTTTCATGTACTGCCTTTGCTGCCTCTTTGAGATTTAATTCTTTTTCTATTGGAATCACAAAAACATAATGCTCTCCGCTCTTACCGGTTGTAACTAATGTCTTATATACCTGTTCATGTGACAGCCCGATTTGTTCTGCTGTCTGCACGCCACTGACAAATTCATCGCATTCATAAGTTTCATATTCATATGGTATTTTTAATCGGTCTAACAAACGCATTGCGTTGGTTTTTAATTCTTTCTTACTCATCTTTTTCTCCAACATTCATATAATGGTTTTCGTACTTTTTTTCTTGTAATTTCCATAAGCTGTAATCCTGTTACATCTACCACTGTTGTCTGAACAGGATCCTTGCCACACAGGATACGCATTTCTTTAATTAACTGCTGCATCAATTCATCGTCATCCATATTTATAAAGTCAACCAGTATAATTCCGGAAATATTTCGAAGTCGAAGCTGTTTTGCAATCTCTTGTGCTGCCTCCAGATTTAATTTCAAATAAGTTTCCGGCGTCTTTTTCTTCGAAACACATTTTCCTGAATTCACATCAATTACTGTCAGTGCCTCTGTTGGCTGTATCACAAGATATCCGCCATGCTTAAGCCAAACACGTTCATTCATTGCCCTGTCTCTGATTGTATGTAGATTATATAAACTTGAAAGCGACAGCTTATCATTTTCATAAAAATGTAATATTTCTAATAATTCCGGCTGTTCTTTTTCAAAATATGACCGCACTTCTTCATATAAATCTTCGCATTCCACCTGGATTTCTGACAAACCATTCGTATACACATTTTTAAATCCTGACAAATATGGCTGCATAGCCATCTCTAAGCAAGAATAACAGGTTCTATGTACTGCATGCTCTTTAATTGATTCATATCGTCTCTTCAACTGCTCAATCTCATCCAGAACAATATCAAATGGAACATCTTTTGCATTCGTCCGCACAATAATCCCATATTCTTCATTCGCAAGATCTCCAAGCTTTCGCCTGTACTCTTCACGTTCTGATTTTGCCAGCTTTGCAGATACTCCGATTCTTGTGTTGCCCGATGTCAAAACTGCATATCTGCCTGTAAAATTCAGATTACTGCTCACCGTAGGTGCCTTTGTTTTTACCGCCTCTCGGCTTATCTGAACCACAAGCTCATCTCCGATACACAATGGTTTCTTTCCGATTTTATTTGTAAATAGTGCAGTCTCAGCCTGACTCATATCGTAATAGCAGTTTACGCCTCCAATATCAATAAAAGCCGCTCCGATATTGGCTACAATATTCTGCACCTTACCAATATAAATATTCCCCAGCACAGGAGTTTGTTGCTCTGTCTGCTCCATATCATTACAATGAATTTCAATTATTTCATCATTCTCTTGAAAATATGTCCAAACAATTCCATCTTCTCTTGTCATGAGAATTTTTCGTTCCATCTTCTTCACTACTTTCCTACAATTTCTTTTCCAAGGTTCTCTAAGGAAACCAGATTCCGCGGTTGTCCCTCTTCTGCTGTATTTGCATACATTTCCATTCGATGATATGCACATGTTACATCGGACTCTTTGATTCCTGCAAAATTCAAAAATGCAGACATAACCAAATCAGGTTTTAAATTTTCTACACTTCCTGCCGCAAGTTGAAGTGCAACCACACGGGTATCTGTCGGACTCTCGAAACAATCCGAACAATTATTTTGCATTTTCATCTGATAGATCATCGGTCGAATATCTACGACTTTTTCGCTTCTTTTCGTTTGTTTCAAAACTTCAATCTGATCCTGAGCTATAAAATTTTGAACCAGTTCTTCTAAATTATCCGGAAACAATCCTTTTCTAAGTCCTACCAGATAATCTGCTGCTGCAACAATTGCCATACCGGTGGCTTTCTTTTCTTCTGCAATCTGACGAAAACTAAGTACTTCAATTCCCTCTACACCAACTTCATTCATCTGACGTACAGCCTTTTCACTTTCAATTGGCTCTGTAAGTTCAATGTCAAAATACTCACCCTCACTAGTCAATCCGATTCCAAGCGGGCTTGCAAATGACATAATCATATGTGGACTATAGCCTCCTGTAAATGCAATTGGAATTTGTGCGCGACGCATAACCTTCTGAAAATAACGCATAACATCCAGATGTCCGATAAAACGAAGTGCACCATATTTTTTAAATTTAATTCTTGCCTTCATAACAGACACCTCCTCCAAACTGTGCTGCCCCGCAGCCTGAACACTGCTGACGGCAGTTCGGTGTTACCTCTCCATTCATGGCACGATTCCATTCTCTTTCTAAGAACTTTCTCGTCACACCTATATCAATGAAATCCCAAGGGAATAATTCATCCATCTCACGTTTACGTAAATTATAAAATGCCGGATCGATTCCGGTATTCTCAAAAGCCTGCATCCATAACTCATTGTTAAAGCTTTCTGACCAAGAATCATACAGACATCCTAAACGATACGCTTCCTCTAATACTTTTGCTGTTTTTCTATCACCTCTTGCAAATACACCTTCCAACACAGTTAAATCTGCTTCATGCCAGTTGTATTTCAAACTCTTACGGTTCAACTGTTCCTGAAATTCATGTCGTACTATATGTGCACGTTCAATATATTCCTCTGCTGTACACATTTGTGCCCACTGAAATGGCGTAAACGGCTTTGGTACAAAGAATGAAGAACTTGCTGTAATCTGGCATTTACCATGACGTTCTTCTTTCGGAATCTCATAATAACGTCTTGCTACTCTCTCTGACAAATGTGCAATTTCTTTCATATCTTCTTCTGTCTCTCCTGGAAGACCAAGCATAAAATAAAGCTTTACTTTTGTCCAGCCGCCTTCAAATGCCTGTCCTGCACCATTGATAATATCATCTTCTGTCAGTCCTTTATTGATAACATTTCTCATTCGTTGAGAACCAGCCTCCGGTGCAAATGTCAGACTGCTCTTTCGGATATCCTGAACCTTGCTCATAACATCTAATGAAAATGCATCAATTCGAAGAGACGGAAGTGAGATATTAATCCCTTTTCCCGGAAATTCCTCAATTAAGAAATTAACCAGTTCTTCTAGCTGTGAATAATCACTGGAGCTCAACGAACTCAGTGAAATTTCTTCATGTCCGGTGCTATCTAACATTGTTCTTGCATATTCTTTTAATGTCTCTACATTACGTTCGCGAACCGGTCTGTAAATCATGCCTGCCTGACAGAAACGACACCCTCTGATACATCCACGCTGGATTTCAAGAACCACTCTGTCCTGTGTAGCTTTTATATATGGAACAACAGGCTTCATCGGATATGTCGTATCTGTCACATCCATAACGACCTGTTTTCTCACTTTTGCAGGCGCATGCTCATTTATTCTATGAAATGCTTTTAAAGTCCCATCCTCGTTATATTCCGGCTCATAGAACTGTGGCACATAAATTCCTTCAATCCCGGCTGCCATTTCCAAAAATTCTTTTCTGCTCTTTCCTTCTGACTTGCATTTTTTATATGTATCTAACAGTTCATCATATACTGTTTCTCCCTCACCTATATAAAATAAATCAAAGAAATCTGCAAGTGGTTCCGGATTGTAAGCACACGGACCGCCTCCAATCACAATAGGATCTTCCTCTGTTCGTTCTGTACTATGAAGCGGAATCTGACTCAATTCTAATACCTGCAAAATATTTGTGTAACACATTTCAAACTGAATCGTAATTCCAAGAAAATCAAAATTTTTAACAGGTTCCTGAGATTCCAGTGCGAATAACGGAATCTGTTCTTCTCTCATAATCTTATCAAGATCTGTCCATGGAGAATACACACGTTCACACCAGACATCTTCTCTTCGATTAAACATATCATACAAAATCTGTATACCCAGATGTGACATTCCAATTTCGTATACATCTGGAAAACACATGGCAAAGCGCACATCTATATTCTCTTTATCTTTCATAACCGAGTTCACTTCCCCTCCGATATAACGGGCAGGCTTCTCGATTTTCATTAATATCTCATCATCTAATGCTAGTTTTCTCATGAAGTCCTCCTTTTATTTTTTGTAAAAGTCACTTGTTTAATCATAGCTTTTAGTTGAAAAATTTGCAACCTCTATTTCCAATTTACTATGATTGAGCAAATTGATATTTTACTGTCCAATAAAAGAGCTGTATAAAAACGTTTTTCCAATCTGATTAACAATCTGAGTGCTAGTTACATTGATAATCTTCACATCCTCTTGTTTCATCCATACAAATCCGGCAAAACATATAATTGCAATGACGCATCTCAGCTGAAAAGTACTTTTTTCTGTTCGTTCTTCTTTTGCGTAAAGTGATTGATAGCTATTTCTATATCTCGGATGTATTGCCGGAATATCCCATCCCTGATATTGCTTTACTCCTCTCACCTGGTGTAATAATTGTTTTCTGCGTTCTTCCGTTTCACTGAGCATAAAAACACCTCCAAAAAAGACATAGTATACCGTATTCCCTACTGCATACTATGTCTTTTTTTTGTTCACTAGAACTATCTGTACAAATCGTTTTTCTATCTTTCAGAAAGTTCCTTTGTAATATCTTCCCATGTGATTCCGCGTTCAACCATCAGCACCATCATATGATATAAGAAATCAGAAATTTCATACTTGACTTCTTCCTGATTTGGATTCTTTGCAGCGATTACAATCTCTGTTGCCTCTTCTCCAACTTTCTTTAAAATCTTATCCAGACCTTTATCAAAAAGATAATTCGTATAAGAACCTTCTTTTGGATTTTTCTTTCTGTCCACTATCGTATTATATACTGCCTCAAAAATCTGAAGAGGATTCTTTTGCTCGACATCATTTCCTACGATTGGCTTAAAGAAACAAGTTCTGTTTCCAGTATGACATGCTGCTCCTATCTGATGCACTCTTGCTAAAAGAGTATCGTTATCACAATCCGCTGTTAAAGATTTCACATACTGGTAATGTCCAGAAGTTTCTCCTTTTACCCACTGTGCTTTCCTGCTCCGGCTAAAATATGTCATTTTGCCGGTCATAATCGTATGCTCAAATGCTTCCTTATCCATGTATGCAAGCATCAGCACTTCATTTGTCTGATAATCCTGAACAATAACTGGAATTAAACCATCTGAATTTAATTTTAATTCTGAAAAATCCATCATACTTTCAAAGGAAGTCATCTGTATTCCTTCTTCTAAACAGACATTTTTAAACTGATTAAAATCCATATCCTGCTGACTGATAAATTTACCAGACACTCCCTTTACACCCTGTGACTTTAATATTTTCACAATTTCTGCCTGTTCCATTGTGTCTGTCACAACAACACATGGTATATCTGTAATATTCTCTACAGATGCAAGATCCAAACGATGCATAAATACTAATTCCGAGGTCGATTCATCAATCAGATGCTGGTGCTTAAACAACTGATCAAAATCATTCATAGATACAGCAATACGATGTTTGCCAAACCGCTGTGACACTTCTTTTAATAATTCTACAGATATATGTTTTGACATATTTAACATTGCACGTTTTGCACCCGCATATAGAATTTTTTTCACATCTTCCTGTCGGGAAATATTTCCGCCTACCACCATTGGAATTCCAATAACGCGATTTATCTTTTTCATCAGATCGATCGTCATATCGTGCTCTTCATCTGAATTGGACAAATCAAATATAAGCAGTTCATCCGCACCATGCTCGCTATACTGCCTTGCCAATTCTACTACGTCTTCTGCAATCACTGTTTTGTCATCAAACCAGCGAACTGCTTTACCCCCATCGATCAAAATACATGGGGTCAGTCTTTTATAACTCATGTTATGTTACCACTCCTTTATAAGTGTTACTGTTATTGAATTCCTCCAAGCAGTAACCTATAAGCTGCCTTTTGTAGACCAGACGTCTTTCATACGAGGCTCTTCCATAGTTGCAGCATCTAACGCTTTCCCGAATGCTTTGAATAAAGCCTCTGCCATATGATGACTGTTTCCGCCATCCATAATTTTCAAATGCAGATTCATGGCTGCACTGTAACTTACGGCATAAAAGAATTCTTTGATCATCTCAGTATCTAATCCACCAATATGCTCGGTTGGAAATTCAGCCTGAAAATTCAGATACGGACGACCTGAAAGGTCAATTGCGCAAAGTGCAAGTGTCTCATCCATTGGAAGCAGGAATGAACCATAACGTTTGATGCCTGCTTTATCTCCCAAAGCTTCTGCGATTGCCTGTCCTAACACAATACCTGTATCTTCTACAGTATGGTGACAATCCACCTCAAGATCACCAACAACCTTTACATCCAGATCAAACAGTCCATGTCTTGCGAATCCATTTAACATATGATCAAAAAACGGAATACCTGTATCAATTTGATTCTTTCCCTGTCCATCTAAATTAATTGTAATTGCAATATCTGTTTCTTTTGTTTTTCTTATACAATTTCCGATTCTTTTTTCCACTGAGATAATCTCCTTATCTACTAATTTCTATTAACAATAATAATATCAGCTCTTTTATTCAAATCTTACTTTAATAGAATTTGCATGTGCTGTCAGTTGTTCTGCTTCTGCAAATTTTTCAATATCTTCATGAATCTCACTTAACGCATTTCTTGAATAAGAAATGATGCTGGATTTCTTTAAAAAATCATCCACTGACAATGGAGAAAAGAATTTTGCAGTTCCATTTGTAGGCAGGATATGATTTGGTCCTGCGAAATAATCTCCCAAAGGTTCGCTGCTGTATTCTCCGATAAAAATAGCCCCGGCATTGCGAATCTTTGTCATAACATCAAATGGGTTTGCTGTCATAATCTCTAAATGTTCTGATGCAATCTCATTTGCAGCATCAATTGCATCTTCCATTGTATCTGCAACTAAAATGTGTCCATAATTATCCAGTGATTTCTGAATAATCTCACCTCTGGATAACTCCTGGATAAATTTGTCCGTCTCTGCTGATACTTTTTCTGCAAGTTCACTACTTGTTGTCACAAGAATTGCAGAAGCCAGTTCGTCATGTTCTGCCTGAGAGAGCAGATCTGCTGCGACATAACGTGGATTTGCAGTCTCATCTGCCAAAACAAGAATCTCGCTTGGTCCGGCAATAGAATCAATACTTACATGTCCATATACAGCTTTCTTTGCAAGTGCGACGTAAATATTACCTGGTCCGACAATCTTATCTACCTTTGGTATACTCTCTGTTCCATACGCAAGTGCTGCAATTGCCTGTGCTCCACCAACCTTATAAACTGCTGTTGCTCCTGCTTCTTTTGCAGCAACCAGTGTTGTAGGATTTACCTTTCCGTCTTTTCCGGGAGGTGTCACCATAATGATTTCCTCAACTCCGGCAACTTTTGCAGGCATAATATTCATCAAAACAGAAGATGGATAAACCGCCTTTCCACCCGGAACATAAACTCCGACACGTTGAAGAGCCGTAACTTTCTGTCCAAGTATTGTTCCATCCGGTTTACTGTCAAACCAACTATACTGCATTTGTTTTGCATGGTAAGATTCAATATTTTTTAATGCCCTTCTTATGATTCTCAGTAACTCTTCATCTACACATTCATAAGCTTCCTTTATCTCTTCTTCAGTCACTTGAATATTCTGTGCGTTAATCACTGCTTTATCAAATTTCTCAGTATATTCAAATAAGGCAGCATCTCTTTTTTCTTTGACTGTATCCAAGATTTCCTGCACACTTGCTTCATAAGAACCATAGCTGTTCGGACTACGTTTCAAAAGATCTTCCAGAAGATTTTTCTTCGTATTTTCGTCTAATTTCTCAATTCGCATTTTTCTCCTCCTGTAAGAGATTACGTAAATTTGTAATCAATTCATTAATTCTTTCATTCTCCATACGCATGCTCACCGGATTAACGATCATTCTTGCAGAAAGTGGGCACACTTCCTCTAACACGACCAAACCATTCTCTTTCAACGTAGTTCCGGTTTCAACAATATCTACAATCACTTCAGAAAGTCCAACAATTGGTGCCAGCTCAATAGAACCATTCATTTTTACAATTTCAACTGTCTGATGTTTTTTATTATAAAAATAATCCTTTGCAATATTAGGATACTTTGTGGCAACACGAATCAACTCATGGTGCTGCAACAATTCCCGTGCGCTTTCGTAACCACATACACACATCTTACATTTTCCAAAACCAAGATCCAGCACCTCATGTACTTTACGCCCTTCTTCCACGATTGTATCTTTTCCGACCACTCCGATATCGGCTGCTCCGTATTCTACATAAGTCGGAACATCCGGTCCCTTCGCAAGGAAGAACTTAAGTTTCAACTCTTCATTGACAAAAATCAATTTTCTGGAATCCTTATCTTTCATTTCTTCACAAGTGATTCCAAGATTTTCTAACATCTCTAATGTTTTCTTTGCAAGTCGTCCTTTTGTCAGAGCAAATGTTAAATATCTCATCTGTGTTCCCTCTATTTCTTAATTTGATTCTGTTTTTGTCCTCTTTGCTACATCAATTACTCGTTCTTTCCCGCTTCGCAGGTTCACCATTGTAATCGTTCTGTTTTCATTCAGATACATTAAACTAACTGCATGCATCTGTCTTCCATACTCCACATAAACTTCTTTTGATTCCAGTTCTTCTCTTTTTATTAATTCCATACATTTTCCTCTGAGACGGAATTCTTTTGCAAGAGAAACGGCCCATTTTAATGTGGTATCTGTATATACAATAAGATTTGTCTTTTCTGTTTCAACTGCAATTTTCTGACGGCTGAGTGCACTCATCAGTTCATCAATAATAATTGCAAATCCAATCGATGGTGTCTGCTTTCCAAACTTTTCTATCAAATGATCATAACGTCCACCACTCACAACTGCATCTCCGGTTCCATATGTATATGCCTTAAATACAACCCCTGTGTAATACCCATAATTACCACACATACTCATATCAAATGTAATATGATCTTCCACTCCATAAAAAGCAAGGATCTTGTAAATTTTAAGCATACGTGCGACTGCTTTTTTGGCTTTATTGTCTGTAGCTACAGCAGATGCTTTTTTCAACACTTCTACTCCACCCATTAATTCAGGCAGTACTTGAAATTCATCACGGATTTTTTTGCTCACATGATTTTCTGTAAGTACTTCATCTACTCCGAAGAAATTACGATTCAAAATCAATGAATATAATTCTTCCTTAATTTCTTCCGACAATTTTGTCTCATCCATCAGACTTTTCAAAAAATCAACATGTCCGATACTCACCTGAAACTCAGAAAGTCCTATCTGTTTCATTCCATCTACAACCATCGCAATCATCTCTGCATCTGCTTCAATAGAATCATCTCCGATCAATTCAGCTCCAAGCTGTGTATTCTCTTTCAGTCTTCCCTGATAGCTTGTGCGATTGATAAATGTATTACCTACATAACAGAGACGAAGTGGCACACGGTCTGTTTCAAATAATGTTGCAACTGCCCTTGCAATAGATGGTGTCATATCCGGACGAAGTGCAAGGGTATTACCCTCGCGATCAAAAAATTTATATAATTCTCTGGAATCAATTGTACCGATTTCTTTTCGGAATACATCGAAATATTCAAATGTAGGTGTCTGAATATCCTGATATCCATATAAATGCAAAAGCTGATGTAGTTTATCTTGAACTGCCAGTTTTTTCTTGCATTCTGAATTGTAGATGTCTCTGACACCTTCCGGTGTATGTAATTTCTGTTCCATAATTCTTTGCCCCTTCACTTTATCGTGCTAAAACACTAAAATCTTACGTTATTATACGAATTTTCTTTCTGAATGTCAATCCCTTGTATCTAAATCCTTTTGAACATAATTTAAATACGGAATAAACGCCCTGTTTTTCTGTTGAATAATATATTGGGAATCCAGCTCATCAAACCGGAAGCTCTTTCGTCCCCCATGCATTGCACGCTCCCAAAACTTTTTTATTTCTTCAAATCTCATATAATACAGCACATCTTTCGCCGTATAATATATGATTAGAAATGAAATTCCTCCCTGCTTTTCATATTTTTCCATAAAAGAAATCTGATGTTCGTGTACATTTTGCAGCGGAAATGTATCCGCACTACATTCTTTTGCATCAAAACAGATGGGAATCCCCTGCACTGCACCGATATAATCTACTGTACTGATTTTATCAAAATATGCCAGTGTGATATGCCGATGTTCTTTATCTATCTGTACCGGAGTAATTGGGGTTGGAATCTTCTGGATCAATGCAAGTCCCAATTCTTCATACTGCTCATTGGTCCGGTTTATCAAATCTTCCAGTGTAGATCCTCTAAGTCCTCTGGAATTCCATGTCCCCATTATAACACACCCTTATCCTTACAGATTTTAATAAATTTATCAGGAAGCTCGGCAACAAATTTTTTATCATTTAAATATGCCAGACTTCCATCCGATGACGGCATTTCCAGACGGTATGCATGTAAAAGCTGCGATTTTAGACCATATTCTTGTCGGTACATCTCATTGATCTGCTTATCCCCGTATTTGTAATCTCCAATAATAGGATGTCCTATGGATGCAAGATGAGCTCGAATCTGATGTGTCTTTCCGGTAATAAGATGCACTTCCAGCAAACTCACTTCGTCATTGCTCTGAATGACACAATATTCTGTTTCTATTGGAACACCTTCTTCGGTCTTTTTCTTTGTTATACTCACCTTGTTTGTTTTCTGGTCCTTTACCAAATATCCTTTGATGTAATCCTCGTTTTTTATTACTCTGCCTTTTACAAGACACCGATAATATTTTGCAATTGTACGCTCTTTAAAGAAACGATTCATCTCCTGAAGTGCCAGTAATGTTTTTCCGGCCACCAAAATTCCGCTTGTATTCCGATCCAGACGATTGCAAATGGATGGATGAAAGGTTCTGAACTGCTCTTTAGAAAGCTGGTTTGTTTCTATTAAATAATTTATCAATATCTCAACTGCAGATACATCGGAATCCTTTGCTTTCTGCGATAATACACCTACTGGTTTATTCATAAGCAAAACCTGTTCATCTTCATATATAATCGGAAGCATATTTATTTTTTCTTTCTTCGGTGTTACATAAGTTCCTGCTGAAAACTTCTCTATTGTCTCATCTGAAAAAAATAATTTTATACTGTCACCTTGTTTCAGTTTCTCATTTCCTGTACATTTTTTTCCGTTCAGGACAATATTCTTTTTTCTCATCATTTTGTATAGAAAACTTTTTGGAGCCTGATTCAAAAATTTAGCCAAAAGTTTATCCAACCGTTGTCCTGCTTCATTCGCTGTCACATGTAATTCTTGCATAACATATCCTTTTCTTTATCTGTTTTATAGAGAAATATTTAAAATAATATTTTTTATGCCTTCTTCATACTCTTTCATATCATTTTTCTCAATCGTCTGAATATTATTAAGGCCTTCTGCTCTTGCCAGAAATGCGGAATACTGATCAAACAATTTTACTGTTAATCCTTCATATTGATTTTGATTCAAAATTGTTTTAATATGCTTCGCTGCATAATTCAAATCTACTTTTGAATTGGAAACATATCCAAATATTTTATTTCCTGAAATCACAACGCACTCGATTGGCATGATTTTTTCTGTACTTGTCACGACAAGATCAAATGCTAAAGTAAGAAGAGATGCTTTCTGAGTAATCTCTTTCGCCTTATCCGCAGCAATGGAATGATACGGCCACCTTGTAATCACCCCGACCAATACTTTACAGGCCGGCAGACATCCTACAATTCCAACCACTGTAAGTAAATTCTTCTTAGTATGAGTCTGGCTGTACCCCAGTAGTATAATTGCTGCAACGATTAAAAAATAAATCACTGCGCGAAGAATCTCCATTCTTTTTTTATAATCCAGATATCCCGGAGAACCTTTTTTTCTTTTCTTCATTTGTAATACTATCTCCTTACTTCTTTCTCGTCATTGCTTTTAATATCACAGAATGTGGAATCACTTTTGTCCCTGCCCAGGCACATTTCATTGCTATTCCATAAACTGAAACTTCTTTTTTCTTTCTTGAATCCTGCAGTGCTTTTTTGACTACATTTGAAGCTTTTACAAGGGTTAATTTTTTCAACACATTTTCCAGTTCACCTGATACTTTAAAAAACTCTGTATCTACAGGTCCGGGACATACTGCCGTTACATAAATATTGCGTGGTCTCAGCTCTCGGTTTAATCCTCTCGAAAAACTCAAAACATAGGATTTTGTAGCAGCATACACAACAAACTCTGGTTGTGGACAAAACGCTGCCGCAGAAGCCAGGTTAATAATCCTGCTTCCTTCTTTCATATATTCCAGACACAAAAATATCATTCTTGATAACGCAATACAATTCAGGTCGATCATCTTTAATTGCACTTTTTGATCTTCCTTTAAAATATCTTCTGCCAGCCCACTTTTCCCGAATCCGGCCGCATTTACCAGCATACGTATATCTGGCTTTTCTTCCTCTAACGCTGCCCTTAATTCATGATAAACCGGAGGATAAAGCAAATCCCCACAAAATATTCTCACTGGTACCAGCAATGTTTTTTCTAATTCTTCCAGCCGTTCTTTTCGTCTGGCAATTACCCAGATTTCATCTAAATTTTTATAGAAATGTGTAATTTGTTTTGCAAATTCTCTTCCTATTCCAGAAGAAGCTCCTGTAACGATTGCTATTTTCATATTCAACCTCCTATCGTCTCTTCTCTGTTTTGTTCCGCTTTCCAGAGCGTACTCTGTTGTTTTTAGTATCTACTCTGTTTTTTGAATTTACACGAGTTCCTGCTTTTTTCTTTTGTACATTTGTGCCTTTACGTTTTGGCTCTGCATCCTGCTTTTCTTTTGCAAATTGTCTAGGTCGTATCAGACACTGTTCGTCAAACCCAATCAGATCTGTTCTCCCCGCCTTAACTAGTGCCTCTTTTACAAGATTGTAATTTGCCGGATTACGATATTGTATGAGTGCTCTTTGCATTGCTTTTTCATGCGGATTCTTCGGTACATAAACTGCTTCCATTGTCCTTGGATCCAATCCTGTATAATACATACATGTAGATATTGTTGATGGAGTTGGATAAAAATCCTGTACCTGTTCCGGCATATAGCCTAAATCTCTGCAATACTCAGCAAGTTCCACCGCTTCTTTCAGTGTCGAACCCGGGTGTGAAGACATCAAATATGGTACTAGATATTGTTTTTTTTCAAGCTGTTCATTCATCTTATAAAATTTCTTTGTAAATGTCTCATACACTGAATTTTTCGGTTTTCCCATCTTCTGCAATACTGCATCTGAAACATGCTCCGGAGCAACTTTTAGTTGTCCGCTGACATGATATTCGCAGAGTTCTTTTAAAAATGTCGGATCTTTATCCGCAAGCAAATAATCAAATCGAATACCTGAACGGATAAATACCTTTTTCACTTTTGGCAGACTTCTCAATGTACGCAATATATCAATATATTCTTTATGATCTGCAACTAAATTCTTACATGGTTCTGGAAACAAACATTGCTTATTTGTACATGCCCCATATTTTAATTGCTTTTTACATGCAGGTTGTCTAAAATTCGCTGTTGGTCCTCCCACATCGTGAATATATCCTTTAAATTCTGGCTCCTGAATACATAATTTTGCCTCCTGGACCAGCGATTCTTTACTACGTGTCTGAATAATACGCCCCTGATGAAAGGTCAATGCACAGAAGCTGCATCCTCCAAAACACCCTCTGTTACTGATCAGACTAAATTGTATCTCCTTCGCTGCCGGAATCCCACCATCTTTTTTATAGGACGGATGAAAGGTTCTCATATAAGGCAGTGCATACACATCATCCATTTCCATCTGTGTAAGTGGTTTTGCCGGTGGATTCTGCACCACATATAAATGTTCGTTATATGGTTCAACCAATCTTTTCCCGGAGAAAGGATCTGTATTACAATATTGCTTATAGAAAC
This sequence comes from Firmicutes bacterium AM31-12AC, assembly GCA_003480425.1. Lineage (GTDB taxonomy): Bacteria > Bacillota > Clostridia > Lachnospirales > Lachnospiraceae > Schaedlerella > Schaedlerella hominis. The sequence continues at coordinate 104,836 of QUJA01000001.1, forward strand.
TTCTGGCATAAGTTTCTTTGCTTTCCTTTATTTCTTCAAAACCAGGTAAAATCTCGGCATCATATATAGAATCGAGATCTTTCACTTTTACAACAGTTCCATCTAAATACGTAAGATCCTGTATTTCAATTCCTGCATTCAATGCATCTGCAATCTCTACAATAGAGCGCTCACCCATTCCATAAGAAATCATATCTGCCCCTGAATCCAGCAGAACAGAACGCTTTACTTTATCTGACCAATAATCATAATGTGCCAATCGGCGTAAACTTGCCTCGATTCCGCCAAGAATGATTGGTGTATTCTTATAAGTCTGACGAATTAGATTGCCATATACAACCGCCGCATAGTCTGGTCGCTTTCCCATCACCCCTCCTGGTGTATACGCATCGGATGGTCTTCTTTTTTTCGAAACAGAATAATGGTTTACCATAGAATCCATATTTCCTGCCGATACTAGAAAACCAAGTCTTGGTTCTCCAAAAATCGTTACACTATTTTTATCTTTCCAGTCTGGTTGTGATATAATCCCCACTTTATATCCCCTGGATTCCAATATTCTGCTTATAATTGCATGACCAAAAGAAGGATGGTCCACATAGGCATCTCCAATTACATATACGAAGTCTACCTGCTTCCATCCTCTCCTCTTCATATCTTCTTTACTTATTGGTAAAAACATAAATCTGCAATCTCCTGTTCTGTCAATTCACGATATTCTCCTGGCTTCAATGATTCGTCTAAAATCAATGTCCCCATCTGAAGACGTTTCAAATATACTACTTCTTTTCCTACTGCTTGAAACATTCTCTTTACTTGATGAAACTTACCTTCACATATCGTAAGCTCTATTTCTGACTGTGTTCCTGATTTTAAAACCCGAAGCTTTGCAGGACGAGTCAATTTTTCTTCCCCTATGTCAACCCCTTGTTGAAATGCCTCTACATCTTCAATTGTTACTTCCCCATCAATTTTTGCATAATACACTTTATCCACATGCTTTGATGGTGACAAAAGTCTATGTGCAAGTTCACCATCATTTGAAATAAGCAACAATCCTTCTGTATCTCGATCAAGTCTTCCAACAGGGAAAAGATCTTTTCTCTTCTTTTCTATAATTAAATCAATTACTGTTTTTTCACGTTTATCTTCCGTTGCTGAAATCACACCGGCCGGTTTATTCAACATATAATATTCATGCTGTGCATATCCCACCAAAACTCCGTCAAACAGAATATGGTCTGAATCTGTATCCAACTTTGTTTCCGGTTTTTTGACAATCACATTATTTACCCGGACAAGTCCTTTACTGATTGCTTTCTTTACTTCACTTCGTGTACCTTTCCCCATATCAGCAAGATACTTATCCAATCTAATTTTCATCTTTCTTCTCCTACTTTAAATGCTTAACACCGGCCTTTAAAAGCGTTCCTTATTATGACATCCAACGCCAACCCGGAAGATATTTATTCTTCAACGTCTGGTTTGCAAGTTTTCCAAAGCCTAACGGATAACCATCCACACATACAAGATACCATCCTTTTTCTTTCCTTGAAGTAATATCTTCTACATCTAGTGTTTCCCCTTTTAAATATTTTATTACTCTGTCGTCCGACACCGGCAAATCTAATATGCGTGGATATTCCTCCTTTTTTAAACACATTGCAAGTGCCTGACTTGGCTCAAAACGGTTCTTTTTCACTTCTCCTAACAAAAGTCCTGAACGAAGGAAACGCACTCCTTTTAACATCGGAAGATTCTCTGGCATATAGTAAACACGCTCTTCGCGAATATCCAATCGAGATTTATCAATATCCCATGACAACTCCTTTAAAAACTGTTCCAGTTCTTCTGGAAGTTTTTTCACCCCGCCTTTTGGTTTTGCTGGTTTTTCATTTTTTTCTTCTGCATTGTCATCACCTTTTTTTACTAAAGCAAGATAATGACCTTCGCCTTGCATCTTATGTGGAAAAATACGAACTGTCTTACGATATTCCTCACTATGATTTTCAACATATTTCGGAATTCCCTCACAGAAGCCCTCATATCCCTCCATTTCACAAATTTTAAACTCAGGACATGTCTCAAGCAGGTATTCTACTGTTTTCTCGTTTTCCAATGGATCAAAAGTACAAGTTGAATATAATATCATTCCACCCGGCTTCAACATCGCTGCTGCCTGTGTAATGATACTTCTTTGCAATTTAGAGAAGAACTCCGGTCCATGCTCTTCCCACGCTTTTACCATCTTTTTATCTTTTCGGAACATTCCCTCTCCGGAACATGGTGCATCAATCAGTATTTTATCAAAATACTCCGGAAAATATTCCACAAGTTTTCCCGGTTCCTCACTGATCACCATCATATTTCCAATACCAAACAATTCCAGATTTTTGAGCAACCCTCTTGCTCTTGAATTACTGATATCATTGGCGATCAGTACACCCTCTCCTTTTAATTTTGCTCCTAATTCTGTAGCTTTTCCACCGGGAGCAGCACATACATCCAGAACACGTTCTCCTGGTTCAACCGGAATACGGCTTGCAGGCGTCATTGCACTCGGCTCCTGAAGATAATACAATCCGGCAAAATAATATGGATGTTTCGATGGCTGTATTTTATCTCCATCATAATAAAATCCATTTGGTATCCATGGAACCGGTGTTAATGACCATGGCGCAATCTTCAAAAAATCTTCTACTGATATTTTATTTGTATTCACACGCAGTCCATAATAGCGCGGTTCATCATAACACTGCAAATAATTGTCATATTCATCCTGCAGTAATTCTTTCATTTTATTCTCAAATTTTTCCGGTAATTTTATCATTCTATTGCATTCCTCGTGTCTTTATTTTCACTGTTTTTTACAGTATATACAATAATCATATCATACTTCATTGTGTCACAGGAATCATAAAAAATCAAGTTGTTTCATATATCTTTACCAACCCACTTTCTCTTAGGTCATCAAAATGGAGTAGTCTTTATGCAAAAAACTTTTCTTGGTATTTCCAGTGTTATCTTGTTTATATCTATGCTTATTTTTCCAAAAGCAGTTTTACTTGGAGCCTCAAACGGACTCTTGCTCTGGTTTCATATTATTATTCCTACTTTGTTTCCGTTTCTCTTATTAAGCACTTTTCTTTTATCTACCAAAAATATCTGCTACATTACAAACATGTTTGGCAGTTTTATTTCTTATATATTCGGTGTATCCAAACCTTCCAGTTATTGTATTCTGGTTGGATTTTTGTGTGGTTATCCTCTCGGTGCGAAAACAGTTGCGGACTTTGTACGTGATGGGCTCATCTCACAAGAAGAAGGGCGTTATTTGTTGTCTTTCTGTAACAATACAAGCCCTTCTTTTATTATGAATTATCTTGTACTAAAACATTAAACAAAGAAAAACTTTTGCTCCCTACTCTCTTTATTTTATTTTTCTCATCATACCTTATCAGTATTTTCGAACGTAAACACTATCATTTTACACCTTTAAATAGGCATTTTTCATTCCACAAACCTGTCTGGTCTATAGAGGCCTTTGACCTTGCAGTTCTTGATAGCTTTGAATCACTTGTAAAAATAGGCGGATATATCATATTTTTTTCTGTCTTGCTAACACTTTGTCAGCAGATTCCATTCCGTTCCCCTGTTTTCCAGATAATCTTTTCTTCTCTTGAAATAACAAACGGACTCAAACTTCTTGCAAATCTTCCGTTTTCATTCCAGACACGATATATTCTATGTGTAGGACTTACAGCCTTTGGCGGTTTCTGCTCTGTTGCCCAAACTAACTGTATGCTTCATGATACCGGTCTGTCCATATGTTCCTATACAAAACAAAAACTGGCAGCCGCAGTGACCGCCAGTATTCTATGTATGCTTTATTGTAAAATTTAATTCATACTTGTCTTTCTATTTTAAATCACTATGAGCACTTCTATGCATCTACATCTTCCGGAACAAGTCCATCATCCTGTACAAGTTCTGCACGATTTGAACGTACTACATCATAACACTCCTGCAATGAATTGATCAGTCCATCATATTTTGTAGAATAACTGTCCAAAGTATGTCCAATAATGTTCTCAGCATTAGAAAGAAGGTCATCCGTATACTGAATTGCTCCCATACGGATTGCATTTGCATCAGAAGTAGCATTGTCAACAATCTCCTGCGCCTGTGCAGTAGCCTGTGTTACAATCTCGTTTGCCTGTGCATATGCCTGCTGCATAATCTCATGTTCACTTACAAGTTCTGTTGTCTGTACCTGTGCTTCTTCGATCATAGCATCAGCTTTCGCCTGTGCATCTGCCAGAATCGCATCTCGATTAGCGATAATCTTCTGATAACGTTTGATCTCGTCTGGCGTTTTCATACGAAGCTCTCTTAACAATTCATCTAAATGCTCTTTGTTAACAATAATTTTAGTAGTAGACAATGGCTGATATTTACAATCTCTGTCTATGTACTCTTCAATCTCTTCAATAATCTGTTCAATACGACTGCTCATGATTATACTCTCCTTTTTTCTTTCATCTTCTGTTCAAGCTTTCCAACTACCGCTTCCGGCACAAACTGTGTAATATCTCCACCATAAGAAGCAATTTCTTTTACAGTTGTAGAACTTAAATATGAATATTCTATACTAGTCGTCAAAAATATGGTCTCAACGTCCGGATTCAGTTTGTGATTCGTCTGGGACATCTGTAACTCATATTCAAAATCTGTGATTGCACGCAAGCCACGAATTACAACCCCTGCCTCCATCTTGGCAGCAAAATCAATCAACAACCCATCAAAAGGATAAATCCGAACATTTGGTATATCTTTTGTCACTTCCTTTAACATTCTAACACGTTCTTCGACAGAAAACAACGGCATTTTAGCATTATTATTCAGCACTCCGACAATCAATTCGTCAACCATTTTACTAGATCTTCTGATCACGTCCAGATGTCCATTTGTAACCGGATCAAAGCTTCCCGGATATATTGCTCTTAACATATTTCTTGTTTCCCCTCTTTTTCTATAAAGACATGTTTGTTTGTTTTATATTCTTTTGTTTTAATCACTCGAAATCCCATCTGTTCCAGATAAGAAAACTCTGTATCTAATGAAGCTTCTACGATAATTACGGTATCTTCATAAACCAGTTCTGATTTCGATAAATAAGATAGCACCATCTTCTCCAGTTCCTGATTATATGGTGGATCCATGAAAATATAATCGAAAGTTTTTTCACCTTCCAATTGATACAACGCTGTCATGACATCCTTTGTCATAGTCATCGCTTTCTTATCTAATTTTGTATATTTTAAATTTTCTTTAATACATTCCATCGCACGAGGATTCTTTTCCACAAATACCGCTTCTTTCGCACCTCTGCTAAGCGCCTCTATCCCGATTCCTCCACTTCCACTGAACAAATCTAAAAATATGCTATCATAAATATATGGGGATATCATATTAAACAATGTTTCTTTAATTCGATCCGTCGTCGGTCTCGTCTCCATCCCATCCAGTGTTTTTAATTGTAATCGTTTTGCACTTCCTGCTATTACTCTCATAAGACTCCTCCTGTCTAACATGGTGAATTTTAGCAGAAAAAAGCACCTAGGTCAATTCCTAAGTGCCTTTTCTTCATATTTTCTATGGTTGTTATTTACCTGCCATCTGTTTTTCCTGCTGCTCGATCATCTTTTTAACCATATAACCGCCAACAGAACCATTCTGTTTGATGTCAGATCTCCGTTGTATCCATCTGACAACGGAACTCCAAGTTCACTTGCTACCTCATATTTAAATTTGTCTAATGCACCTTTCGCTTCTGGCACAGCTGCTCTGTTTGATGAATGATTTGCCATGTTTGTTTCCTCCTTTTGCGTCTTTTTGTAACTCTCTTTTCGTTACGGTTTTTGTTGTAACTGTGTTGTTACACTCATAGTATATGAAGGATTCAAACTTTTACACTGGGAATTTTTCCTATTTTAATTTCTACACTCAAATCTTTTTATTACAATGTTGTCTCAAGCATTCCTCCCTGAATGATTTTTTGAACTTGTTGTTTTAAAGATTCATATTTTTCTTTTTCAAGTTGTGGGTCTTCTTCCAGAATCAGATTTGCAACTTCACTTGCCTGTTGAAGCACCTGCGAGTCCTGAAAGACATCCCCGAGCTTAAAATCAAGAATACCGCTCTGCCTGATTCCAAATAAATCTCCGGGACCTCTAAGCCTCAAGTCTTCACTCGCTATAAAAAATCCATCATTTGATTTATTCAAAATATCCAAGCGTTCTTTTGTCTCTTTGGATTTTGACGCACTCATAAAAATACAATATGATTGATACTTTCCTCTTCCGACTCGCCCACGCAACTGATGTAACTGTGCAAGTCCAAATCGTTCTGCATTTTCAATCAGCATGACTGTCGAATTCGGCACATCAATTCCGACTTCAATTACAGTTGTTGAGACTAATACTTGAATTTCATTTTTTGAAAATGCTTCCATAATCTCGTCTTTCTGAGACTGCTTCATTTTACCATGAAGGCATTGTACCTTAATGTTCACACCCATTATTTCCTGCAAATTTTCCGTATAATCTGTAACATTTTCTACTTCAAGTGTCTCACTTTCTTCAACCATAGGACAAATCACATAACATTGTCTTCCCTGTGCTATCTGATTTTTTATAAACCGATATGCTGTATTGCGATAGCCCGTATCAACGACACAATTTTTTATCGGAAGTCTATTTTTCGGGAGCTCGTTTATTACAGAAATATCTAAATCCCCATACACTATAATTGCCAGAGTTCTTGGAATCGGTGTCGCACTCATCACAAGAATATGTGGACTTACACCTTTATTTGCCAAACTTTCACGCTGTTTTACTCCAAAACGATGCTGTTCATCTGTCACGACCAGAGCCAGATTTTTGTAAATCACCTTTTCCTGGATTAATGCATGTGTGCCTATAACCAACTGAATTTCACCTGCTTCAACTGCTTCATAAACCATTCTTTTTTGTCTGGCTGTCATAGAGCCCGTCAAAAGTCCCACTTTCAATGAAATCTCATATTCCTGCAACATATGATTGATGTTTTCGAAATGTTGTCTTGCCAAAACCTCTGTTGGTGCCATCATCGCAGCCTGATATCCATTTAATCCTGTATACATCATTGCAAGCAATGCAACAATTGTTTTTCCAGAACCTACATCCCCTTGCACAAGTCTCGACATCACATGGATTCCTGACATATCATTTTTTATTTCTCTCCAGACTGTTTTTTGCGCATCCGTAAGTTCAAATGGCAGACTGTTTAAAAATTTCTCAATTTGCGGTTGCTTGCGAAAACAATACGGATTTAAAACACGTTCCTCGCTTTCTTTCAGCATACGAAGTGAAAGAATAAACAACATAAATTCCTCAAAGACAAGTCGTTTTCTCGCATGATAAAATTCTTCTTTATCTTTTGGAAAATGAATTCCATAAATTGCCCGGCGATAATCAGAAAGCTGATATTCCCTCACCATATCTTTTGGCAAGATTCCCTCTCCCACATCACACTCTTCCAACACCTGCCTGACTGCTTTCATCACTGCGTGATTGGTAAGCCCGGTAACTAATGGATAAATCGGCTGAAGCGTATCTTGTTTCAGATCGTATTTGGATGCAGGGCAAAACACTTCCGGATGTTCCATTACAAGCCCTTCTTTTTTTCGGATAACACGCCCTCGAAGTGTGATTGCCCCTGCTTTTGCCAATGTATTTCGCAAAAACGGCATGCGAAACCATATAACCTTTAGTATTCCTGAAATATCTTTTAAATATACTGTTGTAATCTGCATCTTAGGACTTCCGCCAACCTGGATTCTCCCATAAATACTCCCGGTAACAGTCATTGTTTTTCCTTCTTCTAATTCACTGATTGGCACAGGCTCTTCATACACATCATAACCTCTCGGGAAATATCTGATCAAATCTCCAATTGTATAGATTCCTGCTTTTTGAAATATCTTTTCTGTCTTCTCTCCAATTCCTTTCAGGGTACTGATCCTTGCTGTCTCGTTCATCTTTTATATCACCTTATATTTTAAAACAGATCAGTCTTCACATAGAAAACCGATCTGTTATTCAATCTCTTTTGGTCTCTGTTTTATAGAACCCTCTTACTTTTTATTCTACTGACAGCACATAATAATAAATTGGCTGTCCACCACAATGAAGATCTACATCTGCATCTGGATATAATTCTTCAATTTCAGATGCAAGTTTCTCTGCATCTTCTTCCTGAATATCTTGTCCATAATAAATACTGATCAATTCGCTGTCTTCATCTGCCATCAAGGACAACATCTCTTTTGTTGTTGCTTCTACAGACTGCCCTACTGAAAGGATTCCTTCATCCCCGATACCCATGATATCACCTTCGTGGATTTCTTTATCATCAATGTGTGTATCACGAACCGCATATGTCACCTGACCCGTCTTAACATTCTGGATTTCTTCTTTCATCATCTCTTCATTAGCCTTTGCGTCCTCTTCGGGCACATAGTTAATAATTGCTGTAATTCCTTGAGGAACTGTCTTTGTTGGAACTACGATAATGTCTTTATCCTCCGTCAATGCCTGTGCCTGGTTTGCTGCAAGAATGATATTCTTATTATTCGGAAGAATAAAGATATGATCTGCATTGACCTGATCAATTGCTGTCAACATATCTTCTGTACTTGGGTTCATTGTCTGACCGCCTTCAATGATATAATCAACTCCCAGCTCACGGAAAATCTCATTCATTCCTTCACCGATAGATACAGCAATAAATCCCACATCTTTACGTGGCTCTTTTTTTGCCTGCTCTGCTGCAAGTTTTTCTGCATCACGGATTAATTTTTCCTGATGTTCTTCTCTCATATTATCAATCTTCATACGCGAAAGCTGTCCATAAGTAAGAGCTCTCTGAATTGCAAGTCCTGGATCATTCGTATGCACATGGATTTTAACAATATCTTCATCTGCTACACATACAATCGAATCACCTATAGATTCCAGAAAAGCCTTAAATTCATGCTCATCTTTGTCTGTAAATGCTTTTTCTGTCATAATTATAAATTCTGTACAATATCCAAATTTGATATCTGTCTGTGCCTGTGCATCCGGCTTAACCATCGTTATTCCCACACTGGATTCAATTGCACTATAATCAATCTCTTTACCTTGGAAAGCATCATATGCACCATTCAGCACTTCAAGAAGACCCTGTCCGCCAGAATCCACAACTCCTGCTTCTTTTAATACCGGAAGCATCTCAGGTGTTTTAGAAAGAACTTCTTTTGCATATGCGATAACTTCTGGAATGAATACTTCCAAATCGTTCGTTGTCTCAGCCATCTCACGGGCTTTCTCTGATGCACCTTTTGCCACTGTCAGAATTGTTCCCTCTTTTGGCTTCATAACCGCTTTATAAGCAGTTGCTGTTGCACGTTCACACGCTGACGCCAATGCCTGCACATCTACTTCTTTATGTTCTTTGATTTCTTTTGTAAATCCACGAAGAAGCTGGGAAAGAATAACTCCCGAGTTACCTCTTGCTCCTCTTAATGAACCAGACGAAATTGCTTTCGCAAGTGCTGTCATATCTGCAGACTCCAAACCTTGTACTTCTTTTGCAGCTGACATAATTGTAAGTGTCATATTTGTACCTGTATCTCCGTCTGGAACCGGGAATACATTCAATTCATTAATATATTCTTTTTTAGCTTCCAGATTTGCTGCTCCTGCAAGAAACATCTTTGTAAGCAGCTCTGCATTTATCGAATTCGTTGCCACGATCAATATCCTCCTTAATCAATCACTCTGACACCTTCAACGAAGATGTTAATTTTATCGACTGTCATACCGGTGAATTCTTCTACTTTATATTTTACATTATTCATCAAATTATCTGACACAGACAGAATATTTACACCATAAGCAACAATCACATGAAAATTCAGAGTTAAACTGTTCTCATCTGAAATCTCAATCTGAATCCCATGAGTCAGACTCTCTCTTTTTAATAATTTTACAAGACCGTCTTTCATATTCACAGCTGCCATACCTACAACTCCAAAGCACTCTACTGCAACGGAACCTGCATACTTCGCAATTACTTCCGGGTTGATTGTAATAATCCCCAGATCTGTACTCATACTACCTTTCATTTCTATATACCTCCAATTTCAAATGGATTTCAAACCTATACTTTTTAATACAGATATGATTATATTAGCATGAAAACTATATTCTGTGAACCATCTTTCTTTAAAAAATATCGAGAAAATTAAAAATAAATGTCACTAATTCAAAAAAACGCTTGCATTCATTGCAGCTTTCTGCTAGAATATCAGTGTTGTGAGTCTAATTATAGACTATTTCAAATTGTTAGGAGGTGTTTGTGATGGCTAAATGTGCTATTTGTGAAAAGGGTGCTCACTTCGGAAACAACGTAAGTCACTCTCATAGAAAATCACCAAAAATGTGGAAATCAAATGTAAAGTCTGTTAGAGTTCAGACTGAAGGCGGAGCTAAAAGAATGTATGTATGTACATCATGCCTGAAATCAGGACGCGTAGAACGTGCTTAATTTAAGTATCGTTTTCAGACAGAGCGGATTGTAAATGACCGCTTTACAGACACGGATTAAAAAAGACTCAGTATTCTCTTTGAATATTGAGTCTTTTCTTTTTTCTGTCAAGCATATGATCAAACAGGTTACTGTTCAATAACCCTTTTGGGTTTCTTATTTACAGAATAATATATATCCCGCTATCATAAATCCAAGAAACAGCATTATACGAAAAAACAAAGTCTCTGGCATCATCCATGCGATTACCATCCCTATTGCTGCACAAAAAAATGCAAACCCTATCACTCGTTTCATTCTATTCCATCTATCATATCCACTTCTTATTTATGCTTATGCAGTTCTTTCTGTCTTTATTCTGCATCATCCAACATTTCTGCAACGTCTTCTTCTGTTACAGTGTCTTCTTTTCTTGTTGTAAATTTATCTAAAATTCCAGGTACCATATCAAGCAATTTTGTCATCGTATCTTGATTCTTAATATTTACCAATCGTGTTGTTCCATCTTTAATCACCAGCACAGCACTTGGTGTGATTTTTCCACCAATACCTCCACCGGTTCTTTCTTTCTTATCGTTATCAAATGCACCGGCACCAAGTCCAAACGAAACATCTAAGAGCGGAAGTATTGTCACTCCATCTGTATGAATTGCCTCTCCTACTACTGTCTTTGAAGATACTACTCCATCCATCCCCTTAAACAAAGCACCTACTGTATCTTTAAAATTATTTGTATCAGCCATTTTGTACTCCTCCTTCATCAAAACTGAATTTCCTAATATCTCCAATTGTTATTCTGACATTTTTTGTCCAAATAAGATTCCATGCCGTCTTTACGATACTCGAGATTCTGATTTTTCCTTTTATAAATAATCTTCCATCCAAAACAGACTTTTCAAAATCCGGACTGATATTTAGATGTTCTCCAATCAACGGATATATCATTCCCAGCACTGCTAAAACTTTCCCTGTCAAATCAGGCTCTTCAAATCCAAAATGGATATCTCCCTCTACTTTTTTTGGACAATATTTTTTCAACAATTTCTTTAATTCACAAATAAGCTTTTTTAATGCTGCCACATGTGTCTCTTCTGTTATAAATGCCATTAAGATATTCTTTTTTTGAATAAGTAATTTTATCTTATCACAAACCTTTTGAACTGTACACCTAAGTGTCCGCAATTTAAAGACTACTCTTTCATAAAGACTTGATTTTTTTTCTTTTTTTGACTTGATTTCAGCTTTTTTTTCTGAAGTAGTCTCTTCTTGCACATGCTCTTCCTTTGTTTCTGACACCACAGCCTTCGGCTTATGGATTGGTTGTTCTTCCTCTTTTTCTTCCATAGCAGTCAATATTTTATCATTATCTGATTGTAGTACATCGCTCTTCTTTACATTTTCTTTTTTTACATCTGTTATTTCGGCAATATTACTTTTTTGTATCCAGGCAATTCGTATTTTCCAGGTAAATTGCTCTTTTTTGTAATCTATCTCTCCCGAAATCAGATGAAACAGATACGTAAATGACCCATGAACATCAAGATTTTTTATTTCTTTATCACATTTGCCTCTTGCCTGATAACAAAATGGTGATAACAATACTGTAATAAGCATTAAAGCAAGTAACACGATAATTCCCAGTATCAGATACCCTATTAACTTTAATATAAACAGGATTACATGGAGCATTTTTCACCCTCTGCTTTCTTCAAATCTTCTTTGTTGTTCTACTATATACGCCCTAATCTCTACACCACCAGTTTTTTCAACTGTGTCCTGTGTGATACATTCAACAAGACTCATTGCTGATGTATAATCTTCGGCTATCCCAACAATAAATATTGTCTCATCATCATAAATTCCTTGTTGTAACAGCAGAGAAGAATATATATCAAGATGATTCTGTTCTCCCTGTGCCAATGTAATCAAGTAAAAAGGTGTTTGAAATTTCCTTTCCATTAATTTTTTCAGCACTTGATTCTTCTTTTTTTCAAATCGTTCACTAACATATAAGTCACAAAAACATCTAATCTGCATTCTTTTCCCTGCTCTTTCATTATCTGTTATAGTATGAATCCAAAATCTGCTTTGCTATCGGCACTGCTTTTGCACCACTGTTTCCATCATATCCTTCGATAATAACACTGATCACCAACTCTGGATTATCTACATTGGTAAAACCAACAAACCAAGAATGGGTTTTTTCACCATCATCCATACTGTACTCTGCTGTTCCGGTCTTTCCGGCAACCGTATAAGAGCCATAATTCAAATCCATTCCGGTTCCTTCTTCTACTACCGCACGCATATATTCTTTAAGCTGAGCCGATTCATCTGAAGTCATAAGCTTTTTATAGCTCTTTGGTACATTTTTACTAATTTCATTACCTGTATGGTTCGTCACTTTATCAACCAGATATGGGCGCATCAGTGTTCCTCCATTCGCCACTGCTGATGTGATAAGTGCCATGTGATAAGGACTGACCAGGGTGTTTCCCTGCCCCATCGCTGTCATCATTATCTCTGCTTCTCCGGTATTCTCATCCACCGCAAAAGAACTCTTAGAATAATCCAATACCGATGGAAGTTTTTTATTAAACAATAATTCCTCCGCTGTTTGTCTATAAGATGTTTTATTTAATGACAACCCTATATTTGCAAAAGAGGAATTACATGAATTTGCAAAAGAGCTTCTTAAATCTTCCAGCCCATGAACAGTACTTGCAAAACAATGAATTGTAGTATCTCCCCAAGTAATAGCTCCCTGACAATCATATGTATAATTTGCATAATCTGGATTTTCTCTCATAAACTCTAACGCCGTTACAATTTTAAATGTTGATCCCGGAGCATATGCTCCCTGCGTCACACGATTTAAAAGCGGACTATTATCACTATCCGAATTCAAATAATCCCACTCTGCTTCAATCTGATTCGGATCAAAAGTCGGTTTTGACACCATTGCCAGTATCTTTCCTGTAGCTGGCTCCAAAACAACTACCGCACCTTTATTGTCTGCAAGTGCATCATATGCCGCTTGTTGAAGCTGGGCATCCAACGTTGTTACAACTGTATCTCCGATATTTTTTGTGTCCTGAAACTCATTTCTAATCTTCTCCAAGAAAAATGCATTCGATGTTAAAAGTTCGAAATTTTCTACTGATTCCAATCCGGTTTTTCCAAGACTGGAATCATACCCTATAACATGTGCAAATACATCTCCATATGGATACACTCTCGATTCATTTCCCGCTTCATCCGTTTGCGTTTCTGCAAGCACAACTCCATTCTTGTCTGTGATATTGCCTCTGACTACCTGTTGTGCAAAATTATTCTGTCGTTCATTGTGTGGGTTGTTCACAATTTTCTGTGCACGCACAAGATTAAAATAAACAAGATATCCCATCAACGCAAGGAACAACAATACAAAAATATACGTAACTCTAGCGAATTCTTTGTTTCGGGACTTCTTCGAATTTTGTTTTGTTCTTTTTGGACGTTCTTCCCGTTTCATTTCTTACTACTCTCTCTTTTCTTGCTCTTTTTAATTCTCTTTTTTCAACTTCATCTTCTCTGACTATGTACAAACCTTGTATGATACCAAACATAATCATTGTACTTAACATGGAACTTCCACCATAACTTACCAATGGCAGTGTAACTCCTGTAGAAGGAATAAATTTCGTTACTCCTCCGATCATCAAAAACACCTGGAAAATGTAGCAGGTTCCCAATCCCAGTGCAACCAATTTATAAAATTGATTTCTAATTTCCATTGCAATATTTAAAAACATAACATAACAGCTTACACAAATCAAAATCATACATAACGCATAAATCAGTCCCATCTCCTCGGCAATTGCTGCGAATATAAAGTCCGACTCTGCTACCGGTATCAAATCTGGACTTCCCTGCATCAGTCCCATTCCAAACCAGCTGCCGGTACCAATCGCAAATAATGACTGTGCTACCTGATACCCGCCCTCGTTATATGAAGCGAACGGATCCTTCCATACAGATACTCGTACTTTAATATGTGCAAACAAACGATATCCCAGCATAGCCGCAACACTTCCTGCACCAATTCCTGCTATTGCATACAGTGGTTGTCTTGTTGCCACATACAGCATAACCAGATATACGACAAAGAAAATCAGTGCTGCTCCCAAATCTGTTGATAAAACTAAAATAAGTACGTGTGCTGCCGCAATTGCTGTTGTAATCAAAACATTTTTAAAGTCTGTTGATTTTTGCAAACTCGCTGCAACAAAAAACACAAACAATATTTTTACAAATTCTGATGGCTGCACTCCAAATCCTGCAATCGTAAATCCTAATTTTGCACCTCCGGAAGTTGCAGCAAACACTGCAACAAGACATAAAAGTGCAAATCCTACACCCGCATATATATATGTCCAATCTATCAATGTCTTCATCTTACGAATAATAACCGGAACAACAAGTCCAATCACCGCACCTACAATTGCATAAATAAACTGTTTTACTGCATCTGCAAACTCCAGTCTTGTGATCATGATTAATCCAATACTGATCAACATACACATATTGTTTACAATCAAACTGGATACATTCGGATAGATAATCCGATACAATACGATTACTGCAATAAAATATACAACCTGACATCCGTAAAAAACAATTAGTTTCTGTTCTCCTGTTTTTAAATACATAACCATATAAGCCATAAAATGTATTAAAAACATTAATATATTCTGACGAATCAGAATGTGTCTTTCGCTCTCTTCGTATTCTTGTACAAAGATAGAAAAGCACGAAAATGTATATGCAGTCATCAAAAATATAATAATATATTTTGAAAGTTCTATTATAATATTAACCACTTTTCCACCTACCTAATAATAATCTTTTCTAAAATTTTCAAGAAACTCCTCTTCTGAAATGTCCTCTCGTAATAGAATCCTTTTGTGAAAACAGCTCTCCCTTTTCATCACTAAACATGCTATTACATTGGTTCAAAATTTGCTTCACTTCGTCTCTGTTTTCTATTGAAAACTGAATGCGATACCGTTCTGCATTCAATTCTTCCAAATCTTCTTTCAGGTCTATCAGATACAGTGGCGCTGTATTATAAATTACATTATAACAATCTCTACACTGATTTTTGACCGGAAATTCATTCTGATACCGATCCTTTAACATCGTGATCTTACAATCTTTTTTACACCCGTGAACCGTAGATGTCACGCACTGGGCTGTCACCATTGCCGGAATATACCCGTATACAATCATCTCATCCTGTTTTGAATCTAAGTTTACAATTTCGCTTTTATTTAATTCAACCGGTATTGTACCATAAGTAATACCCTGCTTTTTCCAGAATTGCTTTGCAAATCTATTCATAATATATAAATTATAATCCAAACGAATGTTGCCCGAATAATTTTTTGATTTTAAAAACTGATATTCTTCCATGCTTCGAATTAACATTCCGTCAAAGTATCTTGTCAAAATGCTGTCATATGCCTGTTCAAAAATTTCAATCGTCTGATTTCGAAAAATACGTGGCATTGCTAAAAATATATCTATATTCTTTTTGCGAATTCTATCCGATATTCCTTTCCATAGGTCTGCATCCAATCCTGTTTTATCAAGATTACTGTCAACATAGATACATGCAACTGAATTATCATTTTCTAAAACTGCTTCTAATTGTTCTTGTGTTTCAACTAAAACAGACAGTTTATTCTCTTTCTTGCTAAATTTCACCGATGCTGTATCCAATATTTCTTCTTGTAAAACTCTCTTTTCGGCTGTTTTTCTATGAAAAGAATCCTGTATCTTTTTTTCTAATTCTTCTAACGCTTTTCGTCTCATTTCATTAAGTTGCTGCATCGGAAGAAAGACTTCTCCATGTAATTCGACATCTAACATATCAAACGCAAATTCCGTATTTCCTGTTTTCTGTAGCTGTTTTTTTATTCGCTCTTCATCAAGTGGACGGCTGCTTGCTGCTTCAACTTGTTGTTCCGATTCTACTTCTACGCTATATTCATCTTTACAAATTACTAATTTTGCTGCTTTTCCTGCTTCCATTGAAATGTATCCATAAAGTTTTTCGATTACCTTTCCTTTTGAATACATTGTCTCTAAAGTATTCAGTAATTCCGGACTCTGAACACGATATAAAACTTCACCCGCAGGCAGTCTCATTCCTTTTGGCGCAAGAATTGTTATCACTTCTCCCTGCTTACAAGATTTTCCAGTGGTATAACGCTGTGCCTCATTTTTAAATTCAATCAAATCACCTGCAGCTATATCAGTCAGAGCTCTCATCTGAACTTCTCTTCCTTTTTGAGAAAGCACCGCCCCGACTTTAACTCCAATATGATTCGGCTTTTGAATTGTAATCATATTACGACCATTTTTCTGTTTATAATATCCGGTATGAAACCCGCCTCGGTTAAACAAATCCATCAGCATCTCTTTGTCTTTATCATCCACCAAATATGGTTTTTGAGGATTTTTCAGATATAAATCTACATATTTACGATATATTGATGTTACACCGGCAACATACTCCGGACGTTTCATTCGACCTTCAATTTTAAAAGAATCAATCCCTGCCTCAATCAAATCCGGAATGATATCCAAAGTACAAATATCTTTTAAACTAAGTAGATATCCTTTTTCTCCATCTACTGTATAAGGAAGTCTGCAAGGTTGAGCACATTGCCCTCTGTTTCCGCTCCGTCCTCCGATCAGACTGCTAAGCAAACACTGTCCGGAATAGCAATAGCACAATGCTCCATGTACAAAACATTCCATCTCCATACCTGTTACAGATTTTATATTACGAACTTCTTCCAATGAAATTTCTCTCGCCGGAACAACACGCACTGCCCCGTTTTCTTTTAAAAATTGTGCCCCATTTACTCCGGTAACCGTCATTTGTGTACTTGCATGTATGTCCATATCCGGGAAATATTGCCGCACTACATTTAAAACTCCCATATCCTGAACAATTACTGCATCCAGCCCTCTTTGATAAAGCGGTTCCAGATATTCCGGAAGCTGTTCAATTTCATAGTCCTTCAACAATGTATTTACTGTAAGGTAAAATTTCCTCTGATGTAAATGTGCATAATCAATCGCATTTAAAAGCTGATCTTCCGTAAAATTCTCCGCAAATGCCCTTGCACCAAACTTAGGTCCGCCGGCATAGACTGCATCCGCTCCGGCCACAATCGCAGCATGAAGCTTTCGTAGGAACCCGCCGGTGCAAGGATTTCTATTTTTCTGTCTTGATTTTTATTTAAATCATACTTTAAATTCATATAGACTCCCTTTTCTATATCAATATATGGTTGATATATTAAATAGGCTGTCTGAACCAGACAGCCTACTATATTTTACTTTCTGTGATTCTTCATCTCAGTTTCCAATTTTACAATCTGCATCTGCAGATCATTATTCTCTTCTTTCATCTTCGCCAGTTCTTTTTCTGCATTCTCCAGCTTAATCTGAACAGAAATCAACTCATGTTTTAAATCATACATCTCTTTATCTTTCAGTTCAATATCACTCTCCAGCGAATCGCCCTGTTTTTTTGCTTTAAAATAATCATCTGCAATATTCAGAGCAAGGAGCACATTTCTTGTATCTGCACTCTGTTTTCGATATCCTTCACTGTTCGTGCATTCTGTAATTTTATGGTTCAGATAAGAAGATACTTTTTGTAAATACTCTTCTCCCTCAAATCCACTTAACGTATATACTTTTCCACCTATTAAAACTTCTGTAAAATGTTTTGCTGAACTCATAGCTTCCTCCTTGCGTTTCTTCATTGCTATTATAAACTATATAAACACAAAAACCAACCATTTTTTAAATTATATCTCAATCCCAAGATGTTTATATGCCAACTCCGTCACAACTCTTCCTCTCGGAGTTCTCTGTATAAATCCATTTTTCAAGAGATATGGTTCATATACATCTTCCAGTGTTCCCGCATCTTCTGCTATAGATGCAGCCAAAGTTTCAAGTCCTACCGGTCCACCTTGGAATTTTTCAATCATTGTAAGTAAGATCATTCGGTCTATGTGATCTAGTCCATACGTATCAACATCTAACAAATTCAGTGCGTAATTTGCCACTTCCTCTGTAATCACTCCATCATATTTTACTTGTGCAAAATCTCGTACTCGTTTTAATAAACGATTAGCAAGACGCGGAGTTCCTCTTGAACGCTTTGCCAACTCCACAGCTCCGCTTTCTTCTATTTCAACTTCCAACACCTTTGCTGAACGCAATATAATCGTAGTTAATTCTTCTTCTGTATATAATTCCAGATGATGAATAACTCCAAAACGATCTCTCAAGGGTGCTGTTAGCATTCCTGCTCTTGTTGTTGCACCTACTAATGTAAATTTAGGAAGATCTAAGCGGATAGATCTTGCTGATGCCCCTTTTCCAATCATGATATCAATTGCATAATCTTCCATTGCCGGATAAAGAACTTCTTCAACCTGCCGATTTAATCTATGAATCTCATCAACAAATAAAATATCATTTTCTTGCAGATTATTCAGAATTGCTGCCATCTCTCCAGGTTTTTCGATAGCAGGACCAGATGTAATCTTTATATTAACACCCATTTCATTTGCAATAATACCAGCAAGTGTTGTCTTTCCAAGCCCCGGAGGACCATAAAATAACACATGATCTAAGGCGTCTCCACGTTCTTTTGCTGCTTTAATATAGATCTCCAGTGTTTTCTTTGCTTTTTCCTGACCAATATAGTCTTTCAAATACTGTGGCCTCAAATTATTTTCTATTTTTATATCTTCTTCCAGATTTTCCGTTGTAATAATTCGTTTTCCCATATTATCCCTCTGTCATTGCTTTTGCCGGTATTTAGATTTTGACCAGTGCTTATATGTGCTTTGGTAATATAATAACATCAGCCGTTCTAAAACAAATTTTTAAGTGCCGCCTTCAACACATCCTCAACTGTCTCGCATTTTGCTGATACTTTCTTGACCGCCCGAAGACTTTCCGTACTTCCATACCCAAGCGCAACCAATGCCTGAACCGCTTCTGATTGGATTTCACTTGTACCGCCTGATGTATTTGACTCCTGAAAGCCATCCCCATTCGCCTTGTTTTCTAATACTTCTTCTAAATTCAATTTGTCTTTCAATTCAATGATCAACTTTTCTGCCGTCTTCTTCCCAATTCCAGGTGCTGCTGATATCGCTTTTGCATCCCCAGACAGCACTGCAAATCGAAGATCATCTGCTGATAAACTTGATAGAATATTTAATCCGCCTTTCGGACCTATACCACTTACTCCTATAACTAATTTAAAAATTTCCAAATCATCTCTCGTGCAAAATCCATATAACTGCATCGCATCTTCACGCACATTCAGATAGGTGTGAATTTTTACTTCTTCGCCAATTGACGGTAAACGTCCCATTGTCTGTTCCGGCATATAAATTCCCCATCCTACACCATTCACATCCACCACTATTTTATCTTTCTCAACTGCTACCAATTCTCCTCTTATATAAGAAATCATATAAATAGAACTCCTTTTTCCTCTATTCAAAACAAATGTTCCTGATACGCTTTAAAACTTCTTGTGATACAACTCCTATTCCCAATCCGGTTAAAACACCTGCTACAAGTAACACAGGGAAATAATATCCCACTTGATATGTCTCAACCACCAGCATAGCAACAATGAGCTGACCTACATTATGACTCACACCGCCAGCTACACTGACTCCAATTACACTAAAGCCGCCTTGCTTCTTTAACAGCGTCATAATTCCCAGACTTAATACACCTCCGGCAATGCTATATAAAATACTTGATAAATTACCAAATAAAAAACCTGAGAGCATAATTCTAACAATTGAAAGTAATAAAGCCTCCTTAGCACTGCCTTTATAAAGCATAATTACGATCATTATATTAGCAAACCCCAATTTAATACCGGGAACTCCAAATCGAATAGGTATCATAGTTTCAATGTAACTAAACATCAAAGCAAGTGCCGTAAAAACACCAAAATAAGCCACTCTGTTCTTCATATTGCCAGCCTCCTTCTAGTTCGTTACAGCATCTAATTCTTTCTCTTCTCCACCAACAATCGACACAACTACTTTATTAGGCAGACAAATAATGCTTTCGCCTTCTTTCGAAATAGCTTTCTGCCTTACACATATCTGATCCGGACAATCTGCACTTTCCATCTGTGCCCTCCCGTCTTTTATCATTAATACATTCAAATCTTGTATAACAATCTTTTGTTCCTTGGAAAGATCATAAGTACCATATATTTTGCCGGCCACATATACTTCTGCTTTTCCCTGTATTGTCCTGCCGCTTGTTATATGTAGGACAAAAAAAATCCCTGCAATCGCAAGAATCACAGTAATCAATATCCAATCTTTTTTCTTCATACTCTACCTCTTGCATACCATCATAGCACAGCATTTTCAGAAATGCAACCACATGTTCGATTGTATAACCTTCTGTTTTCCGTTATAATAAAGTGTATTTTTTATATTATACAATAAAGAAATAGAATTTGAGGTGCATATGAAAAAATATATCGCATTGTTACTTACTTTTTTTACTTTTTGTTCGATTTTGGGTTGTACTTCGCCAAAAAAAGAGGAACTTATTCAAGTATCTGGTGTTTATTTTGATACCGTCATTCAAATCCAGGCATGGGATGCAGCCCCTGATGTGTTAGAAAACTGCAAAGAAATGTGTCAGGAATATGAAAATAAATTCAGCACAGAAATTCCAACAAGTGAAATTGCTCAGATTAATTCCGCACATGGAAATCCTGTCAATGTATCTGATGAAACCATCGATATTCTAAAAACTGCTTTGTATTACTGTAAACTTTCAAATGGGAAATTTGATATTACAATTGCTCCTGTCAGTAAACTTTGGGACTTTAATGGTGAACACAGTGGAACACTACCAAACAACGAAGACATTTCCAATGCATTAACTCATGTAGGGTATCAAAATATTGTCCTCAATGGCAATTCTGTAACATTATTAGATCCAGAAGCACAAATTGACTTAGGAGGAATTGCCAAAGGATATATTGCTGATCGTTTAAAGGAATATTTACTCAGTATGAACGTCCATCACGCCTTGATTAATCTAGGAGGAAATATTTTGGCAGTAGGCAATCGTTACGATGGACAGCCTTTTCATATCGGAATCCAAAAACCTTTTGACAAACAAAATGAACCTATCACACAACTTGAAATTACAGATAGGTCCGTTGTATCTTCCGGTAATTATGAACGCTATTTCAAAGTAGGCGACACCATTTACCATCATATACTGGATACTTCTACCGGTTATCCATGTCAAAATGATCTTTATCAAGTAACTATTATTTCTGACAACTCTGTAGATGGCGATGCCCTTAGTACGACCTGCTATGCTCTTGGCTACGAAGATGCCTCTAAATTAATCAAACAGTTAGATAACATAAAAGCTATTTTTATTACATCTGATTACAAACTTCTTACAGTAGAATAATAGAAAGAATAAAAGTCTTTACCTTATATGGCAAAGACTTTTTTATTCTTTCTATTATTTTAATTACAAATCTATTAAGATACCGGAATTTTTCTCGGAACAATGACTTTTCGTGGACATTTATCTGCACAAACTCCGCAATTAGTACATTTAGATGCATCAATATGTGCCAGGAAATTTGTAACTGTTATAGCTCCTGCTTCACAGTTTTTCTCACACAGCTTACATCCAATACACCCCACTGCACAGACATCCATCAGGGCTTTTCCTTTATCATTAGAATTGCACTGTACAAATGTCTGCTGTTTGTATGGAACAAGTTCAATCAATTTTTTTGGACATGCAGCAATACATTTTCCACATGCCTTACATTTTTCTTTATCTACCACTGCAATTCCATTTACAATATGGATTGCATCAAATGGACATGCCTTCACACAGTTTCCAAACCCAAGACATCCGTAATCACAGCCTTTTGGTCCGGCATCCTGCATCATATTAACCATAACACAGTCTCTCACTCCATGATACTCATACTCATCTTGTGCTTTCTCGCAAGTTCCCGCGCATTTTACAAATGCTGTCATTTTTTCCTGTCCGTCTGCTGAAACACCCATGATTTCACCTATCTTGACTGCAACCAAAGAACCACCAACAGGACATCCGCTTACTTCTGCCTCTCCTGCTACAATTGCTGCTGCAAGACCTGAACATCCTGCATATCCGCAACCACCGCAGTTATTTCCCGGGAGTACACCGAGAATTGCTTCTTCACGTTCATCTACTTCAACGGCAAATTTTTTCCCAGACACTCCAAGGAAAACACCGATGAACAATCCTGTTCCGCCGACAATAACGGCTGCCAGTATAATACCTGTAATCATATTTTCCCTCCTAAATCAATCCTGAGAAGCCAAAAAATGCTATTGCCATCAATCCTGCAGTTACAAGCACGATTGGTGTTCCTTTAAATGCTTCCGGAATATCATTGTATTCAATTTTTTCACGAATACCTGCCATCAACACAATTGAGACAAGGAATCCAAATGCTGTTGCAATTCCATTTACAACACCTTCTAAAATTGAATAAGATTTCTGCACATTTGTCAACGCAACACCTAAAACCGCACAGTTTGTTGTAATCAATGGAAGAAATACTCCAAGTGCGTTATATAGTGGAGGCATAACCTTCTTCAAAAACATTTCTACAAACTGAACCAGAGCTGCAATAACTAAAATAAATACGATTGTCTGTAAATATTCAAAGCCTGTCGGAATAAGAATAAACTTGTAGATCAAACCAGTAACAAAGGAAGATATTGTAATAACAAAGATAACGGCACCTCCCATACCTGCCGCAGTCTTTGTGTTCTTTGAAACACCGAGGAACGGACAAATTCCAAGGAACTGACTCAATACGACATTGTTTACAAATGCAGAACCTACTGCAATTAACAATAATTCTTTCATTTCTGTTCCTCCTCTTTCTTATCTGTCTCTATTGTAGTACTGCCACCACACTCCAAACGCTTTCCACATGATTCACAACCTGCTCCGCATCCGATTTTTGCTGCATTCGGATCACCTTTTGCAATTGCTTTTTTCTTCATTACATTTTGCAATGCAGTCAGGCATGCAAGAACAAAGAATGCTCCTGGTGCAAGAATGAAAATTGTAATCGGCTGATAAGAATCCGGAAGTATCTGATAATTAAAAAGTGTTCCGGCACCGATTAATTCTCTGACGATACCAATTGATGTCAAACCAACTGTAAAGCCAAGTCCCATACCAAGCCCATCAAAAATGGATGGAAGAACCGGATTCTTTGAAGCATAGCTTTCTGCTCTTCCAAGAATAATACAGTTTACAACGATCAGCGGAATATATAACCCTAATGAGTCATAAAGGCTTGGAACAAATCCTTCGAGAAGAAACTGTACAATTGTTACGAAAGAAGCAACTACCACGATAAACGCCGGCATTCTCACCGAATCCGGAATGATTTTACGAAGCATAGAGATCAACATATTGGATAACACCAATACAACTGTTGTTGAAAGTCCCATACCAACACCGTTAATAGCAGATGTTGTAACCGCCAATGTCGGACACATGCCAAGCATTAACACGAAGGTAGGGTTTTCTTTGATTAGTCCGTTATATAAACGTTCTGTATATTTATTCATTTACACTACCTCCTAACTCTTCTTGAAAATACGCCAACGCAGAATCTACTGCATTTGTTACTGCATTTGTTGTAATTGTTGCACCACTCAATGCATCAATTTTATCATCGCCTTCTTCTCCTGATTTTGTATAAGAGAATTTTTCAACCTTTTTATCTTTAAACTGATCTTTAAAATCAGCCTCTGTCGCCTTCATACCAAGACCTGCTGTTTCACTGATAGAGAGCATTTCAATACCTTTTACTGTTCCATCTGTCTCAATACCAACTGAAATCTGAATATCTCCGCCATATCCTTCATGAGATGTAACAGTAATAACATATCCTACAGTTTCTCCTGAAGTATCTTGTCCGACAACAACTTCTGAAATATCGTCGCTTACATAGCCTGCTTTATTCAAAATTTTCTGAGCCTTACTTTCTTTAAAACCTTCTTCATTTACAAATGTATCTGCATCTGCAAGAACTGTTCTATAGGCTTCTTGTTTTGCATCTTCCTGAGCCTGTGCGATTGGTATTTTTGTTACTTCATATACCAGACCCAAAAGTGCTCCCGCAACCAATGTGATTGCCATCAAAATCCCTGTATTTTTTATAATCTTATTCATTATTTTTCTCCTCCTTTACCGAATGGTTTTGGAAGAGTAACCTTTTCAATCAATGGAACTAAAAGGTTACTGATAATAATCGCATAAGAAACTCCTTCTGCAGATCCTCCGAACAAACGGAATAATCCAGTTAGCACACCTAGGCAGATACCATATACTATCTGTCCGCTTTTTGTAATCGGTGATGTAACATAATCGGTAGCCATAAACCAGGCTCCAAGCATCAGACCACCACCACAAAGATGTGCTGTGATAAACTGCGGATCAAAACCATGTCCACCAAAAATAGAAATAAAAATCACAAATGTTACAATATAAGTACCCGGAATTCTAAGATCAATAATCCCAAGAAGAATTAAAAACATTGCACCGATCATGATTGCAAGTACAGATGTCTCTCCGATTGTTCCACGAATATTTCCAATAAGCATATTCATTGTATTAACAGTTTCTCCCGCCTTTAATTCAGCTAACGGAGTCGCTCCTGTTACACCATCATATACAAAATACGTCATCTTTCCTGTAAAAGAAATCAAAAGAAAACATCTGGCTCCAAGTGCCGGGTTCATGAAGTTCTGGCCAAGTCCACCGAAAAGCTGCTTTACAACCAGAATTGCAAATATCGAGCCTAAAGCTCCCATCCATACAGGAAGTGTAGGAGGAAGGTTTAATGCAAGCAATAATCCGGTTACTACTGCACTAAAATCCTTGATTGTAATAGTTTTATGCATTAATCGCTCATAAATATACTCTGTAGCTACCGCCGTTAAAGTTGTAACAACCACAAGTACCCATGCATGTTCATGACGGAAGTTATAAATTCCGAAGAAAGTTGCTGGTAACAGTGCGATCACTACCATCAGCATAATGTTGCTGGTTGTCACCTTATCCCTAATGTGTGGAGAAGATGATACTTTTAACTGTTCATTCACTGTCTTTCACCTCTCTATTTTTTTCTCTTATTTGCAAGTGCAATTTTTCTCATCGCACCAATGGATTGTTTCAATTGACGTTTTGCCGGACACACATAACTGCAAGAGCCACATTCTACACATTCAAGTCCATTCCATTTCAAAAATGCCTCTTCATTAAATCGCTGAGCAAAATCTGCCAATCTGGACGGAATGATTCTACTAGGACAGACTTCTACACAGCGTCCACAGTTAATACAGGCTGATTCAGAACTTGCTGCAACAACATCTTTCTCAAATGCCAGAATAGAGGACGATGTCTTTGTAATTGGAGTATCCAGAGAAATCATTGCAAATCCCATCATCGGGCCACCGGAAATTACTTTCTCAGGTGAACAGTTAAAGCCACCTGCTGCCTCGATTACTTCCTGATGATTTGTTCCTAATAATACTTTAAAGTTTCCCGGACGTACCACAGCATCTCCACTGACAGTCACAATTCGTTCCATTAAAGGTTTTCCATTTATAACCGCATTATGGATTCCCACCAATGTTTCCACATTATCTACAATACATCCTGCATCGGCTGGCAGCATTGATGAATTAATTGCCCGCTTTGTCAGAGCATAAATAAGCTGACGCTCTGCTCCTTGTGGATATTTTGTCTGCAAAATGCGCACTTCCATACGAGGTTCATCTTTAACTGCTTCCTGTAATTTTTCAATACAGTCTTTTTTATTATCTTCTACACCAAAAATTCCTTTTGCATTCTCAAACAATGACAATACAACACGCATACCACTTACCAGTTCTTCTGTATTTTCAAGCATTCTTCTGTAATCTGCTGTAATATATGGCTCACATTCTGCACAGTTTGCTATAATATATTCAATTTTATCTGGTTCCTTCGGTGACAACTTAACACGTGTTGGGAAACCTGCACCTCCCATACCTACAATTCCCGCTTCGCCAATTTTGTTAAGAATTTTTTCTTTTGACAGTTCTCCTAATGCTTTTGAGCAAGAATATTCCACTTCATTATGTTCACCATCATTTTCAATCACAATACAATCCACACTGTTTCCTGTCGGGTTCAAATGTTTTTCCAATGCAAGTACTTTACCTGATACAGATGAATAGATTGGCGCTGAGACAAATCCACCTGCTTCCGCAATCTTCTGCCCCTTTAACACAGCATCTCCCTTTGCGACAATTGCAGTTGCCGGAGCGCCTATATGCTGAGACAATGGATAAATC
Source organism: Firmicutes bacterium AM31-12AC (assembly GCA_003480425.1). Classification (GTDB taxonomy): domain Bacteria; phylum Bacillota; class Clostridia; order Lachnospirales; family Lachnospiraceae; genus Schaedlerella; species Schaedlerella hominis. The sequence continues at coordinate 131,988 of QUJA01000001.1, forward strand.
ATCTTTCCTGTTGGAATTACTTCTTTAATTGGCTGATCTTTTGCAAGACTTTTACCATCATTTGGATGAATCCCACCTTTAAATGTTAACAATCCCATTCTTTTTTCTCCTTTCCCTTACGTTAATCACAATTTTACTAAATTATGTATACAAAATCCAGTATATTTTGATAAGTCTTTGTATCTTTTGATGTACATAAAGCTAATTTCGTTCATTTTTAGATTGTGAATTTTTCATCATTTTTGCATTAAAAAAGACCAGCTCCTAACGGATGCTGGTCCTTTACGTTCTTCAAAGAATTCGAAAAGATCTAGCAGACCTCTTCTATTGTATATATCTTTTTACAACTAAAATTATTCTTCTGTCGCTTCCTGAGAATCATCAGTGCTCTCAAGTGCTTTCATGCTCAGGCTGATTTTCTTATCTGCTTCGTTCAAATCAACGACTTTAGCTGTTATCTCCTGTCCAACTGCAAGAACATCTGAAGGTTTTTCTACATGTGCTCTTGAAATCTGTGATACATGAAGTAATGCATCAACACCTGGTGTCAACTCAACAAATGCTCCGAAGTCTGTCATACGAGCAACTTTACCTGTTACTACTGAACCTACTGCAAATTTTTCTGAAGCATCAGCCCATGGATTTGTCTCTGGGAATTTCAAGCTAAGTGCAATCTTAGTATCATTGATATCTTTAATAAGAACTTTTACTGTATCTCCTACATGGAATACTTTCTTAGGGTTCTCAACTCTTCCCCAAGACATCTCTGAAATATGGAGTAAGCCATCAACACCACCAAGATCGATAAATGCACCGAAATCAGTTACATTTTTAACTGTTCCTTCTACTACATCACCAACATTCAGTTTTGCAAAAAGTTCTTTCTGTTTTTCAGCTCTCTCTGCAACAAGAAGCTGTCTTCTATCACCGATAACACGGTTTCTTCTTGGATTGAACTCACTGATCACGAACTCGATTTCCTGTCCATCGTATTTGCTCAAATCTTTTTCATAAGAATCAGATACCAGACTTGCCGGGATAAATACTCTTGCACCTTCAACCTCTGCGCAAAGTCCACCGCCAAGAATCTGTGTTACAGTTGCTTTTAATACTTCTTTGTTCTCAAAAGCTTCTTTTAATCTCTCATTTCCTTTTTCAGCTGCAAGTCTCTTATATGTCAGTAACACCTGACCTTCACCATCATTTACTTTTAGCACTTTTACAGTCATAGCATCTCCAACTTTTACTGCTTCAGTTAAGTCTACAGACTGATCATTTGAGTACTCGCTCTTTGTAATAATACCATCGGCTTTGTATCCGATATTAAGGATAATCTCTTCAGGTTTCACATCGATAACTGTACCCTCTACAACCTCTCCATTATGAATTGTTTTGAATGACTCATCTAACATTTGTTCAAAAGATAATTCTGACATTATTTTGAACCTCCTCAATTATATTGTTGGGCGTGGATGCCCCTGCTGTAATACCTACTGTTTCCACTGACCCTAATTGATTCATATCCAAATCGTCAAGTGTCTGTATGTAGTACGTATCTTTACATGCGTTTTTGCATATTTCAAATAACTTCTGGGTATTGGAACTATGTTTATCACCAATCACGATCATAGCATCCACCTCTTCTGCAATGCGTTGTGCCTCTGTCTGGCGCTCCTTTGTAGCATTACAGATTGTATTTAAAACACTTACATCATAACTCTTTTTTAAAATAATTTCAACTAATTCTTTAAATTTATTGTAATTAAATGTCGTTTGAGAAACAACACAGACCTTTTCACTTTCCGGAATTGTCAACTTGTCTATATCTTCTTTCGTTTGTACCACCACAGCTTTTATACCAGCCCAGCCACGAATCCCCTCTACTTCCGGATGCTGTGGGTTTCCTACTATAATAATATAATTTCCGTTTGTGCTTTCTTTTTGTACAATATTATGGATCTTTTTCACAAAAGGGCAGGTTGCATCTACAATCTTAATTCCTTTCGCATTTAACTTGTCATAAATCGCTTTCTCCACTCCGTGTGAACGAATAATCACCGTTCCTTCTGTCAACGCATCCAGTTCTGCTTCACTTTGAAGTACGATAACTCCTTTTTGTTTCATATCTTTTACAACTTCTTCATTATGAATGATCGGACCATATGTGTATATCGTTGTACTTTCCGAAGCCTTTTCTAATTGTTCATATACGGTATCTACTGCGCGTTTTACACCAAAGCAAAATCCTGCGGTTTTTGCACGAATCACTTCCATAAGCTCCTCCTATTTACAATAGTTGCAGATTGTTTTTACAACTTCATCTATTGTCATTTCTGAACTATCTACTAAAATAGCATCTTCTGCCTGTTTTAACGGAGCAATCTCTCGATTCATATCGCGTTCATCTCGTTCCTTGATGTCTTGCGCGATTTCTTCATACACACAGTTTTCTCCTTTTTCCAGAAGTTCTTTGTACCTGCGTGTTGCTCTTGTTTCAACGCTCGCTGTCAGATAAATTTTCACATCTGCATTCGGCAGAATATTTGTGCCAATGTCACGGCCATCCATAATAACATCTTTTTCTCTTGCCAGTGTTCTTTGAAGTTCTAATAATTTCTCGCGTACTGCCGGAATTGCCGATGTTTTAGAAGCCATATTACCAACTTCTTCCGTTCGAAGCATAGCTGTTACATTTTCACCATTCAAATATATCTGCTGTACATCGTTTTCATAAACGATACTCACTTCTGCATCTTTGCAGGCTTCCACGATTCCTTTTATATCTTCTGCTTTAAGTCCTTTTTTTATAAAATGAATTGCAAGCCCTCTGTACATTGCACCAGTATCTACATAAATATATCCTTTTTCTTTTGCAACCAGCTTTGCAATCGTACTTTTTCCTGCTCCTGCCGGGCCGTCAATTGCTACATTATATCCCATTTTTGCTTCCTCTTTCTTAATATTTATTGTATCGAAATTCCTGCCAAATATCCTGTAGACCAGGCAATCTGCAAATTAAATCCACCTGTCAATGCATCAAGATCTAATACCTCTCCGGCAAAATACAATCCCGAAACTTTCTTCGATTCCATCGTTCCAGGATCAATATCCTTCACGCTTACTCCACCTTTTGTGATAATTGCTTCACTATAGCTACGCAATCCTGTTAATGTCATTTTAAAATTCTTTATCAGATCAACAAAGTAAAGTCTCTCTTCCTTTGAAATTTCATTTACTTTCTTCTCTGGCGAAATTCCACTTAGCTCTATCATAATAGGTTTAAGTTTTGCCGGAAACAACTTATCTACTGCGTTTTTAAATTGTTTGTTTTTATTTTCTTCAAAATCCCTTAAAACTCTCTGGTCTAGTTGTTCTCTGCTTAGTGCCGGTTTCAAATCAATCTGCAGTGTAAGTTCTTTATCTTGCAATTTTTTCCCAACAACACTGCTTGCACTGATGATGATTGGACCGCTGACGCCATAATGTGTAAATAGCATCTCGCCAAATTCATCATATAATTTCTTCTTGCCATCCAAAATGGTTCCCCGGACATTTCGAAGGGATAATCCTTGCAATTCCTTTGCATACCATTCTTTTACTTCCATAGGCACCAGTGATGGATATAATTCCGTTACCTTATGCCCTGTTTTTTCTGCGAAACGATATCCATCCCCCGTAGACCCTGTAGATGCATAAGAAATTCCTCCTGTTGCAACAACACAGGCATCTCCAGAAACTTTCTTCCCATTTTTCAAAACAACGCCTGTAAACTTTTCATGTTCCACCAGCACATCTTTTACTTCCGTACAAAAATGTATTTCTACACCTAATTGCTCTAATTCATGCTTCAATGCATGAATAATATCAGACGAATGGTCTGACTCCGGAAAGACTCTGTTTCCTCTTTCCACTTTTAATCGAACACCCAATTCTTCAAAAAAATCCATTGCCTGTTCATTGGTAAAGCTATAAAAAGCACTGTATAAAAATTTTGGATTACTCTTTACTGCATCAAATAGCGCATCCATATCTCCTGCATTTGTTACATTACAGCGGCCTTTTCCAGTTATGAATAACTTTTTTCCAATTTTTTCATTTTTCTCAAAGAGTTCTACCCGATGTCCGTTTCTTGCCGCAAAAATTGCCGCAACAGCTCCGGCTGCTCCTCCTCCTATAACTATTACTTTACTCATATACTTCCATTATCCTATCTTCTATATTTCTTTGAATACCACATTTAACAGGTACTCTTACACTTCAGAATTATCCTCGATACGATTCAGTTCATCTCCACTGTAAACTTGGTATTCACCCCAAATTTGTTCTAATGTCTCAAGTGTCCCTATTACTTCTTCCTGTTTTTTCATACATAATGCAACTATCAATGCATTCACTACACTCAATGGTGCTACCAGGGAATCTACAATTGATGCCATATCGCTTCGTGCGATCAGATTACATGAAGAATATATATTTATCGGTGAATGGACACTGTCCGTCAATGTAATAATTTTTGCTTTGCGTTTACTGGCAAATTCCAATGCTTTCAATGTTCTTTGAGAATATCTAGGAAAACTAATCCCTATGATCACATCTTCTTCTCCAATTCGAATCAGCTGTTCAAAAATCTCACTTGAACTATTTGTATTTACCGCAATTACATTATCACAAAGTAAATTCAAATAGAAACTCATAAAAGCTGCCAATGGTGCACAACTTCGAATCCCAAGCACATATATTTTTCTTGCATTTAAAATAGTATCAATCGCTTGATTGAAGGCTGAATGATCAATTCCATTCAATGTCTGTTTTATTTTTTCAATATCTGATTGAAGCACCGTTTCCAAGATTTGAGACTGACTAATTCTTCCATATGTCACTTTCATTCGTTGAATAGAATTCAATCTGTTCCTCACCAGTTCTTCTAATGCTTTTTGAAATTCCGGATACCCTTTATATCCAAGCTGTGTTGCAAAACGCACCACTGTAGATTCGCTGACACCTACTACTTCTCCTAATCTCGCAGCAGTCAAAAATACTGCTTTATCATAATTATCCAGCACATATTCCGCCACACGTTTCTGTCCTTTACTGAGATCTCGATATTTTTCCTCTATTCTCATCTGCAATTCATTTGTACTGTTTTCGACCACTTTGAAATCCTCTTTTTCTTTCATGTTAATTGTTTAAACTTCTCTTGTATAAAGCTTAAGCCATTCTTTTTCTTCATCGTTTAAATACGGAGAAACTATACTATAAACATCTTTATGATATGCATTTAACAGTTCTTTTTCTTCTGTTGTCATAATTGTTGCATCAATCGCATCCAGATCGATTGGAACAAAAGTCAAGATCTCAAATTTCATAAACTGACCATATTCATTTGACACATCTTTCTTTACCAGCAATTCATTTTCAATTCGCACACCATGAGAGCCTTCAATATACAATCCCGGCTCATCTGTAATCACCATGTGCTCTTCTAACGGATGATTGTTGTCTTGATTGAACTTCCATTGGAAGCGCTGTGGTTCCTCATGAATGTTTGCTAAATATCCAACTCCATGTCCTGTTCCATGATTATAGTTTAAATGTTGACGCCAGAATGGTTCACGTGCGATACAATCAAGATTCATTCCTGTACAACCATACAAAAATGTAGTTTCAGCCAATTTCAGCATACTAATTGCCACTGTTGTGAAATGACGTTTTTCCTCAGCCGACACCTCTCCAAGAGCTATTGTTCTCGTAATATCTGTCGATCCTTCCCAATAGTTTCCGCCTGTATCACTAAGCAGCAATCCTTCTGGTCTTAATTCCACATCAGTTTCCTCTGTTGCAGAATAATGAACGATTGCACCATGCTCTTTATATGCACTGATTGGTCCAAAACTTGGCCACAAATATCCTTCCTGCTCTGCACGAAAGGCTGCCAGTTTATCTGAAGCACTAATTTCTGTAATTTTTTCTTTTCCGACATGTTTTTTCAGCCAATACATGTATTTTGTATGAGCCACTCCATCTTTTATATGTGCATTTCGAATATTCTCAACTTCTATATCGTTCTTAACCGCCTTCATTAGAATAATTGGATTTTCTTCTTTTACAACTTTAACTTCCTTTGGAATGTTATTAAACAAGGCATAATTCACCTGTCTTGGATCTACCATTACAGTCTCGTTTTCAGATATTTCTTTCACTCTCTGATAAATAGAATCATATGCATATACTTTTACATGGTTATCTTGTAAATGCTTTTTTAGTTGCTCATCTAATTTTTCCGCATCTACATACAATTCCACTTCACCCATTTTAACAATTGCATAACTTAACAACAATGGAGAATATTCTACATCATCACCACGTATATTAAGCATCCAATCAATATCATCCAGCTTGCCAGAATCTGCATTGTTGCCTTGTGTTCTTTCATCACTTTACGTACTCTTGTAAGTTTTGATTCTACACTTTCGCCTGCGTAATTCAACGGAAGTAAAAATGCTGGTTTCTTTGACATCTCTGGTCGATTACTCCAAAGTTCTCCTAACAAATCATATTCATATACAATATTTCCATTCTTTTCTTCTACGATTTCAGCAAACTGTTCACCTTCTTGTTCCCCAATGGTTCTTCCGTCAAATCCGAGAACTTCATTTTCTTTTAATTCTGCTTTTAAAAACTCCTCAATTGTAGGAACTTCCGGTTCTCCCATCTTCATCAGTTGGACTCCTGTCCCTTTTAACTGTGTAGCTGCCTGTAAGAAATAACGTCCATCAGTCCACAAGTATGCACTATTTTTTGTTACAACTGCAGTTCCTGCTGATCCGGTAAAGCCAGTTAAAAATTCGCGTTCTTTAAAATAATCCCCCACATATTCGCTCTGATGATAATCTGCTGTCGGAACAATATATGCGTCTATTTTATGCTTCTTCATAAGCTCTTGGAAATTTGCAATTCTGTCTGCAATCTGATTCATTTCAATTACCTCTCTTTCATTCCCGTTTCAGGCAAATCTATTCTATTCAAGAATGCCTCGCATTCTTGCTGCGAGGTGCGCGTCATGCAATTGCATGACATACTTCTACTGCGCACCTCTGCAATCCTGCCGGAGGCTATATCAGATGGGGGATTGACTCCCCCACTGATACCAGCTTGTTTCTCACCACCTATAGAGGTGGGAGTCATCTCCCAGCTGATATAATGTTTTATCAAGCCTGAACCACATTATTTTTATTATAACATATTTCTTTGCTTTTTTACCAATTAAAATATTTGTCTGTATCACCTATATTTTTTTCAAAGAAAAAGGGTCCCTTTCGAACCGAAAGCGACCCTGATATTTTACTTATTCTTATACTGGATATGCTCCATTTTCTGTATCTGCAACCGTTGCATCTACTTTTGTCTGCTGTGCTTCTCTGTATTTAAAGAAATCAATAGCTACCTGTGGGAATAATGCATATGTCAATACATCTTCATCCTGCTGAATGTACTGTGCACACTCTTTACGAAGTGTATCAAGCTCATCAGGAATCAAATCTGCCGGACGGCATGTAATGATTTCCGCATCCTCTCCGATAACTTTCTTCTGTACTTCTGGATTAACCGGTTTTGCAGTCTTTCCATATTTTCCAGCAAGAACATCTTTTGTTTCTTTTGTAGCCATTTTATAACGTTCACCCATCAATACATTGAATACAGCCTGTGTACCAACAATCTGTGAAGAAGGTGTTACAAGTGGTGGCTCACCAAGATCTTTACGTACGCGTGGTACTTCTTCCAATACATCATAGAACTTGTCCTCTGCTCCCTGCTCAGCAAGCTGTGATGTCAGGTTTGAAAGCATACCGCCTGGTACCTGGTAAAGAAGAGTCTTGATATTTACACCAAGGTTCTTTGGATTGAGCAGACCACTGTCTAACGCTTCATCACGAATAGGTCTGAAGTAATCAGCAATCTCAGAAAGTAATGTCTGATCTAAGCCTGTGTCATACTCTGTTCCCTTAAATGTCTCAACCATAACCTCTGTAGCCGGCTGTGATGTTCCCATTGCAAATGGAGAAATTGCTGTATCAATAATGTCAGCACCTGCCTCTACAGATTTCAAATATGTCATTGATGCAACACCAGATGTGTAATGTGTATGCATCTCGATCGGAATATTTACTGTATCTTTTAATGCCTGTACAAGTTCTGTTGCTTTGTAAGGTACAAGAAGACCTGCCATATCTTTAACACAGATAGAGTTTGCACCCATATCCTCGATTCTCTTCGCAAGATCTTTCCAGTATTCCAGTGTATAAGCATCACCCAATGTATAAGACATTGCTACCTGAGCATGTGCTTTTTCTTTGTTTGCTGCTGTAACTGCTGTCTGTAAGTTACGGATATCATTCATACAATCGAAAATACGAATGATATCAATTCCGTTTGCAACAGATTTCTGAACGAAATATTCTACAACATCATCTGCATATGGACGATATCCAAGGATATTCTGTCCACGGAATAACATCTGTAATTTTGTATTTTTAAATCCATCTCTGAATTTACGAAGTCTCTCCCATGGATCTTCTTTTAAGAAACGAAGGGAAGCATCAAATGTAGCTCCTCCCCAACACTCTACTGCATGGTATCCGACTTTATCCATTTTCTCTACGATTGGCAGCATCTGTTCTGTTGTCATTCTTGTAGCAATCAGAGACTGATGAGCATCACGCAGAATTGTTTCTGTAATTTTAACTGGTTTTTTTACAACTTCTGCCATTGTATTTGTCCTCCACTAATATTCTACTTCACACCGAAGATGGCCATAAATGTTCCGGCTGCAACTGCTGTACCGATAACTCCGGCAACGTTTGGTCCCATTGCATGCATCAGCAAGAAGTTTGTAGGATCTGCTTCTGCACCAACTTTCTGAGAAACACGTGCTGCCATAGGAACGGCAGATACACCTGCTGAACCAATCAGCGGATTTACTTTTCCACCTGTAGCCTTACACATAATCTTACCAAAGACAACACCTGCTGCGGTACCAAATGCAAATGCGATCAAACCAAGAATTACAATTTTGATTGTATCCCAGTTCAAAAATGCTTCCGCACTTGTTGTAGCACCTACTGATGTACCAAGCAAGATAACAACGATGTACATCAATGCGTTAGAAGCTGTATCAGAAAGCTGTCTAACAACACCTGATTCTTTGAACAGGTTACCAAGCATCAGCATACCAACCAATGGAGCTGTTGTTGGAAGAATTGTACATACTACGATTGTAACAATAATTGGGAACAAAATTCTCTCCAATTTTGATACCGGACGGAGCTGTTCCATTTTAATTTTACGCTCTTTCTCTGTTGTAAGGAGCTTCATAATTGGTGGCTGGATAATTGGTACCAATGACATATATGAATATGCTGCTACCGCGATTGGTCCCATAATTGCAGTCTGTGACAATTTACCTGCAAGGAAGATGGATGTTGGTCCATCAGCTCCACCGATGATAGAAATTGCTGCTGCTGCTTTATCAGAGAATCCCATAGCCATAGCTCCAAGATAAGCTGCAAAAATACCAAACTGTGCTGCTGCTCCAAGAAGGAAACTCTTTGGGTTAGCGATCAATGGTCCGAAATCTGTCATTGCTCCAACACCAAGGAAAATCAATGATGGAAGAATTGACCACTCATCTAATACATAAAAGTAATAAAGAAGTCCACCTGTTCCATTTGCCGCATCTTCTGCATGAAGCATAATATCCGGATAGATATTAACAAGCAACATACCAAATGCGATTGGAACAAGCAGCAACGGCTCAAAGCCATGTCTGATTGCTAAATATAAGAACACACATGCAACTGCAATCATGATCAGGTTACCAAATGTAAGATTCATAAATGCCGTCTGCTGCACGAGGTTCGATAGCGTATTTGAAATATATTCCATTTTTCAAACCTCCTGGTCTAACTAGTTTAATGTAGCTAAAACTGCTCCTGATTCTACGGCGTCTCCTACTGCTACATCAATACTAGCAACTGTACCAGCCTCTGGGGCAACTACTGGGATTTCCATCTTCATAGCTTCAATGATAACTACTGCATCACCAGCTTCTACTTTCTGTCCAACGCTTGCTTCTACTTTAAATACTTTACCTGCTGCTCCTGCTTTAACCTGGATGCTTCCTGCTCCTGCCGCTTTAGCTGGTGCTGCTGCAGGTGCTGCAACTGGTGTTGCTGCTACAGGTGCTGCTGCAACTGGTGCTGCTCCTGCACCTTTTTCTTCTACTGTTACGTCATATACATTGCCATTTACTGTAATTGTATAGTTTTTCATTCTTGTATCCTCCTGATTAACTCCACTTATTGGATTTTCTTCTCTTAATAGAACGAACAACAAAACCGTCTGTTGAAGTTCCCTCTGATGCTGCGATTGCTGCTGAAATTACAGCAATAAGCTCACTATCATCTGTTGCCGGTACCACTTCAACTGGTGCCGGTGCTGCTGCAGAAGTTTCCTTCTTTGTTTCAGCCTGTGGTTTTTTACTAAACTTATTCTGAATTGCAGGAATAAATTTAAACAGGGAAATGATAAATGAGATAAAGATCAATACAACAAATACAGTTCCCATACCTAACAATGTGTTAAGTCCTGCTTTTTTCAAAATCTCAGCCATGCCATAGTGGCCATTGACTGTGATGCTGTCCATGTTCATCTTCTCGTCAAATGTGAATTCCAGGTCACCATCTCTTGTTTCGCCTTTGAATGGTACAGTCAATGTAGCGCTGCTGCTCTTTACTGTCAGCTCATAATCCCCAAGATCTGAGATTGTACCGCACTCATCCAAACCTGCTTTCCAAGCATCAATCATAGATTTAAAATCATCTGCTTCGATTGGAAGACCTGACTGCATCAATGTCAGATTCAATTCGAGGTCTGACATGTCAGCAAACTGATCCAGATTCTCCTCGGACATATTACTGAAACTTGTAACGATTGTGTCAGCATACTGTTCCATCGTAGCCTGATCATATTCTGCCTCTTCACTAGCCTTGCTTCCACATCCTACAAGACTCAAGACTAAAATGAGGACAAGTCCTAATAAACTGAATTTTTTCTTCACTTTGCCTCACCTCACTAAACCGTACCGTGTTTTTTGTCCGGACGATCCTCTCTCTTTGTGAACAACATCTCGAATGCTCCGATTACATATTTTCTTGTATCTGCTGCTTCAATGATTGCATCAACATATCCTCTTCTTGCTGCAGACATTGGGCTTGACTGAAGTTCTTTATACTCTGCTGCTTTCTCTTTCAATGTATCTGCGTCAGCACCTTCATACATGATCTTAGCAGCCATAGTTGCATCCATCATTCCAACTTCTGCTGTTGGCCATGCAAATACCATATCTGCTCCGATTGATTTACTATTCATTGCAACATAAGCACTTCCGAATGCTTTACCTACGATTACGTTTACTTTTGGAACTGTTGCATTTGCAAATGCATATGTGAGTTTTGCAACACTTCTTGCCATATCTTTCTCAGCTTCTTTTGTCGCCTCAAATCCTGTCACACTTGTCAATGTAAGTACCGGGATAGAGAATGCATCACAGAAGTTGATGAAGTCTGTTGCTTTCTTGCATCCGTCAACTGTAAGAACTGCATCAAAGCTTTCTGCATTTCCTTCAGCGTCATATACTTTAGAACGATTTGCAACAGCTCCGACTGTCATACCATTCAGACGGATAAATCCTGTTACCATCTCTTTCGCATAATCTTTTTTTGTCTCAAAGAATACATTGTTGTCAGCGATTGTTGCAAGTGCAATACCTGTGTCTTCTGCTGCGTTTGCAAGATCAGAACAAACACGGTTCAGATCATCTGTACACTCTTCATATGAAGCATCATCTTCATTATTTGCTGGGATCATGCTAATCAATGTACGGATCTGTCCAAGGATTTCTGACTCTGTTCCAATTCCATCAACAAGACCTGCTGTCTCACTCTGATATGCAGCACTTGCTGTATCACATTTAGAAACTTCGTTTCCTTCCAAAGCATTTGGTGAATTTACAAAAAGCTTTCCTTCTTTGCTTTCCATAAATGTAAAATCTGTAAGTCCTGGAACAACTGCCAATCCGCCACCACACATTCCAAAGATTGCTGTGATCTGTGGTACAACACCTGAAGCCATTGCCTGTTTATGATACAGGCTTCCAAATGCCTCTAATGCGTCTGTTGCTTCCTGAAGTCTAAGTCCTGCACAATCTACAAGACCGATCACAGGTGCTCCCATCTTCATTGCCATATCATAAATATTTGCGATTTTTTTTGCATGCATCTCTCCGATAGCACCCTTTAATACTGTAGCATCCTGACTGTATACATACACAAGATTGCCATCGATTACTCCATAACCGGTAATAACGCCGTCAGACGGAGTTTCTTTTGTCTGTAAGTTAAAATCTGTATTTCTTGCTGTTACAGCACCACCGATTTCAACAAAGCTTCCCTGATCAAGCATTGCGGCAATTCTTCTGCTTGCTGGGTTTCCAGTTGCATTGTAGCTCATATTCTAGCCCTCCATATTGTAAATATTTTTAAAATAAACCAAAATTTTTGCCTATTCTAGTATAAACCACTCTTATCTAAATTTCAATCAACAAAATACATATTTTGTCATTTTTTTCACACGTTTCTTAATTTTCACGTTATTACAATTTCAATTCACATTACTATTATAATAGGAAGTTTTCCACTGTTTTCCTTGCACACCATTTATAATTTCTCCTTTCAATGGCATTTTTTACTATCAGCGTTTGTCTTTTTACGACATTTCCATCTAATAAGTACTGTATTTCTCCCACTTCTGTTTTTGCTTCAACCGGTGCATATAACTGTTTTTTCAGTACAATTTGCAAATGTATTTTTTGATCTTTCCGAACCAAAAGCTGTTCCAACTCTGCTGAATCTGTATTTTCTCCATCTTCCATATATTTCATCCACACTTTTGTATACGATTTTCCACCTATTTTCCCATTATCCGGAACTCCATTTACAACTGGAATCTTAATATCTGCCAATTCTTTTGAAATGTTTTCCTTTCCTATCATAACATATTCAAATGAGTCCAATCCATATTGTATCAATTTACGTGTATCCTGCCATTTATAGCCCTTGTTATTTGGCCAGCCACAACCTAAAAGTGCAACAATTAATTTTTTATTATTTTGTTCCAAAGCTCCTACATAACAATATCCCGCCTCACCCGTAAATCCTGTTTTCCCTGCTATTGCACCCTCCATCATTTTCAAAAATGCGTTATGATTATTACATGTATACTTGTATACATGTGAGCAATCTTCAAAATGATATGTTTCTGTCTGTGATATTGCCAAAAACTGTTTTGCCTGTGCCGAATCCTGTATGCAATATTTCATGATTCGTGCAAGTTCTTCCGCTGTTGTCTGATGACTTCCGTTTTCATCTGAAGCATCTAATCCATTTGGTGTAATAAAATAAGTATTTTTACATCCCAGGCTTTGTGCTTTTTGATTCATCATATCTGCAAAACCCTCCACACTGCCTCCAATATGTTCTGCAATCATGACCGCCGCATCATTATGGGATTCCAACATCAATGAATATAACAAATCCCTCAACAAAATTTTTTCTCCTTCGACAACTCCCAATCGTACTTTAGGCTGATTTACTGCATTTGAACTTGCTATAACAACATCATCCAAATCACCATATTCTAATGCAAGAATGCAGGTCATAATCTTTGTTGTGCTTGCCATCGCACGTTTTTGTCCTCCATTTTTTTCAAACAATATTCTTCCGCTTTTTGCATCCATGAGCACCGCAGATTGAGCATATAAATCATGCGGTTCCTGAATCTTACTTTTTTCAGATGCTTCTGTTTCTTTTGTATTTTGTATTTTTCTAGTAGTATACACCTCCGTTTCATTCACCATACACATCGGAACAGAATAATTTTCTTCATTTGAGCAGATAAAATCCCACAAAAAATAAAAGCCAATGATAAATATCGATGCAAACATCAACACCTCCATGGCTCTCTTTTTGTTTAATATTCTATTTTTCTTCAGCATCATAAATTCACCCGACATTATTTATTAACTATTATATGCCGGTCTATTTGCTATATGTCTTGCAAATTACAACTATACAAACGAATCCACTTTACAAATTCAATTTCAGTTCCGCTTCATCTTCCGCCTCTTCTTTAAACTGCTCAATTTGATCTGTATTAAGCATCGGAAGTTCATCTAAAGACTGTACACAAAATCTCCGCAAAAATTCTTCTGTTGTTCCAAATAAAATAGGACGTCCCGGAGCATCTAACCTTCCAACCTCCTCTGCCAAACCATACTCAACAAGCTTATTAACTGCATGATCTGATTTCACACCTCTGATTTTTTCAATCTCAATTTTTGTAACCGGCTGTTTATACGCTATAATAGACATAGTTTCCAATAATACATCCGTTAAAACATGTTTCTTCGGTTGTCTTGCAACACGAATTAAATATTCATAAGCTTCTTTTTTGGTACACATCTGAAACGCATGATCTAACTCGATAATCCGAATCCCTCGATCCTTTGCTTCATATCGTTTCATCAATTTATGTATCAATTCCAACGTTGTATCTTCATCCTGTTCAATTGCACGTGCAATCTTATTTAGCTCAACAGATTCTCCCATTGTAAAAAGAATTGCTTCTATCGCCCCCTGAAGTTCCTTTTCTTTTTTCATTTTATTAACACTCCTGTATCTGAGACTCTATGATAATCTCACCACAAGTCTCTTCCTGCTCTACCTTGATCATTCCGCTCTTCATCATTTCTAAAATCGCAAGAAAGGTTACTACCACATGCATCTTGCTTTTTTGTTCCATCAATAATTGTCGGAAACTAAACCTGCCATGTGTTCTTGCATAAGATTCTACATAAGCCATCTTATCCGGAAGGGGAACCTCTTCTTTTTCTATTTTTCCAAATTTACTTCGAATAGGATCAATTTTTCGCTCCTGCCGCTTCATGACTTCTTCGAAAATTTTATGTAATCTCTGCAGATTCAAATCTCCCAATAGCAAATCTAAATCAACCGGCTCTTCATATTTTAAAATTTCATCAGGAACTGACGGATTCTTATACATAATATACTCCGAATCCATTTCCCTATCTTTTAGCTCATAAGCCATATATTTATACATTTTATATTGTAGTAATTGTTCCACAAGCTCTTGACGCGGATCTTCTTCCTCGCCTTCTTCGTTTACTTCCTTTGGAAGCAACATTTTGCATTTTATATCTAATAATGTAGCAGCCATCAGCAAAAATTCACTCATAATATTAAGATCTTCTCTTTGCATCTGATGTATATATTCCATATACTGATTTGTAATTTCAACAATTGGAATATCGTAAATATCTACTTTGTTTTTATCAATCAGGTGCAAAAGCAAATCTAACGGTCCCTCAAACACCTCTAATTTTATAGGAATCCCCATATGTATTCTCTCTTTACTGTTTACTTATTTGAAATACGATCAATTCTGCCGGATTAAACAACCGAATATTGACTGTATGTGTTCCCAGACCACGACTTACGATTGCTGTCTGATTTCCTTTGACTTTCATCTCTCCTGCATGCTTTGGAAAAAGATGAAATTGCGGTGTTATTACACTTTTGCCATTCGGAAGACAAATCAAACCTCCATGCAAATGCCCGGACAAAGTAATATCTGCCCCCCATGCCTGGTACGCCTCCATATATTCCGGATTATGCGCCAGCAATATCTGAATCTCTTCCTGCTTTGCCGAACCAACCTTCTGTGCTATATCATCTTTAGTCACCTTATGAGTTTTCATCTTTTCATATACTTCCATCCGTAATTCCAAGCCTGTCAAAGACAATTTATTTCCATCCAACTCTACTTCTGCACTTTCATTTTCCAAAAAACAAACTCCTGCATCAAGTAATCGTTTTTTATATCCAACAAATGCATTTCCATATTTTTCCGGCTTTTCTTTCATACGTTGTTCATGATTTCCATTTGCATAATACACCGGTGCAATCTTACAGATTGCTTCCACGAATTTTGCTGCTGATTCATATGAGATATCTTCTTTTCCGACCAGAATATCTCCTCCAATTAAAATCAGCTCTGGATTTTCCATCCTTATCTTATCGATCAGTTTCTTATTATGTAAGCCGTACTCATGATTGTGGAGGTCACTCAAAAATATGATTTTACCGCTTTTTTCACCATTCCATTTTGGTGACAGTACTTTGTATCTCGTAATACAAAATGTGTGTAATTCTCTTTCAACCTCAGCAAACACGCCCGCTATTAATAACAGAATAACTATACAAAACCACATTTTCCACATATGTTATGTTTCCTCGTTTCCTATTATCTTAATAATTTTTCATTTTTATACGACAAATATGCCCAATCCATTTTATATTAACATTTTTCTTTTTGGAATTCAACTGTTGCAATCCTTGAGTTTCCGCAATATATGAACCATTCCCGCAATATTGTTTTGATTAGATCATCAATATTTTGAGATAATATATTCGAATTACTAAAACAGGATATGAATATAAATAGATTAAATAGTTTTATGGTGTGTGTCCTTTGAAAAACAAAAAAATATTATTTCTACGAAGTTTTTGTCTGATTCTAGGATTGATAATCCTCGTAATAGGAAATCATAATTTCATCCTTTTTGCCAAAGAAAATCAAAAAAATCCCAAAATACTCGCCAACATTGAATTACATGCGCCTTCTGCAATCTTAATGGAGGCATCTACCGGAACTATCCTTTACGAAAAAGATCCCGATACACCACGTCCGCCTGCCAGTGTAACGAAAATCATGACAATGCTTCTGATTTTTGACGCTTTGGAAGAAGGAAAAATACACTTAGATGATACTGTGCCTGTTTCAGAACATGCCGCTTCTATGGGAGGTTCTCAAGTATTTTTAGAGGTTGGTGAAACTCAAAGTGTAGATACCATGCTAAAATGTATTTCTGTCGCAAGTGCAAATGACGCATGTGTATGCATGGCGGAATATATTTGCGGCAGCGAGGAAGAATTTGTCCGACAAATGAATCAACGTGCAAAAGAATTAGGTATGAACCACACCACATTCATCAACTGTAATGGACTGGATGCAGATGGTCATGAAACAAGTGCACGGGACATTGCACTCATGTCAAAGGAACTGATTACAAAATATCCTCAGATTCATGATTATTGTACTATCTGGATGGAAAACATCACTCATACAACACGTAAAGGGACATCTGAATTTGGACTCACTAACACGAATAAACTTATTCGTCAATATGAATATGCCACTGGCCTGAAAACCGGCTCCACAGGATTAGCAAAGTTTTGTGTCTCTGCAACTGCCAAAAAAATGATATCGAATTAATTGCCGTGATTCTTGGTGCCGATAATTCTAAAACTCGTTTTCAAGATGCTGTCACCTTATTAAATTATGGGTTTGCCTCCTGCCAGATTTATAAAGATTATTCACCTCCTAAACTCGGAAAAATAAAAATAATTGGCGGTGTAAAAGAAAACATTCCTTGCAAATACAAAACTACATTTCAATATCTCGATACTAATGGACAAAATCTATCGGCTATAACAAAGCACTTAGAATTAAAAAAAGAACTGCACGCACCTATCCAAAAAGGAGATTCCGTTGGAAATTTGATTTATAAATTAAACGGAGAAGAAATAGGACGAATCCAAATTCTGGCTGCTGTTTCTAGTGATAAAGCCAGCTTCTGGGATTGTCTGAAAAAATTACTTTCTTTCTACTTTCATGTTGCTTAAACAGTTGATTTTTTTTATTTCTTGCCTTACAATAAATAACTAGGTATTTATTAACAATCAAGGAGAACTTATGGCAAAACGCACATATTATCATATACTTGGCGTTTCCCGAGACGCCAGTTTAGAAGAAATTACAGCTGCTAAAAACGCATTGGCAAAAGTGTATCATCCGGATGCCAATATGCATACAGATATCGATACCACTGCCCAGATGCAGGAAATCCTCGAGGCTTATCGAATATTATCGAATCAGGAAAAAAGGAAGGCCTATGATTTAGAATTAGGTGGTGGAAAGAAACGTGTTTTCCGTACATTTAATATGGAAGAAGAAGCAAAACAAGCAAAGAAAAAACCTGAAGCAGACTCTTTTGTAACTTATTGGAATGCTGCACAAAGACTAAATGAAATTGTTACAAAAAGTTCTATGCTTATCCAACGAGAGTCCAAGCGAAAAAGCATTCCAATTAAAATACTGGAAAAATTTGGAAACAAAGAATTTGAATCACCTGCTTTGAATGCTGAATTAGAACATTTGTCTATCGAAGCCTTAAAATATATTACAACATTAAAAACTGCTAATATTCCCATGCAATACTGGAATTCTGAAACAATGAACTGGCTGTTGATTCAATGGGGGCAGGGTGTATATCCAGATCATCAAACACTTCTTGCACAATATGATGTTTATTTAGCTCAGAACAAAACCAGTTCAGAACGAATGAAATTAAACAACGAAAACAAACAATTTCATCATCACTTAAAAAAGCTGCTGACTTATGCTCTATAAGTCAGCAGCTTTCATTTATAATCATTCCGTCGCTTTTCCACGAAGTCGCAAATAATAAAACCTTGTTTTATCTACAAGAATTGTCAAAAATCTAAATGCTGATTCTGTTGCAATTGAAAATACTACAAACAACATAATGCATTTTACAGACATTCCTGTGATTGCAAACAGTCTATGAAGATATACACTGCAGAACAATAGCCCTGCGATACACCCCATAAGAATTCCAACACGTAATTTATTCATTGGTGCACTAATCTTAAACAAAATCATAAATCCGACTATTGCAAGCAGCATCGTTGCTGCAGTCGAAATATCTTTTGAATCCACACCAAAAGTCTGTCCAAATATCACCAAAGCCCCTACCGCCAGGACATCTGTCAATGCTGCCGGTAATGCTTTCAAGAACACATTTGTAAGGAAATGACCTTTGATAATATTTTTGTTTGGCTCCAATGCAAGGAAGAAAGCCGGAACACCAATCGTAAACATACTGATCAAAGAAATCTGTGATGGTTCCAATGGATAAGTAATCATAAATACCACAGAGAACATCGACAATAAAAATGAGAAAATATTCTTCACAAGGAACAAGCTTGCCGAACGCTGAATATTATTTACAACACGACGTCCTTCCAATACAACCTGTGGCATACACGAAAAATCTGATTCCAGTAACACAAGCTGGGATGCTTGTGCCGCTGCATCACTTCCTGATGCCATTGCAATACTGCAGTCTGCATCCTTCAATGCAAGTACATCATTGACACCATCTCCTGTCATGGCTACTGTTTTTCCTGCATCCTTCAACATCTGAACAAACTGCCTCTTTTGATTCGGAGTAACTCGTCCAAATACATTATATTTTAATACTGCATCTCTCATTTCTTCTTCATCTTTGAGTGTAGATGCATCGATATAGCGTTCTGCGCCTTCTACCCCGGCTTCTTTGGCAACCTCCGACACTGTACGTGGATTATCCCCTGAAATAACTTTCACTTCAACTCCTTGCTCTGCAAAATATGAAAAGGTTTCTTTTGCAGCTTTACGGATCGGATTTGCCAGCATCAAATATCCTAATGGGCAAATTGGTTTTGCCAATTCATTTCCATCTATTTCTCCATCATATGTTCCAAATACCAGAACTCGCAGCCCCTTAGCGGCATAACTTTCAATGTCTTCCTCATATTTTTCATACGCTTCTTTCAAAACAAACTCTGGTGCACCTAATACATATGCTTCGTCTTCAAATGTAACACTACTATACTTTGTTGCTGATGAAAATCCCGTTTTTGAAATCGGTTTGCGTCCAGAAGCATGTGGAAAACTCCTTTTAATTGCTTCCATCGTAATGTTATCTCTATCCATTGCCGCAGCAAAATCTCCAATCAGCTGACTAAGCGGTGCCATAGTCTCTTTATCATATTCATCTGTCGGTTTAAACTCCCGGACTTCCATTGTATTATCTGTGATTGTTCCTGTTTTATCTACACAAAGTACATTTACACGGGCAAGTGTTTCGATACACTTCATATCATGAAGCAGAACCTTCTTTGTAGCAAGACGCATGGCACTAACTGCTAATGCCACACTGGCAAGCAAATACAATCCTTCTGGGATCATTCCAATTACTGCTGCGACCATAGATGTTACGCTAGAACGAAATCCTTCCCCTTGAAAAAAGAAAGCCTGTACAAATAAAAGGATTCCAATTGGAATAATTGCAATTCCGGCAACCAGTACTAATTTATCCAGAGCACGTATCATCTCTGATTGTTCGCTGTCCTGCATCTCTTTTGCCTGCAAAGTCAATTTTGAAATGTAAGAATCCTCTCCTACTTTATCCAAACGAGCCCGACATTCTCCCGATACAATAAAGCTTCCAGACATCAATATGTCTCCCGGCTGTTTTGTAATCTCGTCCGCTTCTCCTGTCAAAAGAGATTCATTGACCTGCACAGTACCTAAACATACTTCAGCATCTGCACAAATCTGATTTCCTGCTTTAAAAACCACAATATCGTCGAGCACTAATTTTTCTGCATCTACCAGGCTTTGTTTTCCATCTCTTATAACCATTGCATGCGGTGCATTAAGCATCTTCAGATTATCCAGTACCTTTTTTGCTCGGATCTCCTGTATAATTCCTATTAACGTGTTAGCAATAATAACCGGTAAAAATGTCAGATTTCGAAATGAACCGACAAGGCACAACAATATTGCCAAAATCAAGAAAATCAAGTTAAAATACGTAAATACATTCTCATGAATAATATCACGAGTTGTCTTTGATGGTGGATCTACCGCCCTGTTTGTCCATCCATGCAACCTGTGTTCCTGCACTTGTTGTGAAGTCAGTCCTTGCTCTGGATTCGGTGTATATCTCGTTGTTGGAATACGTTTTACTTCTTGTTTTTTTTCTGTCTTTTTCTCTAAGTTATTTTTTTTCAATATTAACCAACCTCGTTTTCCTTTTTATAGCATTCATTTTATCATAGCCACAAAAAAATTCCAGTATCTTTATAAAATATTCAGAAATTCCTCGATTTCCTTGTTTTATTATGTCTCTTCACTTATAATAGTACAAGTATCGGCAGAATTCTATATTTTAGTTCTTGCTGACTATAAAACATAAAGAATGAAAGAGTGAGTCATTATGAAATTAAGAAGCAGATTAGCAATTCGCTGTGCGAAACTAACCAGTATTTTGATTAAAAAAATGAATCGCGGAAGTGGAGTTACTCTCCCTGGGTATGTTGCGCGAATCATTGACCCTAATATTTTGAACACGATGTCAAAACAAGTACGTGAAAAGACCATTGTAACAATGGGAACAAACGGAAAAACTACAACAAACAGTATTTTATATCACGCATTGAAGGCGGAGGGAAAGAAGGTTATCATTAACCGAACAGGTGCCAATATGATAAACGGTATCATTTCTGCATTTGTTCTTTCTACTGATAAGCACGGACATTTAGATGCAGATTACGCCTGCATCGAGGTAGATGAAATCGCATCTGTCAATGTTCTTCCTCAGCTCAAACCTGACTGTGCTTTATTAACTAATATTTCACGTGACCAATTGGATCGCTTTGGTGAGGTTGATATCACTTACAATAAGTTGAAAACAGCTGTCTCAAGTGTCCCTGATACAACATTGATCATTAACTGCGATGATATTTTATCCTACTCTCTTGCAAAGGACTGTGGTAATTCTTACGTCACGTATGGAATCAGTGAACAGATTTTTGATGACATTTCCCGTTCTGAGATTCGTGAAAGTATTTTCTGTCGTTCTTGTGGTACAAAACTTGAATATGAATTTTTCCATTATGGACAACTTGGTATCTATCATTGTCCAAATTGTGGATTTAAACGTCCAGACCCGGATTATACAACAACCAATGTTGTATTAAAGGATGAATTATATTCCTTTGATATGGATGGCATGCATATTCAATCCACAGCGCGTACTCCATACAATATTTATAACACATTATCCGCTTATGTGGCATTACGTGCATTACACGCACCACAACAACATTTCCAGAGTATGATAGAATCTTTCGATTATGGTAATAATCGCGAAGATATTTTTAATATCAACGGTGCACGTGTACAACTTCATTTATCTAAGAATCCAATTGGATTCCAGCAAAAGGTTTCACTTGTACTCAAAGATCCAAAACCAAAAGATATCATTATCCAGATTAATGATACCTATCAGGATGGTGAAGATGTCTCCTGGCTTTGGGATGTAGATTTCCAGTATCTTGCAGATGCCAATGTATCTACTATCCTTACAAACGGAACTCGCCGACACGATATGGGACTGCGTTTAAAATATGAGGATATTCCTTGTGGTTCTACTACAGATTTAAAACAGTCTGTTGAAGATTTAACTAAGAATGGCACAAAAAATCTTTATATTATTGTCAACTACTCTGGCTGTATCGCACAAACCACTTATTAAATGAGATGCAAAAGGAAACGGAAGGAGAACTGAAATCATGAAATTAACAATCGGACATCTTTATCCTGATTTATTGAATCTTTATGGTGACCGCGGCAATATTCAATGTTTTCGTAAACGTTTAGAGTGGCGTGGAATCGAAGCAGAAGTCATTCCTTTTCTTTCTGGCGACAAAATTGATTTTTCCAAACTTGATATTGTACTATTAGGTGGTGGATCTGACAGAGAACAGGAACTGGTTTGCGGATATTTAAAAGAAATCAAAGCTGATTTTAAAAATTACGTTGAGCAAGGTGGCGTTGTTCTTGCTGTATGTGGTGGTTATCAATTATTAGGTAAATATTATAAAACTGATAAAAAAATGATTGAGGGGCTTGGTATTCTCAATATCACAACAGAATGGGAGCCTGAACGTCTGATTCGAAACATCATTTTACAAAGCCCTCTCTTCTCTGATCCTGTTGTCGGCTTTGAAAACCATGGCGGACGTACCTATATCAATGACCATACACCATTTGGAAAGGTATTCTTCGGACTTGGCAACACTGGAAAATCCGGTTATGAAGGTGTAGTTTATAAGAACGTTATTGCAACATATCTTCATGGCCCACTCCTTCCAAAGAATCCTCAGGTATGTGATTACTTATTGGAACGGGCATTACAGCGTAAATATGGAGAAAATGTATCATTATCTCCACTTCCTGACGAATTGGAACATAAAGCAAATAGTTATATTTTTGATCGTTATAATGACAAGAAATATGTACTCCAAGAAACAATTAAACGTTATACCTAAATTATTTTCATCAACAAAAATGAGCAATCACAAACGATTGCTCATTTTTTGTATTATTTTTTTCTGGATTTATAATATCCTTGAATAGTTTTTATCAACTGAATCACCGGAAGATTTAAAAATGCAAGGAAATATACCATCAAAAGCTGTGTTATTGTCAATGTCTGAACCTTGAATAATCCTTGTAAGCCCGGAATCATAATTACTAATGTTACCAAAATCGTTCCTAATGCAAATGCACCCAGCAGATATTTATTATTAAAGAATCTTCTTGTAAATATTACCGGTTTATCTGACTTACAGTTAAATCCATGTACCAATCTTCCCAAACACAGCGTTGCAAATGCCATTGTGCTTGCAAGCGTTGTATTTCCGCTGCGATATCCTATCAGAAATGCTATCATAGAGATTGCACCAATTACAAAACCATCAACCCCGATTCTCGCCAAAAAAGATCTTGTTAAGATTGATTCCTGCATCGGTCTAGGTTTATCCAGCATGACCTCTTTCGTATGCGGTTCTAATCCAAGTGCAATTGCCGGAAGGCTGTCTGTCAACAGATTAATAAACAACAAATGAACCGGAGCAAACGGAACCGGTAAGTTCATAACCGATGCATATAGTACCGCTAAAATCGCTCCAAAATTACCTGATAAAAGGAATAAAATTGCCAGTTTTATATTTCGGTATAAATTTCTTCCATTTTCTACCGATTTCACAATTGTTGCAAAATTATCGTCTGTCAGAACAACCGCTGAAGCATCTTTTGCAACCTCGCTTCCCGTAATTCCCATTGCGACACCTATATCTGCCTGTTTTATGCAGGAGCATCATTCACGCCATCTCCTGTCATTGCTACGACATTTCCTTTTTCTTGCCATGCACGGACAATTCGGATCTTATGTTCCGGAGATACTCTTGCATATACAGATATATGCTCAACAAAATCCTGTAATTCTTCATCTGACATGCCTTCAATCTGAGCGCCTTCACATGCTTCTGATTCATCTTGCAGAATGCCTATTCTCTTTGCAATTGCAGCTGCTGTTACTTTATGATCTCCTGTTATCATAATCGGACGTATTCCAGCTTTCTTACATTCTGCTACCGCCGCCATTGATTCTTCTCTCGGAGGTCCATCATTGCTATCATACCTAAGAAAATCAAATTATTTTCATCATCATATGATAATTCCCACTCGTCCACAACTTTCTTATATGCAAATCCTAATACTCGCAATCCTTCTCTTGAAAATTTCTGATTGTCCTCTTCAATTTTTTGTTTATCCTCTCTTGTAATCGGACGGATTATTCCATTCTCCATTATTTGTGTTGCTCTGGATAATAATACATCCGTTGCCCCTTTTACAACCATAACAGGAATGCCTTCTATTGTATGTTTTGTCGACATCATTTTCCGATCACTATCAAACGGAATCTCGCTTTCCCTTGGATATCTTGCTCGAATTTCTTCAACATTAATATCCAATTTTCCACCAACATTCAAAAGTGCTGTCTCTGTAGGATCTCCAATTTCAACACCATCAATGTTAGATGCATCATTACACAAAACACTAAATGTAAATAACTTTCTTTGAATTTCAGAATCCATATCAATGTCTTCTGACGAAATTCTTGTTTTATTTACATAATAATCTTCTACAGTCATCTTATTTTGTGTCAATGTTCCTGTTTTATCAGAGCAGATTACTGACACACTGCCAAGTCCTTCAACAGCTTGTAATTTTCGGATGATTGCATTTTCTTTTGCCATTTTCTGTGTTCCGAATGACAACACTATTGTCACTATTGAACTAAGTGCCTCTGGAATTGCTGCTACTGCCAGCGCAACCGCAAACATGAATGCATCTCCTGCACTTCCTCCTTGCAAAATATTTACTCCAAAGAGAACGCCACAGAATATTAATATCAAAATTGACAGCTTCTGTCCAAATTGATCCAGATTTACTTGTAACGGAGTTTTCTTGTCTGCTGCATTTTGTATCATGCCTGCAATTTTACCAACTTCCGTATTCATACCAATTCCTGTTACAATATAGGTAGCTCTTCCATAGGTAACAAAACTACCTGAATACAACATGTTAGTCCTATCGCCAAGTGCAATTTCTGACTCACCTTTTATACATATTGTTGTTTTTTCAACTCCTACACTTTCTCCTGTCAATGCACTCTCATCAACCTTGAGCGTCGCTGCTTCCAAAATTCTTCCGTCTGCCGGAATGAAATCTCCTGCATCTAGATGAACAATATCTCCTACTGTAATTTCTGTAGATGGGAGCAATACAACATTTCCATTTCTAAGTACTTTAGCCTCTGGACCTGACAGTTTTTTCAAGCTCTCCAATGACTGTTCAGCTTTTCGTGTTTGAACAGTTCCGAGCACTGCATTCATCGTAATTACAACCAATATTACAAGCGCACTTTCCCAATCTCCAAGCACACCAGATACGATTGCAGAAATGATTAGTATAATAACTAAAAAATCTTTGAATTGTTCCAAAAACAGCTGTAGTACAGATTTCTTTCCTACGGTCTCAATTTCATTCCGGCCATATTTTGCAATATGTTCTTTCACCTGCGATTCTGTCAATGGTTCCAGAGTTCCATTCACACTTTGACAGACTTCTTCACCAGTCATATGATAGTATTCTTTCATACCAGTTCTCTCCTTCTTTCAAATTATTTAAAAGGAATCATTTTACATATTAGAAAAAAACTTTTGCTAATATATAAAAGAGACTTTTGCTGTATCAATCTAATTATGATACAGCAAAAGTCTCATCATTTCATCACGATACGGATAGGTAGACCCATCGTATTGACGACATCGTGAACGCACTATGTACGTCGATTACTCCCTTTTACAAGGTAACTATACAATTTTAATTTTAAAATGTCAATCATTTTTTATCTGATTAGCAGATTCCCTGAGCTGTCATAGCGTCAGCAACTTTCTCAAATCCGGCAATGTTAGCACCTACAACATAGTTGCCTTTGAATCCGTATTTTTCAGCTGCATCAGCTGCATTATGGCAAATATTAACCATGATATTTTTCAGTTTAGAATCTACTTCTTCAAATGTCCAGCTCAATCTCTCACTGTTCTGTGACATCTCAAGTGCAGATGTAGCAACACCACCGGCATTAGATGCTTTACCTGGTGCAAACAGTACTCCATGCTCCTGTAAGTACTCTGTAGCTTCCATTGTTGTAGGCATATTAGCACCTTCTGCAACAGCTATACATCCATTAGCAACAAGTGCTTTTGCATCCTCAAGATGAAGTTCATTCTGTGTAGCACATGGAAGAGCAATATCTACTTTGACATTCCATACGCCTCTTCCTTCATGATATTCTGAATTTGGACGATAATTCTTATATTCTGTAAGTCTTGCACGTTTTACTTCTTTGATTTCTTTCAGTGCTGCAACATCGATTCCGTCTGGATCATATACCCATCCTGTAGAATCACTTACTGTTACAACTTTAGCACCAAGCTGCTGAGCCTTTTCTGTTGCATAGATTGCTACGTTACCAGCACCAGAAACTGCTACTGTCTTACCTGCGATATCCTGTCCATTTAATTTCAGCATCTCTTCTGTGAAATATAACAGACCATATCCGGTAGCCTCTGTACGAGCTAAAGATCCACCATAGCTTAATCCTTTACCTGTCAGAACACCTTCATACAGTCCGCGGATTCTCTTGTACTGTCCGAACATATAACCAATCTCTCTTGCACCTGTTCCGATATCTCCTGCTGGAACATCTGTATCAGCTCCGATATATTTGCAAAGCTCTGTCATAAAGCTCTGGCAGAACGCCATAACTTCTCTGTCTGATTTTCCCTTAGGATCGAAATCTGATCCACCTTTACCTCCACCGATTGGAAGACCTGTCAAAGAGTTTTTAAAGATCTGCTCGAATCCAAGGAATTTGATAATTCCAAGGTTAACAGATGGATGCAGACGAAGTCCTCCTTTGTATGGTCCAATAGCACTATTAAACTGTACACGATATCCTGTATTAACCTGTACCTGTCCTTTATCATCTACCCATGGAACGCGGAATTTAATCTGTCTTTCTGGCTCAACCAATCTTTCAAGTAAAGCATCTTTACGGAATTTTTCTTCATTTGCTTCTACTACTACACGAAGAGACTCTAATACCTCTTTTACTGCCTGATGAAATTCAGGTTCTGCTGGATTTTTTTTCACTACTAATTCAATGACTTCATCTACGTATGACATTCTAATCTACCTCCTAAAACTAGAAAAAGCATGCAGTTAGTCTGCAAGCTTTCCGACATCTTTGTCTTCGTTCTTTATTGTATAAGCATTATCCTCTGTTGTCAATAAGAAATTTTATTATTTTACAACACTGTTACGTTAACGTAGTAAAAGTATGCTGAAACCTTGTAAAATAATTTCTTAAAAATGGGCTTCGCTGAGCAGAATCACGCGCCAAGTCTCACGGACGTTCGACTTGAATACACAAGAAATGTAATTTCTTATGTAATAAAAAACAAGGCACTGAATTCAGTACCTTGTTAATCTGCACTATTAATTATACTTACGTTTTCTAGCAGCTTCAGATTTCTTTTTACGTCTTACGCTTGGCTTTTCGTAATGTTCTCTTTTACGAATCTCCTGCTGAATGCCAGCTTTCGCACAGTTTCTTTTGAATCTGCGTAAAGCACTATCTAACGTTTCGTTTTCTTTAACGATTACATTTGACATAGTCTCACACCTAACCTCCCCTCCAGCCTTGTATTGTGCATCATACGACTGTTCGGGTATATTTATTGCACTACAAAAGATTATAACATATTTTTCAGCTACGTCAACTGTTTTTTCACCAAAAATTGTTATAATTTTTGGTGAAATTCACATGATATTCCTATGCAAGTTGCTCAGAAAGTACCTCTTCTGCCTTTTTCAATGCATCTGCAATACCTGCCGGATTCTTTCCACCAGCCTGAGCCATGTTTGGACGACCACCGCCGCCACCGCCTACACATCCTGCAATTGCTTTGACAAGATTACCGGCATGTGCTCCTTTTTTCATAGCTCCATCTGTTGCCATAACCATCAAGCTTACTTTGCCATCATTACCTGATGCCAATACGACTACTCCGTCATCAAGTTTTTCTTTCATCTGGTCTCCAAGATCACGAAGACCATTCATGTCTACACCGTCAAGTTCTGCTGCAAGCAATTTAACACCTGAAATTTCCTTCACCTGATTCATAATATCTCCGGCTGCATCCTGTGCCATCTTACTCTTCAAGCTCTCCAGCTCACTATGAAGAGTTTTATTTTCTGCCTGAAGATGAGCAATCTTCTCTGAAACTGTATCTGGTGTTGTTTTCAAAAGTTTTGCTGCATCACGAAGTTTATTTTCCAAATCGCTATAATATTTCAATAAGCCCTCTGATGTAAGTGCCTCAATACGACGTACTCCAGCTGCAACACCTGACTCAGATACAATCTTGAGAGCCATGATTTCAGATGTATTAGATACATGAGTACCTCCACAGAACTCAATTGAAAAATCACCCATATTTACAACACGTACGACATCTCCATATTTTTCACCAAACAATGCCTGTGCGCCTGTCTTTTTAGCCTCTTCAATCGGCATATTCTTAATCACAACTGGAAGTGCTTTCTGAATTGCATCATTTACAATCTTCTCAACCTTCTCAAGTTCTTCTGCTGTCATTGCAGAAAAATGAGTAAAGTCAAAACGTAATCTGTCTTCATTTACACTTGAACCTGCCTGCTCAACATGATTGCCAAGTACTATACGAAGTGCTTTCTGAAGCAAATGAGTAGCGCTATGGTTACGAGCAGAAAGTGCTCGTTTTTCTGCGTTTACTTCAAGAGTAGCCTTGTCTGCTACTTTAATCATACCTTTTGTCACAATACCTACATGACCAATCTTACCACCGAGAAGCTTAATCGTATCTTCTACTTTAAATTCACCATCTGCTGTACGAATCACACCAGTATCTGCTTCTTGTCCACCACTTGTTGCATAAAATGGTGTTTCCTCTACAAATACAGTTCCTCTTTCTCCATCTGAAAGAGCATCAACCACTGCTGTCTCAGAAGTCAGTACTGTTACGTTTGATTCATATGTCAGATTATCATAACCAACAAACTTGCTTGTTACGCTTGGATCGATAGACTCATATACAGTTACGTCAGCTCCCATATAGTTTGTCACTTCACGGGCATCACGGGCAGTCTTTCTCTGGATTTCCATTGCTGCATGGAATCCGTCTTCATCTACATCCAAATCTTTTTCTTCCAGAATTTCTTTTGTCAGATCTAATGGGAATCCATATGTGTCATAAAGACGGAATGCATCTTCACCGGACAATGTTTTCTCACCTTTTTCTTCCATGTTTGCAATCATATCAGAAAGGATTCCAAGACCCTGGTCGATTGTTTTATTAAACTGCTCTTCCTCTTTTGCTATAACCTTTAAAATAAATTCTTTCTTTTCTTCCAATTCAGGATATCCGTCTTTCGAACCGGCAATTACAGTCTCTGCAAGTTCTGGCAGGAAATTTCCCTCGATTCCTAATAATCTTCCATGACGGCATGCACGACGAAGCAGACGACGAAGTACATATCCACGGCCTTCATTTGAAGGCATAATACCATCAGAAATCATAAATGTTACAGAACGCACGTGATCTGTGATAACACGGAGTGAAACATCCGTATTATAATCTTTTCCATATTCTTTGTTTGCAAGCTTAGATACATGATCTCGAAGTGCCTTAATTGTATCAACATCAAAAATTGAATCAACGTCCTGTACAACACTTGCAAGACGCTCTAATCCCATACCTGTATCAATATTCTTCTGCTCTAATTCAGAATAATTTCCATTGCCATCGTTATCAAACTGTGTAAATACATTGTTCCAGATTTCCATGTAACGGTCGCATTCACAACCTACTGTACATCCTGGTTTACCACATCCGTATTTTTCTCCACGATCATAATAAATCTCTGAGCATGGACCACAAGGACCTGAACCATGCTCCCAGAAGTTATCTTCTTTACCAAATCTGAAAATTCTCTCTGCCGGGATTCCCATCTTTTTATTCCAGATTTCAAAAGCCTCGTCATCATTCTCATAAATAGATGGATATAATCTTTCCGGATCCAGTCCGACTACTTCTGTCAAGAACTCCCATGACCATTCGATTGCTTCTTTTTTGAAATAATCTCCAAACGAAAAGTTTCCAAGCATCTCAAAAAATGTACCGTGACGTGCTGTCTTACCTACATTCTCAATATCGCCTGTACGAATACACTTCTGACATGTTGTCACACGTGTTCTAGGTGGAATCTCCTGTCCTGTAAAATATGGTTTTAATGGTGCCATTCCTGAATTGATCAGTAACAAACTTTTATCGTTATGAGGCACCAGCGAAAAGCTCTTCATCGCAAGATGTCCTTTGCTCTCAAAGAACTCTAAAAACATTTTTCTTAATTGGTTTACTCCATATGGCTGCATTGCCTTCTCCTCCTGTAAATTAAAAACATACTATTTCATATAATAACATAGCATTTTTCAAATGTAAAGCAGACATAGAACTGCTTTTTTCGTGTCATTCTATGCCTGCTTTTTATTTCTAAACTATCAGACTATTTTAATTCAATATTCTCTAATTCCTTTGGTGGAATTGATTTTGTTGAGTTCTTCACATAAGTTGCAACATCTTTCTTAGCCTGTGGAATTGGAATGTTAGTTCCTGCTCCTGCAACGCATCCTCCCGGGCAGCCCATTCCTTCAATCAGGCAGCCATTCATCTTGCCGGCTTTTGCAAGAAGCAGTGTTTTTCTACATTCTGCAAGACCCTCTGCATGTTCGATGTTTACGTCTACACCTGGATAATACTCTTTAATACATTCTTCAATTGCTGCTGCAACGCCGCCTGCACATGCATATCCACGTCCTGCACCGGTTGCATCATGGAAAGAAGATTCTGCTTCATATTTTGTCAGATCAATTCCTTTTGCATCAAACATAGCCTGCAATTCTTCAAATGTCACAACAAAATCTACATCACTTCTTACTGTCCTTCTGGAAGCCTCCAGTTTCTTTGCTGCGCATGGTCCGATAAACACAACCTTTGCATTTGGATGCTCCTGCTTAATTGTTCTTGCCGTTGCAACCATAGGCGTCAGCTCCTGTGAAATCTGATCGATCAAATCTGGAAACTGTTTTTTTGCAAGCATTGCCCAGGATGGACAACATGATGTAAGAAGAAACGGGAGTTCTCCTGATACAACTTTATTTACATAGTGATGTGCCTCTGCCACTGCCCCGATATCTGCTCCAAGTGCGACTTCATACGCTTCTGAAAATCCCATTTCCTGCAATGCAGCTTTAATATTTCTTGCAGTAATATTTTCTCCAAACTGACCTACAAATGCCGGTGCGATTTCTGCAACAATTTCTTCACCTTCACTTAAAGCACGTGCAAGCTGGAATATCTGCGATTTATCAGAAATTGCTCCAAATGGACAACTTACCATGCACATACCGCATGATACACACTTGTCAGGATCAATATAAGCTCTTCCCATTTTATCCGATACAATTGCTCCAACTCCACATGCATTTTTACATGGACGTTCTTTTTTTGCAATTGCGTCATATGGACAGGCAGACTTGCATTTTCCACACTTAATGCACTTTGTCTGGTCTATATATGATTTTCCATCCACCATGGAAATTGCACCCTTTGGACAGACTTCCTGACATGGATGTGCAAGACAGCCTTTACACATATTGGATACTTCATATCCTCTTTCCTCGCACGCTTCGCACGCTGAAGGAATTACCTGCATCAATGGTGGCTCATAATATTTTTCCGAAATATTACTTGCTTCTACTCCCTGTGTAAGATGCACAGGTTTATTCTCTGGACGAAGAGATAACCCCATTGCCAAACGCAATCTTTCACGCACAACAGCTCTTGCTCGATAACGACTATCTCGGTAATCCTGATCCTCGGTAACAATTTCATATGGAATTGCTTCCATATCATCAATTAATGTCTCTGCATCTGCTTTGAAACCTAATTTTGCAACTTCTGTAAATACTCTTCTTCTGATCATTCTTACTGTAGTCTGTAATCCTCTCATCATAATTGTATATTCCTCCTTTTATTTATTCTGTAATAATTTTTGTGCATAATACACCGACTGCATTGCATCTTTTCCATAAAAATCTGCACCGATCATATCCGCATAATCTTGATTTAAAACCGCACCGCCAACCATCACTTTGCAATCTGGAGCTTCTTTTCGTAATAACTTAATTGTCTCCTCCATACTCACTACAGTTGTTGTCATTAATGCACTAAGACCTACCAGCTTTACATCTTGCTCCTGAACAGCTTCAAGAATTGTTTCTGGCGGAACATCTTTACCAAGATCAATAACATCAAAACTATAGTTTTCCAATAAAACTTTTACAATATTCTTACCAATGTCATGTATATCCCCTTTTACGGTTGCCAGAACAACTTTTTCTTTTTTCTCTTCAGCATCTTCTTTGCCGCTCATCTGCTCTTTCAGCACTGCAAACGCTGTTTTAGCTGCCTCTGCACTCATCAATAATTGTGGCAAAAAAACAGTTCCTTTCTCAAAGCCTTTTCCAACGTGATCCAGTGCCGGAATCAGTTGTGTATTGATGATATCCAATGGCTGTTCTGTTTTTACCTGTTCAAGTGTGATCTGTCGTGCTTCATCTTTCACACCTTTTTCAATTGCCATCTGTAATGTCATTGAACCTGTCTGTGTTGTTGATACGGTTGTAGTCTGACCTGAATATTTTCCGATATATCGTTCACAATTTATATCGTAATTCATCAATGCATGATATGCATCAAATGACTTCATCATTTCTTCCGATGCCGGATTTACAATTCCACAACTTAGCCCATTATACATCGCCATTGTATAAAAATGCGAATTCACAATCGGGCGCATTGGCAACCCGAATGAAATATTTGAAACCCCAAGAATTGTATGAACTCCGAGCTCATGTCTTACGCGATGCAATGCATCTAATGTGATAATTGCCCCTTGCGGCTCTGAACTAATTGTCATTGCCAACACATCAATTACGATGTCTTTTTTATCAATCCCATACTTAGCTGCTTCCGCTATTATTTTTTTTGCAATCTCTACTCGACCATCTGCTGTCGCAGGTATTCCATTTTCATCCAATGTCAGTCCGACAACTACACCACCATATTTTTGAATCAAAGGAAATACTGCATCCATCGATTCTTTTTTTCCACTGACGGAATTGACCATAGGCTTTCCATTATAAATACGAAGTGCTGCTTCCATGGCATTGATATCTACTGTATCGATCTGGAGTGGAAGACTTGTCACTCCTTGCAAGCTCGTTATTGCTTCTATCATCATCTGTTTTTCATCGATATCCGGAAGCCCTACATTCACATCTAAAATATGTGCCCCTTTTTCTTCCTGCATGATACCTTCCTTTAAAATGTAATCCAGGTCATGATCTTTTAAAGCTTGTTTGAATTTTTTCTTTCCTGTTGGATTGATACGCTCCCCGATAATTTTAGAACCATTTCCAAATATAACAGATTTACCATATGAGGACACGATTGTTTCCGTCTTCTTTGTGACTGGTTTCATCTGTTTATCTTTACACATCGTAATCATAGCACGGATGTGATCTGGTGTCGTTCCACAACAACCTCCAATAATAGCGGCACCCATATCCACTATTTTTTCCATTGTCTGTGCGAACTCTTCCGGCTCAACATCATAATAAGTTTCATTTCCACGCTGTTTTGGAAGTCCTGCATTTGGTTTCACAACAATTGGTAAAGAAGAATATTTTTGCAATTCTTCCAGCATTGGAAACATTTGTTTCGGTCCCAATCCACAGTTAATTCCAAGAGCATCAACTCGAAGTCCTTCCAACATACTGACAAAAACCGGAATATCTGCACCTGTCAATAATTTCTTGCGTTCATCAAAAATTGCTGTCACAAAAACGGGCAATTTTGTATTTTCTTTTGCTGCAAGAACTGCTGCCTTAATCTCATAGGTATCACTCATTGTTTCAATATGTATGAGATCTACACCGGCCTGTTCTCCATAAATCATCACTTCTTTAAATGCGTTATAAGCATCTTCAAAATCAAGGTCTCCCATCGGTTTTAAAAGTTTTCCTGTCGGACCTACATCCAATGCCGTGTAAACTTTTTTTCCTGCTCGTTCCTGTGCTGTTTTTACGTTTTGAACAGCCGCCTCTACAATTTTTTTCAGCGGATAGGTGTCGTCCTTAAACTTCAGTGCATTAGCTCCAAACGTATTCGTAAGCACAATGTCACTTCCTGCCTCTATATATGCCTGATGTATTCCTATAATATCCTCCGGATGATTTAGATTCCATGTCTCTGGAAGTTCTCCCGGTTTTAATCCCTTTTCCTGAAGAAGAGTTCCCATTCCCCCATCAAAAAATAAAAGTTTCTTTCCTAATTGCTCCAATATCATATTATGTCCCTTCTATATATGCAGTCCTTCTTTGAACACGCTTCGCATCCTTGTCTGTGACAATTTTCTTCTGAAGTGCTAAGTCCGATCACCGCCGTTACTGATTTGGTTGGTGTCATCATCAAACTGTCTGTTATGGTTAATCCAATTGTCTTCGCACTGTCTATCATCCTCGTAATATAGTACTGATGTTCAATCGAAAAATCTCCATATCCCGGACTAAATCGTGGTCTTAAATAATATCCTTCTTTTCGCATCTGCACTTCAATTTTTTCCTGACATTCATCACAATACTCTTCCAGCAATGCTGCGGCGCAAGCTTGAAGAACAACTGCTTTTGCCATATCTGTAAGTGATGTTCTACGTATCAACTGGTCTACTCCGATTCCTAAAGTAGCACCAAACACTACTATTTTATCACAGCCTTTTAAATTTTTTGCAAGACTCTTGCTTTGTACTTCTAAATTTCCAAATGATATCCGATTATCTCCCAGATGTTCTAAACAAAAGATGCGATAGATGGATTTTCTGCCTGCAATTGACTGCAATATTTCAAAACTCTCTGCAATCATTGTTCGCGTTTGATCATCTACCGCATTTCTCCCATATCCAAGATAACGGACAGCTTCCTTTGTCAGTTGGTCCATTATCCTATACTCCTAACATTTTATTACTTCTGAAAGATTCTCCATGATTTTAGCCGCCACTTCCGGTTTATTCATAGAATAGACATGGATATTTTTCACTCCATTAGCAAGCAAATCGATAATCTGATCTGTAGCATATGCGATTCCTGCTTGTTTCATTGCATCCGGATAATCGCCAAACCGATCCAGCAATGCCAGAAATCTTCTTGGAAATACGGTTCCTGACAATTCCTGACTACGTTTCATCTGAGCCGCTGTAGTAATCGGCATGATTCCCGGAAGAACTGGGACGGTAATACCCGCTTCACGAATCCGATACAAAAAGTTATAATGAATATCATTATCAAAAAACATCTGTGTTGTCAGGAAATCAACTCCACTATCTACTTTTTGTTTTAAATATTTGATATCATCTTCTTTGTGTTCGTTTTCCACATGTCCCTCCGGGTAACATGCGGCACCTATACAGAAATCTCCATGTTTCTTTATCTCTTCAACCAATTCATATGCATAATGAAAACGGTCTTCACTTGGAAAGGTCATTCCCGGTACGATATCTCCTCGAAGGGCAAGAATATTTTCAATTTCCAACTGTTTCAGATTTTCAATTACTTGTCGCACTTCTTCTTTTGTAGATGACGCACACGTAAGATGTGCCAGGCTTTCTACTCCAAGCTCATGTTTTATGTGTGATGCAATCTTTGCTGTATTCTTACTTGTTCCTCCGCCGGCACCATATGTAACGCTAATATATGACGGGTTTAACTGGGCAATTTTATCTGTTGCATCTTTCACTTTTTCAAATCCTGCATCTGTTTTTGGTGGAAACACCTCGAACGAAATATGAATTCTATCTTCGTTCAATTTATCAATTATCTTCATGTCCTTCTCCTAAATCTGTCGTATTTATATTACTTGCTTTGCTTCTATTCCCCAATCAGGCTTGCATACAAATTCTGATACTGGATTGCAGAATTTCCCCAAGAAAAATCTTCTTCCATAGCACGCTCAACCATCTTATTCCAGTCGCGCTTTCTATCATAGTAAATATGTTCTGCATATCGAACAGTATTCAACATTTCATGTGCATTATAATTTGCGAAACTAAATCCTGTTCCTGTTTTCTCATATTCATTGTAAGGCTGTACTGTATCTTTTAATCCACCTGTCTCTCGAACAATTGGAAGAGTTCCGTATCTAAGACTCATCAACTGACTCAATCCACATGGTTCAAACAGAGACGGCATTAAAAATGCGTCACATGATGCATAAATCTTATGTGAAAGATCTTCTGAATAAAAGATGTTTGCAGAAACCTTTCCTGAATATTTCCATGCAAAATGACGGAACATATTCTCATATTTTGCTTCACCAGTTCCAAGTACTACGATCTGTACTGCATCCTGACATAATTCATCCATCATATAATCTACCAGATCGAAGCCCTTCTGATCTGTCAGTCTGGAAACCATACCAATCATCATAGCCTTTGGATCTCTGTCAAGACCAAGTTCCTCCTGCAAAGCAGCTTTATTCATTGGTTTTAATTTTCGGAAATCTCCCACATTAAAATTCTTTACAATTCTTGAATCCTTCTCAGGATTATAGTCATCATAATCTAATCCATTCACAATGCCACAAAGATCATTAGAACGTGCATTCATTAATCCATCTAACGCTTCTCCATAGAATGGAGTTTTAATTTCTTCCGCATAAGTCTGGCTTACAGTTGTAACCTTGTCTGCATATACGATACCACCTTTAAGCAGGTTTGCATCTTTATATGCTTCCATCTTATCCGGAACAAAATAATAATCTGGAAGTCCTGTGATTGCCTGTACTGTTTCTCTATCCCATACACCCTGGAACTTCAGATTATGTATTGTCATAATAGACTTAATTCCTCGATAGTATTCTCCAAGATAACGGAAATTATCCAAATATACAGGAATCAATCCTGTCTGCCAGTCATGACAATGAATCAGATCCGGGCGGAATCCGATAACCGGGAGAATACTTAATACAGCTTTTGAGAAAAATGCAAATTTTTCAATATTCCACTTTGGATCCCCATCATAAGGTGCAAAACCATTGAAATAATATTCATTATCGATAAAGTAAAAGCGAATCCCCTCATATTCACAAGTCATGATTCCGACATAACGATCCTCACCTGCAAGTTCCATATAAAAATGATCTACATATTCCATCATATCTTTCCATTTTTGAAACATACAATTATATTTTGGAAGAACAACTCGGACATCATATTTATCTTTATCAAAATATTTTGGAAGCGAACCAACTACATCCGCCAGACCTCCTGTTTTAATAAATGGAACGCATTCTGAAGATGCAAATAAAATATTTTTCATAATAACCCTCCCGTTTTTCGCTTTTTTCAGCCTTGCTTTTTTGAATAATCATAAAATTATTATAACGCATTTCATTTTTAATTAAAAGCCTTATTTCGCATATATACAGCGAATCACAGTAGTTTTTATTATCTGTTTTTATATTCTAACTGGATGGTATCTGCGATTAAGGCAATGAATTCAGAATTTGTCGGTTTTCCTTTTCCGTTACTGACAGTATATCCAAATAAACGATCTAATGTATCTAATTTACCTCTGCTCCACGCAACTTCTATCGCATGTCGAATTGCACGCTCTACACGACTCGAGGTTGTCTGATACTTTTTTGCTACAGTAGGATACAATATTTTTGTAATTGCATTTAATACTTCCATATCTTCTACCGCCATTATAATAGCGTCTCTCAGGTAGTGATAGCCTTTGATATGTGCCGGAATTCCAATTTCATGCAACATATTTGTTACTGTATTGAGTAATGATTCTTCACTGATTGGATTCTTTTCTACTATTTCATTTATATTTTTCTCCGGAATTCTCCACGTTCTGCGCGAATCCTTGATTCGATTTAATAATGTTTGTTTATTAAACGGCTTCATAATATAATAATCTGCTCCGCGATTGAAAGCATCTTCTGTAATTTTCTCTTTTCCCACTGCTGTAACGATAATAAAACTTGGCTGTTTACTTACTGCTTTATCTCGATTTACATATTCCATAACAGTAAGTCCATCCATCTTCGGCATAATCAGATCTAAAAGTACAACATCCGGTTTCTGTTCTTTGATTATCTGACAAATCTCCTCTCCGTTTTTTGCTTTTCCAACAATGTTTAAGTCTTTATCTGAAGAAATTAGCTCTCCTAGCATATCCAGCATTAATTCATTATCGTCGGCAATGGCCACTTTCAATGCTTCCATATAGTGTCCTCCTCCACCCCTTCTACTCTCATCGTCCCGCTTTTCCTTTACCATTTCACTATTATATAAGCCTTGTCGATGAGAATCAAGAGCTTTCATGCGTCTCAATTCGACAAAAGACAGCAGTTACATGTTGCATTTTTCGGCTTCTTTCAACATTGTTTCTGCAAATATTCCATATCCCTTTGTAGAATTATTAACAAATACATGTGTAACTGCACCGACTAATTTTCCGTCTTGAAGTATTGGCGAACCACTCATTCCCTGCACAATTCCACCTGTTTTTTCTAACAATTCAGAATCTGTAACTTGTAATGTAATTCCTTTATTTATTTCATTCGGTGTCTTATCAATCTCCAAAATTTCGACATCATATTCTTTCACTTCTCCGTCTAAAAAGCAACGAATTGTTGCTTTTCCTTTTCTAATTTCTTCTTTTTTTGCAATCTGTACAGCATATTGTTCTTCAAATAATGTATTTAAGTCATCTAATATTCCATATATTCCAACCTCTGTATTCTTTTTAATCGACCCTAATTGATTATTGCGATTATATACAATAAGTCCCTCCATGCTCCCCGGAGTTCCCTCGGACCCTTTCACAACTGAACGTATACTTGTTCTGTATATTCTTCCATTTGCTATTTTCATCAATACACTTGTATCCATATCATGGATTCCATGACCGAGTGCTCCGAATTCACTGTTTTTTGTCAAAAATGTAATTGTTCCTAAACCTTGTACATTATCTCTTACCCAGATTCCCAGTTTATATTTCTTTGCCGCAGACTCTACTGCTTTCATTTTTACATTTAAATTCTTTTGTTCTCTATATATTGACAGTTCTACCTCCTGATCATTCAGTTTTTCAACTTGTTCCATCAATTGCTTTTTATCATGAATTTCCACTCCATTTATTCCGATAATATAGTCTCCCGACTTCACTTGTTTTTTAGCCGGATTATACTCTTTTCCGTCAACGCCTTTTATTTTTTGTGTATTTAAGACCAATACCCCATCCGTTTCCATGTAAATTCCAATTGGCATCCCTCCTACTAAAACCACATCTTCATCCAGTTGCTCTGTTGTCACCTCTTTTTGCGTTGCTGCCCAAGATACATTCCAGCCCATCTTTCCAAACATCGCCATCGTAATGATAAGAATAACTACGCAAAGGATTTTTTTCTTTCTGTCTTGTTTCATCTCACATACCTTCTTTCGTTACTTTTTTAATAATGGAACTTTTTCTACTAACAGAAAAAACGAACATCCACAGGAAACTTATTTCCCTGGTGTTCGTTTTTAGTATGTGAAAGAAACACAATTTCACACTGGTATTATATTTCACTCATTGCCAATTCTTTCATCTCTTTCGCACTCTCAAGAATACTTGCTGTCATCTTATCGCCTCCAAGTAATCTCGCGAGTTCATGAATTGAATTTTCTTTTGATAATGGTATAATTTCTGTTTTTGTTACGTTTTCTTTTGCCTGCTTTTGAATCAAATAATGGGCATCTGCTTTTGATGCGATTTGTGCCAGATGCGTAATACATAAAACTTGTCTGGACTTTCCGATAAATCGCATCTTTTCTGCAACTTTTCCTGCCGTAATACCACTGATTCCCGTATCAATCTCATCAAATATTAACGTTGGTGTATCTTCCTGCCCGGCAAGAATTGTTTTAATTACAAGCATAATTCTGGACAGCTCACCACCGGATGCTGCCATTCCCATTGGTTTTAAGGCTTCACCTGGATTGGTTGACATATAAAATTCAGCATCATCCATTCCACCCAGTCCATATCGATCATGTTTTGTAAAACGCATTTCAAATTGCACATCCAGAAAATTCAAATCTTTCAATCCTTTTTTTATTTCCTCAACAAATGGAATTGCTGCTTTTTCACGCTCCATTGTCAATGCATTTGCCTGCTTCACATATTCTTCTTCTGCACTTTGCAATTTTTCTTTTAACTCATTCATGCATGCTTCATAATCTTCCAGTTCGTTTAGTCTCTGTTTTTTTTCTTCACAATATTCCAAAACTTCACTGACAGAATTACCAAATTTTGTTTTTAAACGATTAATGATATTCAAACGATTCTCTGTCTCATAAAAATCTTCTTCCGAAAATTCAAAGCTTTTTGCGTAGT
Organism: Firmicutes bacterium AM31-12AC; assembly: GCA_003480425.1. Lineage (GTDB taxonomy): Bacteria > Bacillota > Clostridia > Lachnospirales > Lachnospiraceae > Schaedlerella > Schaedlerella hominis. The sequence continues at coordinate 173,116 of QUJA01000001.1, forward strand.
CTGATAATTCTCTGTTAAAATCATTTAATAAGCTATCAATTTCTGACAGCTGGTCGTATAGAGACATTCCTTGTTCATCCACTGATGAGACATCCTGAAGTGCTCGGATTGCCCTGCTTAAATAATCACTTGCATTACCAGAAGAATCTTCACTGGTATATTGATAAGCCTCGCTGATTGCTTCTGTGATTTTCTTACCTGCTGCCATTCTCTGATAAAGCTGTTCCAAATCTTCATCTTCGCCATCCTGAAGATTTGCCTCTTCTATTTCATGTATTTCAAATTCTGCCAGCGATATTTCCTTTTGCCGTTCTCTCTCATCCATACTGAAATTATCCAGCTTCTTCTGATAATCCATGTAAGCATGATAAGCCTTTGCAACTTTTTCTTTCAACGGCTCAATTTTATCTTTCGCATATAAATCCAGAAAAACCAGATGATTTCTCTTATGAAGAAGTGACTGATGCACATGCTGCTCATGAATGTCAATCAGCATACATGCCACTTCACGAAGCGTCGTCATATTTACGGTTTCTCCGTTAATCTTACTGACACTTCTTCCTTCCATCAGCTTTCGGTTCAATACAATCCGCCCATCTTCCGGATAAATATCCATTGCCTCGAGCTGTTTTTCTAACTTTTCATTTTCAATTGTAAATGTCAATTCTACCAGTCCGAATTTAGCTCCTGTACGAAGCATATCCGCACTGTATTTACCACCTAATGCCAGATTCACAGAACCTAATAAAATTGATTTTCCAGCTCCGGTTTCTCCTGTCAGAATATTTAATCCAGGCTGAAAATCAACCTCAACTTCATCAATCAACGCCAGATTTTTTACATGCAGATTTTCTAACATAATTTCTTTTATTATCCTCTTGTTGCAATTTTTCTAATCTTATCCATCACACAGGTTGTGTCTTCTACTGTTCGGATTGCACACATAATCGTATCATCTCCGGCAATACATCCGACCACTTCTTTCCACTGCATAGCATCTATAGCAGCCGCAACTGCCATAGCCATTCCTGATACAGTTTTTATCACAAGTATATTTTGTGCCATGTCCATGGATACATACCCATCTCGTAATACCCTCATATATTTTTCCGTCATACCGCCATCTTCCGGCTTAATAATAACGTATTTCTGTTTTCCTCCATCTACTGACATTTTCGTCAGCTTTAGATCACGAATATCTCTGGAAACTGTAGCCTGAGTCACTTTAAATCCGGACTGATTCAAACGATCTGCCAATTCTTCCTGGGTTTCAATATCATACTGATTGATCAATTCAATTATTTTTGCATGACGACTAACCTTCATTTTCCTAATTTCCTTTCATTTTTTCTCGCATAGTTATCATGAAACTTTCTTTATTCAATTTAATCAGCTTTGTAGTATCTTCAGCTTTTTGAATCACAACACGGTCTCCTGTACGAACAGCAATCTCTTCCGCCCCATCAAATGTAACTAACGCATGCTCTTGTCTTCCATATCTACCTTCACAGACTTTTACTTCTATTGTATCCTCTGCCGAAAGTACGACGCTACTTGCATTAAGTGCATGCGAACAAATCGGAGTAATTACAAACATACTTGCCGTTGGCTCAACAATCGGTCCTCCCGCAGACAGATTATATCCTGTTGTTCCTGTCGGTGTCGATATGATTACTCCATCCGCACGATAACTATTTAAAAGTGCTCCGTTCACATAAATATCCAGATGTACCACACGAAGCTCTCCCGAACGCGTCACTACAATATCATTCACTGCAACGTGCGATTTTCCTCCATTAACACTTCCTCGCAACATCATACGATCTTCCACTTCTGGCTCTTTTGCAAACAACTTGTCCAGAGCTGTACGATAATCATGCAATTCTACCTCTGCCAGATACCCCAGCGTTCCCATGTTTACACCAAGTAATGGAATATGATATCCTTCTAATTCTCTTGCAGCACGAATTAAAGTCCCATCTCCTCCAAGAACTATTGCACATTGTATATCTTTTGGCACTGTTCCCGGAATCAAATAACCCTCTTCGTCTTTTTGAGCGATTACACAAGTTTTTCCATTTTTTTCAATGTATTCTTTAATTTTATTTGTTATTCGATAGTCTGTATCTTTTAATTGATTTGTAATCACATAAAATCTATCCATGTTCTTATCCTCAACGTGCCAGCTCCTCGAACGCATGATCCACGACACTAGATAAATCTACTGAAATTTCCGGCAGCTGTCCATCTGGACATTTTTTCAAATGAATCAAATATTCGATGTTTCCCTCTGGTCCTTTAATAGGCGAAAAATCAATATTTAATATTTCAAATCCTATCGAGTGTGCATACTGTGCAACTTTTTCAATCACTTCGTGGTGTGTGCTTCGCTCTCTGACTACCCCTTTCTTTCCAACTTTTTCTCTTCCTGCTTCAAACTGAGGTTTAATCAAAGCCACAATCTCACCCTCCGGTGTTAAATAATTGCGAATCGGCTCCAATACTTTTGTCAATGATATGAATGATACATCAATGGATGAAAAATCAATCGGTTCTCCTATATCTTCCGGAGTAACATAACGGATATTTGTTTTTTCCATACATACAACCCGTTCATCCTGACGAAGTTTCCAATCCAACTGACCTCTTCCCACATCAATTGCAAATACTTTCACTGCCCCGTTTTGCAGCATACAATCTGTAAAACCTCCTGTTGAAGAACCAACATCTGTACATACCTTACCTTCTACCGTAACATCAAAAACTTTCATTGCTTTTTCCAGTTTTAATCCACCACGACTTACATACGGAAGTGTATGCCCCTTAATCTCAATCTGTACTTCTTCCGGAAATGTCGTACCAGCTTTATCTTCTCGCTGTCCCTCGACAAAAACATTACCGGACATAATAATCGCTTTTGCCTTCTCGCGAGATTCTGCAAGATTCCGTTTTACTAATAATACGTCTAATCGTTCCTTCATGTTATTCATTCCTTGCTATATTATAATCTGTAATAATTTTTTCAACTATGTTTGTTTTCTCCAGACCAACTTCTTTTCGCAGTACATCTACATTGCCATGCTCTACATAATCATCCGGAATTCCAAAACTGTGTACATAAACATCTAATCTTTCACGCTCCACACAATCCAATACCTGCTGACCAAATCCACCGGACAGGACATTTTCTTCAATTGTCACATATATACGATGGTTTGCAGCCAATTGTACGAGCATCTCTTTGTCTAATGGTTTTACAAATCTCGCATTGACCAACGTACAAGAATATCCTCTGTTTTTCAATTCTTCTCTGACATCTTTGGCCAGCTTTGCCATATGTCCAACAAAAATAATTGCAATCTCGGATTCCTGATACAACATCTCACTTTTACCATATTCAATCGGCGCCCGGAATTCTTTAAAGCCTTCGTATGCTGCTCCTCTTGGATATCGAAGTGCAATCGGATATTGAAAATCAATTGCATAGCGAACCATATCAGCCATCTCCCAGCGATTTTTCGGAGACATGATCGTCATATTTGGAATCGTTGTTAAAAATGACAAGTCAAAAAGTCCCTGATGCGTTTCTCCGTCACTTCCAACCAGACCGGCACGATCTACGGCAAGCACAACCGGAAGATTCTGGAGACAGACATCATGAATTGCCTGATCATAGGCACGCTGTAAAAATGAAGAATACAATGCTACGACAGGCTTCATGCCACCAGCCGCCAGTCCTGCTGCAAATGTCAGTGCATGCTCCTCTGCTATTCCCACATCAAAGAATCTGTCCGGAAAATGTTTTGCAAATCGGTTTAACCCTGTTCCATCTGCCATTGCAGCTGTAATCGTTACGACCTTTTCATCTTTCTTTCCAACATCTGTTATTACTTTTGAAAATACATCTGTATAAGAATCCTTTTCGGATGTCTGCTTTGCTTCCCCTGTTTCAATAACAAATGGCGGAGTTCCATGAAAGCGGGATGGATTTTTCTCTGCCGGTAAATAACCTTTACCCTTTTTTGTAAGAACATGTACAAGCACAGCATGATTCAATCGTTTTGCTTCACTAAATACTTTATAAAGTTTTCTTATATCATGTCCGTCTACCGGTCCCAGATACGTAATCCCCATATCTTCAAAAAACATTCCCGGCACAAGAAACTGTTTCAATCCACTCTTTGTCTTTTTAATCTGTGAAACCAGTTTTTCTCCCTTAACAGGAATCTTTTTCAACGTATCTTCCACGCCACGCTTCAACTCTGTATAAGCAGTTGCTGTGCGAAGCCCACTCAAATAATTTGATACGCCTCCCACATTCGGTGAAATGGACATATTATTATCATTTAAAACAATAATAAAATTGCTTTTTACATGTGCAGCATTGTTCAAGGCTTCATATGCCATTCCTCCGGTCAATGATCCGTCTCCAATAACAGACACAACATGATAATCCTGTTTCTGAATGTCTCTGGCTGCCACATATCCAAGTCCGGCTGAGATAGATGTTGAACTATGCCCAGTATCAAACGCATCACAATCACTTTCTTTGCGCTTTGGGAATCCGCTCATTCCGCCATATTTTCTCAGATCATCAAATCCAGCTTTACGTCCTGTCAGTAATTTATGCGTATATGCCTGATGCCCTACATCCCAGATTAATTTATCTTCCGGGAAATCAAGTGCAAGATGCAGTGCTATCGTAAGCTCTACTACACCTAGATTTGAGGCCAAATGCCCTCCGGTGCAGCTTATTTTTTCAATCAAGAAGCTTCTGATCTCCTTAGCTAATACTTCCAATTCCTCTGGCTCTAAGTTTTTAATGTCATTTGCTTTTTGAATCTTTTCTAAAACCATAAGGAACTCCTCCTTATTTCTTCCTGTATATTAATGACTCGAGCAACATCTCCAAGTATTCGTCTGTACTCTCAAGTCTTTTCAATTCCTTAACTGCTTCCTCGGAAAGTTGTTTTACCTCTGCTTTTGCAGCTTCAATTCCTTTCCAGGTTACATACGTTGTCTTTTCATTTTTCTCATCGCTGTGGATTGGTTTTCCTAACACCTCTGCCGTACTTGTCACGTCTAAAATGTCATCCTGGATTTGAAATGCCAGCCCGACTTTTTGTGCTATTGTCTCCACGCTCTTAATTTCATCTTTAGATGCACCTGCAAGAATTGCTCCGATCATCATTGAGCTTTCAATCAATGCACCTGTTTTCAAGCGGTATATAAAATCCAGCGTATCTCCTGAAATGCTCTGACCAGTACACTTTACATCTACAACCTGACCACCTATCATCCCATAAATTCCAGCTTTTTTAGCCAACACTTGAAGTGCTTGCCCTATATTTTCCGCATCTACACCTTCTATAGAAAATGCTGAAACTGCTGTCTCAAATGCATAATTCAAAAGCGCATCTCCGGCAAGGATTCCCATATCTTCTCCATAAACAACATGTGTTGTCTTACGTCCTCTGCGATATTCATCATTGTCCATTGCCGGCAGATCATCATGTACAAGAGAATATGTATGAATCATCTCCATAGCTGCCATAAACGGATAGATTGCTTCTGATGTTCCTGAAAACATACGGTATGTCTCCCACATCAGCATTGGACGTAACCGCTTGCCTCCTGCCATCAAACTATATTCCATGGCCTCCATAATGATTTTTTGTTTTCCTTCTTGTTTTGGAAGATAACGCATTAGAATTGCTTCGATCTGCTCTATTCTTTTCTTTTGTTCTTCTTTAAAATTCATACGTCTCTCCTTCCTCATCTAAAACAAGTACTTTCTTTTCTACAGAATCAATTGTCTCGTTACATCTCTTTAAAAGCTGCATTCCCTCGTTGTAATACTGAAAGGATTCTTCCAAAGAGCTTTCCGGATTTTCCAGATTCTTAACTACTTCCTCTAATTTTGAAAATAACTCTTCCAGAGGAATCTGTGTCTCTTTCTGTTCACTCTTTTTCTCTTCTAACATCATACTCCTCCTTATATATATCCACCACCTGTGTACGAACACGCCCATCTGTCACATACACATCAAGTACTTCTCCTTGCTTTGTATCTTTAATGCTTCTCACTGTCCGCCCCGATTTATCCGTTACATATGCATACCCTTGATTCAATTTCTGAAGCGGTGACAATCCTTTCATTTTCTCTATATAAATTGCCAGTTTATGCCTGCTCTCTTCCAATGCCGAATTCATTCTGATACGCATACGACTGTCTAAATCAGCCAGATATTGTCTTTGTTCATTCAATTTCTGACGTGGATGAGCTACTTTTAATCGAAATGCCATCTGTTCCGTCTGCCGTCTGGAAAAATCTATACGCTGCCTTATCTGTTGATACATTCTTCTCTTATATTCTTCACACATTATCTGAACCGAAGATAGTTCGTATACTGCCAATTCTGCTGCCGCAGATGGTGTAGGTGCCCTCAAATCGGCAACATAATCCGATATCAACGTATCTGTCTCATGCCCAACGGCAGAAATAATCGGAATTGTGCATTCGAAAATTGCTCTTGCCACAGCCTCTTCATTAAATGCCCATAAATCTTCCATTGAGCCTCCGCCACGTCCGACAATGATCACATCTACGTTTTGTTGTTCCATCATCCGGATTCCACGGACGATACTTGCAGCTGCGCCTTCTCCCTGTACAAGTGCAGGATATAAAATCAACTGTACATAAGGATTTCTTCGCTTAGAAATATTGATGATGTCTCGCACTGCCGCTCCTGTCGGTGCTGTCACAATACCGACACTCTTCACATAGCGTGGTATCGGCTGCTTGTACTCGGCAGCAAACATCCCCATCTCCTCAAGCTCTTTCTTCAAAGCCTCAAATCGTTCATATAGTGCTCCTGCCCCATCCAGGATAATCTCTTTTGCGTAAAGCTGATATTTTCCGTCTCTTTCGTACACGCTTACAGAACCAAGCACGATTACATTCTGCCCTTCCTGCATACGAAAAGAAAGCCCCGACCTTGCACTTGCGAACATAACGCATGCTATCGTTCCGGACTCATCTTTCAGCGAAAAATAAATATGACCAGAAGTATGATATTTACAATTCGATACTTCTCCTTTTACATATATGTGATTCAGCATAAAATCCTGGCTAAACATATTCTTCACATAAGAATTAACTTGTTTAACCGAATAAACATTACGCATATGTTATGCCTCCTAATGTCTGCTATTATCCGATTAACACTAGTTTGCGATCTTAGCCAGCACACCATTTACAAAAGCAGGTCCCTCTTCTCCACTGAATCTCTTAGAGAGTTCTACTGCCTCGTTAATCGCTACTCCAGTCGGAACATCTTCGTCCCACTTAATCTCGTATACTGCCAGTCGCAGAATCGTAAGATCCACTTTGTTCATACGAGTTGTTTTCCATCCTTCACATTTTTCATTGATCAGATCATCAATCTCAGAAACTTTCTCTACAACTGCATGATACTTATTCTCTATATATTCTTTATCCTGCTCTGTCGCATTCTCCAGACTTGCAAAATATAATTGCAAATGTTCCGGCATCTCGTCCATCTCATTAAATTCTATCTGAAAAAGCATCTTAAATACATGCTCTCGAAGTTCTGTTCTTTTCATAACAGCTCCTTTCCACATTTTCTCTCATGTTTCTTTATTGTTATTCAGATCATAAAAAGCTGCTTACAACTTTTTATCACGACCCATCAGGTAAGAAAAAGGATGTCTGTACGACATCCTTTTTACTACGCCGCTTCTTAGAATAATCAAACTTTTATTCCTGATTATCCATCTCAACTCCAGCCACACGAATATTAATATCTGCTACTTCCAGACCTGTCATATTCTCGATTGCTGCTTTTACTTTCTCCTGCACCTTCTCTGTTACAGTCATAATGCTATAATTATACTTCAGATTTAATGCCAGTGAAACTGTCACAACGCCTTCCAGCACGTCAACCTTCACACCTTTAGACAAATTTTTCATACCGAGCTTACTAATCAGTTCGTTTGTGATATTGCCTGCCATAGATGCAACGCCTTCAACTTCTGTTGCTGCAAGTGCTGCAATGATTGCTACTACTTCATCTGCAATCTTAACTTCTCCTTTGCTGCTGTCATTGTGTATTGTATAAGTGGTTCTTTCTTCCTTCGCCATTTTTCAAAACCTCCTGTATGGTTCAATCTGTAAGTATTATACCAAATATTAGTCTATTTGCAAAGAAATTTGTCTGTTTTCTTTAAGAACGTCCAAATTCCGAAAGCTGCAGTCCCTCGTTTCTTTCCAATGTCATACGAATACTCCATTCATGCACAAATAACAATAATGGACGGTCCTTCAAATCTTTAATCTTCTTCATATCTGAAGTACCAGACAATTTAGCCATATCAATTTCATCATTTTCAATCCAGCGGATATATTCGTATGGCAGATTTTCCAGTCTGATCTCCACGTTATATTCATTTTGCAAACGATATTTCAAAACATCAAATTGCAGAACACCGACTACTCCAACGATAATTTCTTCCATTCCTGTATTATATTCCTGGAAAATCTGGATTGCACCTTCCTGAGCGATCTGATTAATACCTTTTACGAACTGCTTACGTTTCATTGTATCAACCTGACGCACCCTTGCAAAATGTTCCGGTGCAAATGTCGGAATTCCTTCATATGCAAATTTTTCTTTTGATGTTGTCAATGTATCTCCAATTGAAAAGATGCCTGGATCAAATACCCCGATAATATCTCCTGCGTAAGCTTTTTCAATCATTTTACGTTCACTTGCCATCATCTGTTGTGGCTGAGACAAACGAATATCCTTTCCACCCTGCACATGATATACAGACATTCCCGCATCAAACTCACCAGAACAGATTCTCATAAATGCAATACGGTCACGATGTGCCTTATTCATATTAGCCTGGATTTTAAATACGAATGCAGAAAAATCTTTTTCTTCTAATGGATCAATCAACCCATGATCTGATTTTCTTGGAAGCGGAGAACTTGTCATTGCCAGGAAATGTTTCAAAAATGTCTCCACGCCAAAGTTTGTAAGCGCAGAACCAAAGAATACCGGTGAAAGTTCTCCTTTTGAAACAAGCTCCATATCAAATTCAGCTGCGGCACCATCTAACAATTCGATCTCATCTGCCAAGATACTTTTCGCCTCATTGCCAAGGATTTCATCAAGACTCGGGTCATCGGCACTAAGTATCTCGACTTCTCCCATGCGTGTACCCTTCTGCGTATCAGAAAATAATTCCACTTCATTTTTTTGACGGTCATATACACCTTTAAACGCTTTTCCAGAACCAATTGGCCAGTTTACAGGGCAAGTTGCGATTCCCAACTCTTTTTCAATATCATCCAAGAGTTCAAATGTATCCATCGCGTCTCTATCCATCTTATTAATAAATGTAAAGATTGGTATATGACGCATTACACATACCTTGAACAGTTTTCTCGTCTGTGCTTCAACACCTTTCGATGCATCAATTACCATCACCGCAGAATCCGCAGCCATCAAAGTACGGTACGTATCTTCCGAGAAATCCTGATGTCCAGGTGTATCCAGAATATTGATACAATATCCACCATAATTAAACTGTAAAACCGAAGAAGTAACAGAAATACCTCTTTCCTTTTCAATCTCCATCCAGTCTGAAACTGCATGCTTTGCTGTTGCTTTTCCTTTCACTGAACCTGCTTGGTTAATTGCACCTCCATATAACAGGAATTTTTCTGTAAGTGTTGTCTTTCCTGCATCCGGATGAGAAATTATCGCAAAGGTTCTTCTTTTCTTTATCTCATTTGTAAAATCAGACATATTATTATCTCCTATCAAACATTATCGCATATGGAGTTTATTTTATCACATTCTTTTTTCCCCCGCAATGCTTTACATTAAGAATTCGCACTGATATATAATTTTTATCCACTCTTCTTTTATGTTTTGATTTTATTCACTTGCATGAATTGGACTGATCACAATATTCTCCGGCGCTATTTCAGTTTTTCTTGTTACAATATCTTCAATTTGAGCTCGATTTGCATCTGTCAGTTCGGCTGCATTTACAACAATATCTGCCGAATCTTCTGTAAGATTAACGACTGCATCCGAAAAACCTTTTGATGACATCAATGTTTCTATCGCCATCTCCTGTTCAGATAATTCAGTCATTTTCAGCATCTGTGCAATCGCATCTTGTTTTTCTTCTTCACTGACTGTAGTACTGTCAATGATCGACTGCAGCATCTCTTTATTTTCTGAACGCACTTGTTCGCGTGATATTTTAGCCTGTGCCACAGTGGATTCCATGCTTCCGCTTGTCAAAACTGCCTCGCCTGGGGTTCCTTCCACATCCGAATCATTGCTTGCGATTTCATTGTTTCCAAGATCATCCTCCGAAATATCCAAAAGTTCCTTATTTGCCATATCTGCATTTGTCTCTTCCGTTCCACTTTTCGTTTCTCCAAATAGTTTCCCTGAATAATTCAAATATCCGGCAATTGCAATCATAACAGCCAGCGTAGTAATAATAATTTGGTTCTTTTTGAATATTTGTTTCATGTAAAAACCTCCCTTATGTATCTGTCCGTTTCATTATTTTAATCTTATGCGCTTCCACTCCAAATAATGCCCGGATTGCGTCTGTAATATTCTTCACTACAACAGCATTATCTCCACCATCTGCCACAACAAGCACTCCTGCTATTTCCGGAGTCAGTTCCTGACTCACATATGGAATTTCTGTCCCATCTGACTGACGCTCATAAATACTGGTTCCATCTGAACTTTTTGTTTCAGAACTATTTGTTATTCCCGCCTCATTTGTGTTTGAATCAGACTGATTGTTTATACTTTGATCTTTTTCCACGATTTTCTGCCCAGATGATTTTAAGGTAATAACAATTTCTGTTCTTCCAACCCCATCTACTGATTCCAGGACATTTGTCAGACGTTTTTCCAGATACTCCTCATAATTTTCCAGATTTGTCTGCACATTTCTTACAGAACTTGTCTCTTGTATCGTTTTCTCTGCTTTCGAATCCTTTTTTGATATAGGAAATGCAACAACCAACAGTAAAATTCCCACAAGAAATATCAGCAGCAACTGGTTTTTTCTACTTAAATTATCTTTCCATTGTTCCAGAATCTGTTTCCATTTCTTCTCCATTTTTCCAATCCTCCGGAAGAAAATCTATAATATCTATATTTTCAAAATAATTATCTTTTTCCAGCAACTCTCTTTTCTCCTGCTCATATTCTCGATTATTATATATCTCCCAAAAATTTTGTTCCATTCCTGTCACTTTTAAAATTGGTGTTACCAAAAGTAGGATAAGCACAAGACCTGCAAAAAACTGAATATATTTTTTATACTCTTTTCCCGGCAGCACTTCCAAAACAGCAGTAAATATAACCAGATAACAGACCAGATTCTGAATCCATTCATAGAGCAAATCCATTCTCTTTTCACCTCTCAGGTGGCAGCTGCTGCCACTACAGCAATCGTAATCAAAAACAGTATCATTGTAGTTATAATAATCTGTAACAGCAATTCATACCCCTCACTTACACTGCTGATACAACCTGTGATCCTTGAATCAGATATCGGCTGTATCATTGCCGCAACAAGCTTATACAAAAAAGTCAAGAGTGCTGTCTGGATGATCGGCATAAGACAAATTCCAACAATCACGATTGCCCCTGCCATTCCTATTCCATTTTTAATCAATACTGCTGTTCCAAATATTACATCCGCCACACTTCCAAATGTATTCCCAATCCCCGGAATTGCTGTCAGTGATTTTGTCCATGCACTCTTCTTAAGTGTATCCATCGCAGGTCCCAAAAGCCCTGTACAACATTCACTCCAATCACAATGCCGATCAGACTTTTCAGGCTCCACTGTATTCCTTTTTTTACCAGCTCTGCAAATTCTGACAATACCTCTTCTTCCAGCATATAGTTCATTACCTGAATCATAATGTATAAATTTATGATTGGAAGTAAAAAGCGAAATACCACTATCTCTACCAGGTAGATCAGCACCAAAATAAAATTGTAAAACATCAATGCACTGCTGCTTCCTGCCGCAAACACCACCGACAAAAGATATCCCGGACAGAGTACTTTCATAAATTCCAGAATATTTTCCATTTTTTCCTCTATGCCGGATATTGCAATCCGAAATGAGTTCAAACTCATTGTGATCAAAAGCATATATAAAATATAAAAACTAATCTCCCCCACTTGTTTATTTTGCAATGCATTTGAAAAATTTGTAAATACCGCTGCTGTGATTGCAATAAAAAGAATATGTACCAAATTTGTTTTATTTGCACGAAATTCATAACTAATCTGGTCTTTTACATACGAAAGTATCTTAATTCCTGTTTCTTGAAGATTTCCTTGCATCAATGTTTCCACTATATCTTGAAAACAAATTTTTTCATCCGGAAATAACAGCTTCAGATTTTGATTTATTTCAGAAAAATCCACTTCTCCCAAAATCTTATTTTTTATTTCTTCCTGTAGTATATCGCTTTGATCTTTTTCAGTTTCGGCAGCACTTACATAGAAACACATATTCACACAGATAAATAAAAATAATAGTATTAAATATCCCCTTTTATTTCTCATGAAAGGAACTCCTGTATTGTCTCTAACAACGTAAGCAGAACCGGAATACCAAGGACAAGTATTGTCAGTTTACTAAATATTTCTATTTGCACAGATATTGTCTGATACCCTGCATCTTTGCAAATGCTAGAGCAAAATTCTGCAATATAAGTAATTCCAATCATCTTTAACAACGTATATAGATATACTGTATTCATATTCAAATACTGTCGGATTTCTTCAATTGCATCAACAAAAATTGTTAATCTTTCTACAATACAAGCAAAAATCAAAATACTTACCGCCACACTTATATAAATCCCATATTCTGATCTGCCATTTTTAAACTGTACTGCCATCAGCACACCTAATACTCCGACAATCCCTATCTGAACAATATTCATATTACCTTCACCTTGCTTTGCCCGACTCCTAAAATTATCTTTACCTTCCGTCCATTTTATAATGCAAATAATTGTTTCATCGTAATAAACAAGTCGTAAATATACGGCAGTACCCAGGAAAGCACAAGAACAAGTGCTGCAAAACTTACAAGAAATGCCTGCTCGTCTCTGCCACTATGCTTTAGCACTTGGCTTAGAATAGACACCAGAATCCCAACTGCCGCTATTTTAAAAATTAAATTGATCGTCATGGTGTCCCTCCGTATCACAATAATATCACTACCAGAAAAATTCCTGCCATCACTCCCAGACAACTTCCAATCCGTCTTTTTGTCTCAATTCCTTCTCTCATCTTCTCAATTTCCAGTTCAAGTCGTTCAATATAAAGCTGCAGATTCCGGCTTTCTACTGCTGTGTGATTTTGTCCCAGATAGCATCCCAGCTCCTTTAATTGAATTAAATGAGACGGCTTTAGACTTAATTCTCCCAAGTATTGATCAATCGTACGCATCCAAATTGTAAAAAATTCATCTGCCTCTCTGTTTTCTACCTGCTTTTGCATTGCTAAAAGCCAGTTTTTGTATGGTTGTTTTACCCGCTGTGCTATCTTTCCGAATACTTCACCTATCGGTGCGACACAATATTCTAATTCCCCCTTTAATAAATAAATTAAATGCCGGATATACAACATTTTTTCCAGATAAATTTGTAATTCTTTACTGTACAAAAAACCAATCCCGCTCGTTGCAGCAATCACCAGTATACCGCCTATAATCCGCTGCATAGCAAACTCCCCCGCTCATCATAAATCGTTTTGATTTCCCCCGGATGATGCCTGTTTTCCAAAATAACATAACGTTCAAACCGACGCTTCCTTATCAGATCTCCAAGTACCGGCTTTTGCGATGCTTCCTCCATGTCCATTCCATGTACACTTGCAATTAATTTACATCCACATTGCATTGCATGTTCTACCGCATGAACATCTTCACTTGTTCCAATCTCATCAATTGCAAGTACGTGTGGTGCCATTGACCGGATCAGCATGATCATTCCTTCTGCTTTGGGACAACAATCCAAAATATCTGTCCGCATTCCAAGATGATTCTGTGCCACACCAAGATAACACCCACCTAATTCTGACCGTTCATCTACTACCCCCACCGTGCATCCCCGAACATATTGATTTCCATCGGATATCTGGCGAATGATATCTCTGATCAGTGTTGTCTTCCCGCATCGTGGCGGTGATATGATTAACGTATGACATACTTCTCTGTTTTTTGTTATATACTGCATGATTGAATCTGCGCATCCGATTATTTCATGTGCAACACGAATATTCACCGAAGATATGTACTGTAGATTTTTTACTCTGTTATTTTCTAATATCACTTTTCCCATAACGCCAGCCCGATGTCCTCCCTCTATTGTAACGAATCCCTGTTTCAATTCCTGTTCGTATGCATACAACGAATATTTACAAATATAATCCATTGTCTCTCGAATTTCTTCTTTTGTTACAATATGCTTGTTTTTTGCTTTTGATGGCAGTAGCATTTCTACATTTTCATACTCCACAATCAATGGCTGGTCAATACGCAGACGAATCTCTTCTAATTTTTCAAAATCTAATTCTTCATTTTCTATGATTGCTCGAATCGACTTTGCCAGGACATTTAATATTTGTTGCCTTTTTTTATTTTCCCTCATCTTGTCCACCTCTTTAAACAATATATGAAGTGGCAGAAGAATTATGACTAAAAATATTCACCGGACTTTTTTGTAATATATTATGGAAAAGAATGTGCCTTGACACATTCTTGTGCCTGCGGCGGTCGCTTGTGACACCTACATTATACGCCGCAGTGCGCATCCTTAGCGGAGCGGTTTTTGTATATTAGGAAAGCACTTTCCTAATATACAAAAAGGCGAGGTCTGTGTTCATACACATTCCTCGCCTAAACTCTTATTTTTTATTATTCTGCTACATCTCGCATGCTGAAGCTGAATCTTCCCATCTTATCTTTGCCCATGCAAACAACTTTTACAACATCACCGATATTAAGAACATCTTCTACTTTGTTGATTCTCTCTTTCGAAATCTTGGAAATGTGAACCATTCCTTCTTTTCCAGGAGCGAATTCAACAAATGCTCCAAATTCCTTGATGCTTGTTACTTTACCTTCAAAAATCTGGCCTGCTTCGTAATCTGTTACGATAATGTGGATCATCTTTGCAGCTTCTTCCATCTTCTCTTTATCTGTTCCACAGATTGATACAGCACCTTCATCTGTAATGTCAATCTTCACGCCTGTCTGCTCAATGATTGCATTGATTGTCTTTCCGCGCTGTCCAACTACGTCACCAATCTTCTGTGGATCAATCTGCATCTGCATAATCTTAGGTGCATATGTGCCTACTTCTTCTCTTGGCTGCGCAATTGCTTTATTCATAACTTCATCCAAAATGTAAGTTCTTGCTTTCTTAGTAGCTGCGATTGCTTCCTCAATAATTGCTCTTGTCAGACCATGAATCTTAATATCCATCTGGATTGCTGTGATACCTTTGTGTGTTCCGGCAACCTTGAAATCCATATCTCCAAAGAAATCTTCTAATCCCTGAATATCTGTCAGTACAAGATAATCATCATCTGTCTCACCAGTTACAAGACCTGCTGAAATACCGGCTACTGCTGCCTTGATTGGTACACCCGCTGTCATCAATGACATACTAGATGCACAAATACTAGCCTGTGAAGTAGAACCGTTTGATTCAAATGTTTCTGAGACTGTACGGATTGCATATGGGAATTCGCTTTCGCTTGGCAATACAGGCACTAACGCTCTCTCAGCCAATGCTCCGTGTCCAATCTCACGACGTCCAGGTCCTCTTGATGGTTTCGTCTCTCCTACAGAATATGATGGGAAATTATAATGATGCATATATCTCTTTGTAGTCTCTGCTTCATCCAATCCATCTAATTTCTGTGCTTCTGACAATGGTGCAAGTGTTGTCAGTGTGCAGATCTGTGTCTGTCCACGTGTAAACATTGCAGAACCATGTACTCTAGGAATCAAATCTACCTCTGCTGCCAGTGGACGAATCTGGTCGATTGCACGTCCATCCGGACGCTTATGATCTTTCAGGATCATCTTTCTAACTGTCTTCTTCTGGTACTGATAAACAGCTTCTCCGAGCACTGCAAGCCATTCTTCATTCTCAGCAAATGCTTCTTCTAATTTTTCTGTAATAACACGGATATTCTCTTCTCTTGTCTGTTTGTCATCTGTAAATACCGCATCTTCCATCTCTGCCGGAGGAACAATCTCCTTAATTGCAGTAAACAATTCTTCCGGAACTGCACAGCTCTCATATGCATGTTTTTCTTTTCCACACTCTGCAACGATTGTATCGATAAATGCGATAACTTTCTGGTTCACCTCGTGTGCAGCAAAAATAGCCTCGATCATTTTATCTTCAGGCACTTCATTTGCACCAGCTTCGATCATGATTACTTTCTCTTTTGTAGATGCAACTGTAAGAGCAAGATCTGATACAGCTTTCTGCGCTGCTGTTGGATTAAATACAAATTCTCCATCAACTAAACCAACCTGTGTTGTAGAAATCGGTCCATCAAATGGAATATCAGAAATACTTGTTGCAATCGCAGCTCCGAGCATTGCTGTAAGTTCAGGACTACAATCCTGATCCACTGACATAACCAGATTCTCCAGTGTTACATCATTTCTGTAATCTTTTGGGAATAACGGACGCATCGGACGGTCGATTACACGGCATGTTAAAATCGCATTCTCAGATGCTTTTCCCTCTCGTTTATTAAATCCACCCGGAATCTTACCCACAGCATACATTCTTTCGTTATATTCAACACTTAATGGGAAGAAATCAATACCATCTCTTGGTTTCTCTGAAGCTGTTGCTGTACACAATACAGTTGTATCTCCATAGTGCATCAGAACTGCTCCGTTTGCCTGTTTTGCGACACGATCTACATCGACTCTCAGAGTTCTTCCGGCAAGTTCCATTTCAAACTTTTTATACATGTTTGTTCTCCTTTTTATTTTATCTTTCTGAAAAGTGTCTCATCTATAATTCACTCTTCTGCTTTTCTTTCGTTGTCAGCAGAAGTGTCCGAAACTACTGAAAAAAACAAGAAAACATTCTTACACTTTTCAGTGGTCTCGGGAATCAATCTTCTGCCCGCAATCTTTTATATTATAACATAGGTCCATTGCTTACGCAAGGGCAAAGAAAAAGCCTGATATGATTTTCCTCATATCAGACTTTCCGTTATCTCTTAGGCTTTTGAGCAACTAAAATTATTTTCTTAATCCAAGTTTCTCGATCAAAGCACGATATCTTTCGATATCAATTTTCTTTAAGTATGCAAGAAGTCCTCTTCTCTGTCCAACCATTTTCAAAAGACCTCTTCTTGAGTGGTGATCTTTTGGATTAGCTTTGAAGTGATCTGTCAGCTCGTTGATTCTTGCTGTCAAGATAGCTACCTGTACTTCCGGAGATCCTGTATCTCCTTCGCATCTTCCATATTCTGCAATAATTGCCTGTTTCTTTTCTTTAGAAATCATGTTCTTTTCCTCCTAATAAATATCTTTTATGACCGCCTGACATTAAGCAACGGTTGGAGTCATCCAATTACCGAACGTCGGCTCACAGTTATTAACTATAACATATCTTTCTTATTTTGTAAAGAAGTTTTTCCCATACAAAATATCTTTATCTACGCGTGCTTTCAATTCATCAATCGATGCAAACTTTGTCTCTGGCCGTTCAAACTCATGAAACCATACCTTTACATATTTTCCATAAGTATCTCCAGAATAATCAAACACATACACTTCCGTCAACAAATGCGGTTCATTTTCCACTGTCGGTTTAATCCCTACATTTCCAATTCCATAATATCTTGCACCATCAATTTCAATCTCGCATGCATACACGCCGAACTTCGGTGCGATCTTATGCTCGTCCCATGTAATATTCATTGTGGGAAATCCCAATGTTCTCCCCAACTGGTGTCCGTATTCCACAACACCCTCGGTTCCGTATAAATATCCAAGAAGATTATTGGCTAACGTCACATTTCCTTCTGCAAGTGCTTCTCTTACATAAGTGCTACTAATTTCTCTGCCCTCATACATTTCTTTTTTGATTACATCCAGCTGATATCCACATTGCGCTGCATATTTTTCCAGCATTACCACATCGCCACGTTTCTCATGTCCAAACTGAAAATCTTCTCCGACAACAACTACTGCTGCATGAAATTTTTCAACAAGAATCTGCAAGATAAACTGTTCTGCTTCCATTTCTCGGATTTCTTTTGTAAACGGACATGCGATAAAGCAATCCACTTCTTGTTCCAGTCGTTCTTTTCTCTCCTCTTTGGTGAGTAAAGAATTTCTTCCCATATCAAATGCACACACTACACTTTGAATTTCTTCGGATGCCAACTCCTTGACACGTCCGATCAACTTTTGATGTCCACGATGAAGGCAATCAAACTTTCCCAAAGTTACTGCAGATTTTTTTTCGCTTTGATATGCATTTATGTCTGTTATATATTGCATGCTACTTTTTTAATTCCTCCTGATCCAAAAACATCTTCTCTACCACGAATTTTCGTTCATTTTCATGATAAACAAAAATGCCGATGAAATGTTGTGCCTGATCATATAATCTTATTTGTTCCCCTTCAACAAATTCTGTTGCCTTTGGTTCTTCTTTTAATTTTATCATAGACATTTTCAATTCATTTCCATTGTATGCAAGTGCTTCAAACTTTTTCATTACAATAGCTGCTTTTTTATCCGAAAACATCTCATCAATTGGAATCAATATTTCTGCAAGCTTTTCTTGTTCGCGATATGCTCTGACTTCATCAAGTTTCAAACTATCTTTTAAGTTAAAACAACTCACACGTGTACGAAGGAGTTGTTCCATACAACCACCGCAGCCCAACTCTTCGCCTATATCATGGCAAAGCGTCCTTATATAAGTTCCTTTCGAGCAACTCACTTCCATCCTTACACGTGGTAATTTTACTTCCTTAATTTGAATATCTAAAATCTGAACTTTTCTTGTTTTTCGTTCTACTTCTTTCCCTTCACGAGCCAATTCATATAATTTTTTTCCATTCACCTTCAAAGCCGAATACATTGGTGGAAGCTGATCATACTCACCGATATATCCACAAATGCAATTTTTCACTTGTTCTTCTGTCAGTGCAGCTGTATCTCCCGTTTTTAATACTTCTCCTGAAATATCCTGTGTATCCGTCGTCTTTCCTAAAAGCAGTATTGTCTCGTATGTTTTATTTTTGTCAGTCAGCATATCACAAAGCTTTGTTGCTCTACCAAGACACACCGGCAATACACCTTCTGCATCCGGATCAAGCGTTCCTGTATGACCAATCTTTTTTTGCCCTACGATTCCTCTAAGCTTTGCTACTACATCATGAGATGTATAGCCTTTTTCTTTGTATATATTCAGAATTCCGTTTATCATGAAGCCTATTCCTTTGTGCCAATTGCTTTTAACTGTATATCGATTTCTTTCATAAGATTATTTACCACATCATGCACTGTACCTTTCATCGTACAGCCTGCCGCCTTAACATGTCCGCCACCGCCAAAGTATTTTGCGATTTTACTAACATCAACAGCATCTTTTGAGCGAAGACTCACCTTATATTCCTGATATCCTGTCTCATACATAAAAATTGCTACTTCTATCCCTGTGGTGTACCGAAGCTGACTTACAATTCCTTCTAAATCCGATGGCACTGCATCGAAAAATTCCATATCTCTTTTTGATACATAAGAAAAAATACATTTCTTGTCTAATACCATCATACTCTCAAGCAATGCCTTCCCGAGGATTTGATTTTGTACATATGTCTTTTCATAGAATGTCTTATCGATGATATCACTTCCATTTACACCCTTACGGAGCAATTCTGCCGCCGCCTCCATTGTTTCCGGTGCTGTACAGGAATATTGGAACACTCCGGTATCATGGGCAATTCCCATATAAAGTGCTTCCGCGCAATGCAAACTGATTTTATCTTTGTCTATCAATCGATAAACCAATTCTGATGTCGAGCTTGCATCCGGGATTATCTCATTATAATCTGCAAACGCCTCATTACTTACATGATGATCAATACACGCCGTCATCTTTGCACTCTCAAAAAGTGGTGCGGAAAACCCTAATCGTTCTTTATCTCCGCAATCCATACAAATAAAAAGATCATAAACCTTTGAATCATCAATTTCACTATGAATTTTATTTGTATCCTGAACAAAAAGAAAACGATCTGCTAAATTTTCCAGATATACATCAACCTGCAGCTTAGGATATTCTTCCTGCAAATAAAGATATAGCCCCATTACAGAACCAACACAGTCTCCGTCCGGACGTATATGTCCCCCGAGAGCAACCGTCTGCTTTTCTGCTAAAATTTCAGATAAAACAATACTCATGTTTATTCCTCACCTTTTTTTGTCAAATCATCTATCATCTTACTCATGTTTACTCCATATTCAATGGACTGGTCTAAAATAAATGTAATTTCCGGAGTATTTCTCATATTGATTGTTCTTGCAAGCTCACGACGGATATATCCTTCTGCACTCTGCAAGCCTTTCAACGTATCTTCCTGGGCTTTTTTATCTCCCAGCACGCTGATATACGCCTTGCAGGTCTTTAAATCCGGAGCTACTTCAACCGCTACAACGGATGTCATCGGTGCAACTCGTGGATCTTTAATCCCGCCACGCAGTATATTACTTAACTCATGATGAACTTCTGCATTCACTCTTGTATTTTTTATACTGTTCTTTCTCATGTTTCATCGCTCCTTATACGTTCTGCCCCGAACAGATTCTGTCCGGAGCAGTATTTTTAGATTATTTTCTTTCTACTTCAACCATCTTGTATGCTTCTACAAGGTCACCCTCTTTAATGTCATTGTAATTTTCAAATACAAATCCACACTCATATCCGGCTTTTACTTCTTTTACATCATCTTTAAAACGTTTCAGTGATGCAAGAGGTCCATCAAAGATTACAATACCATCACGAGTCAGACGCACTGAACAGTTACGCTCGAAGATACCATCCTGTACATAAGAACCTGCAATTGTACCAACACCGGATGCTTTAAATGTCTGACGCACTTCTGCGTGACCAAGTACTTTTTCTTCAAATACTGGATCAAGCATACCTTTCATAGCTGCTTCCACATCTTCAATCGCACTGTAAATAACACGATACAATCTCAAGTCAACACCTTCACGCTCTGCAATGTCTTTTGCTGTTGCATCCGGACGAACGTTAAATCCGATAATAATTGCATTCGATGCAGATGCCAATGTTACATCTGATTCATTGATCGCGCCAACACCACCATGGATAATCTTAATCACTACTTCATCATTAGAAAGCTTAAGCAAGCTCTGTTTCATTGCCTCTACAGAACCCTGAACATCAGCTTTTACAACAATGTTCAATTCTTTCAAATTGCCTTCCTGAATCTGTGTAAACAGATCATCCAAAGACATCTTACTTTTTGTTTCTTCCAAAAGCTTTGCTTTATTCTGTGCAATAAATGTCTCAGCAAAGTTTCTTGCAGCTTTTTCTGTTTCACATCCCACAAATACTTCTCCGGCATTTGGCACGTCATTAAGACCAAGAATCTCAACTGGCTGTGAAGGTCCTGCTTCTTTCACGCGACGACCTTTATCGTCCATCATTGCACGTACTTTACCATGTGCAGAACCAGCTGCGATTGCATCTCCAACATGCAGAGTACCTTTCTGCACAAGTACAGTTGCAACAGATCCTTTTCCTTTATCCAACTGAGCTTCAATAACAAGACCTCTTGCTGCACGATTTGGATTTGCTTTTAACTCCATAACTTCTGCTGTTAAAAGAACCATCTCAAGTAATTCTTTGATTCCTTCTTTTGTATGTGCTGATACTGGTACAAAAATTGTACTTCCGCCCCAGTCTTCCGGAATCAATTCATACTCTGTCAATTCCTGTTTTACACGTTCCACATTAGCACTTGGTTTATCAATCTTGTTGATTGCAACAATAATTTCAATTCCGGCAGCCTTTGCATGGTTGATAGCCTCTACTGTCTGTGGCATAACACCATCATCTGCGGCTACTACAAGGATTGCGATGTCTGTAGAACTTGCACCACGCATACGCATAGCTGTAAATGCTTCATGTCCAGGTGTATCCAGAAATGTAATTTTTTCTCCATCAACTTCTACAACAGATGCACCGATATGCTGTGTAATACCACCTGCCTCACGATCGATCACATTCGAATGACGGATTGCGTCAAGCAATGATGTTTTACCATGGTCAACGTGACCCATAACACAGACAACAGGAGGACGTTTCACCATATCTGCTTCATCCTCTTCGTCTTCTTTCAAAAGTTCTTCAATCACATCGACAACTACTTCTTTCTCACAAAGAACATCGAATTCCATTGCGATTTCTTCTGCTGTCTCATAATCAATTTCCTGGTTTACTGTTACAACCTTGCCCTGCATAAACAACTTTTTAATAATTACAGATGGAACAATCTTCATCTTATCAGCAAGTTCCTGGATTGTAAGAACTTCAGGAATTGTAATCTGTTTAATTTCTTCTTCCACCTCAACCGGCTTCGGCTGTGGTTTCTGAGGTTTTTTCGCTTCAGCTACCTGTTTCTGCTTTTTACCTTTTTTGCCTTTATTCTCAAACTCTCCGTCACGAAGCTCTTTCTTCTTGTAATCTTTCTCTTTGTCTTTTGCTTTATTTCTCTGAGTTTTCTGCTGTTCTACCATTGGTGCCGGAATAGAATCACGATCTTCTCTGCGTCCCTGTCCCTGTCTTCCCTGTGGACGTGAATTACCTCTGTCATTTCTGTCGTTTCTATCATTTCTGTCATTATTATTAAAGCGTCCGCCACGATCATTTCTATCGTTTCTGTCATTATTGTTAAAGCGTCCGCCTTGAGGCCTGTCATTTCTTCTCTGACCCTGTTCCGCATTCTGTGGACGTGATCCGTTTACGCCATTTGACTGTGGTTTTGCTGCTGCCACTCCCTGTGTATTCTGACCCTGATTTGCAGGTTTTGCAGTTCTGTTTTCATTCTGTGAGCGCTGTCCCTGGCGGTTTCCATTCTGTGGACGCTGTCCCTGACGATTTCCATTCTGCATTTTTCCACTCTTAGAATTCTGTGGACGAAATACCTGTACGATTGTTTTCTTTTTCGGAGCTCGTCCTCTGTATTCTCAGCTTTTTTCTTTGCATACTCGCTACGGATTGTATCTGTAACCTGCTCTTCCAAAGTACTCATATGGCTTTTCACTTCCACTTTTTTCTTTGCAAGAATATCTAATAACTCTTTGTTGTCCATTCCTAACTCTTTTGCTAACTCATGTACTCTCAATTTTGTCATATTATAAACTACCTCCTTTATGCAATTACTCGTTGACTATTTCAAATTGTTTTTGAATTCCCTTTGCAAATCCTTCATCCAATATTGCCAGAGATGCACGGAATTCTTTTCCCATTGCATGCCCTAAGGTATCTTTATCTCCGTAAAAATAAATTGGGACCTTATAAAATTCACACATATCCTGAAACTTCTTTTTTGTATTATCAGATGAATCTTCTGCTACGATTACAAGTGTGGCGCGACCACACTTTGTTTCTCGTTCTGTCATAAATTCTCCGCTCACGCATCTTCCTGCCTTTGTTGCAAGTCCTATCAGAGACAATATCTTATCTGGTTTCAGTTCACTCATCTCCTTTTCCAGACGATCGTACACCTCTGTCGGAATTGCCTGTTTAAAAGACCTCTCAAGACCTTTACTCTTTACTGCCTTTTCAAAACAATCTTTTGACATGCACAGATATGCGCCACGTCCATTCTTCTTGCCTGTTGTGTCCAGAACAAATTCATTCTCCTCTGTTCTTAAAACACGTATCAATTCTTTCTTCGGTTTCATTTCGCCGCAGCCAACACATTTTCGCATTGGTATCTTTCGCTTTATCGTCAACTATCTTATCTCCTTCCAAAGATGAATATGAATTATTCTTCTGTTTCTACAAATTCGAATTCTTCTACATCGTCTTCTGTATTATCATACTGAGCACCTGCATCTTCTGCATCTGTCTCGTACTCTCCTACATATCCCTCTTCATCTTCTTCCATGTTGTTCATCTGATCCATGTAATCTTCCGGAAGTTCTCCTGATTCGATTGCCTGTGTTTCACTCTTAATATCAATCTTATATCCTGTAAGACGAGCTGCAAGTCTTGCATTCTGTCCTTCTTTACCAATTGCAAGTGAAAGCTGGTAATCTGGTACAATCACGCTTGCTGTTTTCTCATCCGGATCAGCCATAACCGAAATAACCTTTGCAGGACTCAAAGCATTTTCAATTAATAATGCCGGATTATCACTCCAGTTAATAATATCAATTTTTTCTCCACGAAGTTCATTTACAACAGCATTCACACGTGCTCCATTCATTCCGACACATGCTCCTACAGGATCCACATTCTCATCATTAGACCATACTGCCATCTTTGTACGAGAACCTGCCTCACGTGCAATACTCTTAATCTCTACTGTTCCGTCTTTTACTTCTGCAACTTCTGCTTCAAACAAACGTTTTACAAGTTCCGGATGTGTTCTTGACACAAGGATCTTCGGTCCCTTTGTTGTATTCTTAACCTCTACAATATAGAGTTTAATTCTCTCTGTTGCTCAAACTTTTCGCCTTTTACCTGTTCGTTCTCTGTCAGCATCGCATCTGCTTTACCAAGGTTGATGCTGATATTCTTGCCTACATAACGCTGAACAATACCTGTTACGATATCTTTTTCTTTTGCAAAATACTGATCAAATACTACTTTTCGTTCCTCTTCTCTGATTTTCTGCAAAATCAGGTTCTTTGCATTCTGTGTTGCGATACGTCCAAATGATTTTGATTCTACAGGAATTTGAGCGATATCTCCAATGTGCAAAGATGAATCCAGCTTTTCAGCATCTTCCAGACTGATCTCGATTGCAGGATCAAATACTTCCTCTACAACTTCTTTCTCTGCATATACAGAATAATCACATGTTTCACGATTCATAATAATTTTGATGTTATCAGATGTTCCAAAATGATTTTTACAAGCGCTGATCAATGAATTTTCGATTGCATCCATCATAGTATCTTTACTGATATTTTTTTCTTCTTCCAAAATTGTCAAGGCTTCCAGTAATTCTGTGTTCATTATTCATTCCTCCTAAATTTATAAAATTTCATTTCTATTTTTTCAACTTCTTGTTACTGCTCAATCTTATTGTTTAAAAATCCAGAGCAAGACGGATCAAAGCGATATCACTTTTATTAAATACCTGCTCCGTGTCATCTTCGTAAGCAATTGTTACGGTATCATTATCATATGCTTTCAGAATACCTGTAAATTCCTTCTGACGGTCAATTGCCCGATACGTACGAATCTCAACTTCCTCTCCCATGCTTCTCTTAAAATCTTTCTCCTTTTTCAACGGACGACCAAGTCCCGGAGAACTCACTTCAAAAATATAAGCATCTTCAATATAGTCTTTCTCATCCAGAATATCCGAAAACTGACGGCTTACAACCTCACAATCATCCACTGTGATTCCACCTGGCTTATCTATATAAGCTCTCAGATACCAGGTTCCTGCTTCCTTTACATATTCCACATCCACCAGTTCAAATCCATGTCCGGTAACGATTGGTTCTAAAAGTTCTTCTGTCTGTTGTTCGTATTGTTCTCTTCTTGACACGTTATACTTCCTTTCTCACAATGCAATAAAGAAGAGTGAACTTTCGTTCACTCTTCTGCCAAATCCTTTATGTAACTAATGCTTACTATAACACTTTTCAATCTACAATGCAAGAGGGTTTGCATTTTATTTTAAATTTTACTCACTCTTTCGTTGCTGAACACAGATACCGTGAGACTTGGTGCGTAATTCTGGTCAGCGAAAGCTGACAGGTTCCTATCAGAATCACTGTGCATCCTCGCGGAGCTTTATCCTCGATACTTTGTACCAACTCCATCTCTTTTTGCGAGTTTCAAACGATTTAATGTCACTTCTTTTTCATTGTACTGAATCTTTGTCTCTATACCATCTTCATATAAATAAACATGTTCCATCTCGTCGTTTTTCTGCAAACGGATACCTCTCACTCCTACAGCTCCTTTTTTCTTTTCCGGAACATCTGCAGCAGAAAATTTTAAGAAATATCCATTCTTCGTCTGCAGCACCACACACTGATTGTCTGTTACAACCTGTACACTTAGTAATTCATCATCTTCTTGAAGCTTTGTTGCTGCAATTGTACGTTTTGCAACCTGGAATTCACTTCCATCCACCTGCTTGAGCATCCCTTGCTTTGTCGCAAACAGTAATTTTACAAATCTCATCTGCTCTGCATCACATACCATGATAATTTGTTCTTCGGCACTCGAATAATTTGTCAGATTATCAATCGGGGTTCCCTTATCTCTGAATTTTCCATATGGAAGATCAAGCACTTTCACCTGATGCATTCGCCCTGCGTCTGTAAAGAAACAAATCTTCCCTGTATTCATACAATGCACAACATACTTGCTTTCTTTATCCGCAGCTTCTTTGTTACGCTCATAAACACTGACATCAACCGTCTTAGAATATCCAAATCGGTCCATCAAAAATACAACTTCTTGCTCCTCGATTTTCTTTTCTTCAAATACAGCTTCCTCAGCATTCTCTACAACTGTGCGGCGTTTCCTTCCATATTCCTTTTTAAAGTTATCCAATTCGCCTATGATAACTTCTGACATTGAATCATAATTATTCAAAATATCTTCATATCTTTTAATATTCGCCACTGTTATCTCATGTTCTTTTTGAAGTGCTTCAATTTCGAGTCCTATTAATTTATACAGACGCATTTCAAGAATTGCTGTCGCCTGACGTTCTGTAAATCTAAGCATTGCTGCCATCTTTTTAGAAATATTTGATTTAAATTTGATATTATCTGTCACACCATTTACCAGACAGGCTTTTGCATCTTTCACAGACTTACTGCCTCTCAATATTTCAATAATAAGATCGATCACATCACAAGCTTTGATCAATCCTTCCTGAACTTCTCGTTTTTCCTGTTCTTTTGCAAGTAATGTCTTATATTTTCGCGTTGTTACCTCAAACTGAAAATCGACATGATATTCAATGATCTTTTTAAGTCCCAGTGTCTCTGGTCGCCCGTCTGCTACAGCCAGCATATTTACTCCAAATGTATCTTCCAGACGTGTTTTCTTGTATAGCATATTTTTCAGATTCTCTACATCCGCACCACGCTTCAATTCCAGTACAATTCGAATTCCCTCTTTTGAAGACTGGTTTGAAATATCTACAATATCTGTTGTTTTTTTCGTTTCTACCAGATTCGCCACATCATTTAAAAATTTAGAAATTCCAGAACCAATCATTGTATATGGAATCTCAGTGATAACAAGCTGTTTCTTTCCACCTTTTAAATCTTCGACTTCTACCTTCCCACGAATCTTAATTTTTCCTTGTCCGGATTCATAAATTGAAAGTAAATCATCTTTATTTACAACTATTCCTCCTGTTGGAAAATCAGGTCCCTTCACATACTTCATCAATTGCTTTGTAGTAATCGCATCATTTTTCATATATGCTTTTACCGCATCTACTACTTCTGCAAGATTATGTGTAGGAATGCTTGTTGCCATACCGACCGCAATTCCTTCCGCACCATTGATCAACAAATTAGGCACACGTGCCGGAAGTACCAACGGCTCTTTCTCTGTCTCATCAAAGTTCGGCCCAAAATCAATAACATTTTTATCCAAATCTGATAAATATGCTTCCTGCGTAAATTTAGTAAGTCTTGCTTCTGTATAACGCATTGCAGCAGCACCATCACCCTCAATGGAACCAAAGTTACCATGCCCATCTACCAGTACCATTCCTTTTTTGAAATCCTGTGCCATTACAACAAGCGCATCATAGATTGAACTATCTCCATGCGGATGATATTTACCCATTGTATCTCCGACGATACGGGCACATTTTCTATAAGGTTTGTCATAGCGGATTCCCAACTCATGCATATCATACAATGTTCTTCGCTGTACCGGCTTAAGACCATCTCTTACATCTGGCAATGCACGTGCAATAATTACACTCATGGCATAATCGATATAAGATTTTTCATCAAATCAGAATATTCTGTTCTGATAATCTGTGATTCATTATTGCTCATAATTTTCTCCTTCCAGGCATCTTAGATATCCAGTTCGGCTTCCGTTGCATTTTCATAAATAAATGCCCTGCGTGGTGGCACTTCTGTGCCCATCAACATCTCTGTAACACTGGATGCCATACGTGCATCTTCAATTTCTACTAATTTCAAAAGTCTTGTTTCCGGATCCAATGTTGTCTCCCAAAGCTGCTGGGCATCCATCTCTCCAAGACCTTTATATCGCTGCAATGTAAATCCACCCTCATGGGTTTTCCGATAACGTTCAAGGGCTGCATCATCATATAAATACTCTTCCTCCCCCTTCTTCGGCATTGCCTTATAAAGTGGCGGCATCGCAATATACACATGTCCTTCATAAATCAATTCTGGCATAAAGCGATAAAACAGTGTTAATAATAATGTAGAAATATGTGCTCCATCTACATCGGCATCGGCCATAATAATAATCTTGTCGTATCGCAATTTAGTAATATCAAAATCATTGCCGTATCCTTCTGAAAATCCACATCCAAATGCATTGATCATTGTTTTTATCTCTGCATTAGCCAGCACTTTATCAATGCTTGCCTTTTCGACATTTAATATCTTACCGCGGATTGGCAGGATTGCCTGATAATTTCTGTTTCTGGCAGTCTTTGCTGAACCACCTGCCGAATCTCCCTCAACAATAAATATTTCACATTTCTTCGGATCACGACTCTCGCAATTCGCCAGTTTTCCATTACTGTCAAATGAATACTTCTGTTTTGTCAAAAGATTTGTCTTTGCTTTTTCTTCTGTCTTACGAATCTTCGCTGCCTTTTCTGCACTGGACAACACTGTCTTTAATGTTTCCAGGTTACGGTCGAAATACAGAACAATCTCATCTCCAGTCACTTTGCCAGTTGCTTTTGCTGCATCTGGATTATCAAGTTTCGTCTTTGTCTGTCCCTCGAAACGCGGGTCCGGATGCTTGATCGATACAATTGCAGTCATACCATTACGAATATCTGCTCCTGTAAAGTTCGCATCCTTTTCTTTCAATATTCCAAGTTCACGTGCGTACTGATTCATCACTGTTGTAAAAGTTGTTTTAAATCCAGTCAGATGTGTACCACCTTCTGAATTGTAAATATTATTACAAAAACCAAGTACATTTTCATGAAACTCATTTACATATTGAATCACAGCCTCCACTTCAATTCCATCCGCTTCTCCTTTGAAATAAATCGGATCATGAAGTACTTCTTTCTTTTTATTCAAATCACGGATAAAACCTATAATTCCATCTGGTTCGTGATATTCAACATGTTCTTCACTTCCCGGACGTTTATCATCAAAGACAATTGTAAGATTCGGGTTCAGATATGCTGTCTCATGCATACGACTCTTTACTTCTTCTGCACGAAATTTTGTCTTTTCAAAGATTGTATCATCCGGCAAAAAATTCACCTTAGTTCCGGTTTTTCTTGTCTTTCCGACAACCGGAAGTAATCCATTCTCCAATTCAATTGTAGGAATACCTCTCTCATATGCATCATGGTGGATTGCCCCTTCTCTACTGATCCACACATCCATATGTGTCGACAATGCATTCACGACGGAAGATCCAACCCCATGAAGACCTCCGCTTGTTTTATACGCCGAATCGTCAAACTTTCCTCCTGCATGCAATGTTGTGTATACAAGTCTCGCTGCGGAAACTCCCTTTTGATGCATTCCCACCGGTACGCCTCGTCCATTATCTTCAACCGTTGCGGAACCATCCTTCTCTAATGTCACATGAATCTCAGAACAGTATCCGGCAAGATGCTCATCCACTGCATTGTCTACAATTTCATAAATCAAATGATTCAATCCTTTTGTAGATACACTTCCTATATACATACCCGGTCTTTTACGAACCGCCTCTAGTCCTTCCAATACCGCAATACTATCTGCATCATATGTATTTTTATTCGCCATATCCTCTCTCCTTCTCTTGCTTCCTGTATCTTTCCAGAAATTTGATCTTATTCCATCAGACACAGACTGCCTCATGGCATACTTCTTTATATTATCACGAATCTCAATTACTTTTCAATATCTTTTTCTCTATTTTACAAACATATGTTCTCTTTCTGTTTTCTATCCTATCAATACATTCTGCAGGGTCACAGCAAGTACTTCCATTGCATTTCTCATTTCTTCTACTGTATTGGTTTGAGCCCCTGCCTCAATCAGTAAAGATTTTGGAAGTAAATGTAAATTATAGCGATACCCTCTCAAATAAATATGCCTCGCAAATCCCGGATACATTCGTTCACAGGCAAGCTGCATTTGAAGTGAAAACGCCAAATTATCCTGTATGTAAGGATTATATAAATATTCAATATCTCCATTTGTCCTGGTTCGGCTAAGTCCATTAAAAAACATAATTTTCGCCGTCTGCTTCCCTCCAATATCCGTCACAAGATGTGTCTCTTCTGCCACTCCATCCCTATGCAGATCTATTGCTACTTCAACGGAAGGATTCGCCTCCAGTATTGGTCTGACAGAGGTCTCTGCATTTTCATAGGCATTACTTCTATCTAGTTTTCCATTGATAATATCATAAACCCCTGTGTCATGGATTGTCTCTATCCCTTTCGCATTTAAAAGCTGTGTCAGATACTCTCCGATTCCTACTATACTGGTACTTGGATCTCCTGGTATAGAGTCTGCAAATGTTTCTTGCGAATGCGTATGAAAAATCAAAATTTTCGGTCCCTGACTGCTCTGATCTATTTTCATATTCTCACTAAGCAATGCGTCCGCATTCAGTTGTTCCGGTCCAATCATTGTTGAACTGTCTACAATATAGAAATTACTCAGTAGATAATCAAAATCTCTTAATCTTTCTATCGACAAATCGAGAACCGGCTGACTCTGTGCAGGCACAACTTCATCCTCTTGAGTTTCATTTTCCACCAGATTTCCTTTTTCATCAACATGATTCTCGTCATTTGCCTGACACTCCAGAATCTTCGCAATTGTGTCTTCATCCTCCACCACCTGCTTATATTCTCCTTGTTCAGTAACATAACCAACGAACGGAAACCACCTCATCGTACTCTTAAGCACCCATTGTTTTGCAGTATTTTTCCCTGACAGTTCACTTGCAAATACAATGGATGGCAAAAACATAGTCCCAAGATTTTGTATCAACATTTCATCGAATTGATATTTTATCATCGCCACTCCCGGCTTCACACCTCCGCAGGCATATGAAAATACCAACGTCAACACAACAATGCCTGCCGCCTTTGTCCCCCACCTTGGTATCTTCATATTTTCCACAACCTTCCTTTCTATATTAAACACCATCTAAATGACAAACATTTATACTTAGACATATTCACACAACATCTCCGTTATATTTATATATGAAATAACATTTTTAATTATTCGTTTTCATTTCTGTAAAAAGCATATTTAACGATTCAGATAAAGTGTAGCTGATTTGCTTTACAAGTTCATCTTCGTTTTTGGGTGTGACAAACATTCCATTCAAATGTGGTGATATCAGCTCTTTAATCAGCTCATATTTTTCACTATTATTATAGCTTCGCAATACATTTCCGACTCCTTTTAACACCTCCGATGTTTCCAGCGCACTAATTAGATTTTCCATAGTATCATTGACAATCGTCGCTGCATCTACAACTGTCGGAACTCCAATTCCGATTACCGGAATGCCCAGTGTCTCTTTTGTAAGACCACTCCTATGATTTCCTACTCCTGAACCCGGATGGATTCCCGTATCTGCAATCTGAATCGTTCGATTTAATCGTTTTGAATTTCGTGCAGCCAATGCATCAATCGCAATAACCATATCCGGTTTTGTCTCTGACACAATGCCTTTTATAATCTCAAGCGTTTCCATCCCCGTCTGTCCCATCACCCCCGGCACAATCGCACTGACAATTCCGTTTTCTTCCATTTCCATTGCATATCTTCCATACTCTTTCATAATATGCCTCGTCACTCTTAAATTATCTACAACATATGGACCAAGTGCATCCGGCGTCACCTGACGATTGCCTAGTCCTACAACTAAAATGGAGCAAATTTCTTTCTCCTGCAAATGTATTATCTCCCCAATTTTTCTTGCAAGCTTTTCGGAAATTTCTCTGTGATAATCTTCGTCTGACATTGCCATATTAGGTGCTTCAATCGTCAAATACACTCCCACAGGTTTTCCCATGCTTTTAGCTCCGTTTTCCGTTTCGATTTTAACCTTTGTAATCTGAATCTCCAGTTCTTCTTCATACTCTTCCTCTAAAATCACTCCCGGAATTTCAACCTGCTCTGATTCAAAGCGTTCTTTTTCTTCCAACGCAAGATCAGTTCTCACATTATATTTTTCTAACATCGTCAATTTTTCCTCTTTTCCTTTTTTCTACTTGTATTTTTTACAGTATTTTTCAAATTATGTATTGACAAGTTCTTCCTATTAGCATAAAATAAACGAGTATGTTCCATTAGAACGTCCGTGTCCGAGTCTAATGTGGACAAGTAAAGTGGTGATTTATCATCCGCTTGAGATATTATTACATTTGAAAATTTATTATTATTTGGAGGTGCTCAGATTGGCTAACATTAAATCTGCTAAAAAAAGAATTTTAGTTAACGAAACTAAAGCTGCTAGAAACAAAGCAATCAAATCTAAAGTTAAAACTGCTATTAAGAAAGTAGACGCTGCAGTTGCACAGAAAGACGTTGAAGCTGCTAAGACAGCTCTCAAAGCTGCTATCGTTGAAATCACAAAAGCTGGAAGCAAAGGTGTATACCACAAAAATACAGTTTCAAGAAAGATTGCTCGTCTTTCAAAATCTGTAAACAGCATTGCTTAATTAATATATAGACGATTTTAAAACATCCGCTACCGTCATGGCGGATGTTTTTTATTGCGCTTGTGATGGTCGCTTGCAACACCTACATTGTACGCCGCAGTGCGCATCCTTAGCGGAGCGATTTTTATATATTAGGAAAGCACTTTCCTAATATATAAAAAAGCACTGCCCTACAACTATTATTGTTGTAGAACAATGCCTTCTATCTAATCTTATCTTTTCCTAATTTTCCAATTAGTTATTGATCAGTTTGTCCTCATCACTCCAGCTATAGAGTTTTCTAATCTCAGCTCCAACCTTCTCTGATGGATGCTCTGATGCCAGTTTTCTCATAGCTTTGAAATGAGCCTGTCCACCTGCTTCTGACATATCTAACAGGAAGTCTTTTGCAAATGTACCGTCCTGAATATCTGTAAGGATCTTTTTCATTGCTTTCTTTGTATCTTCTGTAATGATCTTTGGTCCTGTAATATAATCACCATACTCAGCTGTATTTGAAATAGAATATCTCATTCCTTCAAATCCTGACTGATAAATCAAATCAACGATCAGTTCATCTCGTGAATACACTCAAAGTAAGCATTTCTTGGATCGTATCCAGCTTCGCATAATGTTTCAAAACCTGCCTGCATTAATGCACAAACACCACCGCAAAGTACTGCCTGCTCACCAAACAAGTCTGTCTCTGTCTCTGTTCTGAATGTTGTCTCAAGAACTCCGGCTCTTGCTCCACCGATTCCTGCTGCATATGCAAGTGCAATATCAAGAGCTTTACCTGTAGCATCCTGTTCAACAGCTACCAGACAAGGAACTCCCTTACCTACCTGATACTCACTTCTTACTGTGTGTCCTGGTCCTTTAGGGGCAATCATTGTAACATCAACATTTGCCGGTGGTATAATCTGATTGAAATGGATATTAAATCCATGAGCGAACATTAACATATTTCCCTCTTCCAGATTTGGTGCGATATCTTTTTTATAAAGTGCAGCCTGTTTCTCATCATTGATCAGAATCATAATAATATCAGCTCTCTTAGCTGCTTCTGCTGCTGTATATACTTTCAGTCCCTGCTCTTCAGCTTTCTTCCAAGATTTGCTTCCTTCATACAGACCGACAATAACATTGCATCCAGAATCTTTCAGGTTCAATGCATGTGCATGTCCCTGGCTACCATATCCAATAATTGCAATTGTTTTTCCCTCTAACATTGAAAGGTTACAGTCTTCCTGATAATAAATTTTTGCTGCCATTTGCCATTCCTCCTAAAATTTCATGTCGGAATATCCCGACTGATTTGTATCTAGTTAAAGGCTTTTAAACCTCTAGCTTCTAAATTAAAAATTGCTGCAATCCCTACTTTGATATTCTATAAGGATTATAAATATGTAATATCTTTGCTTCCTCTTGACAATCCTGTGATTCCGGTTCTTGCAAGCTCTAAAATCTCATAACCATCCAGCAAATTTAAAAATGCTTCCAATTTTGACTGATTTCCAGTAAGCTCAATCATAAGTGAATCCTGCTCTACGTCAACAATCTTCGCACGGAAGATATCTGCAACAGAAACAACTTCACTTCTCTGTTTTGAATTCGCTCTAATCTTAACCAGCATCAATTCACGATACACAGAATCTTCATCCTGTAATTTCTTAATACTTCTCACATCTACAAGTTTACGAAGCTGCTTTTCAATCTGTTCCAAAATCAATTCATCACCCGATGTCACTACCGTAATTCTGGTAAATCTTGGATCTGCAGTTCTACCTGCTGTGATACTGTCAATACTGTAGCCTCGTCTACTGAACAATCCTGCAATCCTACTTAAAACACCCGGATTGTTATCAACGAGTAAAGAATATACTTGTCTTCTCATAGTATCTCCCACTTTCCCACAAACGCTATTTTGTTTTATTTATAAAACAGAGTGCGTTCTGTTTTTTTATAATAGCAACTATACTTGTTTTTGTCAACACTTTCTACATTATTTCTCAAAAGTTTTTTCGTACACATCCCAATAGAAAAAGTGGCTGCCAACTTTCGTTGACAACCACTCATAGTTTTTAACTACCTATTACTCTTCGTCTCTGTATCCATTCGGATTGTGTGACTGCCATCTCCATGAATCTGCACACATCTCTTCAATACCACGCTCTGCTACCCAGCCTAGCTCTTCCTTTGCTTTTGTTGCATCACAATAACATGTTGCAATATCTCCGGCTCTTCTAGGTTTAATCTCGTATGGAATTTTCTTTCCACAGGCTTTTTCATACGCTTTCACAACATCCAGAACACTATATCCAACACCTGTTCCAAGATTATAGATATGAACTCCTGTCTGTCCTTTCATCTTTTCAATTGCTTTCACATGGCCAACCGCAAGATCAACTACATGAATATAATCACGTACACCTGTTCCATCCGGTGTATCATAATCATCACCAAATACACCAAGACATTTCAACTTACCTACTGCAACCTGCGCGATATATGGCACCAAATTGTTCGGAATACCCTTTGGATCCTCACCAATTCTTCCTGATTCATGTGCTCCGATTGGATTGAAATAACGAAGCAGCATCACATTCCATTCTGGATCTCCAACATATAAATCTGTTAAAATCTGCTCTAACATTCCTTTTGTTCTTCCATATGGATTCGTAATCTCTCCCTTTGGACAATTTTCTGTAATCGGAATCTCCGCAGGGTCTCCGTATACTGTTGCGGAAGAACTGAAAATAATATTCTTACATCCATGTTTTCTCATCACATCTGTCAAAATCAGTGTACCTGTAATATTGTTGTGGTAATACTCCCAAGGTTTCTGAACAGACTCACCAACAGCTTTTAATCCGGCGAAATTAATCACCGCTTCAATATTTTCATTTTCAAAGATAGGATCAAGATCTTCTCGATTAAGGACATCCCCCTCATAAAACTTCAAAGATTTTCCTGTAATCTCCTGTACTCTCTCTAATGCCACTTCACTTGAATTATACAAATTGTCAATAACAACAACTTCATATCCTCTATTCAGAAGTTCCACACAAGTATGGCTTCCAATATATCCTGCTCCACCTGCTACTAAAATTGCCATAATCTTTTCATCCTTTCTTTTACAATGCTGTCAAACATAAAATCTTTAATTTAGATTCATGCCTATGCTTCCCACAAATGTTGTGGATAAACACCTGTATCCTTTAATTTCTGGACTGCTGAAACAACAGCTTCTTTGTCCTCTTTATATGTAATTCCGTACCATCTGTCTTCTGAACGCAGGACTTTAACATCTGCTTTATCTTCCTCGATCAGATCACTTACTACAGATGGAAGGAAATACTCACATTTCATAGGATTTTCTTTCAATCCTTTTTCCAAAAACTCTGGGAAACGACATTCCAGTTCTTTTAACATACTTGCTGTAAATCCAAACATGTTCATAGACACAATACTATCTGCTGCAATATCTTCCCATGTCTGCCCATCATCCTCTGTAAACTGTACGCCCATATCACGCTGCTCTATGTGTGTACGTTCTGTGATTCCTGTCAGAAATGCATCCTTATCCATCTCACAGATTCCTCTGGAAACATATCCATTCTCTGTCAATGTATTAGACAAAATGTAGCCTACCATTGCATAATGATACTTCTCATCATCTTCATTTTCAGTCAGATAATTATAAATCTCCTGGAATGCATGTACTCCA
Source organism: Firmicutes bacterium AM31-12AC (assembly GCA_003480425.1). Taxonomy (GTDB): domain Bacteria; phylum Bacillota; class Clostridia; order Lachnospirales; family Lachnospiraceae; genus Schaedlerella; species Schaedlerella hominis. The sequence continues at coordinate 210,097 of QUJA01000001.1, forward strand.
TAATAATCATCTGCATTAATTACTGCAAATGGTCCATCTACTACATCTTTACAGCTTAAAATTGCATGTCCTGTACCAAATGGTTTTACGCGTCCCTCCGGAACTTCAAATCCTTCCGGCAGTGTATCCAGTTCCTGATATACATACTCGACATCCATATACTGGCTGATTCTGTCTCCAATTCCCGCTTTAAATTCCTTCTCAATTGCTTTCTTGATGATGAATACTACTTTTTCAAATCCGGCACGCTTTGCATCATAAATGGAAAAATCCATAATAATATGTCCTTCATTATCTACCGGATCAATCTGTTTTAATCCGCCATATCTGCTGCCCATACCTGCTGCCATAATTACTAATACAGGTTTCTTCATTGTTATCTTCCTCCATCCTTCATCGTAATCAGTATACTTCGACTATATTTTCAAATCAATAAACGAAACGTGCATAATACATTAAATTTATGTAATTTTGTTGCACACCGTCTATATCTTTTGTAACACAAATGCTATTTTTTCTGCGCTTCAATCTTTTCAGCCAAATCATTCAAATACACCCAGCGATCCATTTTTCCTTCAAGCTGTGCTTCCGCCTCCGATTTTTCTCCCATCAATTCTGAAAGTTTTGCAGAATTCGTCGCATTTTCCATAATTGCTGCATCCAGATTCTCAATTTTCTCTTCCAGTTCAGCAATCTCGTCATCTATCATATCATATTCTCGTTGTTCTTTGAAACTAAACTTTAATTTCACCGGTTGATTCTGTTTCCATTCTTTCGCATTACTTTTCTTTTCTTCCGGTGTATTTATCACTTTTCCGGAACCATTTCCCGGATTACTTCCGGTTTCTCCCATTCCCATTCTCTGTCTTGTTTCCAGATAATCCGTATATGCACCTTCATACTGTTTTAATTTTCCATTTCCTTCAAATGCAAAAATCCGCTCAACTACATTATCCAAAAAATACCGATCATGGGATACCGTAATAATAATTCCAGAAAATGAATCCAAATAATCTTCCAAAATAGTCAACGTTGGAATATCCAAATCATTTGTCGGCTCATCAAGAATCAATACATTCGGAGATTCCATCAAAACCTTGCATAAATACAATCTTCGCTTCTCTCCACCAGACAATTTTTCAATCGGAGTATATTGCATTGCCCCATCAAACAAAAATCGCTCCAGCATCTGCGAAGCCGTAATTCGCCCTTCCTTTGTCGGTACATACTCGGCCACATCTTTGATGTAATCAATCACTCTCTGTTTGCCATCCATATCTGTGACTTCCTGTGCGAAATAACCGATTTTAATTGTATCTCCGATTTCAACTTCACCTTCATCCGGCTGAATCACTCCTGTGATAATCTTCATCAATGTAGACTTTCCACACCCATTCGGTCCGATAATTCCTAAACGCTGATTCTTTAACACAATATAATCAAAATCGTCGATTACCCTCTTCTCTCCATAACTCTTACTTACATGGTGCAGCTCGATCGTCTTTTTCCCCATTCGCGTTCCAATTGAATCAAGCTCTACATTCTGATCTGTAACAGGTGCTTTCCCGGCCTTTAAAGCTTCCAATCTTTCCAATCTGGCTCTCTGCTTTGTTGAACGTGCACGACACCCTCTTTTTGCCCACTCCAATTCCATACGAAGTACACTCTGTCGTTTTCGCTCCGTTGCCAGTTCCATCTCCTCGCGTTGCGCCTTCATCTCCAAAAACTTTGAATAATTCGCCACATAAGAATAAAGCTTACCATGACTAATCTCCAAAATCTTGTTCGTTACACGATCCAGGAAATATCGATCATGTGTAACCATAATTACAACACCACGGAATCGATTCAAATAATCCTCCAGCCATATAGCCATCTCATTATCAATATGGTTCGTAGGCTCGTCCAAAATCAGTACATCTGCCGGATTCACTAACGTTCGCGCAAGTGCAACACGTTTTTTCTGTCCTCCCGACAAATGCTCGATCAAAGCATCATGTTCTGTAATCCCCAAATTATTCAACACTGTCTTAGCTTCACTCTCCGTTGCCCAATCCTGGCTCAGTTTCCCATCAGCGACATAAGACAGTACCGTTGCTCCATCTGGAAATTCCGGGTTCTGCGGAAGATATGTTACACGCAATCCATTCTGGCGGATTACCTGTCCCTCATCTGGTTCTTCCAACCCCGCAATAATTTTTAATAATGTTGTCTTTCCGGTTCCATTGATTCCAATAATTCCAATCTTATCGCCTTCGTGAATTCCATAAGAAACATCATCAAAAATCTTTTTCTCTCCATATAATTTACTAACATGTTCAATATTTAAAACATTCATTTAAAATCCTCTTGCTTAAGTTTCTTTTACGTCAACGTATATTCAAATCGTACATTCATGACATGTAACGCACGATATCCCATATTACTGATATGCTAACGCTCACTTATCATATCATGTTCTGTAATATATTGCAAAAGGGCTTCGCATCCTTCTTTTATATCATCGTAAGTAATGTCAAAATTACCTGTATACCATGGATCCGCAATACTTCTCGGAGAATCTGTAAAATCCAAAAGCAACTGAACCTTGTTCTCTGGATCTTCTCCTAAAATCCGCATCATATTTCTTCTATTCTCACGATCCATTCCGATGATATAATCAAATTCATCATATTCTGATTTTTTCATCTGACGCGCCCTGTGATCTCCACAAGGGATTCCCATTTTTTGTAATTTTCGGCGTGTTCCATGATGGACCTGATTGCCGATTTCTTCCCGACTGGTAGCTGCGGAATCAATGTAAAACGAATCCTCCAGACTGGATTTTTTAACTAAATCTTTCATAACATATTCTGCCATGGTAGAACGGCAGATGTTGCCGTGGCAAATAAATAGTACTTTTATCATTGTTGCATAACCTCGCATTTCTTAGTTTTTCTTGGTATTTCGGGCTTTGTGAGCCTTTGTAAATTTTTGCTTTCTGGCATAACTTTGTTTATTTTCGCATAATATCGTCCGCAAAAGGTGTAAAATAAGGTGTATGTTTTTCCATTTTACACCTTGCTATTTTCAATTAAAAATCGTAATTACACAACCTGAATCCGAGCAATTTCTTCCCTGGCATCCTCAAGATTTACATGCGTATATGTATTCAGCGTTACGCTGATCTCTGAGTGGCCCATCAAATATTGCAATGCTTTTGGATTCATTCCGGATTTTGCCATATTTGTGCAATAGGTGTGCCGGCATACATGCGGTGTAATGACAGGCATCTGTACTTTATAAGTATTATTATACTTCTGAATGATGTGTTGAAAATAATGCTCCCAGTGCAGGGAATAACAAATACTTTTATTTTTATCAAAGTATAAGAATCCACTTTTTCCATCTACCATAGGTTCTGATTTGGGCGGGTTCCGTTTTTCTATTATTTTCCGAAAGCATTCCTCTACATCCGCAGTCATAGGTATCTTTCTCGTTCCGCTGGTTGTTTTAGTTTCTTGAATATAATATCCAATTTTTGATTTCTTCTGCAATTGATGATCGATGTTGATTGTATGCTCCTTGAAATCAATATCAGAAATCGTCAAACCACAAAATTCCGAGATGCGAAGGCCGGTTTTAAATAATATGTAGATTCCCTCATAATATCTGCAAAAATGAGGATCCTCCTTCACAAACCGTAGAAACTTTCGTTCCTGTGCTCTGCTGATTGCCTCTCTTGTCACACTGTCATTCACAACCACTTCCATCAGCTGAAACTGAAATGGATTTTTCCTGATCAGGTCATCATCCACTGCCAATTGAAATGCCGGTCGAAGAACTCCTCGAATCGAATGGATGGAACTATAGCTTTTCTTTTCTACCTGCTGAAGATGTATCAGCCAACATTTTGCATCCGAAATCCGAACCGTATCAATCCTTCTTTTTCCAAATGGATCCTTCTTCAGTAAATTGATAACTGTTCCATACCCTGCAACTGTAGTAGGTCTGACACCTTTTTTTGTTGATGTATATTTTTCAACCAGTTCCAGAACTGTCATATTACCGCCGTTTGTTGCAATCTGCTCAAAATGATCTGCCTGGATTTTCTTTTCCATTTCCCGAAGTGATGATGTGCGTCGTTTTCCTTTCGGAATTGCATCGTTATGATCTAAGCGCCAGCTATATACGCAGCACTCCTTTCCCATCTCATCGACATACTTAAATCGATATCTGCCATCAGATAACTGTATTTCTCCATTGTGTAATATACGTCCTCTATTGTCTCTCCTTTTTTCACTCATAATGTTTTAGTCTCCTTCATTAAATGTTCATTTAACTTGGAAGACCGTCTCGGTTTATTCATTATACCACAAGACCTTCCCTTCGCTAAGACAAAATGAACATTATTATCATTACTATTTCTTCTTTTACTTAAACTGTACTGGCCGTATCCAGATAATCTTCAAATAATTTCCTTTTGAACCGGATATGAGAACCTACTTCCAAAATAAAATCTGCTCCTTCATTTTCACCTGCGATCTGTCTTAATCTCTTTTCTCCGATCCCGTAATATTCAGCTGCTTCGGAAACATTTAAAGAATATTTCTTCCAAACAGGTATTGTTTTTTCTGTATAATTCATTCGCATTTCTCCTCCCCTCTGTTGGCATTCAACAAGGTTTTCGCTTTCTCCATTTTCATACTTGCAATCGCTTCTCGTTTGCTTGTGCCTCCAACATACATTGGCGTACACATTTCTAAAATACGGTCATAGATACGTCTTTTATCCAACATGGTCTCGCTTTTTATTTCTTTCAGTGGAAGATTAGTCGTAATGATCAATGGTCGTCCTGAACGGATCCTGCGATCTATGACACTGAAAATAATTCCTAATGCATATTCTGAATTTCGTTCCACTCCAAGATCATCAATAATCAAAAGCTGATACGAAGCCAATGCATTGATATATTCCGTTTTGTCTGCCAGCGGAAATATATCATCAATAATGGTATTGAAATTTGTCATCTTTACCGTTACTTCTCGTTTAAGAAGATCATTGGCAATACACCCGGCAACATAACTTTTCCCAGTCCCAACCGGTCCCCAGAACAAACAACCTATATGGTTTCTTTTCATTTTCTCCCAGTTATCAACATATTTTTTTGCCTTATGCATTACCGCATCTGACATATCTGCATTCTCAAATGTCCACTCTTCCATTCTGCTCTCGTCAAAACAGATGCTCGTATTTCTGCTGACTAATTCCCGGTGCTCTTTGTCTTTAAAATATTTTTGTTCTTCTTCATACGCTTTTCTGTCACAAGCACATTGCCTGGAATGTTTCTTCATCCCCATAAAATCACCCTTAGGAAAAAATGCTTCTTTCGCTTCCCCACAGGCTTTGCAATATTGCAAACCATCACTGCCTACACATACGGTATCTTCTTCTCTCATCACAAACTCTCTCCTTTCCCATAGCAATAATTTACTTCATGATATTTATTACTTTTATATTTCTCAGTTACTTTACTAGGTGCCACATTTCCGGCTTCTGCACAGCCATTTTTACGACCAGATGATGGTTGTTTTTCCGCCTCTGTTACAGCCATCTTTTCAACCGCCTTATTCTCAACCTGCTGTAAACTAATCTCATCCGATGGAATTTTTACATATAAATGATTGGGTTTTGAAAATCCACCGGATCTGCGAACCAATAGTCCCACATCATCTAATTCCTTCAATGCTATTTTTACAGAAGATTTGCATTTGTCGATTTGAACAGACAATTCATCTATCGGAAAAATCAGATAAACATTTCCATACTTATCTATCCAGCTATTCTTTCTCGATATCCGCGCCCGGTCATACAAAACCATATAAAGAAATTTTGCAGTTTGAGAAATTCGCAACTTTAGCAAAAATTTCGGAAACTGGAAGTACTGAAGCATCTGCTCAGACTCCTTCATGTATTCATATTTCATTCTTTTCTCGCCTCATTTCTGTTTCTAACTATTGTAAAAATCATTTTTATGCCGGCTAAAAAATGTTCTTACACTTATACAAAAGATGAAGGGCATAAATACAGCCTCTTGATGAAAAAATTTTTATTTTTTCCTGTCAAAAACACCCTTACACAATACGAAACGCTGAGAGGCATTTTTACAGCCCCCTGAGGAAAATTTTTTTATTTTTTCGGTTAATTGAATACTTAAAAGCAAAAAAACACTCACCTATTCCAGGTGAATGCCTTATCAAAATTTCCTTATTTTGTTGTCTGTGACACTTACTCAGAAACGCTTGCGTGTCTGCTAAAATGTAATTGCCAGCAATTATATTTTCACGTGGGTATGGGGACGTAATCCCCATCAAGTCTGCCACTCGTAAGTAATACAATATTGTCAAAATGACAATACTGTAATACACGGGTGGATCTTGCTCTGGTTGTAACGTATGAATTCATACAATAATAGGCCCAAATGGGCTCTTTCACCATTTGAGCCTATATATTATATATGTCTTTCAAATGATAGCTTAAAAAATAGCTGTCTAGACGGTATGTTTTTAACGTAGAATTGATTTTATGGAAGACAAGGCATGGAATGCTTTGTACCTTTAATGGAAAAATTTAATGATATTTACCATGTACAAAAAAGAAACGGCAGATAAAAAACATCACACGAATCCTTATCGTGCTGTAAACTATATAAGAGATGAGAACGGAAATCCTATATGCCCTAATGGACGTAAATTTCTTTTCAAACGAAAACAACATGTAAGATATAAAAAATATGGACGTACAGAAGAAATCTATCCAAGCTTATTAAGTGTACCCTTTTTACATAAAACAGTGACGATTTTCAAAAAACATATATTAATGTAAAGAAACGCCAGAACCAGCATTTGTCGGAACTAGCGTTTCTTTAGCAGAGACTTATTTTACAGCCCCGTTTTTTGCTTATATTATTTTCCTCCGTTGGATTTCAATTTTGGAAAGAAGATGACTATCTTAAAGCCCTTTTCCCACGGGGAAGCAGCTTCCAGACGAAGGTTTAGATCGTCAGCCATCTTCTTAACCAGGTAAAGCCCTATACCGGTAGCTTTCTTTCTGCTGTCAGTAGAATCCCCGGTAAAGCCCTTTTGAAAAATATACGGCAGATCATATTTTTTTACACCGATGCCATTATCCTCAACTGAAAGGACATCTGCGATCTCCGAATGTATCATAGAGATTGTTAGCATGGGACTATCGCTGCTATATTTTATGGCATTGCTCACGATCTGTCCCAACATAAACTGAAGCCCTCTACGGTCTGTATAGACTGTTTCAGATTGCAGTTTATTGATAATTACAAACTGCTTTTCTTCCAGAAGTGGGGCATAGTCCTCCAGAACTTCCCCCAAGCAGTCATTCAAATTGATATCCTTAAACTGATAATCCTTTGTACTGCTCTTTAACCGGGCATAGTATAACATCTGAGTGACATCCTCCTGAAGCTGACTGCGGACATAATCCAGTTTTGCTTGCAGGGGAGGAGACATTTCGTTGCTCCGATTATCCAGGAGCATGGTCAACAACGATAGGGGCGTTTTCGCTTCATGTGCCCAGCCCTCCACATATTCTTCATAGTCCTGTAGGGCATCTGCCATACTGTTACTCTCAGTTTTGTGTTCCTGTAAAACTGATGCCAGAAGCCGGATAGATTCTCCTTCTTCCCGGCTGATGGCACTGAGCAGCCGTTCCTCGTTGCAGATGGCAGGATCACTGAGGAAATCCCGGAACAGCTCTCGGCGGGTGGTCTCCCGCTTGTTTAGTACAAACAGAATTGCTGAAAACAAAAGGAGGCTTGTCAGAACTACTAACCCACTCAAGGTTTGAAATGCCTGAATGTCAGAAATCCAAAGAATGATAGCACAAAAGCAATCCACGCCCAACAGCAACAGCAGCCAGGGGTAGTACCGTTCTATCATGCGCCAAAGCCGCTTCATGGAGCCACCCCCGTTTCCAGACGATAGCCCATCCCACGAACCGCAACGATTCGCTGCTTCATCTCAAGACCGGACATCGTCTTTTTCAGCCTGGTCAGATTAACCTGCAAGGCATTTTCGTCTATGTATTCCGTGGTTCCCCATAGTGCTATGCAAAGTTGCTCCGTCGTGACCAGAGCATCGCCGCCGGACAAAAGAGCAACCAACAGTTTTCCCTGATTTTTTGGAAGCACGACAGAGGTATTATGAATATAAAGCGTGTAGGTCTGCTGGTCTAACAGGAAATCTGGTCCCTCTATGAGATTGGTACGGCCTTCATACCTTTTGAGAATATTGGATACCCTGGCAAGAAGTCGATCTTTTCTGCACGGCTTCGTCAAATATTCATCAGCACCCAAGTGGAACGCTTGCAGTTCATCCTTTACCTGATCTCTGGAAGTCAGTATCAGGACGGGGATAGCGGTTTTATTCTTTAGTTCCTGGCAGATTTGAAAGCCACTGATCTCCGGCAAATTCAGGTCTAAGATCACAAGGTCAGGACGGAGGGCTGCCAGGAGCCGAGCGGCATCTTCCAACTCGGTGATTGCCTCCGCAAGATACCCGTCCTTTTGAAGCATATTGCAGAGTTCTTCCCGCATATAGACTTCATCTTCCACAACAGCAATTCTTTTCACGGCAGCACCTCCTTCCAAATTATTCTTCTCTCTGTGGCTGCATCAGTGTCAGCAAATACCGATCACTGGAGCGCTTGACCACTCTCATATAAATATATTCTATCACGCAAAGCAGCAAAATCATAGCAGCAGATACAAACATCATTTCAGCCACTGTCCCACGGGTTCGGGACGAGAGTATCCCTGTAAATAACGCCCTGACTCCAAACAAACTGCTGACAGCCGCAACCAATACAGGAAGTCCCATAAACCAGGTAATTTGCTTTCCAGCAGACTGGCAAAGGGTTTCGTAAGTAGCTCCCAGGCGGATCAGAGTCTGGTATCTGCGCCCGGTTTTCTGCTGACTCATCAGGAACTGAACACCCACGATGGTGTTGGCAACTACCAGGAAAACAATCGCAAGATAGAGGGTAATATAACTGGATGCTATGGTGTAGAAAAGCTGACGACCCATATTCTGAAGATAGCTTTCATATTCAATGTCAGTTTCGTCCAGCTTCTCGTTCAAATCCAAATATGCAGTCATAAGGCTATTTCCATTCAGAGCTTGCTCACTGAGCACCGCATTGACATAGGTATCATACATTCCCTGACTATAATATAGGAATGCTTCATCCGGAAGAATCAATGCAAAGGACAAGGTTATAGAACGGTCCGTGACCAAATTCACAGACTGAACCTCTCCTGTAAGATGAATCGGACTACCATCCAGTTCCACCTTGGGATGCCCGGCCAATACTTGGTTCAGCATTGCGGTACGGCTTACCGTAGTAAACTCTGTATCAATATAGACAGCGGCCTCCTTTTCGCCTAATTGGAGAGCCGGATTGCCGGACAATTCCAACAAACGATTATAGTCCGATAAACAAATCAAATATGGGTATGTGGCATAACCAAGATTGTTCAGAAGGACATCCCGGTCTTCCGACTGGGGCAGGCTCCGAAGAGAGTCCATAACAGCGTCCATGCTGTAGGCATTATCATAATCTTCTGTGGTGCGAATACGCCCAACCCTCATTTCAAAAAGCTCTGAAAATTGATTTTCCAAACTGTTTTCTTTCAGGACTGCCTTTATATTCGGAAGAACCTGCGATGAATCTTCTGCAGTATGATCTTCAAAAGTATAGTCGATTACATGGCCAGAAGACAGGTTATTCGTTCTTGCAATTCCTACGCCCGCACCAAAACAACACAGCGCCGCCAGAATCAGCAGGGAGCTGATGGCCATGGAGTTTGACTGATGAATGACATTCTCCTGAATCTGCCGGAAGGTAAATACATGAAGCTGCTTATTTCCTTTTCCTTTCTTAACAATCAAAGCAATCAGTGCACGCATCCCATAGAAAAGCAGCATCGTACCAACTATGCCCAACAGCAAAGTCAGTCCCATCATACTTACCTTTGTCCATGCAATTCCCTGAATCGCCATGTAGTAAGCCACTGCCAACATCACACTTCCGCATATAGCAGCCAGTCCATAGATAACAGATGGCATTTGCTTTTTGGGGCGGTTCGTTGGCTGGGATAGCAAAGTACCGATCTCCTGGCGGCTGATTCGTCCACTCAAAATCAGAAGTGCCGTCAGCTTAATTGCCAGAAATCCTGCCAGCGTCCATTCAATCGCAAACCAGGATAAAGAAAACTGATGACCGATGATCCCCATGCCTACCAGCTTGGTGGTGACAAGACTGACAATTTCTGAAAGCACCACAGCCACAGGTAATCCTATGAGCATGGCAAGAATACTGGTCAGGAAATCTTCCGCCAGAAGCATACCAAACAGTTTACTTCTACGCATCCCCAACATTAGATAAACACCAAACTCATGCCGTCTGCGCTCGAACTGATACTTGCAGGCAAAATAGATCAAAAAGAACAGAATACCGAGGGTCATCCCATAAAACGCAGGAATCAGAAGCAGGAGTTTGTCAACTGCGTCACTCTCCATTTTCTGCAAAAAGAGCATCACATCTTGAGTGGAGATGGAAAGAATCATGTAAAATGCAACAATAGAAATCACCAGGGAGCTGAAAAACAGACCGTTTTCCTTTCGGCTGCGGCGACTGTTCCGAAGAATGAGATTAGAGAACATTTGCACTGCCCCCTCCCAGTTGCGCCATCACCTTCAGGATGCGCCCGTAGAACTCCTGCTGGCTTTCGTCTCCACGCCGAAGCTCATGAAAGATCACGCCATCCTGGATGAACAGGATGCGCTTACAGAAGCTGGCGGCATTGGAATCATGGGTTACCATCAGGATCGTAGCTTGTTCGTCACGATTCAGGCCGGACAGCTTCTCCATAAGACTTCTTGCGTTCTTAGAATCCAGCGCACCCGTCGGTTCATCGGCAAGGATCATTTGGGGATGTAAGATCAGAGCCCTTGCTGCCGCAACACGCTGACGCTGGCCACCGGACATCTTGGACGGAAACTTATCCAGAACATCAGAAATTTCCAGATAGTCAGCCAACTGCTTCAGCCGCTGGCTGCTTTCTGTTTCGGCTACCCCATGCAAGGAAGTCGGGAGCAGGATATTTTCCCTGCCAGTCAGGTTGTCCAGCAATTCAAAGTTCTGGAATAGATAACCAACTTTTTTGCCACGGTACTCGGCAAGAGCCTTTTCCTTGAGGGATTGCAGAGTATCTCCCTCCACCTGAATGCTTCCACCTGTAGGCTGAATCACAGTTGCAATACAGTTGAGAAGCGTGGATTTGCCGGAACCACTGCTTCCCATAATACCGAGAAACTCTCCCGGCATGACCTGAAAAGTGATTCCGTTCAGTGCTCTCGTCTGGTTTGGCAACGTCCCATAGACTTTGGTAAGATTTTCAATATTCAAAATTGGTTTCATGTGAATGCCTCCTATCCATTTCTGGGTAAATGATAGCACAGAAGCACAATAAATAACACTTACAGTCGCTGTAAGGATTCTGTTCCTGTTTTCAGAACAAGAATGACGCATCAAGCGGAATAAGTATATGTTTTGTAAAAACGTCGGGTGACAATGAAAAAATATGCTGGACTACCGGATTGGCTAACTTGCATTTCTTTGTCAATTCTGGTAACCGCTTCAAACATGGAAGTTTCTGTTCTTACTTTTATTATACTCAATCAATAAAATCAACACGGTTCAGCAAATTTTAATTATTTCCAATATGACAAAATTGCTTCCTGTTATATTTATCTATTTCTTTATTTCTCTATTATTCCGATCCGGTCTTCCAAAGGTATAAATAAGGTGTAAATTATTCGTCAATCATCAAAAAATCCTTTAAAGCCTAGGCTTTCACAGCATCCATTAAACACTGCCTTGGCAAACAAATAGTATTTTTATCATTGTTGCATAACCTCGCATTTCTTAGTTTTTCTTGGTATTTCGGGCTTTGTGAGCCTTTGTAAATTTTTGCTTTCTGGCATAACCTGGTTTATTTTTGCATAATATCGTCAGCAAAAGGTGTAAAATGGGTTACAAATTAACTGTATAACACATCACATTTTTATCCAAATACTTGCTTCAATAATTCAACAACATCCTCGTTTTTCAGCCCATATCTTTTCAATGAATTTTGATCAAATGGTTCTAGCTCCAATGAATCAATAAAGCTATGTATATCGGCATCTACTGCTACCGGCAATTCTTCTGTTTTTTCAAGCATAAGTTCCGAAGCAATACGCAAAACATCTTTTTTATGCTTCTTTATGTCACTAGAATCCACTTTTTCGCCTAAATCTTTTCGCTTTTGTAAATCAAGATATGCTTTTGCTTTAAAAAGAATGATATATTCTGGCCTTAAAACAGAAAGTCCATTTCTCACTTCTTTTCCATTGAGTAGTGCCTTATAGTAATCATCATTCAAAAGGATTGCTGATAAACTGGAGACTTCATCATCAATATGAATTGGAGTAATTCCTTTCGCATTTTTTAGTTTAAAATCACTTCTACAAAACAATTCGATCATTTTCGGAAATTCATCGTCTTCTGGTTTATCAAACCTATAAAATTGAGGGTTGCTACCGTTTGTTGCTTTGTTTCTATATTTTCCATCAACGATAAACTTCCAAAATTTCTCGCCAAACTCCGGCGTTAGTGCTTCAATAATCAAAACCATATCCAGATCTCTTGTTGCCCTGAAATTTACTTCATTGCTTTCAAACAGAATATCACAGGCTGCGCCACCTATTAAAACATACTGTTCTTCATAATCTTTTAAGTACTTCTGAAATGTATCTAATCCCTTGACCATACATATTCCTCCAACATCTCATTAATAGAAATATCTACCCGTTCCTCTTCTTGCTCTTCTTCTGTCAGTGACAGTACTACACTCAAAGGGTCCTGCAAGCCTTTTCCCAAAAAATCAGTGAAATATCCAACTTCCAAAACAACACACCCAATTTCTTCCAATTCACTTGCTTGCTTTTCTTCTTTCACTCCACTAGCTTTCAGCTCTTTCTTCGTTACCGCATAGGTAGGATAAGCGTTATCGGACAAAAGAGAATACTCGCATAAAGCAGAAATACCTGCTTTCTTTTCAAGTTTCATATCTTTTCTCAATATAAATCTTCGGATCACTGGATTTCTTAACACACTCTCAATCTGCTGCCATAATTGTTCTCGGTCATCCGGAATATTGATAACTCTTGATTTACCTTTCATGCCCAACACCTTAACATTTAAATATTCCAACTCATCAAAGCACCGACTTGCAGATTTTGTTGACACTTCCAAACGTTTCGCCGCATCAGATACTCTCACTTCATTCCAACGTTCATAAATGGCAATCAAAAGCATTTTTTGCGTCAAAAATGAAATTAAATGAACTGGTGGCAATTCTCTTTCATTTTCCTTACTCAGCAAATAACCAATAAATGGAAGAAATACTTGCTTTCCATCTATAACAAAAGGAATTCCTTCTTCCATCAATTTTTCTTTTATATAAAATGTAGTTCGATCAAGAAATATTGCACAGTTTAATCCTGTCATTTTTTCTACGCCAGCTCTGTCTCTACGTAACATAACAAGTCCGACATCCTCTTTGGGATGAATAGCCATCCATAATACACCATTCATCTCTACCGTAAAAATATTATATCTTCCACGATATGCTAACGGGAGCTTTTTATATACCTCTTTATTCTCCGTCATTATTACATTTTGCTGTAATGATTTTTCCAAAAATTCTTTCATATTAATCACCTTTTTATAAAATGTGACTCTTTTTACGTCATATTTATAATTTATCATGTGTTATTTAATTTTTCAAGTAATATATGATCACATAATCTAAGAAAAAAGACGCAAGATTCAACCTGCGTCTTTACTATTCTAACTAAGCCGATTCGGTCTTCCAAAGGTATAAATAGTGTGTAAATTCTATACTTTCATCCAAGAAATCCAATAAAATCAAGACTTTTGCTCCATTCCTTAAACACTGTCGTGGCAGATGAAAAGTACACGTATACTCATAAAAACTCCTTTCAAAATGCGCTATCCTGCTGTCATCTTGCACCTGAGAAGACGGATTTTGGAATCCGCATATCTGGTGACAGTATGGAACCAATGTATCATACCGGAGATGTTGCATGGGTTCATAAACAAGACAGTATCTCCAACGGTGAAATCGGTATCTTCTATCTCAATGGCAATACCTATATCAAAGAGCTGCATGACGGACCAGATGGAGTTTACCTTGTTTCATTGAATGAAAAGTATCATCCAATCCAGATTTATGAATCTGATTCTTTTAAAATCTTTGGGAAAGTAATCGGAAAATGCAAAGGGGCAGAAATCCCTGGTTTTCATTAAAGATCAACTGCAGACTTCTAGCCTGCTCCTGCTGAAAATAATAAAGGAAGTGATAAAATGGCAATTAACAACACACTTAAAGATATCCGTGAAAAACGAAATCTCGTTCAGGCGGATCTTGCAAAAGCTGTCGGTTCTTGCAGTGATACCATCGGACGCATTGAGCGTGGTAAGCGAAATGCTTCTCTCGAAATTGCAATCCGTCTGGCACATTATCTGAAAATGCCAGTAGAAGAGATTTTTCAAATTGAAGACTGACCCGCAAATATCAGAAAACCGAGGACTGTTCCCCAGTTTTTCTTTTTCGCTAAACTATTTAAAGTCCTTTTACAAACTCAACTGCATTTTTTATATCTTTTTCATCTGGATGCCCTTTTGCTATACCACCCACCAGTTTAAATGGGCCAAATGTGTCATAGCCCTTGCATCCGAATTTTCCGATTGCTGTAGAATGCTTCTTGTCCAAAATCTGCTCTATGGATTTATAATTCGCACTTCCACCATAAGTACAGATCAGAAATACCCTTTTATCGTCCGGTAGATTCTTCTCTGCAAATCTCAATATCGACTGATGAAATTTTGAAAAATAGATTCCTGATGCAAACCCAATCATATCATAACTGCTCAGATCTGCATCTGGCTGTTTTACAGCATCAATCAAATCTACCTGGCACTCTTCTGATATTCCCTTTACTATTTTTTCTGTATTTCCATGATGTACAGATGCATATACGATCGCTTTTCTCATTTGTTTTCCTTTCTGTCTGCTCCATCAATCAGGTCATAACTCATATCCAAAAAATCTAATGTCTTTGCTTCACTTACTGATCCATCCAGTAAAATTGTGATCCAGTGCTGTTTGTTCATATGGTATCCTGACAAAAATCCAAAGGTCTGAATAATCACACTTGTCATTTCCGGATCACATTTTACATTCATAATATCGACAAATTCATTTTCTTCCAATCCGAGTTTGCATTTTTCAACACTCATAACTACAGCATACCATTTTCCATTCTTATGTCGCAGCACAGCATTATCTGGTGATTGTGCCCATAAATACTCCGCACCGTACCATACTGTTTCTTCACATATTCAAAAATTTCTTCTTTCTTCACAGTTTATTCAACTCCTGATTATTCTGATATCCTGCCCATAATCATACCATATTTTTAACTCCCGTACTACCTGCCAAATTCTTTTGCATTTTCCCGGTTCTCCTGACTTTAACTAATAGAGGGGTAAAACAGCAAGGACAGGAAGTGAGGATACACTTCCGGGAAATCCCAATTTAGGGTACCCTGCCCTAAATTGAAAAACGCTGAAAGCAACGATACCCCTCCACTGAAGAAACAGTATGAGGAAATACACAAGATTGGTGTAAATATCAACCAGATTGCAAAAAAGGTAAATACCACCGGAGATCTATATCCAGAATAAATGCAAGAATTGAAAGAGATGGTGAAAGAATTATGGCGTATCTTAAGATCTTCCCCATTAAAGTAACAGACAAGAAAATACTGGACTATATTACAAATCCAGATAAGACAGATGAAAAACTTTTAGTTTCCAGTTTTGGCTGTTCCCCGGAAACTGCAGATCTTGAATTTTCTATGACAAGAGAAATGGCAAAAAAGAATGGAATGGACAAGGGTGATAACCTGGCATTTCATCTGATCCAGTCCTTCAAACCTGGAGAAGTTGATGCCGAAACTGCCCATCGCTTAGGGCAGCAATTTGCAGACGAAGCACTGAAAGGAAAATGTCCGTATACGTCTGGCTAAAAATCGTAGCAAAGCGAAAGCTCCAAGGCACCTATCCAGAGAAGCTCGCCTGTATATCAATATTTCCACCTATGTAACAACAGGCAATCGTGAAGGTTTTGAACGATGGGCAAAACTCAATAACCTGAAAGAAGCGGCTCGTACCTTCAACTACCTTTCTGAAAATAACCTGCTGAATTATGAAGATTTCCAGCAGCATATTTCTGATGTTGATGCTTCTGTTAAAGCGGCTGATCTGAGAATAGCACAAATCACCAGTGATCTGAGCATGCAGAAAATCATTCAAAAACACTGTGATTCTTACCGGCTTTGCCTTAAAGTAATTGAAGATTATAAATCTTCTAAAAATCCAAAAGCATACCGGACCAAGCATCAGGCAGAATACCAACTCCACGATTCACTAAAAAAAGAGCTTCAGGATCTCGGTGTTACCAAAATCCCAAGCTCTAATAAAATCCAGAAACAAATTGAAAATCTTGAATCTGAACGGGCTGTTACCGTCCGGGAAAAACAGGAATTACAGAAAAAGCAGAAAACACTGGATATCATTCAGCAAAATTTCTCTGTGCTGCTCGATGCTCCTGAGAGCAGTTCTAACTTACTTCCGGCGTTTTCTTATGTTTTTTGACCATAGGTGTTTCCAGTGTAATTCCACTCTGAATGTCTCTTAGGATACGTTCTTCATAACTTTTTTCACGCTTTTCCACAATTTTATAAAATTCTTCATATTCCGTTTTAGAAGCAAGCGATTGAACTGCCGTAAACAACCTTTTGCATATATCATTCATTTCAGTAGCATCCGGCATTCGCTGATTCTCAAGATAAAACTTCAAGTACATTTTGTATGTTTTATCTGATATTGCACTCTTCTGTTTTTGTTTTAAGTCTTTATAGCTTCTGTCGTTCCATTAGCATCTGATCAATATTATCATTCGTGTACCATTTACCTGATTGATGAATAGCATAAGCACCTTTTCCCAATGCCATTGCAGCTACACCGTAGTCCTGTGATACGACAATATCTCCTTTATGGCAAATACTGATCAGTTTATAATCTACTGCATCTGCTCCTGCACCGACAACAACAACTTCGCTATAAGCTGATGACAGAACATGATTCGTATCACACAACAAGGAACAGCAGAAAAAACTATAAACACAGTTTTTTCTGCTGAACATGATTATCCACAATATAAAAAAATAAAAATTCGTCACTTTTTACAATGACTTATGCATACCCTTGAACAGTAACAGGCAATCGTATGGATCATTTTTTCTACATCCAGTGGTTTGGCCAGATGTGCGTTCATACCACAGTCCAGTGCATGGCGTACATCCTCTGCAAAAGCATTAGCGGTCAGTGCGATGATGGGAATGGAAGAAGCATCCGTCCTGTCAAGCTTCCGGATCTGACGTGTGGCCTCGTATCCGTCCATCAGAGGCATCATAATATCCATAAGTATCACATCAAATGTCCCCTCGGGGTGACGGGAGAAAAGTCTTACAGCTTCCCTGCCATTGGATACTGCAGTTACCACAGCACCTTCCTCTTCAAGGAGTACCTGTGCCACTTCTCTGTTTATTTCATTATCCTCTGCCAGCAGGATCTTTATGCCCTGAATGGAGTTTCGCTCAGATTCTGGCTCAAAAGAGATATCCGTTTCTTCTGCCTCTTCAAATGGCAAAGTGATCACAAAAGTACTTCCGATACCCGGAGTACTGGAAATCTCAATGGTACCACCCATCTGTTCAAATAGCGCTTTGGCAATGCTCATACCCAGTCCGGTGCCATGATATACACTTCGGGCATCCATATTCTCCTGAGTAAAGGGTTCAAAGATCTTCTCCAGATATTCTTTGTTGATGCCGATTCCCGTATCAGAGATCGTCCATCTGCAGACCAGCTTATGATCATGGGAAGGGAGAGCATGGATCTCCGTATGGATTGCCCCATTTTCTCTGTTGTATTTGATACAGTTACTGTAAATATTCATCATGGCACGACGGAGGTGCAGAGGGCTGCCGTATACAAAGGGATGTTCGTATATCTCCGGTGCGATATGAACGGTGAAATCAATGCCGTTTTTCTGTGCCTGCATATCAATCAGCATCTGTGTCTCTTTTTCATATCTGATCAGATCAAAAGGTTCATGGTTGAGTACAAGTCCGCCCTCCTCGATCTTGGACATATCCAGTACATCATTGATAAGAGAGAGCAGATGACTGGCTGAAATGAATGCTTTTTCACGATTACTTTTCAGGAATCCGATATCATTTTCGTGCTTTTTATCAATTTCCAGCAGACCAATGATCCCATTCAACGGCGTACGCATATCGTGGGACATACGGGAAAGAAAATTGGATTTCTCTGCATTGGCACGTTCGGCAGTATCAAGAGCTTCTTTGAGAAGCTTCTGGTGTCTGATTTCTGATTCCACCACATCGTCCACATTCAAAAATCCCAGAACAATGATACCGGAGTCTTCGTTTTTGATAAAGCGGAACTGATAGTAATGGATACCATCCCTGTCATTTATCCGGTAATTCCCCTTGTATTCGGACTGACCGGACAAAACACTCATTACATTATCCAGTTCCAGTGATTCTTCCAGCATTGTACGGTCATCCGGATATACACGCTGCCGGATATAGTCTGAGAGGAAAAGATCATAGGGGTATGTATTGTTGTGTTTTTTGTCCGGAGCAGGGACATCGCGGTCTTCCTGCTTGATCACAGAGAGAGTTTTTTCTCTGGGATTGATCAGGTATACGTTCAGGTAGTTGCTGCTCAGTGTCTGGACAATACTTACCTGTGTCTCATAGGCTTCCTGTGTTCTGGTGACATCCTCACCGTAGAGGATTGCTTCCAGATGGTTATTGGAAGGATTGAGCAGCAGTCTTGTCACATATTTGGAAAGCCTGGTTATATTGTCATCGTAGAGACAGCGGGAAACTCTGGTGACCTCTACCTGACCGTCCTCGTAGCTTTTCATCAGGGAACTGCGGCAAAATGCGTTGATGAAATCGTTTCTGTCCTTTAATACCGGTATAAAACAGCAGTCTCTGCAATAAAATGGTCAATAGAAGCGTCAGCATCTATCTTATAGGCCAGGGCAGAAGTGCCTCCGATCTTCAGAATCTTATCATCTGTAAGATCGAGATGAAAGTAGCCGGCAGCATGGGCAATGGATGCCAGAAGAGAGTGGAGCTGATTTTCATAGATTTTGCGTGCTGTCACATCATTGTCTTCACAGGCCACTGCAATTACGAAATCCCGATAGTCATCGGCGTTTCCGTTTCTGGCAATGAGCAGATAATAGTAATGGACAGTATCTGTGACAACCCTGAAATGGATTTTGAAAGAGGCTTCCTGAGAAAGTCTTTCCAGCAGGGTTTCATAATTCAGGTGTCTGGACACATAGGAACGCTCATCCGGATGAATATATTTCTGGATGAGAAAATTAAATGACAGCTTATAGTCCGCATTATCTTTAATATCCGCAAAAGCATCAGTAAATCTGGAACGATATACGGAGATTTTCCCGGTTTCCCGGTTTACGCCATAAACAGACATGTAGTCAGAAGCAAGCAGGTTGATGGCACCCAGCAGACGGAGAGAGTTCTCACCTGTGGGAATAGACTTTGACAGGCTTTCTCCTTCGGCTACTGTGCTGAATACAAGTGCATGTCCTCTGCTACCATCGGGCTGTACAGTCTCTACTGCATCAACTGTCTCATAAATATGACGGATCGGATCCAGGTAGGTCTTTGGCCCCTGTATCCCCAGTGCTACAGGGCAGGGCGGGCATGGGGAATCAAGCCCCATAAGTGCCTTATAGCATTTCACTCCCGGCTGGAGATTGGGGTACAGTTGTTTGGCAGTGTCGTTATAGCTTAGGATATTATAGTCTTTGTCTATGCTGTAATATCCGGATGAGTGTGTGTTCATAATTTTATACTCCTGGTGTTTAGTGCTTTAAAGTATACTCTTTTTACCAAAAAATAGCAATGATAATGGACGAATTTGTAAAGGTTGTACAATGTTTCGGGATTTTGGCATATTCATGCCAAAACGCCTCGCGGGATAGTAGCGTGTGAACAGTAACCTAAACTTCTTGTTCATCTGTAAAAGCTGACCACCTTAGTATTCTTTCTCTTTCATCTTCAAACATATCCACTCAGCTAATTGAAGCATACTTATTTCAAGAAAAAGAGCATATGGATTTGATTCCATACACTCTATGATTGTAATCTTCATATTTATTTTACAGTGTCAAAATATCCAATGATTCCAATGTATCCATCCTTCTTTAAAGGCGACCACAATGTATGCAATTTCATTCTATACATCTGACTGTTATTATCCGCCGTCGCTTTTATCGTGGCAGATATTTCTTTATTTTGTACAGATGTCTGATGTAATAAAACACGAATACATTGAACCTCTTCTTCATTTACTCCAAATTCTTTGAACAAATTAAATTTCGGATTATCTCTCTGACATAATATCTGATGTTCTCCGTTTAAGATAGTTAATTGGCCTGAAATTGCATTGTAATCAATTGAGTACATTCCACTGTTTGATTTGAAGAAATCGATCTTTTCCTGCATGACCTTGACAACACTCTGTGAATAATTTTGATTCGGTAAAGATCTGTCGCTGAGTATTTCATTAGAAAGTCTCTGTACTTCATGGCGATAGCTATTTTCATCCATTTCCTTATCAAACATATTTGAAAATTGAAGACTCAGTTCTTTCAAACATTTCAGAAGGATGGGGTTAAATTGTCCGCATTGCCCATCCAGAATCATTTGAATCGCTGTGTCATGATTAAATGCTTTCTTATAACATCTTTCACTTGTAAGTGCATCATAAACATCAACAAGCGATACCACCTGCGCACAGATTGGTATTTCTTCTCATAAGTTCCTCCTGTCAATTGTATTCCACTAATTCATGAACCTCTGCTAATCATTTATATACATACCTTAAAATCGTTTTTATAACTTCATCAATCACAATCGGCTTTGACAAATGTGCGTTCATCCCTGCATCCAGTGATGCCTGAACATCTTCTGCAAATGAATTAGCTGTCATTGCTATAATAGGAATGTTTTTTCCATCCGGTCTGTCATTCATTGCCCTGATTGCTTTTGTTGCTTCATAACCATTCATTTCAGGCATCATGATATCCATCAGGATTACATCAAATGTGCCTTCCGGATGATTTCTGAAAATCTCAACAGCATTCTTTCCATCCACAGCTCTTTCTACA
Organism: Firmicutes bacterium AM31-12AC; assembly: GCA_003480425.1. Taxonomy (GTDB): domain Bacteria; phylum Bacillota; class Clostridia; order Lachnospirales; family Lachnospiraceae; genus Schaedlerella; species Schaedlerella hominis. Next base: position 231,605 of record QUJA01000001.1, read on the forward strand.
TTCATCCCTAACTCTTCCAACTGCACGGCAGCAATCTCTGCATTCAGTTCATTATCCTCTGCAAGAAGGACATTCACACCTGTAAGATTTACCTTTTCAGAAAAACCTGTGTCTGACTTATTATATTCCTTATCTGTAATTTCCAAAGGAATATCCACAGTAAATGTGGTTCCCTCATGCTTTTTACTCTGCACGGAAATGGTTCCACCCATCATATCTACATACTTCTTTACGATAGCCATCCCCAGTCCAACTCCATGGTACTGCGTTCTCACACCGGAATCTTCCTGTGCAAATTCCTCAAAAACTTCTTTTGTAAATTCCTCACTCATGCCAATACCAGTATCCGAAATGCGGTAACGCATATTTATATATCCATCCCCGCCCTTTTCCTGACACCGGGCTTCAAATGTAATCGTCCCTCCATCCGGAGTGAATTTCACGGCATTGCTCAGAATATTGACCAGCACATCGCGCAGGCGTGCAGGATCCGCAAGTACATTTGGAATCTTTGCTTCTTCACGCTGAATTTTAAAGTTGATATTCCTGTTCATAAGAAAACCTTTTGTAATATCCAATGCAGAATCTGTAATGTTTTTCACATCCGCCGGTACCGGATTGTAATTCACTTTTCCACTTTCGATGCGGGTCAGATCTAATATATCATTGATTAGCGACAGTAAATGCTCTGAGCTTTCGTCAATCTTTTCCAGACAATTTTTCACTTCGTCTGACGGATTGTTTTTCATTGCAATACCGGTAAATCCTATGATTGCATTCATCGGTGTCCTCATATCATGGGACATATGTGACAGAAATGCTGTTTTTGCCTTGTTTGCAGCCTGTGCATGCTCTGCCAGTTCCGCCATTTCCTCAGCTTTCTCCTGGTCCGCCTTCTGAGCTTTTTTTCTTGCACTGAGACGCACCATTATCACAGCCATAGTAGTCAGCAGCCATCCAAAAATAAGAAGAACCCAAACAGTAACAATAGGATGCAGACGTATCCAGTCAACAAATGTCAGATCTGTTGCTTTGTATGTGGTATACTGTGCTGCAAGATCTTCAACAAGATTTTGGGGCATGGCATACATTGCTTTCGTCAGAATACCAGCCAGCGCATGGTTCTCAGTTGATGAAATTACCATGCGGTAGGTGAATGTAGGCTGTTCCAGCATAGTATATGTCATGGTGCCCGTAGTGTCACTGTTCACAAACGCCTGTGCCATGTAATAGTAGACGAAGGCGGCATCTGCTTTACCCTCACGGACAGCTTCCATCATTTCCTGTCGGGTACTGCACATCAGTTTTTCTGCACCGGGTGCCATTGCATCTTCAATTGAATTTGATGCTGTCTGGTCAACAGTAGTAACAACATTAATTTTTCCATCAAAGTCACGCCGTGTCACCCTTGCCAGCTGCATCGTAATGAAAGGTGCAGTAATCCCCCATTTTTTCGTCTCAGCATAGTTATCTGTTTCCAGGCGCGCATCGATGCTCATATCTGTGGTTTCCTTATTTTTCTGATAAGCAATATACTCATCTCTGGTGGCAGGTGTAAGAAACTCATAGGAAATCCCGGCATAGTCTGCAATTTTCCGGAAGTAATCCGGGATAATACCCTTCATCTCACCATTTTCATTATAAGAATATGGATAACGGGTCGGATCACACAGAACACGAATTGGGTTGTACTTGGAATATTGTGCAATAATACTTTTTTCTTGCTCCGTATATTCCAGATTCTTAGTTTCTATGCTTTCATAATTTTTATTATAAAGTGTCGTTTTCCAGTCACCCTCAACCGCATTCATCTGATCGATCGCATAATTGATCTCATTCAGCAATTCTGTATTGCCCTTTTTAACAATGACATAGAAATCGCTGCTGCCAAATTTCTCCACGATTCGCTCATTGTTTGTTTTTCTCAGAGAACTGGTAACAATCGCATCAACTTTTTCGCTCTGAAGGGCTTCATCCATTTCTGTGGTCGTATCAAAATAAGATGGAACATATGTAAATCCTTTGTCGTCTGCAAAATCCGCAAACTCTTCATTCCGAGTGTTTCCGTTCAAAAGTGCCACACGCATACCGTTGTAAGTGCTGTAATTGCCGTCCACAATCGTGCTGTTGTCACTGCGGACGGTCAGCATCCCATAATTGGTTCCGATCGGACGTGAAAAATCAAACTTTTCTTCTCTGTCCGGTGTTTTGCGGGCAGATGTTACCATGTCAATCTCGCCATCTTCAAGCATCTGCTGCATATCATCCCAGCTCTTATCATATCCGACATATTCGTAATCTACATCCCAATAACGGGCCATCAGCCGAAGAAAATCATAGCCATACCCACTGCGGTTGCCTTCTTCATCCATCACATGATAACCATCCATGGCAAAGAAACCGACTTTGACAGTTTCATGCTGCGAACTGTCCTCGGCTGCATATACAGTCTGGGGAGAAAATATCATACAGACGCATACAAAAACCAGTAACACTGCCACATATTTCTTTGCTCTCGAAATCATATTAAATCTCCTGTCTGTCTGTCTGTCTGTCTGTCTGTCAAATATATTTCTCTATACATCTCCTTGTCAACCTCCTATTTTATTCAAGTCGAACGCACGTGAGACTTGGCGCGTGATTCTGGTCAGCGAAGCTGACATATTCTTCTCAGAATCACTGCACATCCCCGCGGAGCGTTTATCTCAGTCGGAGATTGTACTCCCACTGAGAAAGACTTGTTATTACTCACCACTTGCAGAAGTGGGAGTCTTCTCGACTGAGATAAAATTGCACTGCCACATCAAATCCATTTGTCACTGTTCAATAACCTGCGGTTCGGTACCCCCCCCCACCAGATTTTATGCTTCTGATCGTCTTTTCCAGTACCTTCATCTCAACCGGTTTTGAAACATGTGCATTCATGCCAGCCGCAAGAGAATGCTGAATGTCTTCTGAAAATGCATTGGCGGTCATGGCAATGATCGGAATCTTCTTTGCCAGCTCATGGGAACTTCTGCGGATTGCTTTCGTTGCCTCATAACCATTCATAACAGGCATCTGTATGTCCATCAGGATCATGTCATAATCACCTGGAGCAGACTGTTCAAATGCTTTCAAAATCTCTTCGCCATTTTCACAGATGGTACATTCCGCACCTTCAATCTTTAACAGTTCCGTCAGAATCTCTGCGTTCAGCTCATTATCCTCTGCACACAGGAATCTCATTCCCTGAAGGATATTACCATCCTGCTCATCTGTTTCTTCTTGTGCCGCCAGAGCAACCGTTCTATCCTCTGCAATTTTCAGATCCATGAGAACCTCAAAACAGCTTCCCTGTCCCAGTTCACTCTCCACGTCAATGGTGCCTCCCATTGCCTCAACCAGGTTCCTGGTAATAGCCATTCCAAGTCCGGTTCCCTGTATCTTATTAGTCACAGAACTTTCAGCGCGAGTAAACGGATCAAAGATTGTTTTTTTGAAATCTGCCGATATTCCCAAACCATTATCGCTAACTAAGAAACGGTACTTTGCATAGACAGATGACTTTGTCTCACATTCTTCTACCAGAAGCTGAATTTTTCCACCTTCCTGCGTATATTTTATGGCATTAGACAGCAGGTTGCTGAAAATCTGCATCAAATGAACCTGATCCCCATTCACCCACTCATGTTGAATATTTTCTTTTATGATTGTAAAGGTCTGCTGCTTTTCATATATTTGAGAATGAAATATAGTGTCAAGTTCCTGCATAAAATCCAAAATAGAAAAGTCAGAATACTTGAAGACTGTTTTTCCTGCCTCAATCTTACTCATATCCAAAACATCATTAATAATTCCTAACAGATGCTGTGATGAAATATCTATTTTATCTGCATACTCTATAACTTTTGCTTTATCACCTGCATCATGTCTGATCAAAGACGTGATACCAATGATTGCATTCATAGGTGTACGAATATCATGTGACATATTAGACAGGAAATCCGTTTTCGCCTTATTTGCATTTTCAGCTGTCTGCAAAGCCTCTGTTGCAGCGTTCTTTGCCTTTTTCAGTTTTTGATTGACTACTTCCATTTCCTTCATTGTTTGTAAATGAAGGTCATTATTTCTTTTTTCATATTCTGCTTTTTGATCTGCAAGACTAAGTCTGGAAATACTGTAGAATAATCCGGCAAAAAGTAAAAGTATAAAACCTGCCATAAGTATTGTTGTAAACAACACCGTCTTCTGGTAATCCATCAGCACATTGTCAACAACTCCCTTTTCCACAATGCATACCAAAATGGTGTTGTTGCTTTCTATCGGGCAATACCCCAGATAATAGGGATTCTGTTTTCCCAAAAGTGCAACTCCGGATTCTCTGTTATCAAACTTCTTTTTGAACAAATCAGCCTCTTCTTCTGTAATAGCCTGTTCCCCTTTTAAATGTTTTAACAAAGAATAATTACGCTGGTATTTATCACCACTCAGGTTCGTATATGTAATATTTCCGTCATAATCCAGCATGAACAAATATGCTTTCCCATCATAACCTTTCAGTTTTAACATGGAATCCAGTTTCGAATGATCATACACAGTTCCAATTGCCGTATAAGTTTCCCCATTGATAGTGTATTCCTGACATGGGATTGCAACCAGATAACCGTCTTTTTTCTCCTGATCATAATCAAGACGCACCAGTTTTCCAATATTGTATCCATTCTTTAAGTCCAGCAGAAATTTACTTGGCATATCAATCCGCATTTTTGTTCCACCTGCTGATATTGCCTGACCATTTTCCTGAAGGAATATAAGTGTACTTTCCGATTCTTTTTCCCATGCTTCAAAGAAACTTTTGTTCGTATCCGTTTCAAGAGACAGCTCCCTCTCATGAAGTAAAAATTCCTCAACCAACTGCAGCTGGCTGTAGTACCCACTCACCTGAAGATCATAGGTCTGCTGTATCTGTTCAACAACAGCTCTCATACTGCTTTTTCCATTTTCGCTGATATACTTACTAGACTTACTTATAAGATACTTTATACAAACTAAGCTTAAAAGAATAATAAGTAGTATAAGCAACAGCCTTGTTATTTTTTTTCTTTTATTTATCGTTTGTTCTATCTCCACTTTTACTGTTCAACCTCTATATAGTCTTCCGGTGCTGACGGCTGCTGTCCTTTTGACATTGCTTCGATCCATGCACTTGATAATGTTGTATCTTTAAGCTGCTCAATCTCACATTGTGGATTTATTTTTTTCAAAACAGACATTGTGGTGTCTGTAAGAAGAATAGAGTATTCCTTTTCTTTGTCTATTTTCTTATCATTAACTGTCAAGTCCTTTAATGAAAATCCACTTTCCGCTTGATTGACGATCATTTTCATACCGGATGCAATTGGTAATTCGTATTTATTGGTTACATAAAAATTCTCATCAGCATCGTCGAGATAATTTTCCACGAGTTCATAAACCTGTTTACCATTAATTTTTGCAAAATATAATGCTGTATCTGAACTCTTCGCTGTCATCATGCCAACCCGGCTACTGCTGCATTCTCCTTTGTACATAGAAGAAGTAAAATAATAATATGGTGCCAGAGCCAGCTGTGCATCATTTTCTTCTCTGATCGTAGTTAAAATGGAAGATGCTGCATCACGGCCATTTCTATCGTTCAGTGAAATGGAATATTCATTTTCAAAATTCACCGTTGATTTTTCTTCTGGATCTTTACGATTCATTACACTGCGCAAAGTATCATAAGCCTGTGTTTCATCCATTTCCCCTGACAGTAATCCGTGAACAGCCTCAAGACTTGCATCAAATGATTTTTGAGCGGAATATCGGATATAAACAGCATTATTATTAATTTCCACTTCCAGTCCAGGCACATCCTGCATCATGGTTGGAACATCTGTATTCAATGAAATAACACCGCTTCCATCCGCAATCAGCTTTTGCCCCTCTTCTGAAATCATACAATCCAGCACATCCAGTGCAGTATCCAGTTTCTCCCGGTCTTTTTCTAGGTTTTTGTTAAATGCAATGTTTAAGGATGGAGTCATGTACACATAGGATTCATCCGATGTCTGTGAAAAGTAAGGAATACGGATCAGCTCCGCATCCATCTGTTTCTGTAGCTGCTGCATAACCGTCGGATGTCCATGAAACATTGCCGATTTTCCCTCGACAAACATCTGGGTTCCTGTATCGATGTCAATATTGATATCTTCTTTACTAAAGTGCGAGTCCTTAAGAAACTGACTGGTTTCTGAAAAAATACGTTTCCATAATGTATCATCAAACTTTACTTCATCCGCTGCAGTCTCTGCACCGTTTCGCCATTCAATACCATCCAGGCTTGTAAACTCACCGATTGCCGCAGCCTGGATGATTTCATTATTAGACCAGTCTTCACCAAGATCCATGGAATACGGTTTTATGCCATTATCATAAAACTGCTGACAGGCCTGTACATATTCCTCATAATTTTTTGGAATCTTAATTCCATACTGATCAAACAGTGTTTTGTTGGCAATGATCGTCTGCGGAATACCACAGATTGGCAGCCACTGGATTTCATCCTCCGCATTCTTATAATATTGCACCGCATAGGAATAATACTTAGAAACAACATCATAAGAAGCAAAATCCATAAGATAAGGCTGTAAGTCCTGTGCATCTGTTCCAGAAAATCGACGTACTGTTATGATATCCGGTAATTCATCATGTTCTTTAAAATAACTGTATAAATCGGTATCATTGTTACCAATAATAAATTCAATATCCTGATCAGGAAACTGTTCATGGATATAGGGTGCAATATTTTTCATCAAACGATTTTCCCACAGATAAACTGTAAGATGATCATCGTTTTTAGATACTTCTTTCTTTGACTGTCCACATCCAGACAAGACAGCAGTTGCTACAAGTACACCTGACACCACTGCAATCAAACAACGTTTTGCCTTTTTCATACTTTTATTTTCCTCATTCTTTCCTGATAAAATCATTATTGTTACGTCTGTGAAATAACACCGTAAAAAAGCACCGTCAGACAGACAGTGCACCTCATTTTATGCAGCTGGCTGTCATTTTACAGGCCCTGTAGCTTTGCGTCCCAGACTTTCGTCTGGTTTGCCGATTTCCTTATTATAGCTTTTAAACTTATGCAAAAAACTGGTTTCATTATACTATAGTTCTCTACTGTACACAAGAAAAACATTACCATTTTAACGCCCGAAAACAAAAAAAAGAACAGCCGATACATATGAACTGTCCACTTTTTTTAATAATATTCTCGTTCTTCCCACCAGTCGTTCACTTAACATCGGATTCCAATATAAATCACATTCTCAGGCAGTAACAGTACAATAAGATTTATCGGATATTTCAACAGACGCTTATAACAATCCACTGTATATTTTTAAATCTTCATCCTTAAACACATTAAAGATTACCTTTTTTATTCTGCTGTCTTTGTTAAGATACTGCTTTACAGTATTCGTTGCAATCTCGGCAGCTCGTTGCTGTGGAAAGCGGAATACACCTGTAGACAAACAACAGAATGCAATAGATTCCACACCCGTATCAGCTGCAAGCTTTAGGCACTCTGTGTAGCAGCTTGCCAACAGGTCTTCATCTTCTTTTGTGACTTTCCATTGTATAATAGGTCCTACCGTATGAAGAATATATTTTGTCGGAAGATTGTATCCCGATGTTATCTTTGCTTTGCCGGTCTCTTCTTCATGCCCCTGCTTTGCCATAATTTCATGCATTTTCAGACGAAGTTCCATTCCAGCATAAGTATGAATAAAGTTATCAATACAGGCATGCATCGGCGAAAAACAACCAAGCATCTGTGAGTTACACGCATTCACGATCGCATCACATTTCAAAGTGGTAATATCCCCCTGCCAGATATATAATCTCGAATCAGATTTTACAGGTGCAAGCGTGTCAACATCTGTGATTCCACGCTCTATATTTCTTTCTGTAAGATACTCATCCTGTATTTTCAAAAAATCATTACTGATTGGTCTTGGCGGTCTGACATTCATAAGTGAGCGGATCAGATTTTCCTGCCCCTGCTTATCCGTAGGAATGTTCTGTCTGCCAAACGGTATTTCTTCTTTTAAAAGATACTGAATTAGATATTCTCTTCGCTCATCCTGTGTCATAATACCAGCCCCCTTATATCAGTAATTGCCTTTGCCATATCACCGCCAATACCGATTACACGTTCCCCGAAGCTTTCCGGAACTACCGCTTCATCCATATTCAGGCGTATCAAACTATAAGACGAGTTCTCCCTCACCATCTTTTCAAAAGGGAAACGTATAATAATCGGCGTATTAAATCCAACTCCAAGTTCCAAAAGAACAACCTTTTTATCTTTATTCTGTTCCAGAAAACCCGCATACCTGTCGGCTGCCTCATGCCACGCTTCATCTTCCACAAAATAATTATCACAACGGAGATTCATAGCCATATTGCCGCCACACACCGGACATTTTGGTACAAGTTCTGATGGAATCAGGCAGTCTCTTCTTGCTTTATCCATTTTACGAAACAGGTCTTTTGCATCGTAAGTCTTTAGATGACAGGCTTTCTGGCACTGGATTTTCCCATAATCTCCCTGTGTTGCAAATATTCTTTTTTCATCGAATCCCGCTTTATAAAACTGATGATCCACATTGGTTGTAAGTACAAAATATTCTTTGTTCTTTACAATATCATAAAGCTCTGTATAAAGCGGCAATGCCGGAGGATCAAAGCGGTTCATCAATGCATGTTTTGACCAGTATCCCCACTTTGCCTCCTCAGACGGATATGGATAAAATCCGGCTGCATACATATCTGTCATGTAGTACTCACCGTATTTTTTTATAAATTCTTCAAAATTGTCTGTAAACCTTTTACCACCATATTGGATTCCCGCAGCTGTCGATGCCCCGGCTCCTGCCCCGATTATAACACAGTCTGTATTTCTTATATTCTTTGCTGCCCTGTCAATCTGGTCTTCATATGCATCCTTTTGGAATACATAATCCCTTGCCGGAGTACTACATAAAAAGTTTCTCCAGTCAGCATGCCCTTTTCTGATTTTCTTAAAAATCATAATGAACCTCTTTTCTCAATACACTGCTTCGGACAAATTTCTGCACATCTTCCGCAATGCAGACAATGATTCTGGTTGATAGTAACCGGAACTGAAGATATATCAATGCATTTTTGCGGACATACAGAGTAACACAGTTTGCATCCAATACATTCTTTTCCAATAAAATACCCTGTCTGAACTGCCTCGGTTTTTCCAATTGTTATAGTATCCCTCACAATATTTGATGGATTGCTGATATCAAAATACTCTCCCTGTGCCTCATACAGCCGAAACACTTCGATTGCATCTTTCGTATCTCCCGGATAGATTTTCTTCATATATGGATTTTTTTCAAACATAATATCAAGATTCTTTTTTCCGATGTTCTTTATTTTTCCACGCAGAGACACCGCAATTTTGTCTTTTGTTGCGGATATTGCCACATACTGCTGCTCCATTAACTGGTCATAAAATGCTTTTCCCTTTGCTGTAAGGAAATACACACCTTCTTCATCATAGTACATCATATCTATGATTCTTGTCTGAGGATGTCCATCTGAACCTATCGTTGCAACTGTTGTTGAATGAATTTCATCCACCAGAAGTTTAAGATAATCCATTTTTGTCATTTCAAAGTCTCTCCTTTCAGTATCGGTGTAAGTTTTTTATATGTCATCATGGCAATTAAAACAGCCCGCAGGACGGGATTCCCTGCGGGACTTGTTTTATCATATCTTCTCTCATCCGGACTTTACCGTCGGTTATGGAATTGCACCATATCAGCTTTTGCTCGCAGACTATACTGCCGGTCAGGAATTACACCTTGCCCCGAAGACTGTAATTTTTTCTGTTAATTATCTTTAAAATTCATAAGGTGGATTTCCAGAGAAATCTGCGATTAAACCATGCGGATTTTCAAGATAGAATACCTCAAAAATAGGATTATCTGCTGTCTGGTACTGTCCCTTAACGATAGGATTGTTCATGCATCCTTCCTTTACACTCTTGTTGTCCTCAAATACTGCTTTACCATGAAGGCGAATCCATGCGTATTCAGGGGAAGATACTGATACTTCTACTTCAGGATTTGCTAACATATCCTTGTAAACATCCTTTGTGTTGTTAGTACAGAACCAAAGCTTTCCGTCCTGCTCAAAACAGAACATGAATGGACGGCATTTTGCCTTTCCATCTCTTCCGACGGTTGCTAAATACTGAACCGGGTTTTTCTGTAAAAATTCTACTACTTTCTGCATTTTAAATTACCTCCTCGATATGTTGTAACAATGATTATTACATCTTGCAGCTATACAATATCATCCGTTTAATGTAATATCAATAGTTACATCAAACTTTTTGTAACTTTTTTTGTTACAACTCCTTTTGAAGATTTTACATTGATTATGAAAACGAAAAGGCTCCGGAAATTGTGATGATATAATCACTCATCCGAAGCCTTCTGTAGACTACTCTTCCTCTGTATACACTGCAATATCTTTTTTCACATCAGCAAGTGTCATTTCTGAAAGTTTTTCCTCCATTGCCTTCTGTACTTCTAACAGTCTCTTATCAAGAACATGGTGAATATTCTTTCCTACCGGACATTTCTGATTGGGATTCTCATGAAAATGAAACAGTTCTTCATCTGGTGCACATTCCACTGCTTTATACACATCAAGGAATGTAATCTGCTCCAATGGTCTGGTAATTGTCACACCGCCTGTCCCTCTTGCAACTTCAATAAGACCAGCAGCCTTTAATTGTTGCAATATTTTACGAACAATCACCGGATTAGTTCCAATGCTTGCTGCCATAAAATCACTAGTCATCTTCTGATTCGAAAATGTATCTATACAGGCAAACATATGGATTGCCATTGTAAATCTACTTGAAATCTGCATTATAAACACCTCTCTTTGACAGTAATCATATCAAAAAACAGATGTAATTTCAATGGTTACATTGTTGTTGAAAACTTAATATAAATACAATCAATAGTCTGCTTTAGAAAAAACAGAAAGATACTTTACAAAATCTTCCTGTTCTCTTTTTGTTTTAGTAATAGCCTCGTTCCTCCCGCCAGTCTTTCACATAACTTCGGATTCCGATATAGACCACGTGCACAAGAAGTAATAGTAGAATAAGGTTCATCGGAATGATTGATTTTATCCATTTTCCGAAGTAGATTGCAATAGCTGTACTCATTATCGCCATCATGATACTATTTGAGATTCTATTGCTTAATTGTCCGAAAGAATCTGCACCTGTCACAAACTCTTGAAGCAGACTTATAAATCTGTATTTTCTTCAACAGTATATTTTGTCTTTTTATGATTTGGTTTTCCATCACTTTCCATGACGCTGATTGTGTCTGCCCATTCTGAAATTTCTCATCAATTTTTCTGGCATCCGCACCCTCTTGGATCGCCGGCATCTCTAATTTTCCCTGCCTTGCATAAGAAATCTGCTTTTACTTCCTCTGCAATCATTTCTGCTACTTTTTTGTTGTTCCGCTTGCACTGAAAAATGCCACTAATTTTTTACTCATAATAATGACCCCTTACTTTACGAATTTCTTGTATAAAAATAGGTGTACAAGATTTGATTTTCTCTTATACATCTATATTTTTATATTCCTACAAATTTTTCAAGAACCAGTATACCTTCAGAAATATTCATTTTTCCCTGAAATTCTTTTAAAAAAGTGTCTTCGACACTTCAACTCCCCAGCCCCTTTGTGTGGGCTATTTTCATCAGCATAATCATTGTATCAGGATAAAGTTCACAAAGTATCCGCAATACGTTCCCATAAGTTCATGTCATTATTGAAATCGTACATATTTCAGTATAAAAAGTTCACTATTCAAATTCTGATTATTTATAGTAAACATGGTCTATCAAAATGACTATTTTCTGTTTCATTGTTTAACTTAACAAAACAATTCCTATGCAAAAAGGCGTAATTCACTTTACATTTTCCCCATATATTTTTCTGCCATATGTACTGCCACAGCCCCATCTGCAACAGCTGTTACTATCTGACGAAGTAACTTTGTTCTGACATCTCCTACAGCATAAACACCCGGAATACTCGTTTCAGTATTTTCACCTGCCACAATATATCCTTTATTATCCAGTTCTATCTGATTATCTAAAAAATCTATTGTCGGTTTTCTTCCTATACTCACAAACAAGCCGTCACATTCTATAATGTTTTCTTCTCCTGTAACTGTATCTTTCAACCGCACACCAGTCAATCGTTCTCCATAAAGCAGTTCTTTTACTGTACTATTCCATCGAAACTCTATATTTTCAGTTTTCATCAGCTGGTCATTGTAAATTTTTGTTGCACGTAATGTATCCCTTCGATGAACAATGATAACTTTCTTAGCAATTCGACTTAAAAGAGTAGCATCTGATATAGCAGAATTTCCACCACCAACAACAACCACAATCTTATCTTTATAAAACATACCATCACAGGCGGCACAATAAGCAACTCCATGACCTATCAATTCTTTTTCTTTATCAAGACCAAGTTCTCTTGGATTTGCTCCTGTAGCTATCACTACTGTTTTCCCAATATAAATTCCCGAACTGGTTTCTACTCTCTTAAGCTTTCCTGCTAAATCCATATTAAAAACTTCTGCATATTCACTTTTAGCACCATATTTTTCCGCCTGTTTTTGCATTTTCTCTGCCAATGAAAATCCGTCAATTCCATTTTCAAAACCAGGATAGTTATCAATCTGCCAGGTCAATGACATCTGACCACCTGCAGATAATTTTTCTAAAACAATTGTTTCAAGTCCTGCTCTGGCTGCGTATAATGCTGATGTATACCCACCAGGTCCTCCTCCCACGATAATCATATCGTAAACATGATTTTCATTCATACAACAGTCCTCCTATTTTATTTTTCCAAAGCTTCATTAATAAAGTTTTCTATCATTTTTTTGATTCGGGTGCAACAATAGAATCTATTGCCTTTCCATCTCGATATAAAACCAGTTTTTCCTTATGAATTAATTGTCCAAACTTTTCTTTATTTATATTTATTGATGTCATATTTTTTAACCCCTTCCTCCTGTTTGAACTTAATATACCGCATAAAAGATCTTGCTTCCGTGATGATATCACAGAAAAGACAATTTACTTTATCACGCTTCTTTTTATTTCTATTTATGGCATATGTCAATTATGGAATTGACGCATCTTAAAAAAGCAAGTATACTATGTTCGTAAAGGAGATAACTGTTATGAACTTCGAAAATTATTTTCCACTATGGAATGACTTGAACATAGCACAGAAAAAACTAATTTCAGACAATTTAATCACACAGTATGTAAAAAAAGGGACAATCATTCACAATGGAAACCTGGATTGCACTGGATTATTACTGGTTAAATCCGGGCAGCTTCGAACCTACATACTTTCAGATGAAGGACGAGAGATTACACTTTACCGTCTGTTCGATATGGATATGTGTCTTTTATCCGCCTCATGTATCATACGCTCCATTCAATTTGAAGTAACCATTGAAGCAGAAAAAGATACTGATCTTTGGATCATCCCTGCTGAAATCTATAAGGGCATTATGAAGGAATCTGCTCCCGTCGCAAACTATACCAATGAGTTAATAGCCACCCGTTTTTCTGATGTCATGTGGCTGATTGAACAAATCATGTGGAAGAGCTTGGATAAGCGTATTGCTTCATTTCTTTTAGAAGAGACCTCTATTGAAGGTGCAAATGAATTGAAAATCACTCACGAAACTATCGCCAATCATCTTGGTTCCCACAGGGAAGTTATCACTCGAATGCTTCGATACTTTCAAGGCGAGGGGCTTGTCAGACTCTCCCGCGGCAAAATCACAATCCTTGATTCGAAAAGACTTGAAACACTACAAAGATCATAAAACTGTTTTTCTATAATATCTAAAAATCCTCCATTTATCAGAATTATGAAAGTCATTCTAATAAATGGGGGATCTTTTTATGCTACAAAAAAATCATAAAAATATTTTTGTTTATTTCTAATAATCCATACCACATGCATATGCCCTTTCGATCAGCGTACGGTCATTAACCACTGCATCATAGAAGCGAAATCCGCCGGAAAAGTTGTATGTTTCATATCCATTTCCCTCCAGAATACGGCTCGCAATATAACTGCGCAGCCCACTCTGGCATATCAGATATACAGGCTTTCCTTTCTCAACTTCATTGATACGTTCCCTCAGTTCATCTACAGGAATATTTTTAAATCCATTAATATGGCCCCTGCTAAATTCACCTACCGTTCTCACATCCAGCAGCACAGCATTTTTATCTTTAGAAATCTTATCCACATCTTCCAAATGCCATTGTTTTAAGGTTCCTTTTGCTATATTGTCTATCATGAATCCGGCCATATTTACAGGATCCTTGGCAGAGGAATAAGGAGGTGCATATGCGAGATCCAAATCTTTCAGCTGGGTTGCCTTCAGCCCTGCATGGATTGCTGTTGCAAGCACATCGATACGTTTATCAACTCCTTCATATCCAATAATCTGAGCACCAAGCAAACGATAAGTCTCTTTTTCAAAAACTACTTTCATGGTCATCACTTTTCCACCAGGATAGTAACCGGCATGACTCATAGGAGAAAGAATTACTGTATCTACCTCTAATCCTGACTTTTTAGCATTGGTTTCATTTATATCTGTAGTGGCTGCTGTCATATCAAACACTTTGATAATGGAGCTTCCCTGACTACCCAAGTAATGACTATCACCACCACAAATATTATCCGCAATGATCCTTCCCTGTTTATTGGCAGGTCCTGCTAAAGAGATTAATGCATCATTGCCAGTAACATAATGTTTTACCTGAACTGCATCACCTGCAGCATAAATGTCTGGTACAGAAGTTTCCATTCTATCATTCACTACAATACTTTCCTTGATGCCAAGTTCCAGACCAGCTTCTTTTGCTAATGTTGTATCTGGTGTAACGCCGATTGCCAGTACTACCATATCAGCATGAAGGGATGGATTATCTTTCAATAGGATCTCTACTCCATTGTCTTTTTCTTTAAATCCTTCCACTGTATAGCCCAGTACCAGTTTTATCCCGTGTTTTCTCATTTCACTATGAATCATGGATGCCATATCTGGATCAAAAGGATTCATCAGCTGCTTAGGCCGCTGGACAATTGTAACATCCATGCCAAGCTCCCTCAAATTTTCTGCCAGTTCCAGACCAATAAAGCCACCACCTGCCAATGCAGCCGATTTTGGATGGTTCTTATTTATATATTCCTTTATCCGAAAAGTATCTTCTACTGTACGAAGTGTAAAAAGTTTATCAATGCCTACTCCAGGGAGTCTCGGCTGTGTTGGTTTTGCACCTGGAGAAAGGATTAGTTTATCGTAATTTTCTTCAAATATTTCACCGTTTTCTAAATTCTTCACTGAAACCGTTTTACGTTCCGGATGTATGGAGATAACTTCATGATGAATTTTCATGTTAATACGGAAGCGTTTAAAAAAACTCTCTGGTGTCTGTAGTGTAAGTTCTTCCGGGTCTGTGATCACGTCTCCAATATAATATGGAAGTCCACAATTTGCATAGGATATGTATCCGGATCTTTCAAACACAGTAATTTCAGCATGTTCATTCAGTCTGCGTATTCTTGCTGCAGCTGTAGCTCCTCCGGCTACACCTCCTACAATTATTACCTTCATCTTATTTTTCCACCTTTCCTGAGTAAGCTGCAATGCCACCGATATTATTTACTTTAGAATATCCCATTCGTTGCAGTATCCCAGTTGCCTGGCGGCTTCGTGAACCGGAATAACAGTATACAAACAGTGGGATATCCTTATTCTTCGCTACAGAAGCAATATTGTCAAGTTGCTGCAACGGCACATTTTTACTTTCTGGTATATGTCCTTCCTGATATTCCTGCGGTGTACGTACATCCAGCAGAACTGCATCATCAGTCCTTTTATATTCTTCTATGCCTTGATTAATATTCGACTGTTTAAAGAGATCAAAAAATCCCATTAGCACACCTCCCTAAAGCATTTCTAAAATCGCATTCTTAGGTCTCGCCCCTGAAACCTGCTGTACAATCTTCCCATTCTTCATAACCACTAAAGTCGGAATGCTCATAATACTGAACTTATTTGCCAGTTCAGGCTCTTCATCTACATTAATCTTTCCAACTTTAATATCTCTACGCTCACTTGCAATCTCCTCTACAATAGGTACTACCATGCGGCAAGGCGCACACCAAGATGCCCAAAAATCTAAAAGAACGGGTTTATCGGAATTCAGTACTTCGTTCTGAAAATTATTTTTATTGATATTAATTGCAGTCATTTTATAATCCTCCTTATCATTTCTTTGTGGCTTTATTATAATCTGAATTTTATTTCTTTTCTGTGATGACATCACCATACCACATTGCCTTAACTTCTTGCCATACCATCTACACTTAGTATAACACCTGTAATATAACTCGCTTCATCTGAAGCAAGAAACACAAATGCATTGGCAATATCTTCTGGCTGTCCAAGACGACGCAATGGAATTCTTTCAATCATAGGTTCGATAACTTCCTTTGGCACGGCCTTCATCATATCAGTTTCTGTAATCCCAGGTGCAACAGCATTAACACGAATACCTTTAGGTCCTAGTTCTCTTGCTAATGATACAGTCAATCCGTTTACTGCAAACTTCGATGCCGGATAAGCAAACCCACTTGGCTGTCCCGAAATACTCACCATGGAAGAAGTTGAGAGAATGACCCCCTTGCCTCTTGCCACCATACATTCTGCTGCTACACGAGTAGTATTAAATACTCCTTTTACATTTAGATCCATTACTTTATCAAAAGTCTCCTCTGTATAATCCATAAATGAGGTGTTTTCTGAAATCCCTGCATTATTTACCAGTATGTCGACACATCCATATTTTTCAGTTGCCTCTTTAAAAGCCTTTCTGACAGACTCCATGCTTGCCAGATTTGGACTAATTCCAGCAACTATTGCATTTGGATATTTTTCTTTTAATTTATCTACAGCAACGTCTGCCGATTCCTGTGAACTTGCTGCCAACACAACTGAAGCACCTTCCTTCAAGAATTTATCAGCTGTAGCAAATCCTATACCACGGCTTCCACCCGTAATGATTGCAACTTTATCTTTTAATCTCATTTAGACTACCTCCTTACTTTGTTTGTAGTTACATTATAAGCAAAAGGTAAATCATTTTCTGTGATATCATCACAAACTATCGCAATAAAAAACCCTGTTGCTCACACGCACCAGGGTTTTTGTTTATCTATCCGTATTTAAATAATCAGAATTTTATTCAACTTCTGAAAACTGATCTTTTCCAACATTACATAATGGGCATTCAAAATCTTCTGGAACGTCCTCCCACTTTGTTCCTGGTGCAATACCACCTTCTGGATAACCTTCCTCTTCATCATATTCCCATCCGCAAACGTCACATACATATTTCATTAGTTTGTTCCTCCTTATAAATATATTAATACACAGCATATATTACTGTTGTATCTGAATTATTTTGTAATCTCAGCACGAATGTCAAGTGTTTTTAGCATTTCCAGAACCCATGAAGATTGCAGTATGCGTATACTTCTTCTACATATTCTCCATCGCAAAGACAAAAATCTGCTACCGGCTCCTGCCCTGGATTTAACTGTTTTCTGTATATTCCCTGGTTTGTATTTAATGTAATCCACTCAATGAAATGCTCTTCAAGCATTGGATGTTTTGTCTCTCCGACCACGACATGAACATGACTGCCTTCTACCGTATATACAGGTACATGCTTCTCAACAGCAGCATCTGTCACTCCGGCTTTTAATTCCTGCATAGGTTCTCCGCAACAAATTACAGGTACCCCCTTATCCTTTACCTTTTCAACAATGTTTCCACAATGCTTACATATATAATACTTTACTTCCATGCTTTTATCTCCTTCCATGTGTAAAATTTATAATCCAATTGTCTCTATAATCTTTTTCAAAGAATCTGCGGATTCCTTAAGCTTTAACGCTTTCTCTCCACTTAAATTAATAGGTATATCAGACTCAATGCCATCTGCACCTACAATAGCCGGCATACTTAACGATACTCCGTCAATGTCATATACTCCATGAATCATATGAGATACTGGGAGTATTGATTTTTCATCTCTCATAATCACTTCGCAGATTCTTTTTACAGACATTGCGATTCCATAATATGTAGCGTGCCTTTTGTTTATAATCTCATAAGCACTGTTCTTGACTGCTGTAGCTATTTCTGCCGTGTTTTCCTTGTGCTTGTAATGTCCACGCATTTCACACATTTCACTCTCGTAATAATCTCATCCCCTTAATAATTCTCTTCATGTACTTCAAAATAGCTCTGTGGATGATTACATACCGGACATACTTCAGGTGCCTTAGTTCCTACCACAATATGCCCGCAGTTACGGCATTCCCATACTTTAACTTCACTCTTTTCAAAAACTTTAGCAGTTTCAATATTCTTAAGAAGTGCACGATATCTTTCCTCATGGTGCTTCTCAATCTCGCCTACTGCTCCATAATTTGCTGCAAGCTCAGGGAATCCTTCTTTCTCAGCTGTTTTAGCAAAGCCTTCATACATATCTGTCCACTCATAATTTTCGCCTTCTGCCGCTGCCGCCAGGTTTTCCTTTGTATCACCAATTCCTGCTAATTCCTTGAACCACATCTTTGCATGTTCTTTCTCATTATCTGCGGTTTTTAAAAACAATGCTGACATCTGCTCGTAGCCTTCCTTTTTCGCTACAGAAGCAAAATAGGTATACTTATTTCTTGCCTGCGATTCCCCTGCAAATGCCTCCTGTAAATTTTTCTCAGTCTGTGTTCCTACGTATTTGTTTGCTGCCATTTCTTTTTCCTCCGTTTTCTTTACTATTTTTTCAAAATCTGATGCTGGGTGCTTACATAAAGGACATATAAAATCATCCGGTAATTCTTCTCCTACATATTCATATCCACAAATTCTGCAACGCCATATTGTCTGCCCATCCTCGGTTTTTCCGACTGCCTGTGGCTTAGGTTTAATATTATTCTGGTAATAATCATATGTGACAGAAGGAACATTACTAAAACTTCCATATCTGTTATCTCACCGATAAACATTGTATGTGATCCTAAGTCCTCCGTTTTATTAACTGTTACAGAAATGTATGCATTTGTATCTTCTGTAATATAATAAATACCATTTGTACCCCTAGCACACTTTTCAAATGCTTCAAATTTATTGGTATCCCTTCCTGATTGGAAGCCAAAATGTTTAAACAATTCAAACCGTGCCTTCTGACTTAAGACTGATACTGTGAATTTTCCAGTTCTCTGAATCATGTCATGCGTGTAATTTGCTTTGTTGACGCAGATACTTAACTGGTTCGGTTCTGAAGCTGCCTGAATGGCTGTATTAATAATACATCCATTGTCTTTTTCATCTTCCCTGGCAGTCAGTACAAACAATCCATAACTCAACTTATACATTGCTTTCCTATCCATTTTTTTCCTCCTTTACCTTCTCCCTGCATTTTGGGCAAATACCTTTAAATGAAATATCATAATCCCAAAATTCGATTCCATGAGTGTTATGAATTCTTTCCAGCAAATCCGGTATTTCATCCATATCCACATCTGAAACTTCACCGCATTTTGTACACCTGACATGGTAATGATTTTTCAATGAAAAATCGAACCTATTCGCTCCATCCGGAACTTCAACCTTCCTTAACGAACCCTCATCTACCAATATATCAAGATTTCTATATACAGTTCCTTTTCCGATTGTAGGATATGCTGCTTTTATATCTTGCGTTCGATTATTTCCAACTCCCGCCGTTTTTTTCTATCAGTTTTTTCTGATTTAACAACTTATCTTCTATCACGTCGATGTCTCTGTTTCCCAAAAACTCTCCAATCTGACCCAATGGCATATCCAAAACGCGCAAGTAACGAATCGTATTTAAAACCTCAAACTGACGTGCACTATAATAGCGATAGCCTGTTTCCGGATCTGTGTATTCTGGTTTCAACAGACCTGCCTGTTCATAATGCTGCAGGCTGCCAACACTGATATGAAACATTTTTGCCACATCACCAATCTGGAATAATTTTTTATTCTCCAAGCTGTTTCTCCTCATGAATTATGTCTGTCATTTTCTGATCAAAACAAGCATCAACCTGTGAAGCGATTTCTCCATCAAGCCATCCTTTTTCTACCATATCATTTAAAATACCGTAAGCTTTTTCATGTGGCATTCCCTGTTTATACGGGCGGCTTTCTGTCAGTGCCTGATAAATATCGACACACGCCATGATGCGTTCCTGTGTGTTTAATTCAGCAGCTGTTTTTCCAAATGGATAGCCTGTCCCGTCCAGTCTTTCATGGTGAAAGGCAGCCCAGTCACGTATCTCTTCAAAATCATCGATTTCTGACAGAATAGAATAAGTATATGCTGCATGGTGTTTCATAACTGCAAACTCATCATCCGTCAGTCTTCCCGGCTTCTCCAGAATTTTGTTACCTATGGCAACCTTTCCAATGTCATGCAGCGCTCCTGCAAGATACATTTTCTGCATTGTCTCCTCATCAAATCCCATAAATCTGGATAATTTCTCAGCATCTGCCGCCACACCTATGGAGTGTGTACTCGTAAATGGTGATTTATAGTCTACGATGCGTGCGAAAAATTTCGCCAGTACTTTAATCTGTTCAAAGCTAAGATCTTGTTTTGTACGCGGCACTCTGTTCCATAAACGAGTCTCCACATCTTTTTCTCCAAGTGACAGAAAATGTTGTTCAGAAAAAGCATGTCTAAATGCTTCTATACATTCTTCATCCGCTATAGAACCTGTGATTTCCTGAAGAAATGCTTCTACATTCTGCCAGGTGCCTGAATCAAAAGAATCACTGCAGCAGACCTGGTCAAGCAGATCACATAGATGGATAATTCGTGCAAAAACCGGTACTTCTGTCCATTTTTTTCCAAAAGGTCCACTTCCATCTGCATTCTCATGATGATACAAAATGACATTCTTTATATCCGTATGGGATGGAATGTCTTTCATGTTCTTCTCACCTGCCGCACAGTGAATTCCCAGCTCCAGTGGAATCGCCGAACCTATTGAACTTGCAATATCATTGTGTAATTCTTCCTGAATATATTGAGTCAGTGCATTATCATGTAACAACGCACCGGCTGTCAGATCCTGCAGACTCTCCCCCTGAATTCCCATCTGTTCTGCCATGCAGACACTCATATATGCAACACGCTTCGCATGCTTATATGTTACATGCACTAACTCTGCTTCCACACAGTCCAATGCATAGGAACACGCTCCCAACAATCCCAAAACATCTAATTTCATACCCTTTTGTCTCCTGTCTGTATCATATATCTGACTGTTATTTTATCACAAAAAATTTATATAAAAAAGGTTTCATTATTATTTATGCAAAAATAACAGGCAAATCTTTATCTGCATAATTATCAAATAAAAGACGGGATTATATATCATATTATTATATTGTAAATAATATAGTAATAATTCTCATTATTACTAAAAGATGCCCATGCTGAGCATCTTTAATCTAAATCATTGTTCTATTTTTCGCTCAAAAACATATTCAGTTTCTGATGATAAATCAGAACGGAATGAATAACCAAGTCTGTCGAATTTCTTAATATCCAGCGGATTCTCAATATTATTTTCTGCCATAAATCTGACCATTTCACCACGAGCCATCTTGGCATATGTACCTTTTGTTACCATTTTATCTCCAGAAACTTCACAAAATGTAACCGAAATATATCTGTCCTGTGGTGTCAAATACTTTTCTATACATTTTGAGTATTCTTTTGATGCAAGATTAATGATAATCCTGCTGTCATCTATTACTGATCGGTATAACAAGTCACCCCAGTACTCATACAGATTTTTGGCATCTCCAATCCTGATCTTTGCCTGCATTTCCAAACGATAAGGTGTCACACCATCCATTGGTTTCAGAGCACCATAAAATGCAGACAATATTCTCAAATGATTTTGCACATACTCAAGCTGCATATCTTCAAACACAGATGGTGCCATATATTGAAAAGCAATTCCTTCATATGATAAAACAGCCGGACTGAGCATCTGATAAAGATTCATATTTCTCAATCTATTGAAATTTTGTTCTGCAATCTTGTCATTACATTTCCAAATGCCTTTCAGTTCCTCTTTTGACTTACTTTTCAACCAGCTTTGTATCTCTGTCGTCTTTTCAATAAATTCAGGCAATGCATCCGGTTCAATACTGTCAGTATCTGTAATCATCTTTTTAGCAGGGGATAATATTATCTTCATTAATCTAATTCCTTAAGCATATTTTCAGGATCATCTGCAGCCTTGACTTTATCATTTACCTTTATAATAATCCCTTGTTCATCAATAAGATATGTGGTTCTTACTACTCCCATAGAGACTTTGCCATAATTTTTCTTTTCTTTCCATACATCATAAGCTTCAATAACTTTCCGCTCTGGATCTGCTAAAAGTGTAAATGCCAATCCATATTTTTCCTCAAATCTCTTGTGAGACGCTACAGAATCCTTACTGACTCCAAGAATAACTGCACCTTTTTCGGTAAACTGAGGGTATCTCTCGGAAAAACCACATGCCTGCTTCGTACATCCTGGTGTATTATCCCTTGGATAAAATACAAAATCACTTTTTTTCCTATATAATCCGATAATCTATGTATTTTCCCATTTTGATCGGGCAACTCAAAATCAGGTGCCTTAATTCCTACTTCCAACATTATTTATTTCTCCTCATCTGTAACTTTCTCTTTTTTTGCCTTTTCTTTTCTATTCCCAGTAATCATTTTATGACCTGTATATATCGCCATTACCATACATAACATAGAACTTAAAGCAAAGTATTTATGACTTGATTTTAGCTTTTTATATCCAGTGTAATAAGTCCCAAACATTGTAATTAATGCTCCAACTGACCAATATTTATGTGCTTTCATGTAATTCCTCCATTTTTCAGTGTATTCAATTGTAATTATACTCTACCACATTCCTATGTCAATTTGATAATAGTACATTCCTATAAATTTTTCAGAATATCATGGTTAAAACTATGTATTGTTATCCTATTGTCCATAAGTAAATGCAGGAGTCTCTTCCATAATACCTTGTCGTATTGCGTTTTTCTTAGCTACCTCTGTTGCCATTTATGCCACACACACAAAGAAGAGTGTGGCATTTAACCACACTCTTCTGAGAATTACGAATCCACTTTTCGCCTAAATCTTTTTCGCTTTTGCTTTAAAAAGAATGATATATTCTGGTCTTAAAACAGAAAGTCCCTTTCTCCTATTATTTTGGTTCATTATTGCTAGATGGTGATTCTTTTTAAAGTTACTATCAAATCTTATTAGCAGATCCTTGTTAAATTTCTTACATCTTTCCACCAAAAGCAGGGAATTTTCCAGTGTCACCATAGCTCTCAATTTTCTTAAAATTCTTTAACAGTTCCATGTCTTCAGCACTAATTTCAAAATCTAGTTCTGCATTATTCTTCATATGTTCAGGATTACCTGTTTTGGGCAGAGAAATTGCACCAAGCTGAAGCGTATATCTAATGCAGAGCTGTGGAACAGTCACACCATACTTCTTTGCAATCGTAGTTATCTCTGGTTGATTCAATATTTCACCATGTGCAATTGGTGAGTATGCTTCTACAACAATATTATTCTTCTGGCAATATTCTACTAACTCCATCGGAGTATTACTGATATGAAGAAGAATCTGATTTACCATTGGCTTAATCTTTGCTATTTCAAGAAGACTTACAATATCTTCAATCAGAAAATTGGAAATTCCGATTGCCTTAAGTTTTCCTGCCTTATAAGCATCCTCAAGAGCTTTCCATGCTGCTCGATTTCCCTCTACGTATCTGTCTTCGCACTGATTAACCTTTGCCCATGGCTGTGGACTGTGAATAATCATCATATCAAGATAATCCAGTCCCATCTTTTCAAGCGTCTCATTGATTCCTGCCATCGCTTCTTCATATGTCTTATGCTCCGCGGCAACCTTTGATACAACAAACAACTCCTCACGCGGAATACCACAGGTTCTTACTCCTTCACCAACGCCACGCTCATTTCCATATGTCTGTGCAGTGTCAATATGTCTATATCCAATCTCTACTGCTGCTTTTACAGTGTCAGCAGCCTTATCATCATCAATAAACCATGTTCCTAGACCAAGCTGTGGAATTGTCACTCCATTATTCAATACAATACTTCTATCAAACATTTCATCTACCTCCTATTTTAGTTTTCTATATTCTTCATCACTTACCGGTTCAAGCCATTCATTGGAACTATTTTCGCCCGGAACTTCTATTGCCAGATGTGAAAACCATTCATCCGATGCGGCGCCATGCCAGTGTTTCACCTCTGCCGGAATATTGATGCAGTCGCCTGGCTTTATTTCTACAGCATCTTTCCCTTCTTCCTGATAATATCCTCTTCCGGCAACACATACCAGGATCTGTCCTCCCCCACTTTTTGCATGATGAATATGCCAGTTATTTCTGCATCCAGGTTCGAATGTCACATTAAAAATTCCAACCTGAGAAGTGGAGATCGGTGCAAGAAAACTTCTGCCGGAAAAATACTGTGCAAACCCATCATTTGGTGCACCAATCGGAAACATCATTTCTTTTGCATGCGCACGCATCGCTTCCTCTTCGTATGGCAAATCTCCTTCGCCTGCTTCCCACACTTCCTTTGCAAGATTGAAAACAGCCCATGCTTTTGGCCAACCTACATAGAATGCGACATGTGTGATCACTGCAGCAATCTCTTTTTGTGTTACACCATGATTTTTTGCATTTTGAAGATGATATTTTAAAGAAGAATCTGTAATTCCAGAAGCCATCAGCGCAACCACTGTGATGATAGTTCTTGTTTTTACATCAATATCCTGGTTATTCCAGTTTTCGCCAAAAAGCACATCATCATTAAAATGTGCAAACTCCGGTGCGAATTCGCCAAGTGCATTTCTTCCTGCTGTCTGTATTATTTTTCCCATATTATGTATCCCTCCATAGCACTGTTATTTATATAGATTTTACCCAATCACTGATTTCCTGTTTTGTTCCACGATTTAACATGCTGCCTTCTATGATAACTGCATCTGGCGCGGACAGCTGTAATTCCTTTATAGTATTACCGAATCCACTTCCACCGGATGTTGCAAAAAGCACGATCTTTTTACCGCTAAAATCATAAGTTTCCAAAAATGTATTGATGATTGTCGGGGCCACATACCACCAGATTGGAAATCCAAGAAGGATCTCATTATAAGAACTCATATCCATTTCTTTTTTCATAATCTCTGGTCTGTATTTCTTATCACTCATTTCCACACTGCTTCTGGATTTTTTATCCATCCAGTCAAGATCAGCTTTTGTATATGGAATCTTCGGCTCAATCTCAAATAAATCTGCTTTTGCTTCCTCTGCGATCATCTCTGCTACTTTTTTTGTTGTTCCACTTGCACTGAAAAATGCGACTAATTTTTTACACATAATACAAAACCTCTTTCCTTACGTATTTTTTCACAGAAAAAATAGATGTATAAGATTTACATTCATCTTACACATCTATTTTAAGCTCTATCACTTCATTATGTCTAATGCTTATATTGAATTTTGTTTTATGCCTGAAAAGCATTTATTTCTTCTATCATTTTACGGATTGCCAGCGAATATGGGATATTTCGTCTCCAGGCAATCACAGTGCTTGTCGTGATTTCAGGAAAAATTCTTCGCTGTACAAGAATATCCTCACGCCAATACTTTGCAGCACCTTCGATTGATATTGGATACCCCAGTCCATTTGCCGCCATGACTCCGGCATTTGTTCCAAGATTACTTGTAAAAGCAATCTGAAGTTTTGAAAAGTCTTTTCCAAACCAGTTGGCAAGTTCGCTTTGAATGTTCATTCTTTCCGGCAGGATCAATGGTTTTCCAATAAGATCTTCCTTTTTTATAAACTTTTTTCCTGCCAGCGGATCATCCGGCCGCATTCCGACACACCAGTGATCACAATCCGAAATCCGAATATAATCCATTCCTTCAGTGTCCACCGGTTCCAGAAATAACGCAATATCTACAAGACCTTTATTCATCATCTCATACACCGTATCTGCTGTTGCAGTATGAAGCGCAATCTGAACCAGTGGGTATTTTTCTTTATATGTTTTGCATATTTTCGCCAATGTTTCTACTGCCGCAAATTCACCACATCCAATGGTTATACTTCCCTCTACAACCTCTTCTTTTCCTTTCAGTTCCTCAAGCGTCCTTTCCTCAAGATTGAGGATCTCCAAGGCACGCCTTTTTAATAGAATTCCCTCATCAGTAAGTGATATTTTCTTCCCGTTTCGAATAAATAATGTTATTCCCAGGTCCTCTTCAAATGCCGCCATTTGTCTGGATAGCGTTGGCTGGGTAATATGCAATTGTTCTGCTGCTTTTGTAAAGCTCTGTTCTTTTGCTACTGTTAAAAAATAGCGTAATAATCTTAATTCCATATCTTTATATTCCTGCACTTTTTTGTTGTATTCATTCTATTCAGAATATAACGACGTACTTTTGGATCGATCTGCCATCCCCAGTCGCTTAGATTAACTGTTCCTTAAGGGTCTATATCATTTACAACCAATATTATAAGGCTTTATATATTTTTACAGTTTCATAGCACTGCGGATGCAGTTCTCAATAAATTCTTCTCCCAAATCTGTATTCAGGCTAAGATCAAAGTTTCCGGCTGCACCCCACATACGGCGGGTGTAATAGCGGTAGTTATCTGCACGAAGTTTTTCATTTTTCTGAACCGTAGCTTTTGCTTCTCCTTCGGAGATATTCTGTCTCTGTGCCACTCTTCTAATTCTGCTCGCAAGAGGCGCTGAAAAAAATACTTTCAGGCAATTTTCAGAATTTCTGAGAACGTAATCTGCACAACGGCCTACTATCACGCAGTTGCCTTTTTTCGCAAGATTGCGTACAACCTGACATTCTGCCTCGAAAATTTTATCCTTCGGCGCTTCATCCTGCCTATCTGTATTCAGGTACATCTGATTGACCAGATCATAGAGAAGACTATTTGTCATGATTTCCTCGTTTTTCTTAACGAATTCCGGTGTGTATCCGGTGGTTCCTGCTGTCATCTGGATAATCTCAGCATCATAAAAATCATATCCCAACTTTTCTGCAAGAACCTTGCCAATATCATGGCCACCACTTCCAAATTGTCTTCCAATGGCGATAACATTTTTTCCATAGGTTCCTGCTGTCTGTTCTTTTGCTTCGTTCTCGCTTTCTGCAGATACACTTTCCGGGAAAATCATATCTTTCAGGAATGCAAGTTTCTTACCGATGAGTCTGGCGATAAAGCCTACCAGAAGGGCAGCAATAACGGTACCTTCTCTTACACCAGCCAGTCTTCCTGCAAATACGAAAGAAAGTACAGCAGCAATCACTGACATGGATACATCAAAACAAATCTTGGTTGTTCCGAAATTTGTTTTCCATATAAGAACAATAGCACGGACAAAAGATTCTCCTGGAAGCATGACAACGTCTGCCAAGACCTCCATATATACACCTACGCCAAGAATCAGACATCCGATAAGAAGATATACAATCTTCATGAGGTACTCTTCCGGATTGACCCAGGACAAAAGAATCATGGCAAAATCAATAAAATATCCAAATATGATGGATACCGGAATCTGAAGGATGTGTTCCAATTTAAAGTTCTTTCTCAGAATGATCAGCTGCAGTACGATCAGAAATATACTGAAAAAGATGGTAAAATTTCCGAGTGTAAATGGAAAATTAAGACTTAATACGTAAGGAATTGATGAAATAGGGGATGTTCCTAGGTTTGCCTTTGTGATCAGGCTGACTCCCAGGGAGTTTATAAACAATCCCACCAGAAATATTAAATATCGTTTTAGTGTCTCCATTCTTTTTTATTTTCTCCTCATTTCATAGTTTTTTATCGTCAGCTCATTTCATATCTGCAAGATTTCGGTAGATCCGGCAAAAAATTTCCATAAACAGCTTCTGCTCTTCTTCGGAAATACTATTTAATGCAGTTTTTTCTATTTTTTTAAAAGCCTCCTCCACAAGCTTCTGATTTTTCTTTCCGGTTTCTGTCATAAAAATATGAAAAGTACGACGGTTTCCATTGAGCATTTTTCTTTCAATCAGGTCTTTTTCTTCCATACGGTTCAAAATGGACGTTAAAGATCCTGCCTCGATGAGACATCCTGCCGCAATCTCTTTCTGGCTGACACCATCGTGATCTTTCAGGTAATCCAATACTTTGGGCTGTCCCAAGGTAAGTCCTGTATCTTTCAGCTGTTCCATTAGTTTTTTCTGGATGGTCATATGGTTTATCATAGACATGTAGTGAAAAGAATCATCCATTTATTATTCATCTCCTTCTTTTATTATATAATGCTTATAATTCAAACAATTATAATTCGAATGTTTAGAATTATAACTATGTTTGTAGTGCATGTCAATAACTTTTTTCTTTTTTATTCTACCAGTAAACAGTATCTCTTCAGAAATTGGCCATTCATTTTCAAGAATGCCTCTGCATTCTTGCTGCGAGATGCGCGTCATGCAATGCATGACATACTTCTTCTGCGCATCTCTGCAATCCTGCCGGAGGCTATATCAGATGGGGGGATTGACTCCCACCACTGATACTGATTTGTTACTCGCCACCTACAGTGGGAGTCATCTCACATCTGATATGACCTTTGGATCCACTCTTTATATGTTTCCATATCAAGCGGATCTACTTTCGTAAATGATAAAATAAATATGTACAATCAATAATATTATAAAATATTTATTTATATTTTAGCACTATTTTCCTCTTCTATTCGTTTGCAAAAAAAGCCATAAGATTTTCTTTTCAAAATCTTACAGCTTTTCTATCATGTTGCATCCAGTTCCAAAACAAAGCGGATTGTGCCTGGTTACCCTGCTATCGATTGACAAAAATACTTTCTTACCATCAGCGGTCTGATGGAACTTCATATAGTCACCAAGCCAGCTCTCTAGCCAACGTTTTTCGTCGCGATAAGACCTGGCTCTTTATTTTGTATAAACTGTATTCCCTTTTGCAATTACTTCAACAAGCTGAAGTTCTTGGTCAAGAATACAAAGATCAGCATCATAGTCTTCTTTAATCTTACCTTTTCCTTTAAGACGAAGAATATCTGCTGGATTTGATGTAATTGTAGAAATAGCTATTTCTAAAGGAATTTCTGTTTTAAATACACATTCCTTTACTTCCTTCAGAAGGCAGCTGGACTGTCCAACGCCCATTCCAAGGAATTCGCCATCACTACTGTACATAGGAAGGCTTCCCTGTCCATCAGAAGAAATTGTCATGCGGTCAGGATTTACACCTGCATCTAACATCCGTTTAATGCCATTGCATACACGTACCTCATCACAGATAGTTTCCCAATAATCAATATCTTCATTTCCTGTAAAGTCTACTGCTCCGCCTTTTAGTGCATACTCAATCGACTTGCCAAAAAGCATCTCATTTCGATTAATATGTGTTGGCAGGATTTGAGAAGCCGGTATCTCTGTCTCATCTACTACTCGCTCAATAAGATCTAAGCATCTCGGACTGTCGCCAAGATGAACATTTACAATACCAGCTTTCCCTGAAAGGACACCACCAAGTCTCGTATCCGCAACAACACGTGTAAATTCCTCAAAAGTCGGCTGTGAAGAACGATGATCAGAAATCGCGATTTCTCCGGTTCCAACAATTTCCTGAATCATCATAATGTCTTTTACAATACTGTCAGTCAACGTGCGAACCGGAATCTGATAACTGCCTGTATAACAGTATGCTGACATTCCCTGCTCATTCAATCCTTTTGTCTTTGCAACCAGTGCACACATATCACGGCCGATTCCATCTGTTCCAAGACAGCCGACAACTGTTGTTACTCCAACTTCGTAAGTCCTTCCATAGTTGCTTCCGGAGTACGATTGGCGAATCCGCCTTCGCCACCGCCTCCGAGTACATGAACATGACTATCAATGAATCCTGGAGTTAAAAGCAACCCCTCTCCATTGATTATTTCTGCCTCAGAAAGAAATCCGTCTGCGGATATAGAACCTGCATCTTTAATCTTGACAATCTTATCATTGATTGTAAGTACATCTTTTTTCCCCAGATGCTTTGGGGCATAAACATCAATATTCTGAATTAATTTCATCATAAATCACTCCCAATTACCAAATGCATATTTTAGAATCCAATTCCAACTGCAATAAGAATTGTAATGATTGCACCTATCATTAAGACACCAAGGAATTTCCACATGAATTTAACCCAGTTAGACCACTCAATCTTTGCAATCGCAAGAGATCCAATCAGACATCCGGATGTAGGAACAATCAGGTTTGTAAATGCATCACCTAGCTGGAATGCAACTACAGCTGTCTGACGTGAAACACCTAACAGATCTGACAATGGAGCCATAATCGGCATTGTAATTGCAGCCTGTCCTGTTCCGGATACAACAAAGAAATTGAATATGGACTGGAACAGATACATAAGTACTGCTGCAACTGCTCCGGAAACTCCAGACAGTGCATTTGAAATATTATACATAATTGTATTGATAACTGTAGGTGTTGTCGGATCAGATCCACCAAGAACCTGCATGATACCCTGAGCCATAGCAACAACAAGTGCTGCACCGATCAGGTCTTTTGCTCCATCTTTGAAAGAAGTTGCAATATCATTCAATCTCATATCGTTCAGCTTAAAGATAACTCCAATCACACCGGAAACAATTCCCATAATAAAGAACTGTGTTGCAATCTCTGGCATATAGTATCCTTGAGTCATAACTCCCCAAATTACCCATACTACTGTAGCAGCCAGTGTCAGAAGAACTAAAATATGTCCAAGACCAAATGAATGTCCTTCGTCAATTCCTGTTTTTTCATTCTGCTCACGGAAATATGAATCCGTCTTATATGCGATTGAGATCGTCGGAGTCTTTTTGATCTTTGATGCATAGAACATAGTCATTCCACAGCCAAGTGCTGTAAATACTACCCACATTACCATACGGAATCCCGCTCCGGAAAATACATCAATACCTGCAATCCCCTGTGCAATACCTACCGAGAATGGATTCATCCAAGATGAACCGAAACCAATCTGTGTTGCAACATAGGTAACAAGAACTGCGATAACTGAATCATATCCAACTGCTACAAATAATGGACAAAGAATCATAGTAAACGGAAGTGCTTCTTCTCCCATCCCGAAAACTGCTCCCCCAAGAGAAAACAGTACGAAAAGTACTGGAATCAGCAGTTTCTCGGCTCCCTTTGCCTTACGGATCAATCCGATCAGTCCGGATTCAATTGCACCGGTACGTATCATGATACCAAATGCACCACCTACAACCATAAGGAATGCGATAATCTCGATTGCAGAACTGCTTACGATTCCGTTATACATATAATTAAAGAATCCTGTTCCGCCATCTCCGCTAAAAAGTGCTACTCCTTCCGTTACTACGTTCCCTGCATCGTCTGTCAGATACTGGAAACTTCCGTCTTTGATTACTGTACGGGTTTTCTCAACACCATTGATCATGTACGAAATATCCTGTGTTTCGTAAAATCCCTTTGGTACAAGGAAAGTCAGAAGTGCTGCGACAACAACTACCAGAAAAATAATAATGTAGGTGTCAGGCACTTGAAATCCCTTGTTAAAAGACTTTAACCCTTTTCCTTCTTTTTTGCTCATTTTTGAGTCTCCTCCCATTTTTGATATGCTATATCAGTGTACCATAGAATACTCAAAATCTAACTAAAAATTTACATATTTCATCAATTTTATGTTATTTTCTTGTATTTTTATACACCTAAAGGTGGGATTTGGCTCTATAAAGCGTTTTACTCTTTCGGATTATCTCCAGCCCGATAAGGCACTGTTGCCGCCGGAACAACCGCCGAAGCTGGTTCTGTATGTATATCCTGATCATCAAAAAAGATATGTGCCCCAAATGCTGCAAGCACTTCTGTCTTGCTGACCCCACCAAGGAAAAATGCTTCATTAATGGATACACCCCAATTGCGAAGTGTTTTCACTGCACGTTCATGCGCAGGAGCATTTCTTGATGTGACAAGTGCTGTTCGGATCGGCTGAATATCTTTTTCTTTAAACATCTGCTGCACATAAGACAGTTTTGTCAGGAAGTTAGCAAAAGGACCTTTCGCCATCGGCGTGTTCGCATTTGCTTTCTCATGCTCTTCAAATGCCTGTATTCCATTCTTCTGGAAAATCTTTTCAGATTCAGCAGAAAATAGTACTGCATCTCCATCAAAAGCAATACGGATCTGATCAATCTTTTGCTTCGGATCAGCATGTGCTTCACCCGTAAGAATACGACCTGCAGCAATCCCATCATTGATTGCCGACTGTACATCATCTGAATTCGCCGACAAAAACAAGTCTGTCTTAAAAGCCTTTAAATAAGGAGCTATTTCTGCACCGCTTGTCAACGCAGCTCTCGTAATATCCAAGCCATAATGCTGTATAGAATTAAAAATACGAAGACATGTATTTGCATTATTCCGTGACATAATAATCACTTCCACCAGTCTTCCAAATCCTGTATTATTCAGCTCTAAAAATGCTTTGATCAATTGAAATGCTGCACCCTTTTGAAGGATCTCATTCTCATGTGCTACCTGATAAGCTTCATATGCTTCAACACCTTGTTCTTCGAATATTTTATTCTCCTGTTCAAGATTAAATAAAGCTCTTGAACTAATCCCTATTACAAGAGGTTTTGATAAATCATACGGCATTTTTACCACCTCCGATTAAGAAAAGAATCATATATCTATCACATCTTTCTTACATTATATATTTCCATCTTACGAGTTACAAGTGAAAATATATAGGAAAAGATTGCATTTTTATGAATTTTCAATGTAATCCCAATGAATTTTCAGTCTATTTTTTAAATTCTACTGCATGTTTTCTCTTCCAAAGCGGAAATAAATTACGCTGACATACATAATTCTTTCGTTCATCTATCGCAATCGCGTGAAAAAAGGTCTTCCACATATCTGTATACTCATCCTCATAATCTTCTGTCTTTCTCAATGTCTGAAATTCTTCATCTGTCAGATATCGCAGGTAGTTCTCTCCGTCTTTTGAATGAACACAGGCCGTTTTGCGATTATCGTCTATAATCATCCAATGCTCTGAAGGCATACGATCTGCAAAATGTCTGCCTACCAGCATAATGACATCACTTTTCGTCTCTAGATGACTGACATAAACATTGCCTGAGTTCAACCGCTCAAATCGTGCAAACTCTCTAAAATGATGGCTCTCATTGGACACTTTTCGACGCAATTCCAGTATCCGCATCACATACGGATTCGCATATTGCTGTAGTACACTCTCTCCGGTTTTGAATCCAACACGAAGGAAATTATAAATTGCCTGCAGTGCATCTTCCTCAGCAGACAAAGTCGCCAGATAGATATTCAGATATGCTTCATCCGAAATATCTCTCCGAATCGAACGAATTACCTTTTCTGCTTTGGAAAGATCTTGGTCTATATGAATATATTCATCAAATATCGTTTGTTGAAATACTGGTTCTTTCTTTAATTGTATTTGGTCATGGCCAATCCGCAAGGCTTCAGACCAAGCATCATAGATACAAGTCATGATATCTTCCAAACGGTCTTTACAAGTAAAAATCTTCATTAGCATACTCCAAAATCTGTCAACGTCATCTGTGTAAATGACTCATTCGCATGTTGTGTGTTCCATATATCCTTCGTGTCTACACTAATTAGTTGACGCGTAATATAAGATGCCTCAATAGGAGTATGATACATCTGTTTCCCACCACACGTGATGAAATAATGTGCACGCTTTAATACTACTCCCATCTTCTTTAGACTATCATAATCAAGTCTGCCATAGCGTCTTGCATAGGTGATACGACTCGCTGATTTAGGCCCGATTCCCGGAACACGAAGCAGTGTAGCATAATTTGCTTTTTCTACTTCTACCGGAAACTGCTCTAAATGGCGCAATGCCCAATCGCACTTCGGATCAATCATTTCATTGAAATTCGGCTGCTCTAAAGACAATAATTCTCCTGCCTGAAACCCATAAAATCGAAGCAGCCAATCAGCCTGATATAATCTGTGCTCACGTAAAAGCGGTGGTGGCGTTCCGATCTCCGGCAATACCTTGTCTTCGTTCAAAGGAATGTATGCTGAATAAAAGACACGTTTCAAATCAAACCCCTGATACAATGCCTGAGTCGTCTGCAACAACGTATAGTCACTCTCACCTGTCGCACCAATGATCATCTGCGTGCTCTGTCCGGCTGGAGCGAAACTGCGCTTCAATTGCGACATGTCACGCGGTGCCAATTGATTCGCATTCTCCCATGTCAGTGCATGATCCAGTGAGGTATATCTTTTATAAGATTCTAATCGATTCATCTGAGAATCTTGAGAAATTGCTGTATCATTCTTCTGAGCATTCAAGCACTCAGAAAAATGCTTTTTCGAAGCATCAGAAAAAATACCTGCATTCAAAAACTTATTTCCTCCACTTCGATCCATATATGCTGACTTTCCAATTGCCATTCTATGAGATGCAATCGTACTCTGCACCTTCCCCATAGGATTCAGAATGTTCTTCATGGTCTTATTCGGAGCCAACATATGCAATCCTTCTTCCGTTGGTAATTCAAGATTGACACTGATACGATCCGCAAGATATCCCGCTGATGCAAGCAGCTCGTCCGAAGCTCCCGGAATCGTCTTGATATGAATATAACCATTGAAATGATATTTCGTCCGAAGCAACAATAACGTCTCGCACATCTTCTCCATCGTATAAGTCGGATTCTTTAAGATTCCGGAACTCAAAAACAGACCCTCGATATAATTACGCTTATAAAACTCTACTGTTAAGTCACAGATTTCTTCCGGAGTAAAAGTAGCCCGCTTTACATCATTGCTCTTACGATTAATACAATACTTGCAATCATAAGCACAATGGTTCGTCATTAAAATCTTAAGCAAGGAGATACATCTGCCATCTGCCGCAAAACTATGACAAATGCCGCATGCCTCTGCATTGCCGAGCTCTCCTTTCTTTCCCCGCCGGCTTGACCCGCTTGATGTACATGCCACATCATATTTTGCTGCGTCAGCAAGAATCTGCAGCTTTTCCTGTGTTGTATAATTACTATTCCTAATATCTGTATTCATATTTTTATTATACAAACATTTGTTCTGTAATGCAAGTGTTTTTCGAACAAATGTTTGTATATGATCATTCGAAAAAATATCGTAATAGTCTTATTTCCATGTTTTCTATTTCTGCATATTATTTTTCTACTAATATATATTCCATTTGTCTTTCTTTCGTTCGCATTCCCATTTTTTCATAAAATTTCTCTGCTGGAGTATTTCCTGCCCATACATTCAATGTCACTTCATAGCACCCTATCTGTTTCGCTTCATTTTTTACATATTCAAACAGACTTTCGCCAACATGCTGACCTCGAACCTCTTGACTGACACAAAGATCATCAATAAAAAACGTCTTAAACGGAACCATGTTGTTTGAAAAAGGCTGCTCTTGTAATTGACAAAATGCATACCCTACACAAACATCATCCTCATCCACTGCAACATATATTGGCTTTTCTTTATGTTTCAAAAGCTCTCTCAATTCGTCTATCGTATATTTGGTCGTGCCCGGAATAAAAATATCAGGCCTTATATCTGCATGAATTTGTAACACTTGCTCTAATAACTCTAAAATTCTCGGAATATCTTTTTCTTTCGCTTTTCTAATAATCATTTTTACCTCCATCCATTCTCATTCTTCTGCAAAACATTTATCTACTGTTCGTTTATCACGCTCTATCTTGTTATATCAAACATTTCCCTGCAAATCATTTTTCCACATGATGTTTTGAAAATATTATGATAGGCTTTTAAAGCCGCTTCTTTCGATAAACCATCTTCCATAATATTCACCAGGAAATCAGCCTCTACCAATATCTGATAATCTATACCATCAATATTATTATACGTATGATGATGTGCAATCAAATACTGCACACGCTCAGATACCTCTTGTTCAAATCCTAATTTTCTAAGCAGCTTTTCTGCTATTGCAGGGCCTTCTTTTTCTTGTAGTTTTCCATTGCAATCACCATATTTTTCTTCACAGAAATGAATTCCAATATCATGTGTCAAAGCTGCTGCTTCAATGGTAAACAAACATTTCTTATCTACATTTTCCGTTTCTGCTATCAATTTTGCATAACTATGCACTTTACAAAAATGTTGAATTCTCTTTGAATCTCCTCTATATAACTCAATCATTGCTAAATGTAATTTATTTATCATCTAAAATTTCCTCCTCTTGCACATTATAATAATTCTCAAATTAATCCTATATTTCCCTTGATATACATCACATTTTCCTTGTTGAATCCACATCATTAGAAATCATTAATTCAAAATGATTTCGATTTGTTTTTATAAAACCTTCTTTTTGTAACTTTGATATTTCCGTAGACATTGCTGCACGGTCAATACAAAGATAATCTGCTAACTGCTGCCGGTCAAAAGGAATATCAAAGGATAAAGATGAATGTCTGATGGATTCGGCTGACAGATATGACAATAGTTTATCTCTTGTCGTTCGCTTGCCAACATGTGTGATCTTATCGTTCAAGATCAGTATCTTATTTGCCAGGACACTGACCAGGTTACGGATCAACTTCTGATGATGCTCGCATGCAGTTGGACAAGTAACCAAAAGCTTCTGGACATTTAGGAAAATAATTTCACAGTCCTCATCTGCTACCACACTGATATTCAAAACAGCACCCGGACTTGCCGCATATGGTTCTCCGAAAAAATCACCGGCATGACATTTTGATAAAATATTGCGATGCCCCCAGAGATCTTCCTGGATAACAAGAACACAGCCTGACACCACAAGTCCCATTACTTCTGTAGAATCTGCTGCTCTGAAAATATAAGAATCTCTCTCTTTTGAAACTGTTGTTGCCTCTACACAGTGCAATATGGATAATATTTCGTCATCAGTAAGACCTTTAAAGAAAGGACTGTTCCTTAAAATGGGTAAAAATTTTTTCAAAATTGTTCCTCCTGTTGGAAATCAAACATACAAGTTGCATTTATTATACTATGATTCTAACAGAAATAAAAATTTTATGCTATAGACGGAGGGTAAAAATGATAAGAAAGATTATTCGAATTGATAAAGAAAAATGTAATGGATGCGGTGCCTGTGCAGATGCCTGTCATGAAGGTGCCATTGATATCATTGACGGAAAAGCAGAATTGGTAAGAGAACATTTCTGTGACGGGCTTGGTGATTGTCTCCCGGAATGTCCTACAGGAGCCATTTCTTTTGAAGAAAGAGAGGCTCCTGCATATGATGAAGAAGCCGTAAAAGAAGCGCAGAAAAAAGTATTTGCCAAAAATCAGGCAATGTCTACACACACCGGCTGTCCTGGTTCTAGAAGTATGCAAATTCAGCGATTCGAAACACCTGAAACCATAAAATCAGCTCCAAGCGTAGAGCAGCTATCAAAACTTCAGAACTGGCCAGTACAGATTAAACTTGCACCTGTAAGTGCCCCCTATTTTGACGGCGCAAAACTATTGATTGCAGCCGATTGTACTGCTTATGCATATGCAAGCTTTCATCAGGATTTTATTCGGAATAAGGTAACATTAATCGGCTGTCCTAAATTAGATCAGGTAGATTATAGCGAGAAATTGACTGCAATTATTCAAAATAACAACATTCAAAGTGTAACAATTGTAAGAATGGAAGTTCCTTGCTGTGGTGGTCTGGAAATGGCAGCAAAAAAGGCGCTTCAGGATAGTGGAAAATTCTTACCATGGCAGGTTATAACAATAAGTATTGATGGGAAAACTATAGAATAAAAAAGGAGAATACAATAATGGATAAGAAAATGTTTTGCTTTCAGTGTGAGCAGACCATCGGATGCGCCGGATGTACAGGAAATGCCGGTGTCTGTGGAAAAAAGGCAGATACAGCCAGATTACAGGATGAACTGACAGGTGCCTTGGTTGGTCTTGCAAGAGCTGTCGATAGTACAACAGCTATTTCCAAAAGAACCGGACAGGTCATAATTGAAGGACTGTTTACCACAGTTACAAATGTAAATTTTGACGATGCCTCAATTGAAAACATGATACAAAAAGTCAGAGCTGAAAAAGAAAGACTGGTTCCTGACTGCAGCAAATGTCAGTCACCTTGCGGTAAAACAGACGAATACGATATGCAACAGTTATGGAATGCCAACGAAGATATACGCTCTTTGAAGTCTCTGATTCTTTTCGGAATTCGCGGAATGGCTGCCTATGCCTATCATGCAAATGTTCTGAATTATGAAGATACTGAAGTGAATCGCTTCTTCTGTGAAGCATTATTTAAGATTGGTTATGAAGAAAGTGCAGATGCACTGCTTCCTACAGTACTAAAAGTAGGAGAAATCAACCTGAAGTGTATGGCACTTCTTGATAAGGCAAATACAGAAACCTATGGGACACCAGAACCAACCAATGTTACACTTACAATAGAAAAGGGACCATTTATTGTTGTAACCGGACATGATTTGAAAGACCTGCAGCTTTTACTTGAACAGACAAAGGGAAAAGGAATCAACATCTATACTCATGGTGAAATGCTCCCTGCCCATGCCTATCCACTCTTAAAAAAATTCTCACACTTAAAAGGGAATTTTGGAACCGCATGGCAGAATCAGCAAAAAGAGTTTGATCATCTTCCAGCTCCGATTCTCTACACCACCAACTGTCTGATGCCGCCAAAAAGCAGTTATGCTGACAGAGTATTTACAACAGAAATGGTTGCCTTCCCCGGTGCTGTTCATATTGATGAGAAGAAAGATTTTACGCCGGTTATTGAAAAAGCGCTGGAACTTGGTGGTTACAAGGAAGATCAGGTACTCACCGGCATCAATGGCGGTACAAAAGTGACAACCGGTTTTGGTCATGCAGCCATCCTGTCCCATGCAAACACTGTAATTGAAGCAGTAAAATCAGGTGCAATCCGTCATTTCTTTCTGGTTGCCGGCTGTGATGGTGCTAAACCTGGACGAAACTATTACACAGAATTTGTAAAACAGACACCTTCTGACAGTATTGTCCTTACTCTGGCATGCGGAAAATTCCGTTTCAACGATCTCGATCTTGGAGAAATCGGTGGTCTGCCGCGACTGATGGATATGGGGCAGTGTAATGATGCTTATGGTGCGATTCAGGTTGCTGTAGCACTTGCAGATGCATTTGGATGCTCCGTAAATGAACTTCCGCTTTCCTTCGTTCTCTCTTGGTATGAACAGAAGGCCGTCTGCATCCTGTTAACACTTTTACACCTGGGTATCAAGAATATTCGTCTTGGTCCTTCTCTTCCGGCATTTTTGTCTCCTAATATTCTGAATTTTCTGGTAGAAAATTACGGTATAGCACCTATCACCACGCCGGAAGAAGACATCAAAACACTGATGAATTACAACAAATAAATTTCTTCAAATCTCTGTGGAATCAACGAAGCCGATACAGGATTCAAAAATCCTGCATCGGCTTTATGATCAGATTACTTCTCTTTCATCTTATCACTACGTACTGCGATATATACACTGCTGCCATTGCTCCGATTACACTCAATACAACATAAAGCATTGCCCAACAAACTGCACCTCGTTCCAATAGTTGATTCGTTTCCAATGCAAAAGAAGAAAATGTTGTAAACCCTCCACAAATGCCAACTTTTAAAAATAAAATCCATTGCGGATTCCAGTCTTTCTTTACTCCAATAGCTACTACAACCCCTATTAAGAATGCTCCTACAATATTAATCAGTAATGTTTTTATAGGAAATCCACTTTGCGGATTTATTGGAATCAGCCCAATTAGATAACGAGCTATCGCTCCAAAAAATCCTCCCATTCCAACTATAATACAATTCACCATTTTACTTCCTCTCCTCTTGGATAAATGTCCTTGCAAGCTTTAAAGAATTGCTGTGCTTTCCCTTGGGGCTTCCATGAATCAACAATATATTCATTGAATTACCTCCAAATAATCAAAAAATTCTGATAGTCCCATCCACACTACTTTTCTTCTTTCACTATTTAAGAACCTACTCTTTTGTCATAATCCCTGTAAACTGTCCAACACCGAAACGTCTCATAAACATTTCACATTTGCATAGGAAAAAATAATAAATATTTAATCCACAACCGCTTAATCCTTCAAAATTCCCCTGGCCTTTAGAAATTAACAGATCAGCGTTCTCAACCTCATCCATTGCTTCCTGAGATATTGCTCCGATAACATTACCTGGCATTCCCGTACCATTCCCAATTACCTTTTGTGCAACATCTTCCATGTGCACATATTTTGCATCCTCTAACGTAGCATCATTTAAAACCGGCTTTCCTCTTACAATTACGGATATATATAAATCAGGATTGATGTCTCGAAGGGTTGCAATCAATAACCTATCTGTTACAATTTCTCCGCAGTTATCTGTAAAATAAACCAGCCTTTTCGCATTGACCAGATCA
The DNA here is from genome assembly GCA_003480425.1 of Firmicutes bacterium AM31-12AC. GTDB lineage: Bacteria > Bacillota > Clostridia > Lachnospirales > Lachnospiraceae > Schaedlerella > Schaedlerella hominis. Next base: position 272,562 of record QUJA01000001.1, read on the forward strand.
TTTTTAAAAATAGCCAACAGCTTAGAATCTATATTTATATTTACTGCTTCATCCAATTTATCTTTCAATTCAATGTCATTCACATTTTCCAATGCTCCGAAATCAATATAATTTCCAACCATTGCATACTGTATTGCCATTTTTAAATGATTTTCAGATGTATTAACTTTATTTTCCATGTACGGAAAATAATCTAGCATTAATTTATTATAATGCTGTTTGATTTCCGTGTAATCCATTGTGTTACCAAAAATTTCTTTACGAAGATTATCCATTTGCTCGGCAACCTGCGGGGTAGTTAAACCATCACTATTTTTTACAATCTCGCTAACTTTACATTGATATTCATTTATTTTTTCTTCTGTTGCACCAACCGGATATCTATTATTATTTCGTTTTATCTGACATATTTTACATTTTTCATTTATAACCATAAGACGACTCTAATTTCCCCTCTCTGAAACTTCCGATTCACGTACATGCTTAAACAACGTAACTTCGCCTTTATATAATGCTTCTATATCATATGAAGGTTCTTCATTTTGCTCAAATGTTCCATATGCATCAACGATATATATCACTCCGTCAATTTTTTGAATTTCTCCCTCGATATTGAAATTAAAAGTCACTAAATCTTCTCTCTTGAACCTAGGTTTTCCTAACATTTGTTTTTCCTCCATTAACTTAATCTTGTTGTAATTTACATTTAAATTTAATATCGCTGCATGTCCGTTTACTTGATTATATTTTTTATCCATTTGTCCAAAATCAGCACCAACATTTAATATATAATTTTTTTCTTTTACGCTGCTGCATTAGCATTAATTCGATCAATAACTTTTCTAATTCCCATCCATACTGTCAGATCCGTAAATAACTCTACCACACTTCCTTTATCAGTAAATGGTGATTCCTGAAGTACAGACAGATCCTTCATCATTCCATTATGTACAATGTACTCTACGATCTGATTTACAAAGTAAATCTGTCTGCTATCAAGATTTATATCATTCAAAAACTCTGAAAATGCTTCTTTTGCAGCATTCATATCAAGTCCAACAATTTCACGTACAAATTCCCCCAAAGGTTTATGACCATATTCTTTCTCATAATCATCTTTAGAGCCAACTTCCTTCCAAAGAATCTGTTCTAGGCTTTCTACATCCATTTCTGTAAGAGGCTGATTTGTCTTAAGTTTTGCAATGGCAATATTATCCTGATGTTGACGAACATAAAACTCAGCTTTAGCCTTATAATTCTTCAATTCATCATTCTCAAGTTCAGAATCATTCCATTCTGTAGACAGGATTTCATCCGTAAAATCTGTATTGTATTTAATTATTCCTTGAGGCAAATACTTCATAAGATTTCGGAGGCTTATCCTAATATGTTCAAATTCATCAATTCCAGCATTATCTATATAGTCTGTATGAAGAATTTTATTAATCAGTTCTGATTGTTTCTGAATCTCCGGAATATTTGCTACCCCAGCAAGACCTTCAATCTTTTTGAAAAGATCACTTTTATGACGACCATATCCTTTGCCCGCTAAATATGCTAATTCCATTCCATACATCAAAGCATCGAAACGAACTGCACTTGCTTCTTCTCCGTCAGGCATAATAAGTGGTGCTAATTCTTCACGAACCATTAATGTGTCTTCAAACGTAATTGATTGATAATTATTTTCAACAGAATACGTATCAACATACTTCAAATGTTGTCTTACCGCAAAATTTTCACGATTCAATTCCTGCACTTTTTCTACCATTGCCTCAACAAGTTTACTTCTGTACACAATAAGTCTGTCAATTTGATATTCAAGATTCTGCAGTTTATAGGCAATTTCAAATTTAAGAGAAAAAATAGCTCCTTGCAAAGCAACCATATTTGCTGTTGGTTTTCCTTGATTCATACGGAAAAATTCAAAGTTTCCACAGAAATCAAAGATATAGAATTTTTCTTTATCCTGTCCATCTATAAGTCCTGAGCAAAGTCTAGTACCACGACCAATCATCTGCCAGAACTTTGCCTTACTCATAACTTTTTAAAAAATACGAGGTTCAATATTTCAGGCACATCAATACCTGTATCAAGCATGTCAACAGAAATTGCAATCTGAGGCATTTTCTTTGGATCCGAAAACTCGTCAATTGCACTCTGAGCGTAGGTCATATGGTTATCAATTACCTTAGCAAATGGCTGCCCTTTTTTACTATATTCTGGATACTGCTTATTAAATACTTCAAGAATTTTCTCCGCGTGGTCATGATTCTTAGCAAAAATAATTGTCTTACCAATTTTCTGCCCATAATCCACCTTAAGCCCATCCTTCATAAGTACATGCAAAACCTGTTTGATTGTATCCTCATTAAATATCCATGTATTTAGTGCCGATGAATTAATTCGCTCCGGTAATTTTCCATCTTCAAATTCAAAGGTCTCTTCATATGTAGCTTTATCTTCCTCGGATAACTCATCATAAGCAATACCTTCTTCAATGAATTTCAGTTTTGTTTCAACAGTCATAAAATCTACAAGGTAACCATCCTTTACTGCTTGAGAAAGCTCATATCCATATGTTGGTACACCATTTTCTAAGTCAAAAATTCCGTAAGTATTTTTATCAATCTCATCCTTAGGAGTTGCTGTGAGCCCTACCAATGGAGCATCGAAATAATTAAATATATCTCTATACTTGTTATAAATGGATCTATGTGCTTCATCACAGATTACGAGATCAAAATGTCCACAAGTAAATAACTTTCCATTTACATCCTTAACCGAATCAATGCAATTCATCATGGTCTGATATGTAGAGAAAATGCAATGTGCTGTATAGTTTTCTTTCTCCTCTACAAGATTGGAGCATGACAAATCAGGTAAAAGATTTGCAAAATTTCTTTTTGCCTGCGTAACAAGAGAATTACGATCTGCCAGGAATAATATGTTTTTAGTCCATCCCTTGTCCAAAAGGACCTTACATAATGCAATTACTGTTCTTGTTTTGCCTGAACCTGTAGCCATCACAAGCAATGCTTTTCTGCGATTGCGATTATCAAATGTATCACATACTGCCTTAATTGCACCTTCTTGATAATAACGACCTGCTATATCTTTATCTACAACAATATGCTTAAGACTTGTTTTCATTGTTTGAAGATTAAAAAGCTTTTCCAGATCTCTCTTGGAATAAATAACAGCAACCTTTCTCTCCGGGTACTGATTATCTATAATTCTTGTTTCAAAACCATTGGTAAGAAAAACCACTGGTCTTCTATTATATTGATTCTCTAATAAATCAGCATAAAGTTTTGCCTGTTGTCTTCCCTTCGCGACATCCACGCAGGTTCTCTTTGCCTCAACTACCGCAAGCGGTCTGTGCCTATCATCGTAAAGAACATAATCCGCATATCCAACCTCTGATTTATTAGGCATTCCCGGTAACTCGACTTCATTAATCCAATCCTTTCCCTCTGTCCACCCTGCATCTAAAAGCATAGAATCAATATAGATTTTTCTTGTCTTATATTCTGACAAATCCAATGGTTTTGGGACATATGTTTTTTGCTGTTCTGTTCGTTTTGCAGTAAGTTCTTCCTTAAGAGCTTTATTCTCAGCAATTAATGCCTTTAAATCCACATCGTCATCTGAAGTTTTAGCCACAGCAGTTTCTTCTGTCGATTCATTAAGCAAGCTTATATCGTATTGCCTCTCTTCATAGAAATCCGAATAGCAATATGACACGTAATCCATAAAGATAAACAGATTCTGCAAGCAAAGTATCGCTTCATCTTCTGTTATCTTTCTACCATTATGTGCAGCTCTGTTACCAATCTTGCGAATCAAATCGAGACGTTTCCATAACGCATCATCAACCAAATCATGAAAGTCCTCTGTACTCATAAGGCTCACAAGATTATCTTGATATGGCATCTCCAACGACTTATCTACGGAATACATCCACTTAATAGCAAATTCCATAGCACGACGACAGTTGATCACACTGGATTCTTTATCAATTCTAAGAATTTTCTCTGCTGCTACTGCTACATCTGAAAAACTATTAAATTTGGCTTCTTGTTTTAAATAGTCAAAGTTGGTTATCATATGGCACACCTTTCCCATTTCAGTATTTCTTATATCCTATCCATCATCATTAATGAACTTTCTTTTGTATATTGATTAATTAGGTTCTCATAATTAAAAAATTTTACATAGTTACGTATGCTGCTATATATATTTCTTTCAAGTAACCTATCGAACTGATATCTACGATTTTCATCAGCAATAATATAAAAATCTGCTCTGAAATCCTGCAATTCATAGAATTTATCTAAAGAATTGGTAATATTGGTAGAGTGTTCTACTTCATAAAATCTGAAAGGCATTCTTCTTTCATTGAACCAAATGACATCTATAGTCTTAGCTCTTTTTGCTATCTTATCATATGTAAACTCCGGTAATTCAGGCTCAGTAGTAAGCTCACATAGTTTTCTTTCTAAAAATTTCTTGTTCTTGTCCTGATTTGGAACATATGTCTTGTAATTATGCATATTACCAAGTTCTACAATAATTCCCTGATAATAGGAATGAGTGAATAAATCCTCACTTTTAGTATCATTCTCTACTATGTCAAAACGCTTCAATACATCTTCTTTGCATTCTGACAATGCCCATAAACCAGGCTTTATACGAAAGAACTCGTCATGCACCTGAACAATCCGTCTGATATTCGCCTGTGGCGTTTGGGTCTTCCATGTACTAAAATCCACAAGTTGATTTAATTGTTGAAATGTGGCATAACCACCATTTCGCCTCATTGCATCAATAACTTTATCTTTCTGTGACATTCGGTTCACTCCTTCTATTCTTTCAATTTTGATTTGTCGACGTGGTGGACGAAGGCTGCAAATGCATTTTGCTCTTCCAGTTTAGGAAATGGTATCATAATCTTTCTAATCTCCGAAAGATTAAGTGTCTTCTGTGCAATTCCTTTAACTTTTTCTTCAATTTGTCTCTGTCCATCTGATGCTAACAACGCACTATGTAAATAGAAACTGTTAACTAATTCTCTTTTAGGCTTCAAATACGCAATGTGTCTTTGAAACAAAAACCTTATATCTTCAGTTACAACTGCTGGATGTCCATAAGAGCCTACCGTAGATAAAAGCAAATCCCCTAGTTCAATCGGAGTTCTTTTATATAACTCATCATATGTTTCTTCACTAACATACTTCACTGTGTTGTATGTAACAGTATTATTTGAAAGGTTTGATACCAAAATGAACGGAATTCCTGTTTCTTGAAATTTCGGCGGTTGATGTGTTCCGTCTGTGATTATCAAACATAAATCATTCAGCGAAACCATATTGCCACAATCACCAAACATCTCGACAAATCGGGCTTTGATAAGGTTATCTAATAACATTATTTCTGTTTTACGGTCCTCTATTACTTTTGAAATTTTATCTAAGTTATTAGCAATTTTCATCTGCTCCTTTAATGACGGATATGGAATCTGAATAGCATCAAAATCCTTCTTTACAATATGCTTCATAGTAGCTCCATGAGTTTTCATTCCCATCTCAGCAAGTTTATGCCTTACCGCATAAACAAAATACTTTTTATCTATTTCTACTTTATCAAATGCCACCTTGAAAATATGCTGATTTAAAAGTGCCTTTCCGCGATTCCACACATAAATCCCCAAACTAGCCGACCAAGAAATCAACACATCTCCATCGTTTATTTCAATCTTTTTTGGATACTCTCCATCATAAAAACCTAAATTATATGCATTTCCTGTAAGGTCTTGAATACGAATAATTGGTAATCCTACTTCACCTCTGTCTTTTGGTTTAAATGCATATCCATTTATATATGTTGCAACATCGCCTAGCCTAATCATATCACCCAAGTCCTTCACCCTCTTTCAACTTGTTAAATTGCTTTTTCCAAGCTCTTGAAGGTTTTCGGCAAATACAATCTTCTGAGGTGAAAGCACAAACTCCCTGCACAGAATTATTTGCACAAATATCAGAATTATTAGCTCTACATCCATAAGTTTGCACTTCAGTATCTAATTCATTCAATGGTGCTGAAAATGGCACCTTTAATTCTTTTTCAGTCATCTACATCATCCCTACAAATCCGAATTGCTAATACTAACTCATGAATCTTTGATGTGAAGATTTAACATTTGCCTGGTTCACCATCGCATACTGCATTGTTGTATCAATTTGTGAATGCCCTAATATTTTTTGAACTTGTTCTATTGGCATTCCTTTATCTATGGCTCTTGTTGCCATAGTTCTTCGAAATTTATGCGGATGTATTCTTTCTAAATTCAGTTTTCTTCCTAGAGTTCGTAATCTAATTTCTACACCACTGATTTTTAAGCGATCATACGGAAAATCTAGTGTAACAAACAAGGCTTTGTTATCATCATTTCTTTTTTCCATATAATTTTTCAGGTGCACTTTGGCCTTTGCATCAAAATATACACGCCGTTCCTTATTACCTTTTCCGTATACAACACATTCTCGAGCTTCTAGATCAATATCGTCTTTATTTAAATTAACCAGTTCCCCTACTCTTATCCCCGTCGAATAAAGCAAATCAATAATGGCCAAATCTCTGCTTTCTGTACAGTAATCTCTAAGTTTTTCAATTCCCTCATCTGATATCACGCTTTTCACTACCGTTTTTGTTTTTATTTTGTGGATTCGTCTCATAGGGCTTTTCAAAATGTAATCCTCTTCCTCAAGCCAAGAAAAGAAACTGGAAATGTTTCTTCTGATATTATCTATCGTTACATTTGTACAATGACTATTGCCCTGATATTCTGATAAGTATGTTCTTATTTCTTCTGTCGTTATTTTCCTAACCGGAGTTCCATTTTAGAAAGCATGTGTGCTACCGTTGTATAATAATACTGCAATGTTCTCTCAGAACACCCTTCAATTTTTTTTGCATCTAGAAACATTTGCAAAAAATCTTCATTTGATATGCTGACTTTCTCTACCGCATTTTCTGAAAAAGCATCTAATATAACTTCCTGTAACTTTTTCATTTGCGCAATTGTCAAATACTCTGACATTTCATTCAATACTTTTACAATTTTCTCTTCCATGTTGGTTTTCTCCTCTTATACCAACATCCTTCAGCCATTTTTATTAAAGTATTTTATTTTCCTTATAAGATTCATATATATATGACGGATTTTCGTAGTATACACTGCTGTTATAATCATCGATTTTTTCACTGATAAACGAATTATAAACCTTTATCAATGCATCTATAACTGGAACCCCTTCGCTTTCCGATACTTTTTTTATTAATCTTTTATATACTTTTCCAATATCCCAGTATGTCGGAATTGCATATTTACATTCTCCTACATTATCAAATTTTCCATCTTGAATATTACATTTTTCAATAAATTCTTCACTCACACTGTCTATATTATCGCAATGATATACATCTGCTAAATCATAAATATTTTCCAAACTTTTCTTTCCAATGTCATTTACAATATCAGCACGTGTATTCTTTGTCTTTCGTGCAATATAATCAATCAAACTGCACGTATAAAAAAGATCATTATCTTTTTTACTTTCTCTACCTTCACCTATCATCAAATCACCTCGCAATCTCTATATTTCAAGCACTGTAATGCATTATCAGAGCAAAAAACTATCTGATGTGTTGGATATCTGAATTTTGCTAATACCCAAAACTGCTCTCTTGTAATCACACCATCCATATAATCGGATATATAATTATATATCTGATCGTCAGCCATAGCCCCGATTACTATATCATAAGTATGACTTTTTCCACTTCGACAATCTATAATGAAATCTAACCATTCTTCGGTCATCTCTTTGAATTCTTTTATATTCAATTTTTCATTCAAACGCACATCATAAATAGAAACTACTTTCGTATCATAGCGTCTTGCCCATCGTTCTGCCTGCTCTTTAATCACGGTACAGTAGAAACCTGTTCCGAAATCTTTGGTATTACGTCCTTTCCGTATTTCTGGCTTATCTACCGGTTGATATCCTCCATGATATACTGTCATCATTCCCATCTTGCAACACTCCTTATCCAAAATACTGCTGCATTAAACTATCAAATAATAATTTTGTTTCATCAAGTGATTTCTGCACTGCAACTTTTGATTTGTTGACTTGTTTGACAAAGTCTGCAAACTGATTCTGAAGTTCTATTGGTGGAACTATAAACTTCTTTTCTTCAAGTTTAGATTTTGACAGTATCCCCTTTAAGGCCATATTTACATCCTCTACCAAATAATCTTTAGAAATTTGTAGCAGAACATATAAAAATAAAACATTATACTTCTCAGGAACTACCGCATTAATCTGCTGATTAAATGCAACTGTTCTATCCGTAACACATACTCGTCCAATGCTAGCTATACTACCAGCAATACAAGCCATTAGTATCGAATCTCTTTCTACAATTCTACCAGCCTCCATACCTTTTTCAGAAAGGCACTCTGTGGCTTTAGTTGGATTGAGTAATCCTGACACAATATTGTCTGTCTTAATCCACTCAACATAATTACCATAATACTCTGAAACAGCTCTTGATGGAGTATTTCCAGTAACAACCTTACAAGTATCTTTTAGCATCCATTCATCAAAACTAAAAGGGTTACTTCTAGGATCCCCAAACATCTCGACAAATCGGGCTTTGATGAGTTCATCCAAAGTTGATAATTCATTGCTTCTTATCTCAATAATTTTCTGAAGTTTATCAAGAACCTCAACAATCTGCTCTTGCTCTAAAAGTGACGGGACATCAATCTTAATCTGCTTTAAATCTTTAACCGCGAAACTTGCTTGGTTAACTGATTTCTTAGTAATTTTTCTTACTTGACGTCTAAATGGATTCCCATAGAAACAATATCTTGCATATGCTGGATTAATAACATCACGTCTTGCTTTTAGTCTTAATAAATTCATTCCATGAATTATAGTCTCATCAGTTTGCTTGACATACAAAACAGTTCTCCCTAGATATTGCACACTATTGATATGAGACATTAGCAAATCTCCATCTTCAAGAACATAAGACTCATACTTTGAAATGTCAGTTATGCCAGCATACCCCATCCTATCTCTATTAAACTTATCGTTTGCAGTTGTTTCTATTCTTGTTATAGGGAAACCTCCATCAACATCCCCCTGTTTTATATTTGCTCCATTCTGAATTTGAAAGAAGCAATCATCTATAGTTTTCTTCATCTATTCATCCCTACAAATCCGAATTTATCAGATTTATATTTCCTTCCTTACAAATTCAGTAATTGCTCCAATTCTTCCATTTCTTTACTGATTTCCATCTCAAGTTCGCGGATATTAGCCATAATTTCAGATGTTGGTGGATACTCGACAGCCACATACTCAACTTCTTTGTACTTATTTATGCTAAGATCATAACTATTATCAACAATTTCCTGTTTTGGAACCATGAATGATTTTTCTGTACGCTTTCTTTCCATTTCTGCATCACGATTACGAAATCTTTCAATAATATCTGGAATATCATTTTCAGTTACAGCTGAACGTTTATCATCTAAACTGAATCCATCTGCCTGCATATCATAAAACCACACATTATCTGTTCCACCATAATTTGTTTTTGTAAAAATAAGTATTGCTGTTGACACTCCGGCATATGGTTTAAATACACCAGAAGGCATTGAGATAACTGCTTCTAATCTCTGATTCTCAACTATTTCTTTTCGAATATCCTTGTGAGCCTTCGATGAACCAAATAATACTCCATCAGGAACAATACATGCACATCTTCCACCAACTTTTAGCATACGAACAAATAATGCCAGGAAAAGGAGCTCTGTTTTCTTTGTCTTGCACACCTTCAATAAATCCGACGATACAATATCTGCATCAAGACTTCCTTTAAACGGTGGATTGGCAAGAATCAATGAGTATTTATCGGTATCTGGATTCTGATCAGATAAACTGTCTCTGTATTCAATAAATGGACTTTCTACTCTATGATTCATCATATTCATAGCACCGATACGAAGCATTGTTCTATCCATATCAAAACCATGGAACATATGATTCATAAAATGATCTTTTTTCTGCTTATCATAGAAAATTTCATCTTTTTTATTTGCCCATAAATACTCTCCTGATTCCACCAAAAAACCTGCTGTACCACAACTTGGATCACAAATAATATCATCAGCCTTAGGATCCATAAGTTCAACCATCATCTTAATAATATGTCGAGGAGTCCTAAACTGACCATTTACTCCTGCAGTTGCAAGCTTCGAAAGTAGGTACTCGTATACGTCTCCTCTGGCATCTGAATCATTTAATTTTGCCATTTGTGTATATAAATCATCCATTGCATCGACAACTTTAGAAAGCATCAGTGGTGTAGGAAGCTTAAAAATTGCATCATCCATATATTTAGAAAAAGCGCTTTCCTTGTTTGCGTGAAGATTTTTAATAAATGGAAATACCATTTCCTGTACTACTGAATACATTCTGTCAGCTGGATAGTCCCTAAAAACGGACCATTTAAGCTGAGTTCCATCAATTATTCTCTCGCCGATTTTTACTTCTTTAGAAAACACGCTTTCGTAAGGAAGACCAAGCATGGCACTTTCCTTTGCATGTATATTATCAGACACATCCAGATCATGAATAAACATAAGATATGTCATCTGCTCAATAACATCTAATGGATTCGTGAGACCGCCAGTCCAAAAAATCTCCCATAGACTGTCTATTCTATTTTTCAATTCTCCTGTAATCATCTTCTAATTCTCCAGTTATATATATTTGGTGTAATATCCACCGCCAATTTAATTATCTTATTTGAAAATTATATTATACAACTAATTATATATTTCTATTGTGTCATCGTCAATTGAAAAAGGACCAGCTCACGCTGATCCAAAAACACTCTGCGTATAATAATTTCTAACAATCTATGCTTGAAACCGAACTTCTGCACGCAGTTTCTTAATCTGTTTTCCTATTTCATTTTGCTAAATTGACAAATTCATTGGTTCCATCTCTTTGTACCTCGTAAAGTTCTCTGCCTCAACACTCCACCGCTACTTTGATCACACCATCTCTTTTATTTTCAAAAAGCTCATATGCTTCTTCAATTCTGCTAAGAGGATATGTATGTGTGATAAGCGGTTCTGTATTAATCTTGCCTTCTGCAATTAATTTCAGAGTTTCTTCGCAGTCACATCCGTCTACACCACCGGTTTTGAAGATAAGATTCTTTCCATACATATCTGGAAGCGGTAACGTTTGCGCTTTGTCATAAAGTGCAACCACTGTTACAATTGCATTCGCTCTTGCACATTCCCAAGCCAGACGAAATGTTGATTCTGCTCCTGCAACTTCAAGAACCACATCCGCTCCGCCATGCTCACTGTTAGCTTTAACAAAATCGAAACATTCTTCTGGTGAAACAGTAAGCACTTCGGGATAATGTTTCTTAATAACTATAAATGAGCAAATCCAAAATATTGCACAAAAGAAAGACACCCTCTGTAGAAGGATGTATAATTGAAGTACCAACAAACAACATACTCACTCAAACAAGGGGGTGTC
>QUJA01000010.1 GCA_003480425.1 Firmicutes bacterium AM31-12AC
AAGACCCCTTGAAGACGACGAGGTAGATAGGGCAGAGGTGGAAGTGTGGTAACACATGGAGCTGACTGTTACTAATAGGTCGAGGGCATAACCAGAACAGGTGATAGGAGAACAAGATGGATGAAAAACTTTGTATGCAGTTTTGAAGGTACATGTGAAATAAAAATGTTGAATGACAGTTTTGGTTGTTGTTCAACATTTTTTTTGTATATGAAAAGATATGAAAAGGTATAAGTGATTAAAATTGTACTTAGGAAAAAACTTGTATTTCATATGAAAATAACGTACAATAAATTCGACAATTTAATAATGAAGGTTATTTGAAGAAGGAGACAACACATGAAAAGAAGAGTGACAAGTATTCTTTTAGTGTTCACAATGGCTGTTTCTATTGCACTGACAGGTTGTTCAGGTGATAAGAAAGAGACCAAGTCGAAGACGGAGAATGAACTTTCAGGAAAACCAGTCGAAGGGGGAACCATCAAAGTAGGTATATCCCAGGATTTAGACAGTCTTGACCCACATACGGCAGTATCGGCAGGAACGAAAGAGGTTTTATTCAATATTTACGAAGGTCTGGTAAAACCAGACAGTGACGGAAATTTAGTAGAAGCTGTAGCAAGCAGTTATGAAATTTCAGATGATGCAAAGAAATATACATTTACTTTGCGTGATGGTGTGAAATTTCATAATGGTAATGAAGTTACAGTGGATGATGTAAAATATTCGATCGATCGATGCGCCGATACTTCTAATGGAGGTCCATTAGTATCGGCGTATTCTATTATTGACAGTGTAAATATTCTGGATGATAAGACTGTTGAGGTTTGTCTGACAGAACCAAACACAGAATTTCTGGCATATATGACAACAGCAATCGTGCCGAAGGATTCTGCTGATACACTGGCAACAAATCCAGTAGGAACAGGTCCGTTCAAATATGTATCCCGCAATCCGCAGGAAAATATTATCCTTGAGAAAAATGAAGATTATTGGGGCGAAAAAGCACATTTGGATAAAGTGGAATTTAAGATTGTTGCAGATGCAGATATGTTGATAACAAACTTAAAGGGAGGTTCCATTGATATGGTCATGCGTTTGACAACAAGCCAGGCAGCAGAATTGAAAGATGGATTCCATATTGAAGAAGGAACAATGAACCTTGTACAGGCATTGTATTTGAATAATGCTGTAGAGCCTTTGAATAATGAAAAAGTCAGACAGGCTCTTTGTTATGCAATCAATCCGGATGAAATCATGGATATGATGGCAGATGGAAAAGGTGTTCGTGTGGGTACAAGCATGTATCCGGGTCTGAAGAAATATTTTGACGACAAGTATACAAATTACTATGAGCAGGACTATGATAAGGCAAAGAAACTGCTTAAAGAAGCAGGATATCCGGATGGATTTGATCTAGAAATCACAGTAAGCTCAGCAGATCAGCCACATGTGGATACAGCACAGATTATCCAGGAAGAACTCAAGAATATTGGTGTTAATGTGACAATTAAACCGGTAGAGTGGGAAGTATGGCTGGAGGATGTATATTCAAACAAAAATTACCAGTCAACAGTTGTCGGAGTAGATGCATCAGCACTGACAGCAAGAGCAATGCTGGAAAGATTTACAACAGACGGTCATGGAAACTTTATTAATTTCAGCGATAAAGAATATGATGAAGTATTCAAGAAAGCAATCGCAGAGACAGATGATACAAAGCAGACAGAGTTGTATAAAGAGCTGGAAGGAATTTTGGCAGAGCGTGCAGCAAATGTATATATTCAGGATTTGGTAAATCTGGTAGCAATCAGTGATAAATTTGATGGTTACAAGTTTTATCCATTATATGTGCAGGATATGTCTACAATGTATGCTGTAGAATAATATGTCATGCACAGAATGACATGCATTTCACAGAAAGAATGACAAGGACATTTTAGATAAAAAAGACAGTAAATCTGGCAAAAACAGATTGCCGGATGTTATATCAGGAGGGTAAGTATGAAATACGTAATCAAAAAAATTACAGGTCTTATAATCGCATTATTAATTGTCAGTATGCTTGCCTTCCTTGCTTTTGAAATCATTCCGGGAGATCCGGCCAGAACAATTCTCGGGACAGAGGCAACAGAGAGTAAGGTCCAGGCATTGCGGGAGGAGATGGGATTAAACCGTCCTTTGCCGCAACGATATGGACAATGGGTGACAGATTTCTTAAAAGGTGATATGGGAACATCATATTATTATCAGGAGCCTGTCTCGAAAATGATTGGAGATAAAATACCGATTACTATAGCAATGACAGTGATCGCATTTGTATTCATTTTGTTATTGACAGTACCAGTTAGTTTGCTCAGCGTTCGGTATGAAAATCGATTTATTGATCGCTTTTTCCTAATATTTAATCAGATCACAATGTCGATACCTCCATTCTTTATAGGGATTATATTTACGGTGTTATTTGGTTTGATATTTCATTTCTTTACACCGGGAGATTATATTTCTTATACAGAAAGCGTGAGTGATTTTATTGGATATTTAATATTACCATCTTTGGCAATCGCATTGCCAAAGGCTGCAATGACAATAAAAATGTTTCGGAATTCTTTAATCACAGAAATGCATCAGGATTATGTAAGAACAGCATTTAGTAGAGGAAACAGTCCGGGACGAGTACTGATTTGTCATGCCTTTCGAAATGGAATCCTTCCGGTTATTACATTTTTAGGAGTAGCAATTGCAGATATTATTGCAAATAGCATTGTAATAGAGCAGGTGTTTGGGATTCCGGGAATGGGGAGAACACTGATCTCATCTATTTCTAAGAGAGATTATCCTGTAGTAGAAGCGATTATAGTACTGATTGCAGTAGTGATACTTGTTATTAATATGATTACAGATTTAATGTACAAGGTACTGGATAAGAGAATTGAGATATAAATATGAAGAAAATAAGTTTGAAAAAGAAAAGACAACAGAATATATCACACAATTATGCAACAGGTCTGGCAATCACAATAGTGATGTTTGTTCTTATTTTGATTGGCATGTTATGGACGCCATACGATCCGGATGCGATGCAAGGATCATTAAAATTGCAGGGACCGAGCCTGCTACACTGGTTCGGGACAGATCAATTTGGAAGAGATGTGTTGAGCCGTGTCTTAAGCGGGGCAGGAAGTACATTACTAATTGCCTTAGGAACCATTATAATCGGTGGCGGAGCAGGGATTATTATAGGAGCTGCGACAGGTTATTTTGGCGGCTGGTTTGACGAGGCATTAATGAGGATTAATGATGCAGTTGCAGCATTTCCAAGTGTATTACTTGCACTTGTGATAATCAGTATTGCAGGGACAGGAAAATATAAAGTTATGATTGCACTTGGGATTGCATTTATCCCAAGTTTTGCACGTGTAGTAAGAGGCGAATATATGCGGCTTCGTGAAGCTGATTATGTGATCAGTGCAAAATTAATCGGCGTAAAGACACCACGGATTTTGTTTGTACACATACTGCCTAATATTTTGCCGGCACTATTATCAGCGATAGCAATAGGATTTAATAATGCAGTCTTAGCAGAAGCAGGGCTTAGTTATCTGGGAATCGGAGTACAGCCACCAGATGCTTCACTTGGAAGAATGTTGTCAGAATCACAGACTTATTTGGCAAGTGGTCCGTGGTGTGCAATTTTTCCAGGACTATTTTTAGTATTACTTGTTCTTGGAGTTGGATTGTTAGGAGAAGGGATTCTAGATCAATTTGGAGGTGGAAGATAATGCTGAAAGTAGAAAATCTTACCATTCGTTTCGAAGATCGGGAAGCAGGACAGGAAGTGGTAAAGGGAATTTCTTTTTCCGTAAAGGAAGGGGAAATACTTGGGATTGTCGGAGAATCTGGTTCAGGGAAAACAATGACAGCTCTGACTGTGATGGGATTGTTAAAAAAACATGCATTTCTGGATAGCGGAAACATTTATCTGGAAAATCTGGATTTGCTGCAATTAAATGAAAAACAGATGAGAACGGTTCAGGGAAATGATATTAGTATGATATTTCAGGAGCCAATGACCTCTTTAAATCCAACGATGAAAATAGGGCGACAGGTGGAAGAGGCATTGAAGCTGCACACCAATATGTCCAAAAAAGAAAGACAGGAAAAAGTATTAAAAGCATTGGAAGATGTGGAACTGGAAAATCCTGAATTATTGATAAAAAAATATCCATATGAATTATCGGGCGGTATGCGTCAGAGAGTGATGATCGCAGCTGCAATCGTGTGCCGACCAAAGTTGTTGATTGCAGATGAACCGACAACTGCATTAGATGTAAATACGCAGGAAAGTATTTTGAAGTTGATGAAGAAGTTAAATCAAAAATACAAGATGAGTATTTTATTCATTTCACATAATTTACGTGTAGTAAATGAAATTTGTTCGCGAGTGGTCGTAATGAAAAATGGAGAAATCGTAGAAGAGGGAGAAACAGAAGAAATATTTAAAAACCCACAACATGAATATACAAAGCAGTTGATAGAAGCAATTCCTACGCGTGTACAAAAGAGAAAAATAGTGCTGAAATAGAAAAATAATGTTACATATAGTAGAAAATGCATATAAATGGAGGAGGAAATAGGATGCAAGATAAAGTATTGGAATTGAGTAACGTGAATGCCTATTATAAAGATGGTAAAGTGCGAAAACAGATTCTAAATGATATTTCCTTCACGTTATATGAAGGTGAGATAGTCGGACTCGTAGGAGAAAGCGGAAGCGGAAAGACGACATTATGTAAATGTATTCTCGGGTTGCTGAAGGATTACGAAGGGAATATCATGCATTATACAAATCGGCCACAGATGGTTTTTCAAGATCCGTTTAGTTCATTGAATCCAAGAAAAACGATAGGCTGGATTTTAGAAGAACCTTTGAAAATACAAGGAAAAAGGTCAAAAGAAGAGCGAAGAAAAAAAGCAGAAGAAATGCTGGAGTTGGTGCATTTGCCGAAAGAATTTTACAGCAGATATCCAAGAGAATTAAGTGGCGGTCAGAGACAGCGTGTCAGCATTGCCCTGGCATTGATAACCGGGACGAAGTTTGTTCTGGCAGATGAACCTCTTTCCGCATTAGATGTAACTGTGCAGGCACAAATTATACAACTGTTGAAGGAGTTGCAGGAAAAAGAACGGATTAGTTATTTGTTTGTATCACACGATTTGGATGTGGTGGACATGATATGTGATCGTGTGCTGTATCTTAAGGATGGTGTCGTGAGGGAAATCTGTTAAAATATGCACCATTTTATAAATCAAAAAAGTAGATTTAACCTCTGATAAATAACGTATGGGCTAAAATCCTTCTTTTTGGAATAGATAATCCATAAAATGCTGGCGTGCTGATTTGCTAAGTTCACGACTGACGCCAATCTTATTTCCGTTATTCATAAGAAACATCGTTCCGTCGAAGTCAATTGCATGTTCCATGTTAATGATTGTCCCTCTGTTGCAGATAAAGAAGCGGGAATCCTCTATTAACGGAGCCGTAAATGTTCCAAAAGACTGTCGGATGACCAGTTCTTTTCCTGTTGTTGTAAAAATACGGATCATATGAGAAAAATGTTCTGCGTGAATAATTGTCTTGAACGGCACCTGAAGGTCGCTTCCGTTTATTTTCAGCTCAAGTATTTTCTCAGGAGCCGGAATCCGGGATAAAATCTCATCGAACAAAGAAATAAGATCCTCTTCACTATACGGCTTTACAAGATAGTGCATAGCACGGACTTGAAAACCTTCCAGCGCGTGATCTCGTGATGTGGTAGTAAAAATTAACATACAGTCTTTATTGAATTTTCTAAAATTCCTTGCAATCTCAATTCCGTTTATACCATCCATATAAATATCCAGAAATAAAACTGTGAAGTTTGATTTTTTGAAGCTTCAAGAAAGGCCTCTCCGTTCTCATACTCACAGCAATGAAATTCTATATTTTTCTGAAGTAAAATCTTTTCTAATCGTTTTCGTAGCAGAATACGTTCTTCTGCAATATCATCAACAATAGCAATTGTCATACGAAATCCTCCCCAATTTGTATCTGTTTAGAGCAGATACGAAAATCTTGACATAATGCTAGTATACCACAGAATAACGACTCGTGCCATTTTCTGACAATTCGTGCCAACAATATTGATAAAAATGGTGTCAAAAATATAATGATAGTAAATATGAATGTCAGAAAGCGAATAATACGGGCAAGGAGGAAAGCTAAATGGAAAAAATAAAAAGAATACTGGCAGTATTTTTGATGGGGATGATGATTTTTACAGAAATTCCGCTCAGCGTAAAAGCAGCGGATTCTAGTGGAAGTATGTCTACAGATATGGAGACGAACAGTGAATTATTTATTACATTGGAAGAAAATACAGGATATCGGTGGAATGTAGATAATATTGCAGAGAAAGGAAATGATGTACATCTGGATACCGGTGAAGGTAATAATTGTCGTTTCCGTCTGGATAAGATAGAAAACGGATGGTATGGAATTAAACATATTAAGGTGAATGGAACCGATCGTTTTGTAGACGTAGAACATGAAAGTACTAAGAGCGGTGCAAAGCTACATTTATGGGAAAGTAGTGATAGCAAAGTAAAAGGAAAAGAACATCGTCAATTTGCATTTTATTATCTCGGAGATGATGTGAACGGAAACAAAAGATATTATATAAAGAATAGAAAAAGTGGAAAATGGATTGGCTACGAAGGAAAACTAAACAATAATAATCCAAATATCATTCAGACAGAAGAAAAAGACAGAAAGGTCTGGATAGTCACAAAATCAGTAGTTCCGCTTACCGGAAAAGAAACCCAGGTTTTAACAGAAGGAGACACCACAGCAGTTTGTGAAATCCACAAGGCAGGAGCATTGGAAGCAATCAACAGACAAGGGAATACATCATTGCCTGGAGAATTAGTACTTTTTAAAAAGATGGGAATCGCCAGTAAATGGAAACTAGTCTGGTATCCGGAGTATCATGCATATCGGATTGAAGCAATTTCAGATGGAGAGGGAGATACAAGGTATGCTCTGGATATTATGGGAGAATCAGGGCGAAACAATACTCCGGTCAATATTTGGGATAAAGAAAGTTTCGATAGAAACCAGAACACCAGTCAATTATGGCGTTTCTTTAGACAGAATGATGGAACATATAAAATCCAGAATGCCCGAAACGGTATGTATATAAACGGGCAAACCTACAATGATGTGTTGCTTTGTCCTACAGCGTCACTTGTAGACTTGTCAATTCTGGAAGGAAGCAATAGTGAGACACAATATAATTACGCAGACGAATGGATGGCAGAAATCCCGGATGATGCGCTGCTTTCATCAGTGAACATTCCGGCAACACATGACTCAGGAACTGCTGCGGTTTTTCAGGATGCCCTTCCTTATATTTCTATGACCTCTTGTCAGTATCTTTATTATAGTGAACAGTTAAATGTAGGGGCACGAAGCTTCGACATTCGAGGAAATGCAAAAAAAGATGATGCATCAGCACAAGATGTCATGATTATACATGGTGGGGATAGGATACAGTGTGAAGATAAATATGGAAATGATCTTACATTGAAGGATATTTTTGATACGAGTCTTGGATTTTGCAAAACACCCAAGCGAAACAATCATTCTTACAGTAAAACCGGATGATGGTTCCGTTGTTGGACTGGAACATGCAGTTGCTGAATTTATAAAAAACAATGCAGAGCATGTTTATACTGGCGGAAATATTCCATCAATGAAAGAAGCTCGTGGAAAAATTGTATTTATGCGAAGATTTGAGCTGAGTCAGAGCTATTCAGAGGACTGGCTTGTACGTGCGATGGGACTGAATATTACAAATTGGGATGAAGTCAGTTATAGAGATTATAAATATGCATACAAAAGATATGATGATGGTATTAATCATGTCTATATCCAGGATGCCTATAATACTTATGAAGGCCTGCTCGCTTCTGTAAAATGGGATTACATATTAGGAACGATGCAACAGACGACAGAACAGGATAAAAGTCATCCGATAGACTATAATTCATGGGTATTTAATTATACCTCTTGTGCACGTGGATTTCCTTTGGAGCTGACAAAAGAAATTAATCCGAGATTATTTGAGGATAAAGACAACTGTATTGACAGCAGATATCTTGGAATGATGATGTTGAATTTTATTAATGAGCCTATGTCCAGATTAATTTATGAGACAAACTTTGGTATGAAGTTTGAGCCAAAGCTTCCAATACCGGAAATAGAAGTAGAATGTGGACAGACACTGGCAGAAGCAACCTTGAAAGGCATAGAAGGTGCTCCGGCCGGAAAATGGTTATTCAAAGATGCAGATCATGTTGTGACAGATGAGGAAGTAGCAAATCAGACGAAATTTGAACTTATCTTTCAACCAACAGATAATAAAACATATAAAAATGTTACGATGCAGGTTCCGGTAAAAACAGTGAAGAAAACAGAAGTAATCACAGCATATATCGGATGCGAAGAGATTTCTTATGGGGAAATACCTAAGATGGCGTACGCAATTGTACCGGCAGAAACTATAAAAGCAGAGGAACTAGAAACATTGTTTGCAAATGTTACCAATGAAATGAAGATTCAGGAAACAGGTCAGTCATTAAATGAAGTGATTGACGAGGGAATTTATAAAATTGATTGTCCAGAAACAGTAGGTGGTTTCAAAGTAAAGTGGATTCATTTGAAAGAACATGATCTGGTTGTCAATCCGGTGAGCGTAACAGCGTCAGAAAATACTGTGTTGGAAAACAGTTCAGTAACAGAGAATGCGGTGGAAAATGGTTCAGTAGCAGGGAATATAGAAGAAAACGGTTCGGGAGTAAGTGTCGCAGAAGAAAGTAGTGCGGTAGCCGGAAGTAGTATACAGAGGATAGTGGTTCGTGCTGATAAGAAAGCAAAAATGTACGGAGAAAAATTGACAGCTGCAGATCTCACATTTACAATCAGTGCTTCAGAAGAAGCAAAGCTTCTTCCGGGAGATACAATGGACAGTCTGGGATTAACTTTGAAAGTAACGACAATTGAACCTGAAAATATTCTCAGTGGAAGCACGACAGATAAAGATGGGGATGAAATTTTAGATATATATGGTGATGCAGGGAAATATCTTATTCAGAAAGACAATGCAACAAACACAAATTATGATGTAGTAGTTATTCCGGCATTTTTGAATGTATCTCCAAAAGAAGCTGTTCTAGTATGGAATGCTGAAACTCAGTATACATATACAGGAAATGCATGTGGAATAGAGGCAAGGGTTAAATCTGACAGTCTTCTGGGAAATGATAGTTGTGAGATAAAAAAACTGTTAAATGCAGAATGTACAGAAGTAGGAAAATACAAAGCAGTTGCAATAGGTGTGACAAATGCGAATTACATTCTTTCAGGAACAAGTGGGGTACATGTGTGGGAATACGAGATCTTGCAGGCCGATCCAAGCGTAACATTTCCTGATATAACGGTGACATATGGAGACAGTTTAAAGAAAGCAACACTTTCCGGTCAGTCAGGAGAAGGTGAGTTTAGGTTTGCTGATGATACAGTAGTACTTACAGTGGCAGAGAATCAGAGTGGACATGAGATGATTTTTACACCATCTAATCCGAATTATAAAACGGTTACGTCAACGCTTCCGGTAACAGTCCAGCCAAGGAAACTTGTGATTAGACCGGATCGTGCGGAAAAGGAATATGGAAAGACAATCTCAGAATATACGTGGTCAATTATAGACGGAAATCTGGCGGGAGAAGATCAGACAGAGGATCTTGACATTGAGGTTACATTGACAGCTGGAGATGGAGAAAAGGAAAACTGCAAAGTAGGTTCCTATAATATAGTAGAAAAAACTCCGCTGGCAGCAGGCAATGCAAATTACGCAGTGTCTTTAACACCGGGAACACTGCGCATCCAGCCAAAACCATTAGGCGTTGCATGGAATACAGATGGAACTGTGGTATATACAGGAAAAGAAGCAAATGTATCAGCAGAATTTACAGGTGTATTGTTTAAGGATGATTGTAAAGCAGTTGTAGAAGGTGGAAATGCAGTGAAGCCAGGAAAATATACAGCTAATATTGTCAGAATGACTGGCGAACAGAGTGATAATTATGTTCTCAAAGGAGAAGACTCGGAATATCAGATGGAATACCAGATTGTGAAGAAAGAAGAAATGAAGCAGCAAGATACGAAAAAGCCTGATACAAAAGCAACACCAGGTAAACCAGTGAAAAAAGTAAAGACAGGAGATACCTTTAGCTGGATATGGATTATTACAATGGCAGGGTCACTTGTTGTGATAGGTGGAGTAGGTTATTTTATAAAAAGAAAAAGGAAGTGATTGCTATTTAGTTCACTTGGTGGCAATACGTTCCTTACAAAAAATTGATATAAGAATTCTTGCTCAGATTCCATGAGCGGGTGACACATTGAGCGTAAATTTTTGCTAAAAGCAAATGAATTTGAACTCAAACTTGCTGCTACGCAGTTTCAAACACGTTCGTTCAAATTCATTAACACAAAAATTTACGCTCTAAGTGTCTCCAACGCTCACTTCATATTCGCTCGAATTTCTTATATCAATTTTTTGTAAGTAATGTATTGGCTCAATTTCTGAGAGGTGTATCCGCAAGTTATAGAAAGGCCAAGTTGAGGATGCGTAATTTCAATGAAAAGCATCCTTACGTTATCGAAAACGTGGGATGTAGATGCAAAAATTGCGAAGGAAGTATCTTTAAATCCCAGATAAGGCAAGATGCAGATGCAATTTATACATGATGGGTAGGCTGAAAAGCATCTGCAAGTTTAAAGAAAAGTAAGTTGCAGATACATCGGTCTCAAAAAAAGCATCTGCAACAATGAATATCAAGGCAGTGCAGATACAACAATTACAAAAAAAGCATCTGCAATAGCGAATATTAAGCCAGTGCAGATACAACGGTTGCCACAAAAGCATCTGCGACAGCAAATAACCCCAGAATATAGATACATCAAATCCCAGAAAAGTAAATCCCTCATTGCTTCACCTATTTTGATCACAGTACACCACAAAGCAAGAAAAAGACTATGCAATCTAGCGAATTGGAGTCGGGCTTGCCCGACGAAGCTGAGCAGGAGTGCATAGTCTTTTTCTTGCTTTGGGCTCTCGTGAACTAAATAACAAATAAATATCTGACAATAGCACTTAAAGAGGTGAAAATCTAACGAAAAAAATATAAAAAACCTCTTGATTTTTCTGGATAGTCTGATATAATAATCATGTTGCGTGTGACAAATAAGATAAATAAAGATGATGCGGAATGGTGTAATTGGCAGCACAGCAGACTCTGACTCTGTTAGTAGGGGTTCAAGTCCCTTTTCCGTAGCTTAGAATCTGGATTGTCCAGATTCTTTTATTATCGGAGTGTGGCTCAGCTTGGTAGAGCGCTACGTTCGGGACGTAGAGGTCGCGTGTTCGAATCACGTCACTCCGATATTGTTATAGTATTTCACGAAGTCAAGTACTTCGTGTTTTTTTTATCTCAGTCGAGAAGACTCCCACCTCTTCAGGTGGTGAGTAATAGCAAATTTGTGAAAGATAGGAACGTAAAATGAGTGAACAGCCAAAGTGGATGGGAAAGCATTACTCGTTTTTCTGCAATAAAGAATGTGAGTATTTTCCATGTCATAAAACAAATCATCCGGAAGATTTTAATTGTTTATTTTGCTATTGTCCGTTATATACTCTGGGAGATAAATGTGGAGGAAACTTTCGATATACAGAGAGCGGGATTAAAGATTGCACAGAGTGTATGTTGCCTCACAAGAGAGAGAATTATGGTTATATTATAGGTAAATACGGAGAAATCATGGAAAAGGCAAGGAAAACAGACGAAAAGAAATAAAATAGTTTCTAATCAAAAGAGGATTTCAAGAATGTGGATGAAGATTTTGAAAAAGTTCAGAAAATCAGAATTAATTTGTGAAAAACTCTTGATTTTATAAAAATACATGATTATACTTATATATGAAATTGAACAAAGAAATTCTTCGGGGTAGGGTGCAAGTCCCAACCGGCGGTATAGTCCGCGACCCACATAAGTGGTTGAACTGGTGACTCATAAGTTTGATGAGAATTCCAGTACCGACAGTAAAGTCTGGATGAGAGAAGAAATTGATGTCATAGAGATAACAAAGCCCCGGATTAGAAAATCCGGGGTTTCTTTTTTGACAACACTTCCAAGAAGACTTTCTTTCTTTTCAAAATCTATTTGTTTTAAAGGAGAGAAAAAAGATGAGCACAGGTAGTAATGTAGCAACAGCAGAAAAAACACAAAAAGTAGGAGTAAGAACGTTGGTTCAGATTGGTATGCTTGCAGCAATCGCAGTGGTATTGATGTTATTTGAGATTCCACTTCCATTTGCACCATCATTTTATAAGATTGATTTCAGCGAAGTTCCGGTAATGGTCGGATGTTTTGTAATGGGACCTTTGGCAGGTGCAGCAATCGAATTTGTTAAAATTCTTTTGAACTTTGTAATCAACGGAACAACTACAGCTGGTGTTGGAGAGGTAGCCAATTTTCTGGTAGGATGTGCATTGTGTGTACCGGCAGGTATTATTTACAAATATAAACGTACAAGAAAGGGCGCATTGCTTGGTATGATAGCTGGAACACTTTTGATGGTTGTTGTAGGAAGTGCAATGAATGCATTTGTATTGCTTCCAGTTTATGCAAAAGCATTTGGAATGCCAATCGACGCATTGGTAGCAATGGGAACTGCAGTTAATTCACACATCACAAGTCTTTCAACATTTGTGTTATTTGCAGTAGCACCATTTAACTTATTAAAAGGTATTTTGGTTTCACTGATTGTGTTATTGATCTACAAAAAAATCAGTCCTATTTTTAAAATGAGATAAGAATATTAAAAAATAGTAGTGAAAAGAGGCGTTGATATGCGTTGAACATATCAGGGTCTCTTTTTTCGTCTCATTTTATAAGGGGATATATGCTATAATAGGAAGAAATAAAAAAAGAAGAGGTGAGTGTGTGGAGACAAGTTTAATTTTATGTGCGGTTGTAATTATAACATGTATTTTAACAAATAAGTTGACAAACAGGATTGGAGTGCCGGCTGTTTTAGTGTTTATGGCGATTGGAATGGTATTTGGAAGTGAAGGGATTTTTAAAATTCCATTCGATAATTTTGGAATAGCGGAAAAAATTTGTTCTACGGCACTTGTCTTTATTATGTTTTATGGTGGTTTTGGAACAAGTTTAAAAGCGGCAAAGCCGGTTCTTAAACAATCAATTTGCATGTCAACATTGGGGGTTGTATTAACATCGGTATTGACAGGTGTATTTTGTCATTATGTATTACATATGTCTCTTAAAGAAGGTATGTTGCTAGGCGCAGTTGTTGGTTCTACGGATGCAGCGTCAGTATTTTCTATATTACGATCAAAACAGTTAAACTTAAAAGATGGAACAGCATCTATTTTGGAAGTAGAAAGTGGAAGCAACGATCCAGTTGCTTATATGATGACGATGATTATTCTGAGTTGGATGTCATTGAGCAATCAAAATATTGTCTGGATGCTAATAAAACAGATTGGGGTCGGTTTTTTATTTGGAATAGGGGTTGGTGTACTTGCTGTTTGGAGTTTAAAGCATATTGAATTTGAAATCGAAGGTATGGATACAATTCTGATGATCGCATTGGTGTTACTTGCTTATGCCGGTTCTGTATTGCTTGGAGGAAATGGATATCTGAGTGTATATTTACAAGGAATTATAATAGGAAATCAGAAATTTGATCATAAAGTTGCATTAATTCATTTCTTTGATGGAATCAATCATCTGGCGCAGATTTTAATTTTCTTCTTGTTAGGATTACTTGTTTTCCCATCGCAATTATTGGGAATTGCAGGAAGTGCAATATTGGTTTTTATAGGTTTGACTTTTATCGCAAGGCCGATAGCAACTTTTTTGTTGCTTTTGCCATTCCGTGCAAGCTTTAAACAGAAAACCTTGATTGCATTTTCCGGATTGCGAGGCGCCGCTTCGATCGTATTTGCAATTATGGTGACAGTAAGTCCGGTTTATACGAAAAGTGATGTGTTTAACATCGTATTTTGTGTGGCGTTGATTTCTGTTACATTTCAGGGGCTTTTACTTCCGGTGGTTGCAGAACGACTTGATATGGTAGATGATGGACAAAATGTTATGAAGACATTTAGTGATTATCAGGAAGAACAACAGATTCAATTAATTCAAATGAAAATGGAAAAGGATCATAAGTATGTGGGTAAAAAGATTTCTGAACTGCGGATAAAAAATATGTTGATCGTCCTGATCAAACGTGGTGATGAGGATATTATCCCAAGGGCTGAGGTGAAGATAAAAGAAGGAGATATTCTTGTACTGAGCGCGCAATCCTATGAAGGGGATATTGATATGGTATTGAGGGAAGAAACGGTGGAAGAAGGAGATGGAAGAATCGGGTGTCAGATTAAAGATTTACCGAAAATGGAAGAGCGAATGATTGCGTTAATCCGACGAGAAGATGGCTCGACAGTTATCCCAAAAGGAGAGACGGTTATTCAAAAGGGAGATGTTCTGGCAATCAGTGGAAATTAAAATTTATTGTTGACAAGTTTGAAATTTTATATTAGAATGTCGACTCGTAACAAAATTGTAACATTTGTAATAAAAACGAAAAAAATGAATATAATTTATTATAACTCGTTAATTAAAGTGAAATAAAATTGCAAAGAATGTTACGAAATTGTAGGAGGAGACTATATGATTCAATATAAAAGATGGGTATCTATGGCGGTAGTTGCAACCACGGTTACGGTGATGACATTAGGTGTTAATACACAGGCTGCGGAGCATCATACAGAAATGATGTATGCATCCGACCACATGGAAATCGCATCCTTTGCTCAATTACTTCAGGATTCAGAACGAACAGATGAAATTGTTATGGAAAATGAATATCAGGAGGCAGGATTGCTGACAGTAGAAGAGTTGGACAAGAAAATAGCAGAGCAGAAACAAGCAGAAAAAGAAGCGGAAGAGAAAGCTTTGCAGGAGAAGAAAGAAGCGGAAGAAAAGGCGCAGCGCGAATTAGAGGAAGCGCAGAAAAAAGAAGCAGAACGTATTGCGGCAGAGCAGGCGGAGGCACAAAGAAAAGCCGAAGAGGAAGCAGCTGTGGCACAGCTTCAGGAAGCAGACAAAGAACTGTTGGCATCGATTATTTTTTGTGAGGCGGGAAATCAACCTTACGAAGGTCAGGTAGCAGTCGGAGCGGTTATTATGAATCGTGTGAAAAGTGCGGTGTATCCAAACAGTATTTCAGAGGTAGTATACCAATCAGGACAATTTGGCCCGGCGATGACAGGGTGGCTTGACAGTGTCAGATATAGTGCAGGGTATACACCAAGTGCTATGCAGGCAGCAATAGATGCGTTGTCCGGAAGTAATCCAATCGGAGATTGTCTCTATTTTGATCAAGGCGGTATGGGATACCAGCTGGGAGATCATTATTTTCACTAAAATGGAATTGAAATAAATAAAGACAGATGATTGATGAAAATTGATCGTCTGTTTTACTTTTTGTGGAAATAGGAAAATATTTTCACTGTCCAAAATAAGAAAAGAATGGTACAATGGGTTCTGTTAGGAAAAATGAGGAGAGAAGTAGAGTATGATGCAAAAGAAAAAAAGTAATCCAATTGCCTTGATGCCTATTGTAGTATTTCTTGTGTTGTATCTGGGGTTGGGAATTTTGTTTGAGTATGTGCTGGAGATTCCGATGGGATTTTATAATGTGCCAATCGTAATCGCATTTTTGGTGGCCATACTGGTAGCTTGTCTGCAGAATCGGACAGTTAGTTTTGATGAAAAGCTGGAATTAATGGCGCAAGGTTTGGCAGATAAGAATATTATTACGATGTTGTTGATTTTTTTAACAGCGGGTTCATTTGTAGGAGTTGTAGGGCGTGACAGTGCAGAAAGTGTTGCGTATTTTATGCTTTCTATGATTCCGGCAAGATTCGCAGTTGCAGTATTGTTTGTAGTTGCCTGCTTTGTATCGACAGCTATGGGAACATCCGTTGGAACAATCACATTAATCGTGCCGATTGCAGTAGCAGTAGCAGGTGTATCCGGATTTTCAGTTCCATTATGTGTAGGATCTGTTATGGGAGGAGCAATGTTTGGGGATAACTTATCGTTTATATCCGACACAACGATTGCGGCATGTAATGGACAAGGATGTGCGATGAAGGATAAGTTTAAAGAAAACTTCTGGATCGCTCTTCCGGCGGCAGTGGTAACTTTGATCATGATATTGGTTTTATCATTTAAGACAGATATAAACGGACAAATCCAGCAGTCGTATAATCTGGTGCAGATTATACCATATCTGTTGGTATTGGCAGGTGGAATTGCAGGAATTAATGTGTTCGTGGTATTACTGATTGGAATTGTGTCCGGATCAGTTATTATGATTGCAGGAGGACATATTCAGGCAATCGATTTGCTGAGTAATATGGGCTCAGGGGCTGCCGGAATGTTTGAAACCAGTATGGTAGCTGTTTTGGTAGCGGCGATGTGTGCTTTGATCCGTGAATATGGTGGGTTTGAAGCGTTACTGCAATTTATCAAAAAAATCTTTAAAGGAAATAAAGGCGGTCAGTTGGGGATGGGAATGCTTGTTGGAGCAATGGATATTGCGACTGCCAATAATACAGTTGCAATTGTAATGGCAAACCCAATCGCACAGGAGATGTCACGCGAATATGGTATTAAACCACGGAAAGCAGCCTCTTTGCTGGATACATTTTCTTGTGTGTTTCAAGGGGTGATTCCTTATGGAGCACAGATGTTGGTTGCAATTTCAGCAGTGAATGAGCTGGGCTATGAGATATCAGCATTCCAGATCATGCCAAAGTTATTTTATCCATATTTACTGTTAGTTAGTTCGCTTGTGTGGATATTTGTTATTCCGGACAGACGGAGCAAATAGTGAGCTGATGTAATATTTTTGGAGAGAAAAATAAATTTACGATAGTATGAAATAAAACCTTCTTGGAATACTAAAATTAAAAAATCCAAGGAGGTTTTTGCTATGTATGAATACATGCCGATACGAGATGTGTACGCGAGAGAAATATTAGATTCCAGAGGAAATCCGACAATAGAAGTAGAAGTGCTTGTAGGAGAAAATATAATCGGCAAGGCAGCTGTTCCATCAGGAGCGTCTACCGGAAAATATGAGGCGGTAGAATTAAGAGATGGAGGGGTGCGATATGGAGGAAAAGGTGTCCAGGCAGCAGTGGAACATGTAAATAATCAGATTGCAGAAAGTATCATCGGGATGAATATTTTTGGGCAGAGCGAAATTGACCGGGTATTGATTCGTTTAGACGGAACCTTGAACAAAAAGAAATTAGGAGCCAATGCATTGCTGGGTGTTTCACTTGCATGTGCTCATGCGGCGGCAAATGCATTACAGATTCCACTGTATCGTTATCTCGGGGGTGTAAATGCGAAAAAATTACCGACACCGATGATGAATATTTTGAATGGGGGTGTACATGCAGATAATACATTGGATATACAAGAGTTTATGATCGTGCCGGTTGGAGCAGATGATTTCAGAGAAGGGCTTAGAATGTGTGCAGAAATTTATCAGGAATTAAAAGCTTTACTGAAAAAGCAGGGGCTTAGCACAGCAGTTGGGGATGAAGGCGGGTTTGCACCAAATCTTCCGGATGCAAAAACTGCATTGCAGTATTTGAAACAGGCGGTGGAACTGGCAGGATATCGGATGGGAAAAGATATTAGGATTGCACTGGATATTGCAGCATCAGAATTATATAACGCTGATTTTAAGACATATGAATTTCCAGGAGAAAGTAAAATGTGTGGGAAAAAAGTCATCCGTTCAGCAGAAGAGCTGATAGATTATTACGAAGAATTGATGCAGGAATTTCCGATTTGTTCGATAGAAGATCCACTGGATGAGGAAGATTGGGAAGGATGGGAATTGTTGACGGTCCGATTGGGACGGGATGTACAATTGGTAGGGGACGATCTCTTTGTGACAAATGTAGAACGACTGAGAAAAGGAATCGAAAAAAGTGTTGCAAATGCGATTCTGATCAAAGTAAATCAGATAGGAACGCTGACAGAGGCAATAGAAGCAATTGAAACGGCTCAAAAATCGGGGTATCGAGCAATTATATCACACCGTTCAGGTGAGACGGAGGATACAACGATTGCTGATCTGGCTGTAGCGTTTAATACAGGACAGATAAAAACAGGTGCTCCTTGCCGGTCAGAAAGAGTTGCAAAATATAATCGATTGTTGCGAATTCAAGAGGAAGTAGAAAATTAATGCAAAACAGTTGAAATTTGATACAATCTATGCTAAAATAAACATCGGTTTATCCGCAGGAGGTGTGAACAAATGGAAATTTTAAAAACAATAATAACCATTATATTTGTAATAGATTGTATCGCATTATCAGCGATTATTTTGCTTCAGGAAGGGAAGTCTGCAGGTCTTGGAACAATCAGCGGGGCAGCAGATTCTTATTGGGGACAGAACAAAGGACGTTCTATGGAAGGTGCACTTGTAAAGTCTACAAAGTTCCTGGCAATTTTGTTTATAGTTTTGGCTGTGGTTTTGAACCTCAGTGTATTTAACTAGAGAAGAAGATGACGAAACACTCTATATGCATATATAGGGTGTTTTTTGCTGTGAACACTTGGCGAGGTCTTATCGAGCTAGTGAGAACGCACACCTCGGCACTTAGCGAGGTCTTTTCGAGCCTAGTGTCCGATGGTGTTACATTATAACTTGGCGAGGTTTTAGAGGAGAGTTTGAATGAGTAATACATTTGAAAAAAGAAAAAAAGTCATTTACGATTTCATCTGCGATGATTTTTATGTGCCGATGAAGTTTAAAGAAATTGCTATGATCCTTCAGGTTCCAAAAGAACAAAGGGATGAATTGAGGGCAGTCTTAGAAGCTTTAGAACAAGAAGGTAAGATATTTGTTTCCAAGAAAGGCAAGTATGCAAAAGGACAGGCGAAAAGACTGACAGGAACATTTCAATCCCATCAGCGTGGTTTTGGGTTTGTCATTCGCGAAGGCGAAGATGAGGATGTTTTTATCTCAGAAGATAATATCAACGGAGCATTTCAGGGAGATGAAGTAGAATTTGTTATTACAAAAGAGAAAGACAGTCAGACAGGAAGACGTACAGAAGGGAAAATTGTAAGAATATTGTCACATGGGACAACACGTGTTGTTGGTATGTATGAAAAGTGCAAGAATTTTGGCTTTGTAAGACCAGACAATCAACGTTTGCTCAGTGATATTTATATCCCGGCAGGGAAAGAAAAAGGTGCTGTCAGCGGGCATAAAGTCGTGGTAGAGCTGACATCTTATGGTAGCGAGAATATGAAACCGGAAGGATATGTGGTGGAAATTATAGGACATATCAACGATCCGGGCACGGATATTATGTCAATCGTGAAATCATTTGATCTTCCGGTAGAGTTCCCAGAGAAAGTTATGAATCAGGCGGAACGTGTAGGCAAAGACGTGAGTGATGCGGATATGGCAGGACGTAAAGATTTGCGAGACTGGCAGATGGTAACGATTGACGGAGAAGATGCGAAAGATTTGGATGATGCGGTATCATTGACAAAAAAAGGAGACAATTATAAACTGGGGGTCCATATTGCTGATGTAACAAATTATGTACAGGAGAGAAGTGCGCTGGATCGTGAAGCACTCAAGCGTGGGACAAGTGTTTATCTTGTGAATAAAGTGATTCCTATGCTTCCGCAGAAATTATCAAACGGAGTTTGTTCCTTGAATGAAGGCGAGAATCGTCTTGCGCTTAGTTGTATTATGACAGTAAATCCAAAAGGTGAAGTGATTGATCATGAGATTGCAGAAACGGTAATCAAGGTTGATAGAAGAATGAGTTATACAAGCGTCGCTAAAATTCTTGAAGAGCACGATGAAAACGAGATTGCAAAATATGAAGAGTTGGTTCCTATGTTTGAATTAATGAAGGAATTGTCTCATATTTTGCGTGAACATAGAAAAAAAAGAGGTTCTATTGATTTTGATTTTCCAGAGTCTAAGATGGTATTAGACGAAAATGGCAGACCGATTGATATTAAGCCGTATGACAGAAATGTGGCTACAAAGATTATTGAAGATTTTATGTTGCTTGCAAATGAAACCGTTGCGGAAGAATATTTCTGGAGAGAGCTTCCGTTTCTATATAGAACGCACGATACACCAGACGAGGATAAAATGAAACGTCTGAGTACATTTATCAATAATTTTGGTTATCATATACATGTGGGAAATGAAGTGCGTCCGAAAGAAGTGCAGAAGCTTCTTGGTAAGGTAGAAGGAACACCGGAAGAAGCATTGATTAGCCGTTTGGCACTTCGTTCTATGAAGCAGGCAAAATATACACCGGAGAATTCGGGACATTTCGGACTGGCAGCGAAATATTATACACATTTTACATCTCCAATCCGAAGATATCCAGATTTACAGATTCACCGAATCATCAAGGAAAATATTCGGGGTCGCATGAATGATAAGAGAATTGAGCATTATGAAAAAATATTGCCGGAAGTGGCAGTTCAGTCAAGTATGCTGGAACGTCGTGCGGAAGAAGCGGAGAGAGAAACTGTAAAATTGAAAAAAGTAGAGTACATGCAGGAGCGCATCGGAGAAGAATTTGAAGGTGTAATATCAGGAATTACTAAATGGGGTGCCTATGTGGAACTTCCAAATACGATCGAAGGACTTGTACATGTGACGAATATGCGAGATGATCATTATGAGTATTGGGAAGAACAATATGAATTGATTGGCGAACATACAAGAAATGTATATAAATTAGGTCAGAGCGTGAAAGTACGCGTGCTGGATGTAGATAAATTGAACCGGACGATTGATTTTGAATTCTGTGACGAGGATGAAGAATACGATTCGTAAATAAAAGTCTTAAAAGGTTGAGAAAGAGGTTGGATATATGGCAGAGAAAAAACTGATTGCAAATAATAAAAAAGCGTATCATGATTATTTTATTCTGGAAAAATATGAGGCCGGAATTGTACTACATGGAACAGAAGTAAAATCACTGAGAATGGGAAAATGCAGTATTAAAGAAGCATTTATTCGAATTGAAGATGGTGAGATGTTTATTTATGGAATGCATATTTCACCGTATGAAAAAGGAAATATTTTTAATAAAGATCCATTGCGTGTAAGAAAACTGCTTCTTCATAAGAAAGAGATCGATAAGATTTTTGGAAAGATGAAAGAAAAAGGGAATACAGTTGTTCCATTACAGGTATATTTTAGCGGAAGTCTTGTGAAAGTAGAAATTGGTCTTGCAAAAGGTAAAAAACTTTACGATAAGCGAGATGATATTGCGAAGAAAGATCAGAGACGTGAGGCACAGAGAGATTTTAAAGTGAGAAATCTTGGATAATATTTTCTGAAAAGTTATGCTTATTTGCGAGAATAAGATTTAAAACATTCTGAAATAAAAATAAGGACGGAGAAAAGTAAATTGTTTTCTTCGTCCTTATTTCTTTTGAATGGACCTGGCGAGAATCGAACTCGCGTCCAAAAACCCATCCCATGTACTTCTACTATCATAGTCAGTTATTTAACATTCCCTCTGCTGTACGAGAACTAACACTCTTACAGGTTCAGTAGCTTCATAATACGCCTATTAACTCAAAGCTTTGTTAATATCGTTTCCCACATAGTTGATGCCAGATTCCCAAGGTGCGGGTGCCTCGGGGCTGACATGCAGCAATTAGGCTGCAGCTAATTCGAAATTATCGTTAGCGTTTAATTTTAAGTTTGCGATTTGACGCATCGGCCTACGGATAGCTTCTCCATCTTCAGAATCCCTGTCGAAACCAGTACAAGCCCAAAAATGAAGTGAAATCATTTTCACGCTTCTTATTCTAATGAAAGGAAATTAGAAAGTCAAGGTACTTATCAGAAAAAATAGAAACTATTTTATCTCAGTCGAGAAGACTCCCACCTCTTCAGGTGGTGAGTAATAGTAAATTTGTCTCAGTGGGAGTCCAATCTCCGACTGAGATAAACGCTCCGCGAGGATGCGCAGTGATTCTGATAGGAATATGTCAGCTTCGCTGACCAGAATCACGCGCCAAGTCTCACGGATGTTCGACTTGAAAAAAGGTAATTGATAAAAGATTACATTGCACTTTTTCTGATTCGTGCTAGAATGGGGGTGAGAATTGAAGGGAAAGAAGGTATGGATATGCCGACAACATATGCACATTATCAATTCGGAAACGATGTAATCAGAATATTACCGGGACCGCTTCAAAAAGCAATCGAGAATCATCGAGAACTTTTTGATATCGGATTATATGGACCGGATATCTTTTTTTACTATCGTATTTTTCATAAAAATCGTGTAAATGCGATAGGATATAGAATGCATGAGGAGTATGCAGATACATTTTTTAAACATGCAGCGGAAGTTATTAAGCAGTCTGAAAATAAGAGTGCGGCAAGAGCGTATATATATGGTTTTATTTGTCATTTTGCTTTGGATAGTGAGTGTCACAAATACGTAGAGAAGATGATACAAGTCAGCGGGATAACACATTCTGAGATTGAAATGGAATTTGATCGAATGATGTTGGTACGAAAACATATTGATCCTATGACATTTCACAGAGCAAATTGTATTCATCCGACGATAAAGAATGCCGCGGTGATTGCAGAATTCTATGATGGAGTCAGTGCAAAAGAAATAAGGAAAACATTGAGGTACATGATTCTGTGTGATAAGCTTTTGACTGCACAAAATCCGATAAAACGAAAAGTATTATTTTTCGGAATGAAAGTCGCAGGACAATACGAGGGCGTGCATGGAATGGTGATGAGTGAGCAACCGAATCCGGCGTGTAAGAAATATTGTCAGATATTAAATGGCGTCTATCACGGAGCTGTTCCGATTGCAGGAAAGATGCTTGGGCAATATCAAGGGGTACTGTTTCAGAATAAAGAAATTTCAACAAGATTTCATGAAACATTTGGAGCAGGAGAAAATTGGCAGGAATTACAAGTTTGAAAATCTTGATTTGTTTGGAAAATAGTGTAGAATGAGAGTAATAGTTGGAAATAGAGAAGCTATTGTAGTGAGTAGTAAATTGTAGCACGTGGCATCAGATAGAAGAAAAGGAGAATAATTATGGCAGTTGTAAAATTGACAGCAGAAAATTTTGAGCAAGAAGTGCTGAAATCAGATAAGCCTGTATTGGTAGATTTCTATGCTGATTGGTGTGGACCATGTAAGATGATGGCACCGGTAATCGAGCAGATTTCGAATGAAGAGACAGAAATTAAAGTTGGCAAAATCAATATTGATGAGAACATTGAGATTGCTCAGAAGTACAAAGTTATGAGTATTCCAATGTTTATTGCATTTAAAAATGGAGAGGTTGCAGCAAAGACGTTGGGAGCACAGCCAAAAGAAGAAGTATTGAAATTAGTGAAATAGTATTTGGTGATAGGTAAAATGATTTATTCTATTTTATCGGAAATGAGATAAAGTTTATTTATATCAGCTGGGAGTCAATCCCCCAGCTGATATAGCCTCCGGCAGGATTGCAGAGGTGCGCAGTAGAAGTATGTCATGCAATTGCATGACGCGCACCTCGCAGCAAGAATGCGAGGCATTCTTGAATATTATAGAAGAAAAGCCTTTCGTTGTCGGTAGTATATCAAACAGGTATAATCAGACAAAGAAAGGTTTTTTATCTCAGTCGAGAAGACTCCCACCTCTTTAGGTGGTGAGTAATAGCAAATTTGTCTCAGTGGGAGTCCAATCTCCGACTGAGATAAACGCTCCGCGAGGATGCGCAGTGATTCTGATAGGAATATGTCAGCTTTGCTGACCAGAATCACGCGCCAAGTCTCGCGAACGTTCGACTTGAAGTGTATTAAGGGAGCAAAAGCATGGAGATTACATATGATTATTATCGGATTTTTTATTATGTAGCAATGTATAAAAGTTTTTCAAAAGCCGCGAAGGCATTAATGAGCAACCAGCCGAATGTTACACATTTTATGAACAATTTGGAGAATCAGCTGGGATGTAAGTTGTTTGTGAGGTCAAACCGTGGAGTGACATTGACAGCGGAGGGACAAAAACTGTATCAACATGTTTCTATTGCATATCAACATATTCATACCGCAGAAATGGAACTTGCAAATGAACAGAGTATGGAAAGTGGCAGTATCACAATCAGTGCCAGTGAGATCGCGCTGCATCTGTTACTATTACCTATACTTGGAAAATTTCATAAGAAGTATCCGGGAATCCGTCTTCGGATTTTAAATCATTCGACTCCGCAGGCGATACAAGCAGTGAGGGAAGGCGTAGTAGATTTTGCAGTGGTGACAACACCATTGAAAGCAAAAAAACCACTGAAATCAATTTCACTGATGGAATTTCAGGAAATTGTTGTTGGAAATGAGACATTTGCAGACATACAAGAAGCAATTTGTCTTGAGGAGATTGCAAAAAATCCATTAATCTGTCTGGGAAAACAAAGCACAACATATGAGTTTTATTCCAAATTCTTTTTAGAGCATAATCTTGTATTAGAACCGGATACAGAGGTGGAAACAATTGATCAGGTCTTGCCGATGATTATGAATGGATTGGGAATTGGATTCTTGCCGGAGCCGTTTGCAAGAAATGTAATAAATGAGAAAAAGGTATATGAGATTCCAATGGTTGAAACGATACCGAAGCGGGAAATCTGTCTGGTGGAGAATCATAATTTTCCACCAAGTATTGCGGCAGAAACTTTGAAGAAAATGCTTATGTGAAATCAAGAAATATAAGTATGTAAATAATACATATCGGTTATGCAAATAAAACAGTCATGGTTGGTTTGACTTTAAAAGAATAGCTTTCTATACTTAGTGCAGAAGAAGGGTTATCGTTTACAAAATAATGTTAAGCCTGACCAGAAATTTGCATAAAGGAGGAGTTGTCATGCAAACCATTTTACCTAGAGAAGAGGCTGTAGAAGGTATTTTTTCGGAGATTCTTGCCTCGCCGACAGCATGCGAGCAGTTAAGAGATGTTTTTTATGAACATTTAGATGAAGAACATGGGATTGATTTTGATGAGTCAGAACATTTCATACAGGTATTATTTAATGCCTATAAAAATGGAGATGTGACGGCTCTTTTATTAGAATTATGTGGAGGAAGCATGTTTGATTTGCTTAGAGAAGCTTTTTTGATTCCTAAGAAGTTTCACGGAAAATCAGGGGAGAATCCGGTATTGCTGACCGATGTGGATGGAAATATTCTGGAAGGAAAAGAAAAGGAAATTTCCGGACATGAGTATGAAAAATTCAAAGAAATATATGACCGACATGAATGTGCACCACGTTCTAAATTATATTTGGCAGATGGATACGATATTGTACGTTCCTATACAAAAGGAATGGAACTTGTAGAGAAAAAAGATAATAGAAATCGAGGAATCCTGATTTTATATGCATTACCAGATACTCGTAAACTTGGATTGACAGAAGCACAGGCATATGCTGTTGTCTGGGATACTTTTCATAAAATACAGGAAGAGGCGCCAAGAGCAATGGTATATTACGGACAGGAGACTGGTATGAAGAAAGATAAGGAATTCGATGAGATTGGAATTTTACTTCCGATTCGTGAATTTGAGAAGAAAATGTTACACCATTTGAGTGAAATTGATGGAATTGTATTGACATGTCGCGAGAAAATGATGAAAAAAGCAGGAAATGAAAGTCTGGATTTTGAATAAAGGTTAGGAAGTGGAGAGTATGCGGGGAGAAACAATCAGAAAAAACCATATGGATATTCTCTGGCATGAATATACAGACCAAAATGGTGAAAATAAACCAGTGACGGAAGCTAGTTTGACGGAAAAGGCTTCTATTATCGGACGGGTGGGGATTATGCTGCTCTCATGTGGAACAGGAGCATGGCGTGTGAGAAGTTCTATGAATGCGCTGGCAGAAGCGATGGGGATTACTTGTACAGCGGATATAGGTTTGATGTCGATAGAATATACATGCTTTGATGGAGAGGAAGGATTTACACAGTCCTTGTGTCTGACGAATACGGGAGTGAATACTTCAAAGTTAAATCGTCTTGAAAACTTTATAAGAGATTTTGAAGTTGAAGGCAAGCATATGTCAGGAGAACAACTTCATTCATTTCTAGACAATATAGAAAAGATACATGGTTTATATTCACCAATTGCATTAGGATTTGCAGCAGCGCTTGCCTGTGGCGGGTTCACTTTTCTGCTTGGTGGCGGGCCGATTGAAATGTTGTGTGCATTTATTGGCGCAGGAATCGGAAATTTTATTCGATGTAAATTATCAAAACATCATTTCACTTTATTTTTATGTATTGTATCATCGGTGTCAGCGGCTTGTCTTGTATATGCCGGAGTACTGAAAATAGCAGAGCTTTTGTTGGGGATATCAATACAGCATGAAGCCGGATACATTTGTGCTATGTTATTTATTATACCGGGGTTTCCATTTATAACGAGTGGAATCGATTTGGCGAAACTGGATATGCGATCAGGTATTGAACGCTTGAACTATGCACTGATTATTATTCTGGTTGCGACAATGACTGCGTGGATCATGGCACTTTTGCTACATCTGCAGCCAGTTGATTTTATGAAAATATCATTGCCGGTCTGGGGATGGATTCTTTTTCGCATACTGGCAAGCTTCTGTGGGGTATTTGGGTTCTCAATTATGTTTAATAGTCCGGTGCGGTTGGCAGAAGTTGCGGCGGCAATTGGTGCAATAGCAAATACATTGCGGCTGGAACTGGTAGATATCGCAAAATTTCCACCTGCGGCAGCAGCGTTTATCGGAGCACTTACAGCTGGAATACTGGCGTCTTTAATCAAAAATAAAGTAGGATATCCAAGAATTTCTGTTACGGTGCCATCTATTGTAATTATGGTACCCGGATTATATTTGTATAAAGGATTTTATAATCTTGGGATGATGTCATTAGCAGTGTCTGCATCATGGTTTGCATCTGCAATATTGATTATCGCAGCACTTCCGTTAGGATTGATATTTGCAAGAATACTTACGGATAAAACATTTCGATATTGTACCTAAACATGGGATATTAAGAAATTGATTTGTTACTACAGGAGAGTGATGGATCAATTTCTTTTTGTTAAGTTGAGAAATTAATTGACCATACAAATTTCAAAGTGTAACATAAGATAGAAACAGATGTAAAAGAACAAATACCTTTTGGTAAAGGAGAAAATATGTTACAAATTCAACATATATGCAAGGAATACCGAACCGGTAATCTGGTGCAGAAGGCGTTGGACGATGTCAGTTTGAATTTAAGAGATAATGAATTTGTTGCTATTTTAGGTCCCAGCGGTTCAGGTAAGACAACACTTCTGAACATTATCGGAGGACTGGACCGTTATGATAGCGGGGATTTGATCATTAATGGGATTTCTACAAAAAAATATAAGGACAGGGACTGGGATTCTTATCGTAATCATACGATTGGTTTTGTGTTTCAAAGCTATAATCTTATTCCGCATCAGACTGTTTTGGCAAATGTTGAACTGGCACTGACGATATCCGGTATCGGTAAAGCACAGCGGAAAAAGAAAGCAATCGAAGCATTGAAAAAAGTAGGCTTGGGTGAGCAATTACACAAGAAGCCAAACCAGATGTCCGGGGGTCAGATGCAGCGAGTTGCGATAGCAAGAGCATTAGTAAATGATCCAGATATTCTGCTTGCAGATGAGCCGACCGGTGCACTTGACAGTGATACAAGTGTGCAGGTTATGGATTTGCTTCAGGAAGTTGCAAAAGACAGGTTAGTTGTTATGGTTACGCATAATCCGGAGCTGGCAAAAGAGTATGCAACTCGAATCGTAAATCTGCGGGATGGTAAGATCCGTTCGGATACAGACCCATATGAAGTGGATGAAGCAATATTAACTCCACCGGAACATAAGAATATGGGCAAATCTTCGATGTCATTTTTGACAGCACTGGCACTGAGTTTTAATAACTTAAAGACGAAGAAAGCCAGAACGTTATTGACCGCATTTGCTGGTTCAATCGGTATTATCGGAATCGCGCTGATCTTGTCTCTTTCAACAGGAGTGAATGACTATATTCAGAATGTGGAAGAAGAGACATTGTCGGAATACCCGCTTCAGATTCAGAGTACAGGATTTGATATTACATCGATGATGGTAGGAAATGCTGGTGGTAATAGTAGCGCTGATAAAAAAGAAAGTAAAGATGATGGTAAGGTAAAAGTAATTCAGATGGTGACAAATATGTTTGCGACAATGAATTCGAACGATTTGAAATCTCTGAAGAACTATCTGGATAACGAGGAAGCCAGTGGAATCCGAAAATACACAAATGCAATCGAGTACTCTTACAATGTATCTCCACAGATTTTCAAGGAAAACGGAGATAAAATCCGTCAGGTAAATCCAGATAAATCATTTTCAGCACTGGGACTTGGCTCATCTACTTCTTCAAATAGTATGATGTCATCAATGATGAGCACGGATGTATTTTACGAAATGCCGAAAAACAGCAGTTTGTATGAGAAACAATATGAAGTAAAAGCCGGAAGATGGCCGAAAAAATATAACGAGTGTGTAGTGGTTCTGACTTCGGATGGAAGCATTAGTGATTTCATGCTGTATACACTGGGATTGCGGGACTCTATGGAACTGGACGAGATGATCCAGCAGTTTATAAAAGAGGAAAATGTAAAGACGCCTGAGAATTTGGGAACTTATACTTACGATGATATTATAGGAAAGAAATTTAAACTGATAAACAGTTCTGATTGTTATGAATATGATAAGCAGTATAAAGTCTGGAAAGATAAAACAGACAACAGCTCTTATATGAAGAAACTGGTTGCGAACGGAGAAGACCTAAAGGTAGTCGGTATCGTGCAGCCGGATGCAGATGCCAAGCAACGGCATTACAGGCAGGAATCGCTTATCCATATGCTTTGACAGAACATGTGGCAGAAGAGGCAAAGAAAAGTGAAATTGTAAAACAGCAGCTTAAAAATCCGGATATCAATGTATTTACAAATGAAAAATTCGGAACTGACAAAGGTGACGATGATTTTAACATGGATTCTTTATTCACAGTTGATGAAGCTGCATTGCAAAAAGCGTTTAAATTTGATGAAAGTGCGATGAGCAATCTTGGCAATTCACTTGATTTTTCCGGTGTAGATTTAGAAAAAGCATTTCGTGTCGGCGGGGATAGTTTTGAACTTTCCAATATGGTGAATCTGGAAGAGGTACAGCTTGATCTGTCAGGTATGCCACAGTTGAATTTAGGAGAGATTCTTTCCAAATTGGATTTATCAGTATCACCGGATGGATTGAAACAAATGGCATCTGGTTTGTCGGAAGGATATCTGGAATATGCGAAGACACATCCAGAAGCAGATTACTCTCATTTGCTGGAAGATTTTACAGAATATTTAAAAACGGATGAGGCAAAGAAAATTATTGAGGATAATATCAAAGATATTATCAAAGGAAGTGCCAGTGTGACCATTACACCGGAACAAATTCAAAAGCTGCTCAAAGACATCATGGCAGGTTTCTTACAGTATGTAACAGATAATGGTTATACAGATGTTAGTAAATTTGGAGAGTACTTGCAGGAATATTTACAGACAGATGAAGCAAATCGAATGCTTGCGTCAGTCGGAGACGGGATTCAGATTGATGATATCGAGGTAAATATTACTGCTGAACAGATGACAAAGCTGGCAAATGAATTGTATAAAGGATACCAGAATTATGCATCAGTAAATGGGAAACCGGATCCGTCCAAGATGGGAGAACAAGTAATAAAGTATCTTGGAACAGAGGATGGAAAGAAACGTCTGACAGACGGACTGACTAAAACGGTGGATATGAATGCTCTGGAAAGTCAGGTATCTGCAGCTATGCAGGATTATATGACAAAGGCAATGGGTGTGCTTAGTAATTCCATGGGTGAAGCAATTGGGACACAGGCTTCATCGGCAATGGCTCAAATCGCAACACAGCTTACAAAGGGTATTGAGAGTGCGATGACACAGATGATGACGAATGTTGGGACACAACTTCAAAATGCGATGGGAAGTGCAATGACAATCGATACCGATGCATTTGCAAAAGCATTTCAGATGAATATGACGGAAGATGATCTGGTGGAATTGATGATGTCTATGAATACATCGAACAGTGTGTCTTACGACAGTAATCTGCAGAAGCTTGGCTATGTGGATTTTAATGTGCCGGCGGAAATTTCGTTGTATCCGAAGAATTTTGAGAGCAAAGAAGAAGTTGTAAAAATTCTGGATAAGTACAATCACAAGATGGAAACGGAAGGAAAAGATGAACAGGTTATCAGTTATACCGATGTAGTTGGAACGTTGATGTCTTCGGTGACAAATATTGTGGACATTATCAGTTATGTACTGATTGCGTTTGTTGCGATATCGTTGGTTGTATCATCAATCATGATTGGAGTTATTACGTATATCAGTGTATTGGAGCGTAAGAAAGAGATTGGTATTCTGCGTGCGATTGGTGCTTCGAAAGGAAATGTATCTCAGGTCTTTAATGCAGAGACATTTATCATTGGATTATGTGCGGGGGTGATCGGTATTGGATTAACAGTAATCTTGTTAATTCCGACAAATGCGATCATTCATTCGGTTGCAGACACGACAGCTGTAAGTGCGGTATTACCGGTTATACCTGCATTGGTACTGATAGCGTTGAGTGTAGTACTGACATTGATCGGTGGTTTGATTCCATCCAGAAAGGCGTCAAAGAGTGATCCGGTAACGGCACTGAGGACAGAGTAAAACAGAGTGTGTGGAGCAGTAAAAAGAGAAGCATAAAGGAAATAACAAATGAAGTATAACAAGAGAA
The DNA here is from genome assembly GCA_003480425.1 of Firmicutes bacterium AM31-12AC. GTDB lineage: Bacteria > Bacillota > Clostridia > Lachnospirales > Lachnospiraceae > Schaedlerella > Schaedlerella hominis. The sequence goes on from QUJA01000010.1 coordinate 31,161, forward strand.
AGAGACTCTTTCTTGTGCTGGCAATTATCTGGATGATTATGATTTTTGGTTTTTCGTCCAGAAATGGTGATTTGTCAGGAGAAGACAGCGGAAGGGTCGGGAGACTTGTCGGCGAGTGGTTTGTTCCGGGATTTGATGAGTGGAGCGAGGTAAAACAAAATGCATTTGTTGATAAAGTGGATTTTCCAATCCGGAAAACAGCACATGCGACGGAATACGCAGTATTGGGTACGTTGATTTTCGGGGTAACTTATGAGATTCAGCGAAAAAAGAGATATATCGTTGGAATCCCGTGGCTATGCGGAACGATATATGCAGCTACTGATGAAATTCATCAATTGTTTGTCCCTGGTCGAAGCGGTCAAGTGCGGGATGTACTGATTGACAGCTGCGGCGCGTTTATCGGAGTAATGCTTGCAACATGGATGGTAAGCCGTAGAGAAAAGAAGCGAAGTACAAAATAATGTATGGTGTAAAAATATCAGAAAGATGAGGAAAAGAAGATGAATGAATTATATGAGGCAATTGAGAAAAAAATAAAAGATGCAGGTTATCCGAGAAAAATCTCTGGAGCAGATGTATACAACGATATTTGCGATCAGATTGACGGAAAGGAAAACGGAACTTACATTTTGTTATCCAAATTCGAGGATGATGTCGTATTTGAATACCACATTACAATTCAGGATGAGGATTTTAATCTTGGAATCCTGACGATGAAGACTCCGGAAGGCGTGTTCGAAGCAGATTTTGATGCTGAATAAGAAACTGGTGACAGCAGAAAAGACTATTGAATACTATATTTAAGACAAAAAAAGACTATTAATATTTTGCTTAGGATAAAAAAGGACGAGAATTTATTTGAAATTGAGTAAAATATATATTGACGATAAAATTGTTTTGAGGTATGATTAGGCAGATTTTACGGAAAGGCAGGAAAAAAAGATGGCTGATACAGTTCAGAGAAAAATCGCATTTGAAAATGCAGATGCAGCAGTAGAATTTGTTAATAGAGTACAACAAATTCCTTTTGATGTAGATTTAAAGGCAAGAAATATGAGAATTGATGCAAAGTCTTTACTTGGCGTACTTTCTATTTGCGAAGAGAAGAATATTGAGGTAGAAGCTTTTGGAACGAGTGATGAGTTTGTCGAACTGCTTGCTGAGTATACAGCATAGTTTAGATGAAGCTTATAAATTATGTGGTAAGCGCTAATAGACGAGGAGAAATAAAATGAATCCATCACAGATTACAGATTGGTGTCATCAGATTATACGGTCTGTGGCAAAGAAAGACGGATTATATATTGATGCGACTATGGGCAAGGGACACGATACAAAGCTTTTATGTGAACTTGCAGGAGAACAAGGAAGTGTGCTTGCATTTGATATCCAGTCGGAAGCAGTGCATGCAACAGAAAATTTGTTGCAGAAAGAGGGGCTGCAAGACAGGGCAACATTACTTTTGACAGGTCATGAGCATATGGATGAATATGTGCAGACAGAATCTGCCGATGTGATTTGTTTTATTTTGGATATCTTCCGGGTGGAGATCATGCTATTGCAACAAAGACACAGACTAGTTTAGAAGCAATTGAAAAAGGACTCACCTTGTTGAAACATGGTGGTATAATGAGTCTGTGTATTTACAGTGGCGGTGATACAGGGTTTGAAGAGAAGGATGCGATTCTTCGATATGTAAAAGAACTCAATCCCAAAGAATATACAGTAATTGTAAATGAATATTACAATAGGGAGAATAATCCCCCGATTCCGGTATTTATTTTTAAACGTTAAAAGGTTGGATTTCACTGTGATTGCGGTGGAATTCAACCTTTTATTCTGTATTTCACGGGGAAGATATGGTATAGTATGGATAAATCAAAAGAAAGGTATGGTAAAGAGTGGGAGATAAGCAGGAGAAAATGAAATACCGGCTTGCGGAAGCGATGAAAACTTGTATGAGAACCATGCCGGTAGAGAAGATTACAGTTAAAGAAATAGTTCAGGAATGTGGGACGACACGACAGACATTCTATCGCTATTTTCTAGATAAATATGATTTGATAAACTGGTATTTTGACAAGATTCTTTTGGAATCCTTTGAGCATATGGGAGAGGGAAAAACTGTCTATGAAGGTTTGTGTAAGAAGTTTCAGTATATTGAAGAAGAAAAGTTATTTTTTAAGGCAGCATTTCGTAATGACCAGCAGAATTGTTTAAGAGAACATGATTTCCAATTGATACTTGCTTTTTATACAAGGCAGATTGAAGAGAAGACGAAAGAACCGATTTCAGAAAATCTACGTTTTTTGTTGGAGATGTATTGTCAGGGGTCTATTTATATGACTGTTCAGTGGGTGCTGGGTGAGAGAAAAAGCACACCACAAGAGATGGCGAAGGCACTTGTATCGGCGATGCCGTCAGAGTTGTATGATGTGATGAAACAATTAAATCTTGTGTAAAATGAATGAAAAATAAGAAAAAAGTCAATCTGACATGTGAAAATGTGACAGATTGACTTTTTTGTAACTTTTTATTTGGAGAAGATATTGTTAAAATAAAGACATAAGAAAACAAAACGGCAAAACAGAAAGGGAGAAGAAAAAATGGCAAACAGAATTATGTTGAATGAAACATCTTATCATGGAGCAGGTGCAATTGGAGAAATTGCAACAGAGGCAAAAGCAAGAGCTTACAAAAAAGCATTTGTATGTTCTGATCCGGATTTGATTAAATTTGAAGTAACAACAAAAGTAACAAAAGTGCTGGAAGATGCAGGACTTGAGTATGAAATTTATTCTGATATCAAAGCAAACCCAACAATCGAAAATGTACAGCATGGAGTAGAAGCATTTAAGAAAGCAGGAGCTGATTACATTGTTGCTATTGGTGGCGGTTCTTCTATGGATACAGCAAAAGCAATTGGTATTATCATTGCAAACCCTGAATTTGAAGATGTTAGAAGCCTGGAAGGTGTTGCACCTACAAAGAAACCTTGTGTACCAATCATCGCAGTTCCAACAACAGCAGGAACAGCAGCAGAGGTAACAATCAACTATGTTATCACAGATGTAGAAAAGAAAAGAAAATTTGTATGTGTTGACCCACACGATATGCCAATCATCGCAGTTGTAGACCCAGACATGATGTCTTCTATGCCAAAGGGACTGACAGCTTCTACAGGTATGGATGCATTGACACATGCAATTGAAGGATACACAACAAAAGCAGCATGGGAAATGACAGATATGTTCCATCTGAAAGCAATTGAAATCATTTCAAGATCACTTAGAAGTGCAGTAAATAACGAAAAAGAGGGACGTGAAGGTATGGCTCTCGGACAGTATATTGCAGGAATGGGATTCTCAAACGTAGGACTTGGAATCGCACATTCTATGGCTCATACACTTGGTGCTGTATATGATACACCACACGGTGTTGCATGTGCAATGATGCTTCCAATCGTTATGGAATACAATGCAGATTGCACTGGCGAGAAATACAAAGAAATCGCAAGAGCAATGGGCGTAAAGGGTGTGGATGATATGTCTGTAGAAGAGTACCGCAAAGCAGCAGTGGATGCTGTACAGAAGCTTTCTGTAGATGTTGGTATCCCTACAAAACTTGAAGCACTCAAAGAAGAGGATCTTCAGTTCCTGGCAGAGTCTGCTCATGCAGATGCTTGTGCACCGGGTAATCCAAAAGATGCAAGCGTAGAAGATCTGAAAGATTTGTTTAGAAAATTAATGTAAGAAAAAGCTATATAAGAAAAAGAAACGGCAGAGCAGTGCATGTTCTGTCGTTTCTTTTTTACTGGCTGTATTCATTTTTGTTGAAATAAGATAATAAAATATGATGAATCGAACGATGCAGGTACGGCATATACTCTTCTATAGGAAGAGGCTGTTCGTATAAGATACAGCTATAGCAGGTGGAACCTACAAGCTCTAGTATTGTAAAAAGTAATAATTCGGCTTCCAAATCTGTGATGGAACTTTCTTGAACTAATTCACGATAATAAGAATAGAATTCACGTGATTCTTCGGATTCATCAGCAACTTGTTGTTCAAAGGCAACACGGAAAATTCCCCATGATAAATTTTTGGAAATAAATTGCAATAATTTTGGGTTCGCAGCCAGTTTTTCTATAATGAAATCAACAACAAAAAATAATTGGTTCTCAAAACCTTCGATCGATTGTTGCAGAAGAGCATGGTGTGCTTCTGCAAAAAGCTGACCAGTTTTATGTGCGATTAAAATGTCTCGCAAGTCGTATTTATCTTTGAAATACAAATAAAATGTGCCTTTTGCAAGACCGGCTTTAGAAGAAATATCGGAGATTGTCGTCTTGGCAAACCCCTTATCTGTGAATAATTCAAATGCAGTCTGTAAAAGTGCATTTTTCTTTTCTTTCTTATTTAAGTCTACCTTACTCATATTCCTCACTCCTGTAATGCATTCTTGAACAATACCGATATCATGCGATAAAGTTCAACAAGATATTATCTATTGTGTAACAAAAACGAAAAAAAATCAATATAAAAATGACCAATATTCATTTTCGGCTACAAATTTGCAAATGTGAATATTGACCAATGGTCATTTAAGAATATAATAAGTTTAGAAATGAAAAAGATTGGGAGATGAAAACATGATTAAGGTGGGTAAAAAAATTGTGAAATACAGAATCACAATTTTAATTATCGGAATTTTATTATTAATTCCATCAGTTCTGGGGTATTTAAAGACCCGGGTAAATTATGATATTCTTTATTATCTGCCGGGGAATATTGACACGATGAAAGGTCAGGACATTTTAATTGATGAATTTCAAAAAGGCGCATTCGCGATGGAAATCGTAGATGGCATGACGACGAAAGAAGCGGCAGACGTCAAACAGAAAATTGAGCAGGTAGACGGAGTAGCAGATGTAATCTGGTATGACTCTATTGCAGATTTATCAATGCCGATCAGTGAATTGCCTGATAACCTAAAAGATGTATTTTATAAAGATGATGCGACACTAATGGCAATCTTCTTTGATGATACAACTTCTGCAGACAGTACAATGGATGCAATCAAAGAAATTCGAAGTGTTACAAATGAACAGTGCTATTTAAGCGGTATGTCAGCAGTTGTAACAGATATTAAGAACCTGTCTGAAAAAGAGATGCCGATTTATGTACTGATTGCAGTTGTGTTAAGCTGTATCGTACTTTCAATATTTACAGATTGTTGGGTTTTGCCGATATTCTTTATGCTTAGTATTGGTATGGCAATTATTTATAATATGGGAAGCAACTACTTCCTCGGACAGATTTCTTATATTACAAAGGCGTTAAGTGCAGTGTTGCAGCTTGGAGTTACGATGGATTATTCCATTTTCCTGTGGCATAGTTATCAGGAAAATAAGCAGCGTTTTGATGGCGACAAAGAGCGTGCGATGGCACATGCAATATCCAATACATTTACATCAGTAATTGGAAGTTCCATTACAACGGTGGCTGGTTTCATTGCATTGTGTTTTATGAGTTTTACACTTGGACGCGACTTGGGTGTCGTTATGGCAAAGGGCGTTGTATTTGGAGTGATCAGTTGTGTTACAATTCTACCGTCACTTTTACTTGTGTTCGATAAAGCGATTGAAAAGACAACACATCGTTCCATCATACCGCCGATGGAGAAACCTGCAAAATGGATCACAAAACATTTCAAAGTGTTTGTGGTAGTATTCCTTGTTGTATTAGTTCCGGCATTGATCGGATATACAAAGACAGATGTATATTACAATCTGGATTCTACACTTCCGAAATATCTTGCCAGCATCAAGGCAAATGATAAACTGGCAGATACATTTGACATGAATGCAACAGACATGGTACTTGTCAAATCTGATATGTCAGCAAAAGATGCGAAAGCAATGCTGAAAGAAATTAAAAAAGTAAAAGGTGTGAAATTCGCGCTTGGATTGGACGATCTGCTTGGCTCATCTATTCCAAGAGATATCATCCCGTCAGAATTGACAGAGACATTGAAACAAGGAAACTGGCAGCTGATGCTTGTTCAGTCAGAATATAAAGTAGCGTCAGACGAGGTCAATGAACAGTGTACAACAATCAACGATATTGTAAAAAAATATGACGATACAGGAATGCTCATTGGTGAAGCTCCTTGTACAAAAGATCTTATTACAATTACAGATAAAGATTTTAAAGTAGTAAGTGCGGTTTCAATCGTAGCAATCTTTATCATTATTGCATTTGTATTTAAATCTATTTCATTACCTGTTATACTGGTATCAGTAATTGAATTTGCGATTTTTATTAACCTGGGAATTCCATATTATACCCATACAACGTTGCCGTTTATTGCATCTATCGTAATCGGAACAATTCAGTTGGGAGCAACTGTCGATTATGCGATTTTGATGACGACACGTTACTGGAAAGAGCGAAGCAAAGGATGCGAAAAGAAAGAAGCAATACGAATTGCATTAGGCTCATCGATTAGTTCGGTCATTGTATCTGCACTGGGATTCTTCGCCGCAACATTCGGAGTTGGATTATATTCGGATATTGACATGATTTCTTCTCTGTGTACATTGATGTCACGTGGAGCATTGATTAGTATGTTTGTTGTAATATTTATCCTCCCGTCTATGTTGATGGTATTCGATAAAGTGATTTATAAGACAACGAAGAAAATGAAAGTATAATGATGCTGGCTAAACAGGAACATAAGGAGGTCATAAAAATGAAAAATAGAGAGTTCAGAACGTTGGTCGCAGCAGTGATGCTGACAACTTTAGTAGCAGGAAGTGTTGGAACAACACCTGCATATGTATTTGCAGCAGAGGGAAATGCGAAAGTATCGACAGAACAAAAAGATGCAAAAACAGAAAAATCAGATAAAAAAGAGTCTTCGAAAAATACAGAATCAACCAGTGCAAAACCGACAAAGAATGAGACTGTATATGCTAAAATTGATGGAAGTGGAGCTGTTACAGAGGTTACAGTTTCAGATCAGCTGAAGAATATTTCAGATGTATCAAGTTTACAGGATGTTTCGGAATTGAGTGATATTGAAAATGTAAAGGGAGACGAAACATTTACAACAAGTGGAAAGAATTTGACATGGAATACAGAAGGTTCTGATATTTGTTATCAGGGTAAGACAGATAAGGCTCTTCCGGTCGGAGTAAAGATTAGTTATAAGTTAGATGGAAAAGACATATCAGCCAGTGACCTGGAAGGTAAGAGCGGCCACCTGGTTATCCGATATACTTATGAAAATACAAGCGAAAAAACAAACAATGGAACAAAAGTTCCATTTATGATGGCATCGGGATTACTGATGGATACAGATATGGTTTCGAATGTCGTAGTAAAGAACGGAAAAATTATTTCTGATGGGGACAGAGATATGGTTATCGGATATGGTTTCCCAGGTATGATGGAGATTCTCGGAACTACAGATCTTGACATTCCGGACTACTTTGAAGTAGAGATGGATGTTACAGATTATGAAGCAATTGAAGGAATTACAGTTGCTACAAACAGTTTGTTTAATGACCTTGGAGATAAAGAAAATGATTCAAAATTAGATGATTTGGAAGGTCTTCAGAATTCTATGAATGAACTTCAGGATGCAGCAAATCAGCTGGTAGATGGTTCAGGACAGTTGAAGGATGGTCTTGATACATTACTTGCATCATCGGGGACACTGACAGATGGTATCGGACAGCTTGCTACAGGAAGCAAGACATTGGCAGATGGAACAAAGAGACTTGTAAGTGGAGCTGGGGAACTGGTATCAGGAAGTAAAGCACTTGCGAGTGGAACAGGTATATTAGCAAGCGGGACAAAGACATTAGCACAGGGTAATGCAGATTTAGCAGATGGAGCAACAGCACTGGCAGCGGGAAATGGAAAGCTGGCACTTGGAACATCCGCATTGCTTGATGGGGCAAACACTCTGGCAAAAGGTAATGCTACATTGGCAGGCGGGCTTGAGCAGATAAATAATGGCGCTAAAGATGCGTCGGATGGAGCAACAGCTCTTTCGACAGGACTGGATGGAGCAGCTACCGGTGTGGGAGAGTTAAAAGGCAAAGTAGACGACATGGTAACCGGTGTGAATGCGTTGGCAGATGGAGCAAGAACATTAAATACAAATCTTATGAATGCATCAGCAAGCTCGAAGGAATTGGATGCAGGAGTACAGCAGGTTGCTACAGGTGCAGCAAAGTTACATGCAGGCTTAGATGCATTGAACACAAAATTGAATCCGTCAAGTACAGGGGCAGTTGCAGAATCAGCACAGAATGTCGAAAGTGAGGCGGCAAGTCTTCAGAATCAGGCAGCCGGACTGCAGGGAACAGCAGCAGAATTACAGAATGGTGCAGCAAATCTTCAGGCACAGGCAGCTACAGCAGCGGCAGAGACAACAGCGCAGGCACAACAGGCACAGAGTCAGCTGGCGGCAGCACAACAGGCAGCGCAGACAATTTTGAATTCCGGAGTGGAATTAGATGAAGGTACAGCAGCTCAGCTTCAGGCATTAGCAAATGCATATATAGATACAACAGCGTTGGAGTCGGCAGCAGTACAAATGACAACATATGCAGGCACAGCACAGGCATATGCAGACAGCACAAGTACAGCAGCAAATACAGCAACAAATACAGCAAATGAAGCAGCTAATGTGGCAACACAGGCAAATAATGTAAATCAGGCAGTTCAGAATACAAGTCAGGCAGAACTTGCAGGAACGGTAGCAACATTGAATGAGGCCGCAGCACAGGTGGATGCAGGCTTAAATGGAGAAAAGGGCATTAAAAATGGTATGAGTGCTCTGAGTGCAGGATTAGGTCAGTTAAGTACAGGTGCAACACAGTTGGATATGGGACTGAATGGAAATGCGGCAGCTGGAATAACAGGACTGAAAGATGGAGTAACATTATTACAGAGTGCTGTATATGGAGAAGATGGGCTTGCAGCAGGCCTGACAAATGCATCTACAGGTGCAAAAGCATTGGCAAAAGGAAATGCTGATTTGTATGCAGGAGCTACAGCGTTGAGTGCAGGAGCAAAATCAGCATCAGAAGGAGCAGCAACACTTGCAGCCGGAGTAAAAGACCTTAATGCAGGGGCAAAATCAGCATCAGAAGGAGCAACAGCACTTGCAGGTGGGGCGAAATCAGCATCAGAAGGAGCAACACAGCTTGCAAGCGGAGCAACACAGGTTAATGCCGGAGCAACAACACTTGCAGCCGGAACAGTAACACTGCATAATGGAGCAACACAGCTTGATTCAGGAGCAGCAACACTTGCAACAGGTATCGGAACATTGCAGAGTGGTTCAACAGCACTGATCGATGGTGTAAAACAGTTAGACGATGGAGCAAATCAATTGAATAGCGGTATGATCCAGTTTAATGAAGAGGGTATTAAAAAACTTGTCAGTGCATTTGATGGAGATTTGAGTGCTGTTCTCGATAAAGCAAATGGAATGATCGACACATCGAAAGCATACAAGAGCTTCACAGGTATTTCAGACGGAATGGATGGAGAAGTGAAATTTGTATTTGTAACAAACAAATAAGAAATTAAATAAGAAATAGAAAAGAATAATAAGGAAAAAGACTTGACTTCCATAGGTCAGATATGGTATAGTTTTCTGGCGAATGGAAGTAGGTCTTTTTTTTATGCCTAAAACTTGATGGCTTCGCAACCATCAGAAACTAAGAATTAAAAAATAAAAAGCGAGGTGGAAGTTGTGCGCACAAGAATTACATTGGAATGTACAGAATGCAAGAACCGCAATTACAACATGACAAAGGATAAGAAAACTCATCCAGACCGCATGGAAACAAAGAAGTATTGTAAGTTCTGTAAATCACACACACTGCACAAAGAAACGAAATAGTCGTTGAGAGGGAGTGGACATCATGAGTGAGAAGTCAGGAAAACCTCAGAAGAAGAGCTGGTTTAAAGGTCTTAAGGCAGAGTTCCGTAAGATTATCTGGCCAGACAAGGATGCACTTGTAAAACAGACAACGGCAGTAGTTGCGGTTTCTGTATTCTTAGGAGCAATCATAACAGTGATTGATTCTCTTTTGAAATATGGAATCGACTGGCTTGTACGCTAGGCGGCTACAGCAGAAAGGTGATTTTATGTCAGAAGCAAAATGGTATGTAGTTCATACTTATTCAGGTTATGAAAACAAAGTAAAAGCGAACATTGATAAGACGGTCGAGAATCGTCAGCTTGAAGATCAGATTCTGGAAGTAAGAGTTCCTATGGAGGAAGTTGTTGAACTGAAGAATGGTGTTCAGAAAGTAAGTCAGAGAAAGCTGTTTCCTGGATATGTCATGATTCATATGATTATGAATGATGACACCTGGTATGTTGTTCGTAATACAAGAGGTGTGACAGGATTTGTTGGCCCTGGCTCCAAACCGGTTCCATTAGATGAGACAGAGATGGAACATTGGGGAATCGGACAGACAGAAGTCAAATGTGATTACGAAATCGGAGATATGATAACTGTCTTAAGTGGTGCCTGGGAAGGAACAGCAGGTGTTGTTAATACAATTAATGAACAAAAACAGAGCCTGACGATCAATGTTGAGTTGTTTGGCCGCGAAACTCCGGTTGAACTTAACTTTTCAGAAATTAAAAAGATGGATTAAAACCGTGGGAGGGATGCCTAATCCCGTGAATACCACAAGGAGGTAATTAAAATGGCAAAAAAAGTAGAAGGATATATTAAATTACAGATTCCAGCTGGTAAAGCAACTCCAGCACCACCGGTTGGTCCTGCATTGGGACAGCACGGTGTTAACATCGTTGAATTTACAAAACAGTTCAACGCTAGAACAGCAGATCAGGGAGATCTGATCATTCCTGTTGTTATCACAGTTTACAATGACAGAAGCTTCAGCTTCGTTACAAAGACTCCACCGGCAGCAGTTTTGATTAAGAAAGCTTGTAACATCAAATCTGGTTCAGGCGTTCCAAACAAAACTAAAGTTGCTACAATTACAAAAGCTCAGGTAGAAGAAATCGCTCAGACAAAATTACCTGACTTAAATGCAGCATCTCTTGAGTCAGCTATCAGCATGATCGCTGGAACATGCCGTTCTATGGGTGTAGTAGTAGAGGACTAATATTTATTAAATAAAGTATTATAATCGGTTCCGGATTGAAAGTTTCCTGCGGTGTCTAAGCAGGTGACAAGTAGATAGCGGAAATTGTAACAGAGTTGAATATCGTGGGAGGGGTACGATCCCGCCAATACCACAAGGAGGTTATTATAGAAATGAAACACGGAAAGAAATATATCGAAGCTGCAAAACAGATCGAAAGAGGAAACCTGTACGAAAAAACAGAAGCTATCGCTCTTGTAAAGAAAGCAGCAGTTGCAAAATTTGATGAAACAATCGAAGCTCATATCAGAACAGGATGTGATGGACGTCACGCTGATCAGCAGATTCGTGGAGCAGTAGTTTTGCCACACGGAACTGGTAAAACAGTTCGTATCCTTGTATTCGCTAAGGATGCAAAAGCTGAGGAAGCTAAAGCAGCAGGAGCAGATTTCGTTGGAGGAGACGAACTGATTCCAAAGATCCAGAACGAAGGATGGCTTGATTTTGACGTAGTTGTTGCTACACCAGATATGATGGGTGTTGTTGGACGTCTCGGACGTGTACTTGGACCAAAAGGTCTTATGCCAAACCCAAAAGCTGGAACAGTTACTATGGACGTAACAAAAGCTATCAACGATATCAAAGCTGGTAAGATTGAGTACAGATTGGACAAAACAAACATTATCCATGTACCGATTGGTAAAGCTTCATTCACTGAAGAACAGTTAGCGGACAACTTCCAGACGCTTATCGATGCAATTATTAAAGTAAAACCAGCAGCAGTAAAAGGTCAGTACCTTAAGAGTGTAACACTGACATCTACAATGGGACCTGGAGTAAAACTTAACCCATTGAAACTTGCTTAATTCGAGTTTTATAGATTGCTTATAAAAGGAGCTTGTTAAAAGTTCGTGAATAATAAAAACCGGAAACATCAGACCGAAGTGAGGTGTTTCGGTTTTTGTATATTTCGTTGATAAAATAATGTATATTGCTGAAAGAGGATTCCTCGGATATAATAAAAGAAGTATGATAAATTTTTATCTGGAGTGTGATGAAATGGAGTGCAAGAAAAAGAAATTACCAATAGGGATAGAGAATTTTGAAAAAATACAGTTGGGTGAATTTTACTATGTGGATAAAACGAATCTGATCAAGGAACTTTTAGAAAATTATGCAGAAGTTACGCTTTTTACCCGTCCTAGAAGATTTGGAAAAACACTGAATATGAGCATGCTGAGAAGCTTTTTTGATCTGAATGGAAATCACGAGATTTTCCGAAATCTGAGAATTACACAGGAGACAGAAGTATGTGAAGAATATATGGGAAAATATCCGGTGATTTCTATTTCATTGAAAGGAATTAATGCACAAACTTATGAAAATGCACTGGAAATGGCTGTGCAAATTATCAATGGAGAGGCTAGAAAATTCCAGTACCTTTTAGAAGGAAATCAACTTACAGAATACGACAAAAAGGCATACATTGCACTTTTGCAGCCACAAATGGGTGAAGGGACTCTATGCAGTAGTTTGAGAGTTTTGTCAGAACTCCTTGAAAAATATCATAGAAGTAAAGTAATCTTTTTGATTGATGAATACGATGTACCATTAGCAAAAGCATTTGAGCAGGGATACTATGAGCAGATGGTTGTTTTTGTTCGTAATATGTTTGAATATGCATTAAAGACAAATGATAGTCTGAAGTTTGCAGTGTTGACTGGTTGCATGCGTATTTCGAAGGAAAGTATCTTTACAGGTCTTAATAATCTGAAGGTTCTCTCGACTTCGGATGTCCAGTTTGATGAATTCTTTGGATTCACAGACCAGGAAGTGAAGAGGTTATTGGAGTATTATGAACTTTCAGAACGTTATGATGAAATAAAAGAATGGTATGACGGATATCAGTTTGGAAATGTGGAAGTTTATTGCCCGTGGGATGTGATCAATTATGTAGATGCATTACAGACAGATCCACTTGCAGAACCTAAAAATTACTGGTCAAATACAAGCAGCAATGAAGCGGTTAGAAGATTTATTGGAGAATCAGATAAGGCAGCAGTAAGACGAGAAATAGAAAAGCTGGTTGCCGGTGAGGTGATTCAAAAAGAAATTCGTCAGGAATTGACCTATAAAGAAATGTATAACAGTGTTGAAAATCTCTGGAGTGTCCTATTAACAACAGGCTATTTGACTCAGAGAGGACGAGCTGTCGGAGATATTTTTCGACTGGCTATTCCAAATATGGAAATTCGAAAAATCTTCACTTCCCAGATTATGGAATTCTTCAAAGAAAGTGTATCTGAAAATGGAGAGCTTTTGCGTACGTTTTGTGAAGCGTTAAAAAACGGAGTGTCAGAAGATGTTGAACGCTGTTTGAATGATTATCTAAGACGTACAATTAGTATTCGAGATACTTTTGTGAAGAAAAAGATGAAAGAAAACTTTTATCATGGCATTTTGATTGGAATTCTTGGGTATGAAGAAGCATGGAGTGTTTCTTCTAATAAAGAAGCAGGAGAAGGATACAGTGATGTTTTGGTGGAGACAGATGATGGCGAAACAGGAATTGTGTTAGAACTGAAGTATGCGGACGATGGTAATCTGGAGACGGCCTGTCTAGAAGCACTTGAACAAATTGAAACAAACAATTATGAAGAAGTACTTCAAGATGATGGAGTGGAGAATATCATAAAATACGGAATCGCTTTTTATAAAAAGAAGTGTAGGGTAAAAATTAAAAAGTAAGAGATGGAAGGGCGAGATTGACTATTCGGGCATTTTGCTGCGAAAAATAAAACCGGAGACATTACACCAGAATGGCTGGTGTGGTATCTCCGGCTTTGCTTTATTGATTTTTAAAGTCTGTTTTCTATAATGTAAAGAAGTTTGAGTTCGGAATTGTATACCAACAACAATTCCGAGTTATCTTCTTCTATACGATAGTAGTATTGACAATGTTCAAAGTCAATGCGTTCTTCTGATGGTACATCTAATTTATCCAAACAATATGTAGCAAAAGCTGGAAAATTATCTGTGAATACTGTTGAAGAAGAGTTGGTTGTCCAGTCTGCCATTGATTTTACAGAAGCTGCATCATCGGTCTGGTAAACAGTATAGGATGTTCCATCTCCATGAAAGGAGGTTCCGGTATCCTTGTGATATACTTCGTTTGAATCTTTTGGTAATTCTAGATTCCAGTTTTGTTGAATTGTAAACTTGTTAGAATTGCACCCGGTTAAAATGAATATTAAGCTGATGAAAAAGATGCTTAATTTTACTTTCTTCAAAAAAGATACCTCCTTTGTAGTTGGGGAAAACTACCATAATAAAATTAGACTTTACAATTTGTCGTCTCTTGCATAATAATCAAAATACCAAAAATCGTTACTACGGCTTACACCAAATGAATTGATATAAGAATACTTAAGATTTTGTTCAACAGAATATATAAACGGATTGATTTTCTTTACCCTAGGTTCATCTGTAGGAATATAATATTGCAATTGTTCGATTTCGAGATTTTCCCAAAATCTTAAATTGATAAAATAGAAATAATCAAAATCGGTTGTGTAGTAAACCTTTCTTGAGGTGAAATCACTGCCATCTCCGAGGTGGTCGAAATTATTCTCGGATTTTTCGGATTTTTTACCGAGGATAGGAAGCCCGTGGGCGAACATGATTGGCGGGGAGAAGATCGTGATAAAGATGAATATTAGCAAACATGTAATGAAAATGAAATTCTTTTTCTTCATAGAGATACTCCTTTTAGTATTTTTTGAGGTAAATTCTTCCTTGATGTATGGGGTGCGGTTAAGAGTATGTTTTGTGTGGAATAATTGTAGCATTAACTTTAAAGGGAATCTACAGTTTTTTAATGAATTGAGGCATGAACAGCTGATTATTGAGCGTGAACGACAAAGATGTTTCGTTGCTGAATTGGAAAGATAAAGATATAATGAAGGTGATTATTGAAAAGTAAAGAAGGGGAAACGGATAATGTACAACATATTAATTGTAGATGATGAAGCAGAACAGTGCGAAGCATTGAAAATAATATTGGAAAGACGAAAAGAAAATATCGTTGCAGATATTTGTACAACGTTAGAAAAAGCGAAGATACTATGTGTTGAAAAGAAGTATGATGTATTTTTACTTGATATGAAGTTGGATGAGAAGGATGGCAATGAGGGTGGGTTACAACTTGGGAATTATATACGCTCGATTATTCCTTATAAATATACACCGATTATCTATATTACTTCTGTTCCGGAAAAAATTCAGGCGGCATTGTCTGATACAGGGTGTTTCCGATACATTTTAAAACCATATACAGAAGAAAATATTAATAAGTGCCTGGATGATGTGCTGCATTCTCCGTTAGTAGCACCGGAAACGTTTTCTTTTCAGAATTTCTGGGGTGGAGAAATTCGTGTCCCTGAGTGTTCGATTATTTATATTTGTCCGGGAATGAATAGAAGGTTACAGATTTATACAAAGGATGGATGTTATGAAACTATAAGTTACACGATGGAACAGGTGGAAAACATACTTAGATATGGATTCTTTCGGTGTCATCGGAAATATATTGTGAATTTAAAATGCATTTCGGAATATGATAGGAGTAATCGTTTGTTGTATATTGGGAAGGAGATAATACCGGTAGGACGTAAATATAAAGAAGCATTTGAAAACATATGGAGGGTATTATAGAAGTGTATGCGTATATAGAAAGCTTTATAACGTCATACATAGAATTTGTGGCGTTTTATATCTTGCTATGTGGATTTTTAGAATATCCGTTGGCGAAAAGAAAAATATTTTTGAAAATTGCTGTTATACCGGCTATAGTAAATTGCTTTTTGTGTTTTTTTCAACTTTCAACAGCAATACAAATGGTCATAAGTAATTTGGCTATGCTAGTTTGTTTAGAATATCTGGCTAGAATTTCTTTTGTTCGAATATTTATAATATACGTCTTGGGGTATATGTGGATAATGTTGACGGAGGTTGTTCAATTACCTATTTGGAATTTGACTCCTGCGGGAATATTTCATGGAATAGCGCCGATAGGAGGCATGATAATTGTTTTGTTATTAGCGTGGTTTGCCTATCGCTATATTCCTTTACGTAAAGTATATGAAGCGGTTTCAAGATGGAACATTTTAATGTTATTGGTAATAATAAATAGCCTCTTGGTTCTATTTATGGTAGTTATGTATGCACGATTGAAAACAGAACATTTTATTTCAAATTATTTGATTATCGTTGGAATTATGCTGATTCTTATTATTGCAAATGTTGGAGAGGTTTATCATTATTTTAAGCAGAAAGAACAGCAAAAATGTGTGCAAGTATACGAGGAATATCTTCCGATTATAGAAGGATTAATCGAACAAGTACGAATCAGACAGCACGATTATCACAATAAGTTGCAGAGTATTCATGCTCTTGCGTATGTATATGAAGATTTTGAATCGTTAAAGGGGGCTTTGTTGGAAACAACGGAGCATGATATGCTTCCTGATTTCGAAATGAATTTGTTAAAATTGAATATGCATTTGGTAAGTGGTTTTTTGTTCAGTAAAATTCGCCAGGCAGATAAAGAAGGAAAAGAACTGCATTTGGATATTGAACAATATGTAATCAGAACAGCTTGTACAGAATATGAAGTGATTGAATACTTAGGAATCTTGATTGACAATGCAATCGAAGCAACGAATGAAGGAGAAACAATATTTGCGAAGATTGGTTCACAAGATGATAAGTTAGTATTTGAAATCAAAAATCCCGGACCACATCTGACATCGGAATTTTGTAAGAATATTTTCAAAAAGGGATATTCAACAAAGAAAGATGGCGAAGGATGCCATGGAATCGGATTATACAAACTGAACAGAATGGTGAAAGAATATGATGGGAAACTGATATTGGAGAATGTTGAGGTGGATCAAAAGGAATATATATCGTTTGAATTGAGGATATGAACTTTTCGCAGACATGAGTGAAAAAAGTGAAAAAATAAAAGAAAAAACACTTGACATCTTACAAAACTAATGCTAATCTAATATAGCAATTGACTGCCGAAGACAGCAGGTGCTGTAAAGCGTAAGTATGATGACGCCTGCCGAGGAAGACAAGATTTCGAATGAAGATGAAATTTGTAAACCTCTGTGTCTTTGGGCATGGAGGTTTTTATTTGCTTAAAGCAACCTTCTAGCAGTCATACAAATCTAATAAGGAGGTGCACCGGAACGTGGCAAAAGTTGAATAAAACAACCAATCGTAGCAGCTATCGCTGAAGACATTAAAGACGCTCAGTCAATCGTACTTGTTGACTACCGTGGACTTACAGTAGCACAGGATACAGAGCTTCGTAAACAGCTTAGAGAAGCAGGTGTTATTTACAAAGTATGTAAAAACACTATGATGAAGAGAGCGTTTGAAGGAACAGAGTTTGCAGGTCTGGATGAATTTTTGGAAGGACCAAGCGCAATCGCTATTTCTAAAGATGACGCAACAGCTCCAGCAAGAATTATCTGTAACTTCGCTAAAGAAGCAGATAAGCTTGAACTGAAAGCAGGTGTAGTTGAAGGAACAGTATATGATGTTGCAGGATTAACAGAACTTGCAAAGATCCCTTCAAGAGAAGTACTTCTTTCAAGATTACTTGGAAGTATGCAGTCACCTATTACAAACTTCGCTCGTGTTATCAAACAGATTGCAGAGCAGGATGGTGAAGCTGAAACAGCTACAGAAGCTCCAGCTGAAGAAGCAGCAACAGAGGAGTAAGACATCCAAAACATGGTGGTTTGAGATGAATACACTGTGTATGATATGATTCGGAAGAATGATATTTATAAACCTATAATATGAAAATAATGGAGGATATTAAAATGGCTAAAATGACAACAGCTGAAATGATCGAAGCGATCAAAGAGTTATCAGTATTAGAGTTAAATGAATTAGTAAAAGCATGTGAAGAAGAATTTGGTGTATCTGCAGCAGCAGGTGTTGTAGTTGCAGCAGCAGGAGATGCTGGAGCAGCTGCAGCAGAGAAAGATGAGTTCGACGTAGAACTTGTATCTGCTGGATCAGCAAAAGTTAAAGTTATCAAAGCAGTTCGTGAGATCACAGGTCTTGGACTGAAAGAAGCTAAAGAGCTTGTAGACGGAGCTCCAAAGGTAGTTAAAGAAGCTGTTTCTAAAGCAGAAGCTGAAGATATCAAAGCTAAACTTGAAGCTGAAGGTGCTGAAGTTAACCTTAAATAATTGTTGTTCTTATACAATTAGAGAGTGTTATAGAGCGGCAGCTATGTCCAAGAGACAATTCCTGGACGTAGCTGCCGCTTTTTGTTTCGCTTATATACCACAAAAACATAAAAATGTCAAGAAAATTTTGAAAAACATGTTGACATTCAAATGGAAGATGTGCTATAGTAGAAAATGCGCTATTGTGGAAAGCTAGGCGTTGTAGATTGTAAAAAACGAAGCCTTGTTTTACCGATAATAGAAAAGTGGAGTATTAACTGGGCAATTGGAGCCCGCAAAAAAATATATGAGGAGTGAAACGTCAATGGAGAAAAACAGAATTCGTCCCATCACAAACGGAAAAAGTTCACGTATGAGCTATTCCAGACAAAAAGAAGTATTAGAGATGCCGAATCTTATCGAAGTTCAGAAGAACTCTTATGAGTGGTTTCTGGAGTCTGGTCTGAAAGAGGTATTTGATGATATTTCACCAATCGCTGATTATAGCGGTCATTTCAGCCTGGAATTTGTTGATTTCAGACTCTGCGAGGATGAAGTGAAGTACACAATTGAAGAGTGTAGAGAACGTGATGCAACATATGCTGCACCTCTGAAAGTAAGAGTAAGACTTTACAACAAAGAGACTGATGAGATCAATGAGCATGAAATTTTCATGGGAGATCTTCCGCTGATGACAAAGACAGGAACATTTGTAATCAATGGTGCTGAGCGTGTTATCGTAAGTCAGCTCGTTCGTTCCCCAGGAATTTATTATGGTATTGCTCATGATAAACTCGGAAAAGAATTATATTCATCTACAGTAATTCCAAACCGTGGAGCATGGCTGGAATATGAGACAGACTCCAATGACGTTTTCTATGTACGTGTTGACCGTACAAGAAAAGTGCCAATCACAGTGTTGATTCGTGCTCTTGGCGTTGGTACAAATGCAGAGATCGTAGAGTTGTTCGGTGAGGAACCTAAGATTCTTGCAAGTTTTGGAAAAGATACTTCTGAGAGTTATCAGGAAGGTCTTTTGGAATTATATAAGAAGATTCGTCCGGGTGAGCCACTTGCAGTAGATAGTGCTGAAAGTTTGATCACAAGCATGTTCTTCGATGCAAGACGTTATGACCTTGCAAAAGTAGGACGTTATAAATTTAATAAGAAACTGGCTCTGAAGAATCGTGTAACAGGACAGGTTCTGGCAGAAGATGTAGTAAGCCAGATCACAGGTGAAGTTGTTGCTGAAAAAGGAACAAAAATTACAAGAGAACTTGCAAAAGAGATTCAGAATGCAGCAGCACCATACATTTGGGTAGAAGGAGAAGATACATCACGTAATATCAAGATTCTTTCTAATATGATGGTTGATCTGCAGGCAGTAGTAGATATCGATCCAGAGGAAGTTGGCGTTACAGAGCAGGTATATTATCCTGTATTGGCAGGACTGATTGAAGAGTCTGCAGGAGATATTGATGAATTAAAAGAATCTATCCGCAGAGATATTCACGATTTGATTCCAAAGCATATTACAAAAGAAGATATCATGGCTTCAATTAACTACAATATGCATCTGGAATATGGTATGGGTAATGATGATGATATCGACCATTTGGGTAACCGTCGTATTCGTGCTGTCGGAGAACTTCTCCAGAATCAGTACAGAATCGGACTTTCACGTTTAGAGAGAGTTGTTCGTGAGCGTATGACAACTCAGGACCAGGATGGCGTATCACCACAGTCACTGATTAACATTAAACCGGTTACAGCAGCTGTTAAAGAATTCTTTGGTTCTTCACAGTTGTCACAGTTCATGGATCAGAACAACCCATTGGGAGAGTTGACACATAAGAGACGTCTGTCTGCGTTAGGACCAGGTGGTTTGTCAAGAGACCGTGCCGGATTCGAGGTACGAGATGTACACTATTCTCATTATGGAAGAATGTGTCCTGTAGAGACACCTGAAGGACCTAACATCGGTCTGATCAACTCACTTGCATGTTATGCAAGAATTAACGAATATGGTTTTGTAGAAGCACCATATCGTAAGATTGATAAAACAGATCCGATAAATCCAATCGTAACAGATGAAGTTGTATATATGACAGCAGATGAAGAAGATAATTACCATGTAGCACAGGCGAATGAGCCTTTGGATGAAGAAGGACATTTCATTCATAAGAATGTATCTGGTCGTTACCGCGAAGAGACACAGGAATATGAGAGAAATAAATTCGATTACATGGATGTATCACCTAAGATGGTATTCTCTGTTGCTACAGCATTGATTCCATTCCTTCAGAATGATGATGCTAACCGTGCCCTGATGGGATCCAACATGCAGCGTCAGGCAGTACCGCTTCTTTCTACAGAAGCACCAGTAGTAGGTACAGGTCTTGAGGTAAAATCTGCAGTTGACTCAGGTGTATGTGTTGTTGCAGACGAAGCTGGTGTTGTAGAGCGTTCAACATCTACAGATATTACAATCCGCCACGATGATGGAAGTAAGAAAACATATAAATTGATCAAGTATCTGAGAAGTAACCAGAGTAACTGTTACAATCAGATTCCAATCGTAGACAAGGGCGAAAGAGTAGAAAAAGGACAGGTTATCGCAGATGGTCCTTCTACATCTAATGGAGAGATGGCTCTTGGTAAAAACCCATTGATCGGATTTATGACATGGGAAGGTTACAACTACGAGGATGCTGTTCTTCTTAGTGAAAGACTGGTACAGGATGATGTATACACATCTGTTCATATCGAAGAGTATGAAGCAGAAGCACGTGATACAAAATTAGGACCAGAAGAAATCACAAGAGACATTCCGGGTGTTGGTGATGATGCACTTAAAGATCTGGATGAAAGAGGTATTATCCGTATTGGTGCTGAGGTTCGTGCAGGGGATATCCTTGTTGGTAAAGTAACTCCTAAGGGAGAGACAGAACTGACAGCAGAAGAGCGTTTGTTAAGAGCAATCTTTGGTGAGAAAGCACGTGAAGTAAGAGATACATCTCTGAAAGTACCTCACGGAGAATATGGAATCATTGTAGATGCGAAAGTATTTACAAGAGAGAACGGAGATGAATTATCTCCGGGAGTTAACCAGTCTGTACGTATCTATATCGCACAGAAGAGAAAGATTTCTGTAGGAGATAAAATGGCTGGTCGTCATGGTAACAAGGGTGTTGTTTCCCGTGTACTTCCTGTAGAAGATATGCCATATCTTCCAAACGGACGTCCACTGGATATCGTATTGAACCCATTGGGTGTACCTTCTCGTATGAATATCGGACAGGTATTGGAGATCCACTTGAGTCTTGCTGCAAAAGCACTTGGATTCAACGTAGCTACACCAGTATTTGATGGTGCAAACGAGAACGATATCATGGATACACTCGACCTGGCAAATGATTATGTAAACTTAGAATGGGATGAGTTCGAGAAGAAGCATGGAGAAGAGTTACTTCCGGAAGTACTGCAGTATCTGTCAGATAACAGAGAACACAGAAAACTCTGGAAGGGTGTACCACTTTCTCGTGACGGAAAAGTTCGTCTGAGAGATGGCCGTACAGGAGAATATTTCGACAGCCCGGTAACAATCGGACACATGCACTACTTGAAACTGCATCACTTGGTTGATGATAAGATCCACGCACGTTCAACTGGTCCTTACTCATTGGTTACACAGCAGCCATTGGGTGGTAAAGCTCAGTTCGGTGGACAGCGTTTCGGAGAGATGGAGGTATGGGCACTGGAAGCTTATGGTGCATCTTATACACTTCAGGAAATCCTGACTGTAAAATCAGATGACGTTGTAGGACGTGTGAAGACATACGAAGCAATTATCAAGGGAGAGAATATCCCTGAACCAGGAGTACCGGAATCATTCAAAGTACTGCTTAAAGAGTTGCAGTCACTTGCTCTGGATGTTCGTGTGCTTCGTGAAACTGGAGAGAATGAATTCGAAGAAGTCAAGATGATGGAATCTGTTGATTACGGTAATACAAACCTGAATGCAATTATCGAAGGTGACAGAAGATATCGTGATGAGGAGTCTTATAAAGATCATGGCTATACAGAACAGGAATTCGTAGACGGAGAACTTGAGAATGTAGAGCAGGAAGAGGAACCAGAAGATTTCGATGAAAACGAAATAATTGATTTCGATGAATTTATGGACGAAGAATAGGAGGAGCCAACTTTATGCCAACAAATAATGAACAGGAAAACCAGCAGTTATCGTTTGATGCAATCAAAATCGGTCTGGCTTCACCGGAAACAATCTTAGAATGGTCAAAAGGCGAAGTTACAAAGCCGGAAACAATTAACTATAGAACATTGAAACCTGAGAAAGACGGTCTTTTCTGCGAGCGTATTTTCGGACCTAGCAAGGACTGGGAATGCCACTGCGGTAAATACAAAAAGATCCGTTATAAAGGTGTTGTCTGCGATCGATGCGGCGTTGAGGTCACAAAGGCCTCCGTCCGTCGTGAGCGTATGGGACATATTGCCCTGGCAGCTCCAGTTTCTCATATCTGGTATTTCAAAGGAATTCCTAGCCGTATGGGATTGATTCTGGACATCTCACCAAGAACATTGGAGAGAGTACTGTATTTTGCATCTTATATCGTACTTGATAAAGGAGAGACAGATCTTCAGTACAAACAGATTCTTTCTGAGTCTGAATATCAGGAAGCAAAAGAAAAATGGGGCAAATCATTCCGTGTAGGTATGGGTGCTGAATCCATTAAAGAATTATTGGAAGCAATTGATCTTGAGAAAGAGTATGCAGAGCTGCAGGCTTCTCTTGAGAATGCTTCAGGACAGAAACGTGCAAGAATCGTGAAACGTCTGGAAGTTGTAGAAGCATTCCGCGAGTCTGGAAACAGACCAGAGTGGATGATCTTAACAGCAATTCCGGTTATCCCACCAGACTTACGTCCAATGGTACAGCTGGATGGTGGACGTTTTGCAACATCTGACTTAAATGACTTATATAGAAGAATTATCAATAGAAATAACCGTCTGAAGAGACTTCTCGAACTCGGAGCTCCGGATATCATCGTCCGCAACGAAAAGAGAATGCTTCAGGAAGCGGTAGATGCGTTGATCGACAATGGTCGTCGTGGCCGTCCGGTTACAGGACCTGGAAACAGAGCACTGAAATCTCTCTCTGACATGCTGAAAGGTAAATCAGGACGTTTCCGTCAGAACCTGCTTGGTAAACGTGTAGACTACTCTGGACGTTCCGTTATCGTAGTAGGACCAGAACTTAAGATTTATCAGTGTGGTCTTCCAAAAGAGATGGCAATCGAGCTGTTTAAACCATTTGTTATGAAAGAGCTTGTAGCAAAGGGAACAGCACATAATATTAAAAATGCGAAGAAAATGGTAGAAAGACTTCAGCCGGAAGTATGGGATATTCTGGAAGAAGTAATCAAAGAGCATCCGGTTATGTTGAACCGTGCCCCTACACTTCACAGACTTGGTATTCAGGCGTTCGAGCCAATCCTTGTAGAAGGTAAAGCTATTAAGCTGCATCCATTGGTATGTACAGCCTTCAATGCCGACTTCGATGGAGACCAGATGGCGGTCCATGTACCGTTGTCACAGGAAGCACAGGCAGAATGCCGTTTCCTCTTGCTTTCACCAAACAACCTGTTGAAACCATCTGATGGTGGACCGGTAGCCGTTCCTTCACAGGATATGGTACTTGGTATTTACTATCTGACACAGGAAAGACCAGGTTCTAAGGGCGAGGGAATGTTCTTCAAAGATTTGAATGAAGCAATCCTTGCATATGAAAATGGATATGTGACATTACACTCTAAGATTAAAGTGCGTGTGCATAAGACAATGGCAGATGGAAGAGAAGTAACTGGCATTATCCATGCAACATTGGGACGTATGTTATTCAATGAGATTATTCCACAGGATCTTGGATTCGTAGATCGTGAAGTAGAAGGTAATGAATTGTTACTGGAAGTTGATTTCCACGTAGGAAAGAAACAGTTGAAACAGATTCTTGAGAAAGTAATCAATACACATGGTGCTACTCAGACAGCAGAAGTACTTGATGATGTAAAAGCAATCGGTTACAAATATTCAACAAGAGCTGCTATGACAGTATCTATTTCAGATATGACAGTGCCACCTGAGAAACCACAGATTATCGAAGAGGCACAGAATACAGTTGATAAGATTACGAAGAACTATAAGCGTGGTCTTATTACAGAAGAAGAGCGTTACAAAGAAGTTGTAGAAACATGGAAAAACAGTGATGATAAGCTGACAGAGGCTCTGCTTACAGGTCTGGATAAATATAACAACATCTTCATGATGGCAGACTCAGGAGCCCGTGGTTCTGATAAACAGATCAAACAGCTTGCAGGTATGCGTGGATTGATGGCTGATACAACAGGTCGTACAATCGAGTTGCCTATCAAATCAAACTTCCGTGAAGGTCTGGACGTATTGGAGTACTTCATGTCAGCACATGGAGCTCGAAAAGGTATGTCAGATACAGCTCTTCGTACAGCCGATTCAGGTTACCTTACAAGACGTCTTGTTGACGTATCACAGGAATTGATTATTCATGACAGCGACTGTGTAGAAGGAACAGGAAGAGAAATTCCAGGAATGTATGTAAAAGCATTTATGGATGGTAATGAAGAAATCGAAAGCTTGCAGGAACGTATCACAGGACGTTTCTCTTGCGAAGATATCAAAGATAAAGATGGCAATGTCATCGTTAAGAAGAATCATATGATTACACCACTTCGTGCTGAAAAAGTTATGAAGAAGGGTGTAGACAGAAATGGAAAACCACTTGAAGAAGTGAAGATCCGTACAATCCTTACATGTAAGTGTAAGAATGGTGTTTGTACGAAGTGTTACGGTGCAAACATGGCAACAGGAGAAGCAGTTCAGGTAGGTGAGGCTGTTGGTATTATCGCTGCTCAGTCAATCGGAGAGCCAGGTACACAGCTTACTATGCGTACATTCCATAGTGGTGGTGTAGCCGGAGACGATATCACACAGGGTCTTCCTCGTGTCGAGGAGCTTTTTGAGGCAAGAAAACCTAAGGGTCTTGCTATCATCACAGAATTTGCAGGTGTTGCAAACATTAGTGATACAAAGAAAAAACGTGAAGTTATTGTAACAAATGATGAGACAGGTGAATCAAAAGCATACTTGATTCCTTACGGTTCTCGTATAAAAGTACAGGATGGACAGGTACTTGAAGCCGGTGACGAACTGACAGAAGGTAGCGTAAATCCACATGATATCCTGAAGATTAAAGGTTTACGTGCCGCTCAGGATTATCTCCTTCGCGAAGTACAGCGAGTATATCGTCTGCAGGGTGTAGAAATCAATGATAAGCATATCGAGGTTATTGTACGTCAGATGTTGAAGAAGATTCGCATCGAGGAAAATGGAGATACTTCATTCCTTCCGGGAAGTATGGTAAATGTGCTTGAATTTGAGGATGTAAACGAGAAGATGGTAGCAGAAGGAAAAGAAGCTGCAACAGGAGAACAGATTATGCTTGGTATTACAAAAGCATCTCTTGCAACAGATTCATTTATGTCAGCAGCATCATTCCAGGAGACAACAAAAGTTTTAACAGAAGCTGCTATCAAAGGAAAAGTTGACCACCTTGTAGGTCTGAAGGAAAATGTTATCATTGGTAAACATATTCCGGCAGGTACAGGTATGGAAAAATATCGTGAAGTACATTTGAATACAGATATAAAAGTGGATGAAGACATTGACTTTGATGAGGATTTGGATTTTGAAGACGAGCTTCCGGTAGAGGACAATGCTGTTGAAGAAGTAACAGAAGCAGAAGCTGATGTGACAACAGAAGAAGATTCTGAAGAATAAGATTTCGTAATTTATGAATCATAAAAGAGGTTTTGTGAAAGTTGAGAAGACGGACACAGAACCTCTTTTTTGCGAAAAATTGTATGATTTGTAGAATTTGCATAAAAGAAGAAAGTTATATTTCTATTCATTATTCATCGGATATTTGCATAATATGAATTATAATTATGCTAAAAATTCATTAGATATGCATAAAAAAATTTAGGTATAGAACGAAAAAGTGTAAAAATGCGTATTACAGGAAATAACTTTGTAGAAAGTGTACAAATTGTGTAAGCATTTGCAAGATTAAAAAGAAATACTTGCAATAAAAAGTGTAAAAAGGTATAATTATAAAAGCTGAAAAATTTACGGTATTGTGGATTTTTCACGACGACGTACAGAATATATATAGGAAAAAGGGTATGTCGATAGGGATTATTTATTTTTCAGGGAGGATGAAACAATGGAAAACATGATGTTTCTTGTTCCGGTAGCAGCAGTACTTGCACTGTTGTTTGCAGCTTACCTTGCAGCAAAAGTAAGCAAGGAAGATGTCGGAACAGACAGAATGAAAGAGATTGCAGACGCAATCGCTGAAGGCGCTCGTGCCTTCTTGATGGCTGAGTACAAGATCCTGGTTATCTTCGTAGCCGTATTATTTGTATTAATCGGATTTGGAATCAGCTGGGTAACAGCAGTATGCTTCGTTGTCGGAGCACTGTTCTCAACAATCGCTGGATACTGTGGTATGACTGTTGCTACAAAAGCTAACGTAAGAACAGCTAATGCAGCAAGAACAAGTGGAATGAACAAAGCACTTTCAATCGCTTTCTCTGGTGGAGCTGTTATGGGTATGTGCGTAGCAGGTCTTGGAGCACTTGGTGTAAGTATTGTTTATATTGTAACAAAAAATGTTGATGTATTGTCAGGATTCAGTTTAGGAGCTTCTTCAATTGCTCTGTTTGCTCGTGTAGGTGGTGGTATCTATACAAAAGCAGCAGACGTTGGTGCTGACCTTGTAGGTAAAGTTGAAGCTGGTATCCCAGAAGATGACCCACGTAACCCAGCAGTTATCGCTGATAACGTAGGTGACAACGTAGGTGACGTTGCAGGTATGGGTGCTGACTTGTTTGAGTCTTATGTAGGATCACTTGTTTCTGCACTGACTCTCGGAGCAGTAACAGCAACTGTTTCTGGTGTATTATTCCCACTTGCAATTGCAGCTTGTGGTCTGATCGCTTCTATTCTCGGAACATTCTTTGTTAAAGGTGGAGAGAATGCGAATCCACAGAAAGCACTTACAAAAGGTGATTATGCTTCAGCTATCATCGTTGTAATCGCTTCTGTTGTATTAAGTAAAGTATTATTTGATGGTTTTGAAGCAGCAATCGCTGTTATTGCAGGTCTGATTGTTGGTGTTATTATCGGTAACGTTACAGAGTATTATACATCTGCAGATTACAATCCGGTTAAAAAGATCGGTGAGCAGTCTGAAACAGGTGCAGCTACAACAATCATTAGTGGTCTTGCAGTAGGTATGCAGTCAACAGCTATTCCACTGCTTTTAATCTGTGTAGCAATTTTCATTTCATACAAAGTAGACGGATTATATGGTATTGCACTTGCAGCAGTAGGTATGCTTTCAACTACAGGTATCACAGTTGCAGTTGATGCTTATGGTCCAATCGCAGATAATGCAGGTGGTATCGCAGAGATGTCAGGACTGGATGATTCTGTTCGTGAGATTACAGATAAACTTGATTCAGTTGGTAACACAACAGCAGCTATGGGTAAAGGATTCGCTATCGGATCTGCAGCTCTTACAGCTTTAGCTTTGTTCGTATCTTATGCACAGGCAGTACAGCTTGATTCAATCGACTTACTTAGCTATAAAGTAATCATCGGTATCTTTATCGGTGGTATGCTGACATTCCTTTTCTCAGCATTTACTATGGAGTCTGTATCTAAGGCTGCATACAAGATGATCGAGGAAGTTAGACGTCAGTTCCGTGAGAAACCAGGTATCATGAAGGGTGAAGATAAACCAGATTATACATCATGTGTATCTATCTCTACATCAGCAGCTCTTCACGAAATGCTTCTTCCAGGATTGATGGCAGTTATCGTTCCATTGTTAGTTGGTATCGTTCTTGGTGTTGAGTCCCTTGGAGGACTTCTTGCAGGAGCTCTTGTAACAGGTGTTCTGATGGCTATCTTTATGTCAAATGCCGGTGGTGCATGGGACAACGCTAAGAAATACATCGAAGAAGGACATCATGGCGGAAAAGGTAGTGAGGCTCACAAAGCAGCAGTCGTTGGTGATACAGTAGGTGATCCATTCAAAGATACATCAGGTCCATCTATTAACATCCTGATCAAACTTATGACAGTAGTATCACTTGTATTTGCACCACTCTTCCTTTCAATCGGCGGACTTCTGTAATATTAAATACAAGAGTAATATAAAATAAGAAAGGCTGTATATCTGTTTTGGATATGCAGTCTTTTTTTCACATTGATTGGAAAATCAAAATAAAAAAGTGGATAAAAAAAGAAATCCGAATGCATTATGTGAATAACATCCGGATTTCTTTTTGCTGTTAGAGATACAAGATTCTATCTTGTAAAAAGTAAATGTTTTGTTGCTTTTTTAATCAGCAACAGTTTATAGAAAAGAGATATTAAATCTCTTCGCCATTGTTGTATTTGCGAAGTACATTCTGAATTCTTTCGTTTGGACTCAGAATATTGCTTAAAGAACCATCATGGTTTAATGTGTCGATGATCAAAGCAATATATTTGCTCATGTCACAGTTAATATAATAAGGTTTTGACAATAACTCAGGTGTCTGATAAATCAGGTTTGTTGTCAAGATACCATGGATGATTCCTTTTTCATATGCTTCATCGAATTTAGCCAGTCCATTTGTGAAAAGACCAAATGTTGCAGCAGCATAGATGCGGTTAGCTTTTCTGCGTTTCAGTTCAGTAGCAACTTCGATGATACTGTCTCCGGAAGAAATCATGTCATCAATGATGATTACATCTTTTCCTTCTACAGAAGAACCAAGGAATTCGTGGGCAACGATAGGATTACGTCCGTCTACGATTTTGGTATAATCTCTTCTCTTGTAGAACATACCCATATCAAGACCAAGTACGTTGGCAAGATAAACGGCACGGTTTGTACCACCTTCATCCGGGCTGATTGCCATCATGTGTTCGCTGTCGATTTTAAGATCTTTTACTGTGCGCAGAAGACCTTTGATAAACTGGTATGTTGGTGAAACTGTTTCAAATCCGCTAAGTGGGATTGCATTCTGTACACGTGGATCATGTGCATCAAATGTAATGATGTTGTCAACGCCCATACGTACAAGCTCCTGAAGTGCAAGAGCACAGTCAAGAGACTCACGTCCTGTTCTTTTGTGCTGACGGCTTTCGTATAAGAAAGGCATGATTACGTTGATACGACGACCCTTTCCACCAACAGCAGCGATAACACGTTTCAGGTTCTGATAATGATCATCAGGAGACATGTGGTTAATGTTTCCTGTCAATGAATAAGTTAAGCTGTAATTACATACATCTACCATTAGATAAAGGTCTTTACCACGTACAGATTCGTTGATAATACCTTTTGCTTCTCCGGAACCAAAACGAGGTACTTTGGCATCGATGATAAATGAATCTTTTTCATATCCTGTAAATGCAACATCATCTTTGTACTGATGAGCACTTTCTTTTCTCCATTTTACGAGGTAGTCATTGACTTTGTTGCCAAGAGCTTCACATCCTGTAACAGGAATGATTCCTAAGGCTCCTACTGGAATATTTTCTAAATTGAGTTCACTTCTGTGCAGCATTATTTGCCCTCCCTATTAGCACGTATTTTTTTAATTATTCTAATATCATCGCCGAATAATCTCAGCAAGATATAGTTACTGGTGATTCGTGAAAAAGAACGTTCTGTGTAAAGGTCTGCCAACGAATCCAGTGAAAGGTTCGTTGAGACAACGGTCGATTTCATATTTAAAAGTCTTTCATTAATGCAGGTAAAGAACTGAGAAGCCGTAAATGCATTGGCAAGCTCGGTTCCTAAATCATCTACGATCAGTAAATCGCAATCGTAAACATATTGTTGCATTTGCTTTGATTCATAATCATTATGATCAAATGTTCCCTGAGCCAGAATGTTGAATAAATTTGGCGCCGAATAATAGAGAACAGAGTATCCGGCATCGATTAAATCTCTGGCGATGCAATTGGAAAGAAAAGTCTTTCCGACACCGACATCTCCGTAAAGAAAAATATTGTCGGATGTATGTCCAAAATTTTGAACAAAATTTTTACAAGTCTGATAAGCGTGCTCCATAATAGCACGAGATGTTTTCCCTGTTTTTGGATCCACCTGTCGGTCAGAATAATAATCAAGACAAAATGTATCAAAATTCTCGGATTCCAGAATGCCCTTCAAGTTAGATTGTTCATAAAGCAATTTTGTGATAGCACGTTTAAAGCAACGGCACTTTACATTTCCAATATAACCGGTATCCTTACAGTCAGGACATTCATATACCGGTTCAAGGTAATCAGCAGGAAAACCGGCAGAGGTAAGCAGCTGTTGTTTGCTGCTTCGCAGAATGTTAAGCTCCTCTTTTAAAGAATCTAAAGCACTCTCATCACCATCGAGCAAGCGTCTGCCGTATTGGACTGACATAATTGAAATTGATTCATCCAGTGATTTGAATTCCGGTAATTTCTTATATACATCTTCATAATGTTGCGTGAGAATGTCATGGCTTTTAAGCTGCTTTTGCTCATATTCACGCATGATTGTCTGGTATTGTGAATTCGTTAGTCCCACGATACTACTCCTTCTAATTACTGTTTAATAATTGTTCTTCTAATGAATCCATATCATAAGCACGTCGCTCAAAATTATTCAGGTTTTTTGTGATTGGCTTAGATTTTGATACGTTTCTTCGTGCCTGTTTTTCTTTTTGGAACACGGTATCCAATGCAGTAATGTCATTTAAGTGGTGTACATTGTTCTGCTGCCAATGTTCTAAAATTGTATCTGTATATTCAAAACTTGGCTGATGCGTAGCGGAAATTGTACGTCGGCAGGCCTCTTGAACAATATCAAGAGAAAATCCCATCTCATCAGTCCATTTTTTAATATAGACAAGCTCAGAGTCGGCTGGCCCACGGTTTTTGATGCCGAATGCATTTAATACAGTATAGCAGTTTTTGTTATAATTAGCAGAATTACGCCGTGCCTGTTCTACACTTGTAATACCTTCATCAGCCCACGATAAAGCAACCTTTTGGATGTAATGGATACTTTTATGTCCGCTTTCTACACAAGATTCAATCAGGTACTCGATCAGTCTGGCTGACATACCTAAATCTTTATAGAAATATGTAATTGCTTCGACATCTGTATGAGATAAAGTTTTTCCAAGATACTGTTCTGCGATGAATAAAAGTGATCTTAACTCTTTCTTTTCCATCGAAGAATCAGAAGCGTGTTTATTTTTGTGCGACACAGTATCTTTAGGTGCTGTTGCAGGCTCTTGTTTAGGTACTTTAGCTTTCAAAGGAGTCTCATCACTATCAGCTGTGATGGAAACTTCCTTGGATGCAGTTGCAATCGAAGAAATACTTTCTTTACTGATATTGTTTGACGGAGATTGTCCTGCCTGCAGGAGTTCAATTCCGGAAACGCTATGTTCACAATCGTACTCGATCCTTAGCAGTTCGTTACTTTCCCAATAACGGAAGGCACGCAAAATATCATTCTCCGTATTATTCAAACAATCCGCAATGCCGGAAATGGTAAGGCTCATAGAAGAATCCTCCATATGCCTCAGCAAAAAAAGATAAACTTTTACAAACTCACCATTTGCAGTAGCCATATAATTGTCAATAAAATAATTAGAGACAAGAGTGGCATTGCTTTGAAAATGATTGGATAATTTTATTGTATTCATCATTTTAATAAATCTTCTCCGATATTTACAACATCTCCGGCTCCCATTGTGATCAAGAGATCACCCGCAGAGCAGTGCTCTTTTAAGAAATCTTCAATCTCTGCAAAACTTGGGAAGTAGTAAGCGTCTGTACCAAGCTTTTTCACTTCTTCTGCAAGAGCCTTGGAAGAAACACCAAGTGTGTCTGTCTCACGTGCAGCATAAATATCAGCAAGTACCAGATGGTCTGCGTGGGAAAGTGCTTCTGCAAATTCATTGAAAAATGCTTTTGTGCGTGTGTAAGTATGAGGCTGGAATACACACCACAGTTCGTTGTGAGGGTAATGCTTTGCAGCCTTTAAAGTTGCTTTAATCTCCGTTGGATGATGTGCATAGTCATCAACAATTGTAATGCCGTCCAGAGTGCCCTTATATTCAAAACGACGGTCTGTTCCGGAGAACGAGAGCAGTCCTTTTTCAATTACAGGCATTGAAATGTTCAGAAGCTTTGCAGTTGCAATCGCAGCTAAAGCATTTGAAACATTATGGTCTCCGGTTACAGAAAGCTGGATATGGTCTGTGACATGTCCTTTCTCTACAAGGTCGAATGCAACACAGCCTTTTTCATTGTAGCTGACATTCTGAAAACTATAATCTGCATCAGCGGAAGAACCATAAGTAATCACATTACAAGATAATCCGGCAAAAATTTCTTCATAATTCTGAATATCATGGTTGATGATCAAAGTTCCATCTTCCGGCAAAAGAGCTGCAAACTGGTGGAAAGAATGACGAATATCTTCCAGGTCCTTGAAGAAGTCCAAATGATCTTCTTCAATGTTCAGAATAATCCCGATTGTCGGGAAGAAATGAAGAAAACTATTCGTGTACTCACAGGCTTCCGTGATAAATGTTTCGGATTTTCCTACACGGATATTCCCTCCGATAGCCTGGAGAATACCGCCTACAGAAATCGTAGGGTCAACATCTCCTTCCAGTAAAATGTGAGAAATCATAGATGTCGTTGTAGTTTTGCCGTGTGTACCTGATACAGCAATAGATGTATCATAGTTTTTCATTAACTGGCCAAGTAATTCTGCACGAGTCAGCATAGGAATCTTGCGGGCAACAGCTTCCATTAATTCGGGGTTAGCTTTGTTGATCGCAGCAGTGTAAACAACACACTGAATACCATCGATAATATTCTCCGCCTTCTGACCGTAGAAAATGTGCGCACCATGTTCTTCGAGCTGGCGGGTAAGCGGAGACTCTTTTGAATCAGAACCAGTAACAGTAAATCCTTCTTCCAGTAAAATCTCTGCGAGACCGCTCATACTGATACCGCCAATTCCGATGAAATGGATGTGAATTGGTTTTTCAAAATCGATCTTATACATAAATTAGGTACCTTCTTTTACTTTTTTTCAAAAAGAGTCATAAAAAGACTCTATCCATTATATTATACTATATATGGAGAAAATTTAAAGAAGTTCTTTTTAGTAAAAATAAATAAAAAGAGTTAAATTTCCTTTATGAATTTGTAAAAAATGTGCACATGAAATGAAAAGTATGATATAATAAGTGCATCTAACTAGAAATGAGGTGACTACATGATTAAAAAGGAAATGATTGCCATGCTCCTTGCGGGTGGACAAGGCAGTCGATTGGGGGTTCTTACAGCGAAAGTAGCAAAACCAGCAGTTGCTTTTGGCGGCAAGTACCGAATTATTGATTTCCCGTTAAGTAACTGTATTAATTCGGGTGTAGACACAGTGGGTGTGTTGACACAGTATCAGCCATTACGCTTGAATACACATATTGGTATTGGTATTCCTTGGGATTTGGATCGAAATGTAGGAGGGGTATCAATTTTACCACCGTATGAAAAGAGTACAAACAGTGAGTGGTACACCGGTACTGCAAACGCGATATATCAGAACCTGGAGTACATGGAGTCTTATAATCCGGACTATGTATTGATTCTTTCAGGTGATCATATATACAAGATGGACTATGAAGTTATGTTGGATTATCACAAGGCGAATAAAGCAGATGTAACAATTGCAGCTATGCCGGTTCCGATGGAAGAGGCAAGCCGTTTCGGTATTGTAGTGACAGATGATGACGGAAGAATCAAAGAATTTGAAGAAAAGCCGGAGCATCCAAGCAGCAATCTTGCATCTATGGGTATTTACATATTCAGTTGGCCGGTGTTAAGAGATGCTTTGGTCAAATTATCAGAGCAGCCGAATTGTGATTTTGGTAAACATATCATTCCATATTGTCATGAAAAAGGAGACAGGCTTTTTGCTTATGAATATAATGGATACTGGAAAGATGTCGGTACATTAAGTTCATATTGGGAAGCAAATATGGAGTTGATCGATATTATTCCTGAATTTAATCTTTACGAAGAATTCTGGAAGATTTATACAAATAGTTCTAACATTCCGCCGCAGTATGTTTCAAATGAAGCTGTTGTGGATCGTTGTATTATTAGTAATGGAACAGAGGTATATGGCGAGGTACATAATTCTGTGCTGGGAGCCGGAGTAACAATCGGAAAAGGCAGCGTGGTTCGTGACTCTATTATTATGAGAGATGTTATGATTGGCGAGAATTGTGTAATCGAGAAAGCCATTATAGCTGAAGATACTGAAATCGGTAATAATGTAGTCATTGGCGTTGGAAGTGAAGTTCCAAACAAAGTAAAACCAAATATTTATAGTGGCGGGCTTGCCACGATCGGAGAAAAATCAAAGATTCCGTCAAATGTTCAGATCGGAAAGAATACCGCCGTTAGTGGTGTGACATCCATAGAAGATTACAGTGATGGAGTGCTTGCAAGTGGAGAGACATTAATAAAGGCAGGTGAGCGAGTATGAGAGCAGTAGGAATTATTCTGGCAGGTGGAAACAGCAGAAAGATGCAGGAGCTGACAGAAAAACGTGCAGTGGCTGCTATGCCGATCGCGACCAGTTATCGTGCGATTGATTTTGCATTGAGTAATATGACAAATTCAAAAATACAGAAAGTTGCCGTATTGACACAGTATAATGCAAGATCATTGAATGAACATTTGAATTCATCAAAATGGTGGAATTTCGGAAGAAAACAAGGTGGATTGTATGTGTTTACGCCGACAATTACATCGGATAATGGATATTGGTATCGTGGAACAGCAGATGCAATTTATCAGAATCTTGATTTCCTGAAAAAATGTCATGAACCATATGTTGTGATTACATCAGGAGATGCAGTATACAAATTGGACTATAACAAAGTGTTGGAATATCATATTGCAAAGAAAGCTGATATCACAGTAGTTGTCAAAGAACTAGATGACAATGAAGATGCAACACGTTATGGTACAGTACGGATGAATGAATCTGCAAGAATCGAAGAATTTGAAGAGAAGCCGATGATTGCTCATTCACAGACAGTTTCTACAGGAATTTATGTGATGAGAAGAAGACAGCTTATCGACTTGATCGAACGTTGTGCAGAAGAAGAACGTCATGATTTTGTAAATGATATTTTGATTCGTTACAAAAATCTGAAAAAGATTTATGGATATAAGATCAGCAGCTACTGGAGCAATATTTCAACAGTGGATGCATACTACAAGACAAATATGGACTTCTTAAAACCGGAAGTCAGAGACTATTTCTTTAAACAGTTACCGGAGATATATTCTAAGGTAAGTGATTTGCCTCCGGCAAAGTATAATCCTGGAGCAGTAGTTAAAAATAGCCTTGTAGGAAGTGGTAGTATCATCAACGGTACGATTGAGAATTCAGTTATTTTTAAGAAAGTTTATGTTGGAAATAATTGTGTGATCAAGAATTCAATTATATTAAATGATGTATATCTTGGAGATAATACTTATATTGAAAATTGTATTGTTGAAAGCAGAGATACAATACGTGCAAATACCAGACATATAGGTGAGAATGGTGTCAAGGTAGTTGTTGAGAAAAATGAAAGATATGCCTTATAAAGAAAAGTGTTAATAGAATCATGCAGACGAGAAAGGAGACTAGAATATGCAGATCACAGATGTGCGCGTTCGTAAAGTCGCAAAAGAGGGAAAATTAAAGGCAGTTGTATCCATTACATTTGATGATGAATTTGTTGTACATGACATCAAGGTAATTGAAGGTGAAAAAGGTTTATTTATTGCGATGCCAAGCAAAAAAGCAATGGATGGGGAATATCGTGATATAGCACATCCAATTAACTCAGGTACTCGTGACAGAATTCAGAGTACAATTTTAGAAAAATACAAACAGGCTTTGGAAGAGGAACCAGAGGCAGCAGTAGAAATCTAACCTTGTTGAACAAATAAAGACGACATGCAGCACATAGTAAGAATGCGTTGCATGTCGTTTCCGTTTGTGGAACAATCTGAAAGAAATGCAGAACTAAAGATTTAAAGCATAATAGGTTTCGGGCAAAAGAAACTCCAATTGTTTATGAGTACGAGGATGTTTTAAAGTAAGCCGGCAGGCAAATAATTGTAATCCATGAAAATCGGATGAAGGGTCTTCTGCGGTTCCGTATTTGCGGTCACCGACAATGGGGCAACCAAGATTTGACATCTGCACGCGGATCTGATGGTGTCGGCCTGTTTTAAGCGTGATTTCAGCAAGTGTAAAAGCATCTTTTTGTTGTAATACCTTATAATGTAATTCTGCTTTTTTTGCTCCAGGAGTGTCAGGCTCACAAACGGAAGAAGTGTTTGTGCGTCCGTCTTTTACAAGATAATCTATGCAGTCGCCTCGTTTGAAGGGAGGCAGTCGGAAAGCCAGGTGCGATAATATTTCCCAAATCCTTCTGACTGAAGCTGGTGATTTAATTCTTTTGCTGCAAAAGGTGTTTTCGCAAAGACAAGCAGTCCGGTGACAGGCTGGTCTAAACGATGAATAACGGCAAGGTAAGGAGGCTGTTTGCTCTTTGTGTTGTGAGCAATGTGATTTTTTAAGATACTTACCATATCCGGTGAACCGATACGTTTACTTTGTGTCGCGATTCCGGCAGGTTTAATACATACGATTAATTCGGAATCTTCATATATAATTTCTGGCTTCATAATATCTATCCCCTGTTCTTGACTTTTGGCAATATTCTGTCTAAACTGATTATCATATAAAAGAATCATCAGGTCAAGAGAGAGTATAATCCTTTTGAGAAGGAGTAGATGGAAAAATGAAAAATCAAGATTGGGAAAGGTTTGGGGAAGATATAAAAAGAAGTGTGCAGGATGCCGTGGATTCAGGAGATTTCAGCAGATTGAACCAGACAATAACGAATACGGTAAATGGAGCTGCAGATGCATTTGCGGACACAATGCGTAATGTGGGAGATCGGGTAAATCAGAATCGCAGACCACGCTACGGAGAAACTTTTTATGGAATGCCTCAATACGAAAAAAAGACACAACAAAAAAGAGCGAACAGTCAGAACGGGCAAGTAAATAATAGATATTCAACAGGAGGTTTCGCGACTCCGACAAAGCCTATGCTATATAGAAGTACCAGTGCAGCAAAAGTTGGTGCGATTGTGATGAGTGTATGCGGATACATGATGTCGGGATTTAATTTCATTGTCTGTATTTCAGCGGTTATAGCACTGGTGGTGGGAGTATCTAATAAGGCAGGAGTACTTGCGGTAGCAATCATATTTGGGATACTTGGGATAGCGACGACATTGATCGGCGTGGCAGGTACGAAAAAAATAGGTGGGATCAAACGTTTCCGACAGTATCTACAGACAATGGGTGGAAAAGAATATTGTGATATACGTAAATTGGCAGAGTATGTTGGGAAGAATGAAAAATATGTTTTGAAAGATATAAAGAACATGATACGGAGAGGCTGGTTTATTCAAGGACACTTGGATACCCAGGAAAAATGTCTTATTTCAAGTCATGATGCGTATCGTCAATATACTGATATGATGGAACAGCAACAAGAACAAAAGGATACGTTAGAAAGACAGCAAAAAGCGGCGGAGGAAGAGCGTAAAAAGAAAGAAGAAAAAGGACTTACGCCGGAAGTACAGGAGATTGTTGAGGCGGGAGAAGAGTATATACGCAAAATTCATGAAAGTAATGATGCGATTCCGGGAGAAGAAATTTCAGCAAAGATTTCCAGAATGGAGATGCTGGTTGATAAAATATTTGACCGTGTAGAGGAGAATCCGGAAACAGTAGGAGATTTACATCGTTTGATGAATTATTATCTTCCAACAACGGTGAAGCTTTTAGAAGCATATGAAGAACTGGACAGACAGCCAATTCAAGGAGATAATATTTTATCTTCAAAAGATGAAATCGAAAAAACGCTGGATACATTGAATATTGCGTTTGAAAAACTGTTGGATGCAATGTTTCAGGATACGGCGTGGGATGTTGCCAGTGACATTTCTGTGTTGAAGACGATGCTTGCACAGGAAGGACTGACAGAGGACGGACTTAAAAAATAAAAAAATGGTTGCGAAAAGAAAAGAGGAAATGTTATGGAAAATAATTTTAAAGATTTTGATACAACGCCTACATTGACATTAGATCCATTTCAAACAGCAGAAGAGAAACAAGAACCGGCTGTGGTAGAAGAAAAGAAAGAAGAAGTTATAGCGGAAGAAAATGTTTTGTCAGAAGAAGAAAGGCAGATGGCGGAGAAATTTGCAGAGCAGATTGATCTTACAAATTCTAATATGATTCTGCAGTATGGAGCAGGCACACAAAAGAAGATGGCGGATTTTTCGGAAAGTGCACTGGAAAATGTGAGAACAAAGGATCTTGGCGAAGTGGGTAATTTATTGAGCGGTGTAGTAAAGGAACTGAAATCTTTTGATGAAGAGGAAGAAAAAGGCTTTCTGGGAATATTTAAGAAAAGCTCAAACAAGCTCACAGCAATGAAAACAAAGTATGCCAAGGCAGAGACGAATGTAAATCAAATATGTAAAGTGCTGGAATCACATCAGGTTCAGCTTATGAAAGATGTTGCACTTCTGGATAAGATGTATGAATTGAATCTTACTTATTATAAAGAATTAACTATGTACATTGTAGCCGGAAAGAAAAAATTAAATGAAGTCAGAAACGGAGAACTTCAGGATTTGTTGCAGAAAGCACAGACAACAAGACTTGCAGAAGATGCACAGGCAGCGAAAGATTTAGATTCTATGTGTAATCGCTTTGAAAAGAAATTACATGATCTTGAGCTGACTCGCCAGATTTCGATGCAGACAGCACCACAGATCAGACTGGTACAGGGAAATGATACGTTGATGGTAGAAAAAATCCAGTCTACGATTGTGAACACAATTCCGTTATGGAAGAGTCAGATGGTACTTGGGCTGGGCGTAGAACATTCTGCACAGGCGGCTGCAGCACAGCGTGAAGTGACAAATATGACAAATGAACTGTTGAAGAAAAATGCAGAAAAATTAAAGATGGCAACGATAGAGACAGTGAAAGAGTCAGAAAGAGGAATCGTTGATATCGAGACATTAAAACAGACAAACGAATCCTTGATCTCTACATTAGATGAGGTGATGCATATTCAGCAGGAAGGCCGTGAAAAACGAAAAGCAGCGGAGCAGGAGATGCAGAAACTGGAGTTGGATTTGAAACAAAAATTGTTGCAAATCCAGAAGTGATAAGCGGCGGGAATGCAGTTACTGTTCACTCCCGTGTCAATCACTGCGCTGATTGACACGGAGGATGCATGTTTTACCTTGAACGGCATCTCGCCCATCGCCAAAGGCGATTTAAAATGGCGAGATGCGTTACTGTTCACAGGTACTGTGAACAGTAACGAAATGCGTTTGCCTATCTTGACATTTTTGGGTAATTCGGGTAAAATTGCAACGATATGTGATATGAGCGATGAACAGGGTTAGTATATGTTGGAGACGGCACAGAGAGGGAATCATTTGCTGGGAGATTTCTGCGGAGATAATATAGAACCTGCCTGGGAGCTTCTGTATGAAAGTACAGCGTAAGTCAGCGTTAATGACAGATAAAGAGAATCACAACAGTGATTAATTAGGGTGGTACCGCCGAGAACTTCGGTCCCTTTTCGTTTGGAAGGGAATGGAAGTTCCCGGCGTTTTTTATTTCCGAAGGCAGGTGCATTTTTAGAAATGAAAAATGTATTCCGATAAAAATAAAATAAAAAGAAAGGAAAGCAGCAATGGCAAAAGAAAAGAAATTAGTACAGTCAATTACAGCAAGAGATGAGGATTTTGCACAGTGGTACACAGATGTTGTACGCGAAGCAAAGTTATGTGATTATTCAGGAGTAAAAGGATGTCTGAATTATCTTCCGAATGGCTATGCAATCTGGGAAAATATCCAGGCAAATCTTGATAAGAGATTTAAAGAAACAGGAGTGCAGAATGTATATCTTCCTGTTTTGATTCCAGAGTCATTACTTCAGAAAGAGAAAGATCATATTGAAGGTTTCGCACCGGAAGTTGCATGGGTAACAAAAGGTGGCGAAGAGCCTCTTCAGGAGAGATTCTGTATCAGACCTACATCAGAAACATTATTCTGTGATGTATGGAGCAAGACAGTGCAGTCTTATCGTGATCTTCCAAAGGTTTGGAATCAGTGGTGCTCTGTATTGCGTTGGGAAAAGACAACAAGACCATTCCTTCGTTCAAGAGAATTTTTATGGCAGGAAGGTCATACGATCCATGCAACATATGAAGAAGCAGAAGAACGTACATTAATGATGCGTGATGTATACAAAGATTTTGTAGAAAATGATCTTGCTATTCCGCTTGTTACAGGAAAGAAAACACCAAGCGAGAAATTTGCAGGAGCAGAAGATACTTATACAATTGAAGCACTGATGCATGACGGAAAAGCTCTGCAGTCAGGTACAAGCCATTTCTTTGGAAATGCATTTGCAGATGCTTATGGAATCAGTTACTCAGATAAAGAGAATAAGCTTCACAGTGTATATGAGACATCATGGGGATTGTCTACACGTATTATTGGAGCAATCATTATGGTACATGGTGATGACAGTGGGCTGGTACTTCCACCACACATCGCACCGGTTCAGACAAGAGTAGTTCCGATTGCCCAGCATAAAGAAGGTGTCTTAGACAAAGCAAATGAATTACTTGCAGCATTAAAGGCAGCAGGATATCGTGCAGAGATTGATGATTCAGAGAAGAGCCCTGGATGGAAGTTTAGTGAGCAGGAGATGCTTGGAATCCCTACACGTATTGAAATCGGACCAAAAGATATCGAAAACGGACAGGTTGTTATTGTACGTCGTGATACAAGAGAAAAGATTGTGGTTGCTTTAGATGAAATCGAAACAAGATTGTCAGAAATTCTTGAAGACATTCAGAAAGCACTTTTTGAGAAAGCAAAAGCGTTTAGAGATTCACATATTCACACAGCAACAAACATGGATGAGATGAAAGACATCGCTGAAAACCAGATTGGATTTATCCGTGCAATGTGGTGTGGAGATGATGCTTGTGAAGAAGCAATCAAAGACCAGACAGGCGGGGTGACATCAAGATGTATTCCAGAAGAACAGGAAGAAATTTCTAATGTATGTGTATGTTGCGGAAAACCTGCTAAACATATGGTATATTGGGGAAAAGCATATTAAGATTTACTGCATTCTCCGTGTCAATCACCTTATTGGTTGGCACGGAGGATGTACATTTTAAAATAATGCTGAAAACCCCTTGACTTTTCGCTGAAAACATACTAAACTAACAAGCGTGCACACGAGCATACTATGTTTTTGTGCGCTAAATTACAAAAGATAATATGAATTTATTATCTGCAACCCCTCATTCTCATAAGAGATGAGGCAACGAAATCATAGGAGGTGAAAAAGAATGCCAACATTTAACCAGTTAGTTAGAAAAGGACGTCAGACTTCTGAAAAGAAATCTACAGCACCAGCTCTTCAGAAAGGATACAACTCACTGAAGAAACGTGCAACTGATGTATCTGCACCACAGAAAAGAGGTGTTTGTACAGCAGTTAAGACAGCTACACCTAAAAAACCTAACTCAGCTCTTAGAAAGATCGCCAGAGTTCGTCTTTCTAACGGAATCGAAGTAACAAGCTATATCCCAGGAGAAGGACACAACCTTCAGGAACATAGTGTTGTTCTTATCCGTGGAGGAAGAGTTAAGGACCTGCCAGGTACAAGATACCACATCGTTCGTGGAACACTTGATACAGCAGGAGTTGCTAAGAGAAGACAGGCTCGTTCTAAATACGGCGCTAAGAGACCAAAAGACGCTAA
Source organism: Firmicutes bacterium AM31-12AC (assembly GCA_003480425.1). GTDB lineage: Bacteria > Bacillota > Clostridia > Lachnospirales > Lachnospiraceae > Schaedlerella > Schaedlerella hominis. The sequence continues at coordinate 73,709 of QUJA01000010.1, forward strand.
ATAATAGAACGCCTTAGCAAAGATTGTAACTAAACAGTTAAATCGTATCACAAACAGAACTATGATTAATCGTAGGTTGCGGATTTTATAGAGTCCGGCGGCCACGAGCACATGCAATGCGATTTCCATAGAGAGACACATGTGAGTACCGATGAATTAATCCCGGCGTAATGCCGAAAATCATGATTAAGGAGGGAAGGACCGTGCCACGTAAAGGACATACTCAGAAAAGAGATGTATTAGCGGATCCAATATACAACAATAAAGTTGTTACCAAACTTATCAACAACATCATGCTTGATGGTAAGAAAGGTGTAGCACAGAAGATTGTATACGGAGCATTTGAGAGAGTTGAAGAGAAGGCTGAGAAGCCAGCAATCGAAGTATTCGAAGAGGCAATGAACAACATCATGCCAGTACTTGAGGTAAAAGCAAGACGTATCGGTGGAGCTACTTACCAGGTACCTATCGAAGTTAGAGCTGACAGAAGACAGGCTCTTGCACTTCGCTGGATCACATTGTATTCACGTCAGAGAGGCGAGAAGACAATGGAAGAAAGACTTGCAAATGAAATCCTGGATGCAGCTAATAACACAGGAGCATCTGTGAAGAAGAAAGAAGATATGCATAAAATGGCAGAGGCTAATAAAGCATTTGCTCATTATAGATTCTAATAGGAGGCTACAATGGCTGGAAGAGAATATCCATTAGAGAGAACTAGAAACATTGGTATCATGGCTCATATCGATGCCGGTAAGACTACACTGACAGAGCGTATTCTTTACTATACTGGTGTTAACTATAAAATTGGTGATACTCATGAAGGTACTGCTACTATGGACTGGATGGAACAGGAGCAGGAAAGAGGTATCACAATTACTTCAGCCGCTACAACATGTCATTGGACATTGGAAGATCACACAAAGCCAAAGGCTGGTGCTCTGGAACATCGTATCAATATCATTGATACTCCGGGACACGTTGACTTCACTGTAGAGGTTGAACGTTCACTTCGTGTACTTGATGGTGCTGTAGGTGTTTTCTGTGCTAAAGGTGGTGTAGAGCCACAGTCAGAAAACGTATGGCGTCAGGCAGACACATACAATGTACCAAGAATGGCGTTCATCAATAAGATGGACATTCTTGGAGCTGATTTCTACAATGCTGTAGAACAGATTAAAACAAGACTTGGTAAAAATGCAATTTGTCTTCAGTTGCCAATTGGTAAAGAAGATGAATTCAAAGGAATCATTGATTTGATGGAAATGGAAGCTTATATCTACAATGATGAGAAGGGCGAAGATATTTCTATTACAGAGATTCCGGAAGAAATGAAAGATGAAGCAGAACTGTACCACACAGAGTTGGTAGAGAAAATCTGCGAGCTTGATGATGATCTTATGATGATGTATCTGGAAGGTGAAGAACCATCTATTGATGATCTGAAAAAAGTTCTTCGTAAAGCTACATGCGAGTGTACAGCAGTTCCAGTATGTTGCGGTACAGCATATAGAAACAAAGGTGTTCAGAAACTTCTGGATGCTATTATCGAATATATGCCAGCTCCAACAGACATTCCTCCAATCGAGGGTGTTGATGAGGATGGTAACGAAGTTGTAAGACATTCTTCAGATGAAGAACCATTCTCAGCTTTGGCATTCAAGATTATGACAGACCCATTCGTAGGTAAGCTTGCTTATTTCCGTGTGTATTCTGGATCTATGAACTCAGGTTCATACGTATTGAATGCAACAAAGAATAAGAAGGAACGTGTTGGACGTATCCTTCAGATGCATGCTAATAAGAGACAGGAACTTGACAAAGTATATGCGGGTGATATCGCAGCGGCTATCGGATTTAAATTCACTACAACAGGTGATACAATCTGTGACGAGCAGCATCCTGTAATTCTTGAGTCTATGGAATTCCCAGAGCCTGTTATCGAGCTTGCTATCGAGCCTAAGACAAAAGCTTCCCAGGGTAAACTTGGTGAATCTCTTGCTAAACTGGCTGAAGAAGATCCTACTTTCCGTGCTCATACAGATCAGGAAACAGGACAGACAATCATCGCTGGTATGGGTGAGCTCCACTTAGAGATCATCGTTGATCGTCTTCTTCGTGAGTTCAAGGTAGAAGCTAACGTAGGTGCACCACAGGTTGCTTACAAAGAGTCTATCACAAAAGCTACAGATATCGACAGCAAGTATGCTAAACAGTCTGGTGGACGTGGACAGTACGGACACTGTAAAGTTAAATTCGAGCCAATGGATGTCAACGGTGAGGAGACATACAAGTTTGAGTCTACAGTAGTTGGTGGATCAATTCCTAAGGAATACATCCCAGCTGTAGGTGAAGGTATCGAAGAAGCTATGAAATCTGGTATCTTGGGAGGATTCCCAGTAGTTGGAGTTCATGCTACAGTATATGATGGTTCATACCATGAGGTCGATTCAAGTGAAATGGCATTCCATATTGCAGGATCTCTTGCATTCAAGGATGCTATGAAACAGGGAGCACCAGTTCTTCTGGAGCCTATTATGAAGGTTGAAGTAACAATGCCAGAAGAATACATGGGAGATGTTATCGGTGATATCAACTCTCGTCGTGGACGTATCGAAGGTATGGATGATCTTGGCGGCGGTAAGATCGTTCGTGGATATGTTCCATTGTCAGAAATGTTTGGATACTCTACAGACCTTCGTTCTAAAACACAGGGACGTGGTAACTACTCAATGTTCTTCGAGAGCTATGAGCCAGTACCAAAGTCTGTACAGGAAAAAGTATTATCAAACAAAAACGCATAAATTGTTATAAAAACGCTTGAAAATCGGCCGGCTTTGAAATATAATCAAAGTTAGCCGAGTATAAAAGCGGATATAATAAGTAAATGCCTGAATTCAGGTTATATTTTCAAGGAGGACATTCAAAATGGCTAAAGCTAAATTTGAAAGAAACAAACCACATTGTAATATTGGTACAATCGGTCACGTTGACCACGGTAAAACAACTCTGACAGCTGCTATCACAAAAGTTCTGTCTGAAAGAGTTGAAGGTAACGCAGCTGTTGATTTCGAGAACATCGATAAAGCTCCAGAAGAAAGAGAGCGTGGTATCACAATTTCTACAGCTCACGTTGAGTATGAGACAGCAAAACGTCACTATGCACACGTTGACTGCCCAGGACATGCTGACTACGTTAAAAACATGATCACTGGTGCTGCTCAGATGGATGGAGCTATCCTTGTAGTAGCTGCTACAGATGGTGTTATGGCTCAGACAAAAGAGCATATCCTTCTTTCTCGTCAGGTTAACGTACCATACATCGTTGTTTTCTTGAACAAATGTGATATGGTTGATGACGAAGAGCTTATCGAATTAGTAGAGATGGAAGTTAACGAAGTACTTGAAGAGTATGAATTCACAGATTGCCCAATCATCAAAGGTTCAGCTCTGAAAGCTCTTGAAGATCCAATGGGACCATGGGGAGACAAGATCATGGAACTTATGGATACTGTAGATGAGTACATCCCAGATCCAGAGCGTGATACAGACAAACCATTCCTTATGCCAGTAGAGGACGTATTCTCTATCACAGGACGTGGTACAGTTGCTACAGGTAGAGTAGAGCGTGGTACACTTCACGTTTCTGATGAAGTAGAAATCATCGGTATCCACGAGGACGTTAAGAAAACTGTTGTAACAGGTATCGAGATGTTCCGTAAACTTCTTGATGAGGCTCAGGCTGGAGATAACATTGGAGCACTTCTTCGTGGTATTCAGAGAACAGAAATCGAAAGAGGACAGGTTCTTATCAAACCAGGTACAGTAACATGCCACAAGAAATTTACATGCCAGGTTTATGTATTAACAAAAGATGAAGGTGGACGTCATACTCCATTCTTCAACAACTATCGTCCACAGTTCTACTTCAGAACAACAGACGTAACAGGTGTTTGCGAGCTTCCAGAAGGAATCGAAATGTGCATGCCTGGAGATAACGTAGAGATGACAGTTGAACTGATTCATCCAGTAGCTATGGAAGAAGGACTTCGTTTCGCTATCCGTGAAGGTGGACGTACAGTAGGTTCTGGTACAGTAGCTAAAATTATTGAGTAATCATAATCTGATTTAGATTTAATATTCGATATCAAATCCCTAGAAACTTTATGTTTCTAGGGATTTTTTATATATTAGAAAAGTGTTCTTTCCTAATATATAAAAATGCTCCGCGAGGATGTGCAAGATATATTCTTTAGTCTTTTTAGATAGAAATTGTTATGATATAATAAAAAGAAGAATGACTACAATTCAGAATGGAGGAAGAAATCATGCTTAATTATCAGAGAACAATTCCAACAAAACTTTATTTTGGTAAAGGTCAGATAAGTCACTTAGAAGAGGCATTAAAATCATTTGGTAAGAATGTGCTATTGACATATGGCGGAGGTTCTATCAAGAAAATAGGACTATATGATGAAGTGATGAAGATTTTGAATGAAGGTGGGTTTAATGTTACAGAGTTAAGTGGCATTGATCCAAACCCACGTATAGAATCAGTTACAGAAGGCGTAAGAATATGCCGTGAGAAAGATATCGATGTGATACTTGCAGTCGGTGGCGGAAGCACTCTTGATTGTTCAAAGGCAATTGCTGTCGGAACATATTATGAGGGTGACGATATGTGGGAAATGGTTGTGAATGCAGAAGGAATTGCTGAAAAAGCGCTTCCTCTTGTAACGATTCTGACATTAAGTGCTACAGGTTCGGAATACGATGGAGGCGGAGTTATCTCCAATATGAATACGAATCAAAAATTAGGAAGATCATATACTTATCCGGCTGTGTCAATCTGTGATCCGACATATACTTTTTCGGTTTCTCCGTATCAGACAGCAGCAGGTTCAGCTGATATTATGAGCCATATCATAGAAGATTATTTTTCGAGAACAGATGACAGCGATTTGTCAGATGGTATTGCGGAAACAATTCTTCGTTCAGTGATGAAAAATTGCCCAATTGCAATAAAAGAGCCGGATAATTACAGTGCAAGAGCGAATTTGATGACAAATTCTTCCATCGCATGTTCAGGAATACCAGCTTACGGCAAACAGGAGACGGGGTGGCCTTGTCATGCTATGGAACATGAATTGTCAGCATTTTATGATATTACTCATGGAGTAGGACTTGCCATTCTGACACCAAGATGGATGCGTCATATTCTTGCAAAGGACAGCACTGCTACAGGAAGATTTGTAAAATTTGCAAGAAACGTAATGGGCTTAGACGGCGAAGATGAAGCGAAGCTTGCATTAGCAGGTATTGATGCCCTGGAAGAATATTTTAAATCTACGGGCATTCCGATGACACTTACAGAGCTTGGAATAGATGAGGAGCATTTTGAAGTAATGGCAGATCATGCGAATGAAGGTGGATATTTAAAGGATGCATATGTGGCGTTGACAAATGAAGATATTATCCAGATTTACAAAGCATGTTTATAAGTGGATGTAGATGTGGTAAAAATTAAAAGTATACTAGGAGAGTAAAAAATGACGGTAACAGAGATTGCAAAGCTTGCCGGTGTGTCAAAAGCTTGTGTGTCAAGATATTTTAATCATGGATATGTAAGTGAAGAGAAGAGAAAAAAAATAAAAGAAGTTATTGAGCAGACAGGATATGTTCCTAGTAAAAAAATGCAGTCGCAGCTACAAACAGTGAAACCAACAATCGGAGTAATTATTCCAAAGATAAATTCGGAGAGTATATCGCGGGTTATTGCCGGAATATCCCAGGTTTTAAATCGTGAAGGATATCGTATGTTGCTCGCAGATACAGAAAATAGTATAGAGAAAGAAATCCAGTATTTGCAGTCATTTAAGCAGGATAATCTGGCAGGAATCATATTTAGTGCTACGATTATTACAAAACAGCATCTTGAATTGTTACAATCGTTGACAGTTCCGATTGTTATTTTAAGCCAGAATGTGCCGGAATTTTCGTGTGTGTATCATGATGATTATGGGGCTGCGGCTGCGATGGCAGAAAAGTTGATCGGGCTTAAAAGAAAGAACTATGGAGCAGTTTTGGTTACTTCCGAAGATAAAGCGGCAGGAGATGCGAGATGCAATGGATTTATGGATACGATGAAGAAAAATCATATTCAGCTCAATGATAAAGCAATTACGTATTCTGACTTTTCGTTGGAGTCAGGGTATGATGCAGCAGAAAAACTCTTTTCACAGGCTCCGGATACAGAGGCTGTTTTCTGCGCAACAGATACGATTGCAATTGGAGTAATACAATATTTAAAAGGAATTGGAAAGCGGATACCGGAAGATGTTGCAGTTACTGGAATCGGGCATTCGCGTATGACAGAAATTATATCACCAACAGTGACAACAGCACATTTATTCTATAAATCTACTGGAATTGAAGGTGCTGATATGTTGATAAAAATAATTGACAGTGGAATAGACATGAAGAACAAATTGAAAATGGGATTTGAAGTGATACAGCAAGAGTCTTGTTGATATGAAACAAAGAAAGATGAAATATAAGCTAAATATGAAACAACGTTTCATATTTAGCTTTTTTCGTACAATTTTAAAAAGTGCGATTGATTGTTAAAAATCAAGAGGGGCTGTGAAAACATAGTAATGCATCTGTCACAAAGAATATGAATTTGGCATTATGCATAATTTTCGATGTGAAAAATTATGAAATAATTCTAATTGAAAATATGAAACAATGTGGTACAATATGAAATAGATATGAAACAAATATAAAAAATATATAAAACATGAAGGAGGTATTCAGGTGGATTACAGAAAAGCAGCATCAGAGGTTATTCGTTTGATTGGTGGAAAAGATAACATTGTATCAGCAGCACATTGTGCAACAAGATTACGCATGGTAATTGCCGACAACAGCAAAGTTTCAAAAGAAGCACTGGAAGAAGTAGAGGGAGTGAAGGGTGTTTTTGAAGCGTCCGGGCAGTTGCAGATCATTTTCGGGACAGGAGTAGTAAATAAGGTTTATAATGAATTTATTGCAATCGCCGGAATTTCAGCAGCAACAAAAGAAGATGTTAAGAAAGACGCGGCAAGCAAAGGAAATCCTTTCCAGCGTTTTATCAAGACACTCGGAGATATTTTTGTTCCAATCATTCCAGCAATCGTAGCATCAGGTTTTTTGATGGGAATTATGGAATCATTAAATTTCTTGATTAATAATGGATATATTTCTATGTCAAATGAAAGCAGTCTTTTTGTTTTGGCAAATATGTTCTCAAATACAGCTTATGTATTTCTGCCTGTATTGATCGGATTTTCGGCAGCAAAAGTATTTGGCGGGAATTCATTTTTAGGTGCTGTTATCGGTATGATCATGGTTCATCCGAATTTGCAGAATGCATGGACAATGACAGGCGGAGTAGAACAGTATCTGGATGTATTTGGTCTTTGGAAAGTTCCGCTTGTTGGTTATCAGGGACATGTTATTTCAGTAATCATTGCAGTTTTTGTTATGGCAACAATTGAAAAATGGCTGCATAAACGAGTACCGGCAATGTTTGATCTGTTTGTTACACCGCTTGTATCTGTTTTTGTGACAGGATTTTTGACAATGACAGTGATCGGACCTGTTTTCAACTTTGTGGAATCAAGCATTATCAACGGAATTCAGGCATTGATTACAATTCCTTTTGGAATCGGTTCATTTGTAATGGGAACATTATATGCACCGACAGTTGTAACAGGTATTCATCATATGTATACAATTATTGACCTGGGACAAATCAAAGAATTTGGCTGTACATACTGGCTTCCACTTGCATCAGCAGCAAACATAGCACAGGGTGCCGCAGCGTTGGCAGTTGCATTAAAAACAAAAGACCAGAAATTGAAAGCAATGGCATTGCCATCTTCTTTATCAGCATTTATGGGAATCACAGAACCAGCTATCTTCGGTGTAAATATGAGATTTTTCAAACCATTTATCTGCGCTTGTATCGGTGGTGGATGTGGAGCGATGTTTGCATCAATTACATCTCTTGGAGCAACAGGAACTGGCGTGACAGGTATTTTTGGAATCCTTCTTTGTCTGAATACACCTGTTAAATATATTTTAATGTTCTTAATTGCAGCAGGTGTCGCATTTGTTCTTACATGGATCTTCGGATACGAGAATAAAAAAGAGGACGATAAAAAAGTAGAAAAGGATACTTTGAAAGAAACAGTGGTAAATAGCGCAAATGATGATAAAAAAGTACTTTCTCCGGTAGAAGGAAAAGTTGTTGGATTATCTGAAACAGGAGATGAAACATTTGCTTCTGAAGTATTAGGAAAAGGAATTGCAATTGAGCCGGTAAAAGGTGAAGTATATGCACCATTCAATGCGACAGTCAGCACACTTATGGGGCATGCAGTTGGTCTTGAAGGAAAAAATGGAGTGGAATTATTGATTCATATTGGGGTTGATACAGTCCAGTTGAATGGAAAATATTATACATCGCATTGCAGTGAAGGTCAGGAAGTAAAAGCGGGTGATTTGCTTATGGAGTTTGATATGAAAGCAATCAAAGAAGCGGGATTTAAAACAATCACACCGGTTATTGTTACAAATACAGATGATTTTGCAGATATAAAGGTGGAACATGAAGGGGAGATTCTCGTGGGAGAGACGCTTCTTGATATAACAAAATAAAAGAGGATTAAAACGTGAAAAAAGATTTATTATATCAGAAAATCAAAGTAGCCGAAGAACTTGCACTTTCCAAAATGAATAACGATAAATTCAGACAAGGGTATCATTTGATGCCTTTGTCTGGATGGATGAATGATCCGAATGGTCTATGTTTTTATAAAGAAAATTATCATGTGTTTTTTCAACATAGTCCATTAGATGCTAATCGAGGCGATATTTTCTGGGGGCATTATACAAGTAAAGATTTATTGAACTGGAAAAAGCATCCGACATTTTTATATCCGGTAGATTCATGGGATATAAATGGAGTATATTCAGGATCTGCACTTGCGGAAGATGATGCACTGTATTTATATTACACAGGAAATGTAAAGCATCCGGGAGATTATGATTATATTTATGAAGGGCGTGGTCATAATGTAGGGCTTGCGATTACAAAAGATGGAATTTTGCCGGATAGTAATCAGTGCATTTTAGAAAATAAAGATTATCCGGATGATTTGAGCTGCCATGTCAGAGATCCAAAGGTCTGGAAAATGGATGGAAAATACTACATGGTACTTGGTGCAAGAACGCGGCAGGACAAAGGTGAGTTATTGATTTTTGAATCAACGGATAAATATAATTGGAAGCATATCAATGTAATTAAAACAGAAAACGATATGGGATATATGTGGGAGTGCCCGGACATTTTTTGCGTAGATGGACAATGGATCGTGATGACATCTCCACAAGGGATGCAGCCTCATGATGATATTGGTCAAAATGTGTATTCTTGTGGATATTTTCCTTTAAAAGGTGATTTTAGAGGAGAATATGAATTGGAAGAATATTATGAAGCGGATATGGGATTTGATTATTATGCACCGCAGACTTTCGAAGCACCGGACGGACGGCGCATTGTGATTGGCTGGATGGGAATGCCGGATGCAGATTATATCAATCCTACAACTGAAAATATGTGGCAGCATTGCATGAGTCTTCCAAGAGAATTACATTGGGAAAACAATAGGCTGATGGCAAGACCTGTTGAGGAATTGAAAGCACTTAGGAAAAATGAATTTAATTTTGTATGTGAAAAGCAAGTTGGGTTAAAGTCAGAAAAATACAGTGAGTTTATTTTTGAAAATCAAGGTGCTGCGTTGGAAATTCAAATCGGTAAAGGTGTTTGTATTAGTTGGAGAGATGGCGTGGTTAAACTGGTAATGGACGAAAAAACAGGTGCCGGACGTACAGAACGCTTTATAAATCTTCCATCGCTGAATAAAATACAGATTTTTATTGATGCATCTTCGATAGAAGTGTTTTATAATGAAGGTGAGTATGTTATGAGTACACGTTTTTATCCTGAGCAGCCGGAAGAGATACAAGTATATGGCTGTGGTAATGGTGTGCTGTATGAACTTGAACCAATGAAAATTCAGTGGAAGGAATGATTGAATATGAAAAAGTATGATGTAACAGCACTTGGAGAATTGTTGATTGATTTTACGGAAAACGGAGTAAGTGGTCAGGGCAACCCTCTTTTTGAAGCTAATCCGGGTGGGGCACCATGCAATGTTCTGGCTATGTTGACAAAGCTTGGGCATAAAACAGCATTTATTGGGAAAGTCGGAGATGACTTCTTTGGAAAGCAGTTAAAAGAAGCAATTGAGGAAGTAGGAATTGATTCAACAGGATTGTGTATGGACAAAGAAATTCATACAACACTTGCGATGGTTCATACTTATCCGGACGGTGACAGAGATTTTTCTTTCTATCGTAATCCAGGCGCTGATATGATGTTGAAAGAGTCTGAAGTAAAAGAAGAACTGATTAAAGAGTCGAAATTGTTTCATTTTGGAACCTTGTCAATGACACATGAGGATGTGCGAAAGGCAACAAAAAAAGCCGTTCAGATAGCAGAAGATGCAGGAAATATCATTTCTTTTGATCCAAACCTGCGTGAGCCTTTGTGGAATTCGTTGGATGAGGCGAAAGAACAGATTTTATATGGACTTTCTCATTGTCATATTTTAAAGATTTCTGATAATGAAATTCAATGGCTGACAGGTCAGGAAGATTATACAGATGGAGTGAAGTGGATTTTAGAAAGATACCAGATTCCATTAATTCTTGTATCGATGGGAAAAGAAGGAAGCCGTGCTTATTATGGCGGGAAAATGGTTGAAGTAAAACCATTTATCCAGAAAAATACAATTGAAACAACGGGGGCAGGAGATACGTTCTGTGGCTGTGTATTGCATTATATTTGCGAGCATGGACTGGAAAACCTGACAGAAGAAAATTTATTTGAAATGTTGCAGTTTGCAAACGCGGCAGCTTCAATCATTACAACAAGAAAAGGTGCACTTCGTGTGATGCCGGAAGAAAAAGAAATTGCCGGATTATTAGGATAATGGTTTTGACATTTCTAAAGAGACGTATTATTTTTCGTGTCTTAAAGGAGTTAGATAAATGACAAAATTTACAGAAATGATTCGGGATTTATTTGAAGAGACAGAGCAGAAACAATTGGCAACGTTTGACGAATCCATAACCAACCCGGATAATGTAGTGATATACGAACAAATACAATATGGTGCAGAAAAGCAATGGAATACATTAGATATATACAGACCAAAGGACAGTGTAGGTGAATGCCTTCCAATATTGGTGAATGTCCACGGAGGAGCCTGGATGCAGAGTTCAAAAGAGCGATACAAATATTATTGCTGGAAACTTGTGCAGAAAGGCTTTGCTGTGGTTAATATCAATTATAGACTTGTTCCGCATGCGTATTTTCCGGCACCTGTTGAAGATTTAAATACTGTAATGACCTGGATTTTGGAGCATGCAAAAGAATATAATATGGATCCGTCTCATATTTATGGAACAGGTGATTCAGCTGGCGCCCAGATATTAGGGCAATATGCCGCAATCAGTTCTAATGAGAAGTATGCCGGGCAATTTACATTTCAGATACCGAAAAAAAATGTGTTTGAGGCAATTGTATTAAATTGCGGAGTATACCAGGTAAATTACGAATGCAGACGATCTGACCTTGTTCGAATGATTGCATTTGAATATTTGAATTTAGAAAATAAAAATCCAGAGCAGATAACAGAAGAGGAATACCACTCGTTGTATGAACAGAAAATAGATTTGTTTGAATTTGGCAAATATGTTACATCACAGTTTCCGGATACTTTGCTTGTGACATCTGAGACAGACTTTGTGAAAATGCATAGTCTTGAATTGATGCGCTATTTAATGGAACAAAATGTTAATGCCAGATTGTATATGTGTGTTTCAAAAGAACATGAATTAAATCACGTGTTCAACATCAATTTGAAGCTTCAAGAAGCAGAGCGGTGCAACAATGAGGAAATGGAGTTTTTGATATGTCATACAAAGCAAAATTAATCATAGCGGATGCAGAACACATACTTCAATACGAGAAAAAGATACTCTCTCAGATAGCACCTCAATATGTGAAAAAATACCGGGAGCATAAGATTGAGGAAGACAAAAAACAAGAATTAATGGCAGGATATCTGTTGAAAATGTACTTAAATATTGAGCATGAAGAACAGCTTATCATAAATGAAAATGGAAAACCATTTCTTAAAGCCGGGGAGCCTTTTTTCAATCTGTCACACAGTGGTAACTATGTGGTACTTGCAATTGCGGATTGTGAGATAGGTGTAGATATAGAACATATTATGCAGTGCCATGAAGCAACCGTAAAGAAAGTATACTCACCTCGAATGCAGGAAGAATTAACTGATTTATCGGGAGAAGAAAAAAATGAGAAATTCTCACAGCTATGGACGGAATTTGAAGCAAGATTAAAGTTAAAAGGAATCGGATTTGAAGAAGGCTGGAAAGAGCTTCGAGATATGAATTGTTATATAGATACCAGAAGAGTGGAGAATTATTTTATTAGTGTCGCAACGGAAGAAGAAATATTTCTTGAGGTAATATTTAAATCGATATAGACTATTAAAGGGGAAATCAGTAAATGCAAATTTCCCCTTTTTTCTTCTTATATTTTTTATAGTGTTAATTAACAATATCCGCTGTTGAAAATCCTCTTTAAGACTATTCTAATAATATGGGAACAATTTCAACCGATTCTCACCGGAACGATCCGGTTTCTTTAAAGTGACTTCACCGGTAGCGGCCCATTCAACACCGCGTACAAGCATTGTAATGAAGTTAAATCGATCCAGAGCCTCCCAATGACCGATTGATGTGACGAATACACGCCCTTTTCCGTATGTATTTGTCCAGATAACAGGAGTATATTCATTGACTCCAGGCATATTCTCAAGCTTGCCGCCCGGAATCTCAACAGGATGATGAGCAGGTGGAAAACCTGGAATACGATAATTTTCCACGTCATCATAAACAGATGCCAGAACGTGCACATCAGCTTCAGGATGAATGATAAGCTGTGTAAACAGATCATCGAATACATTCATCCATTTATTATCAATTCCTTTGGTGATTGGATGATTTTCATCCATCGTTTCTACATAAAAGTCATCTTTCGGGCAGCGTCTGCAGCCTTTGTCCATAGAACAGTATCCTCCAAGGAGTTTTCGCCATTCATCAGGCCAGTCAGAATCTACCCAGATTGAGGAATGATAGAATACGATACCTTTTCCTTTGGCAACAAAATCATAGATGGTAGACTCTGTCTGTTCACCGAAGCGGCGGGCGTGGTCGGTCGGCCATGTTTTACCATCATAATCAACAAACAGAACATCATAGGGCTCTAAAAAAGCCGGAGTGATATTGCGGAATTCTTCTACGATAGCAACGTGGAATCGTCCGGTGGCTTCCATAAGATCGCGTAGGCGCTGTGTGATTTTACGTCCTTGATGCTCGGCTGTAAGCAGGCCGGTTACTAATAATACGTTTAATTTATCCATAAGTACATCTCCTTATAACTGGTAAAATGATTGCTACCACCCTATATTGTTTCATATCATATAGGGAACAATATAAGGTGGCAGCAATTGTTTTAGATTATTTATTACTCATCAAGTTCAAAGAAAAGTGTTGTATATCTTCCCATATCGTGAAAAACAGGACGTACCCTTACAGGAAGTTTATCTGTGATTTCCCTAGCCTTCTTTTTGTTGATGCCAAGAATAACGGCATTGATGGAAGGACCTTCGTCTAATTTTACTTCACCACAAACATACTTTAATCCTTGATCTTCAAGTTCAAGTCTTGCATTTAAAGCACCTGTGAATACAAAAGTAATTAATTCGCCTTTCCCGGACAATTCAGTCCATTCTGTCTCGTGATAACCACAAGAATTACATGCATGATGAGGTGGGAATTCAATCGCACCACATTCTTTGCATTTCTTTGCATAAATTTTTCCGTCTTTTAAACCATTCCAGAACTTTTCTACAACATGTTCCGGATTCCAGAATTCTTCTGTGCTGATTCTATTCAAATCCATGATAATCCTCCTTTAGAAATTGGCTCTCAAAATCGTTGCACGGACATTCTGTGCACCGCCGAAACCTCTTAAGAATGTATGCTTAGGCATTTTTTTGACCTGACGTTCTCCGGCTTCACCGCGCATCTGAGTTACAGCTTCAAATACGTCGGCCATTCCGGATGCACCAAATGCATGACCATAAGAAGTGCGGCCTCCATTTGTATTCATCGGTTTGTCACCATCAAATGCAAGACGTCCGTCTAACGCATATTTCCATCCTTCACCTTTTGGTAGATATCCAATCTCTTCTGCAGCAAGAAATGCAGATGATCCGATAAAATCATTTACGAATACTAAATCCATGTCATCAGCAGTAAGTCCGGTCATTTCAAATACCTGACGGGCAGCCTCAGCAGTAGCTTTTTTCTCAAGATGTGGAACGATAGCATCCAGTACAGAAGCACCTGTTCCTAAAACTTCGATTGGTTTGTCCGAAAACTTGTGTGCGATTTCAGTAGGAACTACGATACAGCAGGCAGCTCCGTCGGCTACACAAGAATCACTGGATGTTCTTAAGTATTGAGTCATTTTTGGATTGTGAGGGGATTTCATATACTCCCATACATCATCATATCCTGCATCTTTAGCAAGCTTATCATAAGGTGTTCTGCGGATGGCTCTAGGGCAAAGTTCAGCAGCACGGCGGAAATGATATGCCTGATGATTCAAAACATCATCAATCTGTTCAGCAGACAGATGGTTTTCTTTTGCATAGAAATTAATCCAGTCATCGTGATTCATACCAGGACCGCCACCGAGATATCTTCCGTATGCACGGTCAAAGATAGAATCCAAATCCGGGAAAAGAACTTCTGTGGTAAGTGCTGTACGCATGTGGTCAGGAGTATTTCCGTCAGGCATGCCTGTTCCTTGATCGCAACAGCCTGTAAGGACAACATCATACGCACCACTGGCTACAGCAAACACAGCTTCTTCAAGCGCAATGTATCCGGTGCAGCAGCCTTCTGAGTGGGAGAGAGAACCTTTTCCTCTCATGCCGAACCAGTCAGCAACCTGAAGATTTGGGGTAATACAGTTATTTAGCACATGTGGATTTGCAGAACCATGGAAGAAATACTGCACATCACGTGGCTCAACGTGAGCATCTTTCATTGCATCCAAAGCAGCGTATCCAAATAATTCTCCGTTGGTAAGTCCTTTATATTGAGGATTTGTAACTCCGTTAAAAAATGGTGTTGCACCAACTCCGACAATGGAAACACTTCTCATATTTTTACCTAGTTTTACATTGTGTACCATAATGCCACCTCTTACATCTCTTCCATAACGAAGTCTGCCAGATCGCCGATTGTTTTATACTTTCCGAATCTTGCAACAGGAATCATTACATCAAAATCATTTTCAATGGATGCACTCATAGCTACACGCTGTGTAGAAGCTACACCTAATTCCTCTGCGATATCTGTGTTTTCATTGATTTTGTCTGCATCTGCATGAAAAGCCATTGCAGCATATTCAATTAATTTTGAAATTACTTCTTCTCTTGTCATATTTCGTCCCTCCAAAGATTTAATAGTTTATAGATTTATTTTATAACTGAAAATAGGAGAGATACTAGAACACTATTTTGGAAAGTGTATAAAAATATTATTCGTTATCTTCAGGAATGTTCATTTTAATATCGAAATCCGGTCTGGTAGATTGAAAATAATGAAGATAATTAGCACCGACACGCATCGTATTCAAGAGATTGAGAATATCAGTTGTCGAAAGAACATCCGCCTCATCCTCTTCTTCCAGCCAGTAACGGGCTGCAAGGAAATGCATCTCAATCAGGAGATTTGTGAAATAACGGCGAAGGGTGTCATCAGGCAATCCATCATCATCCATCATTTGATTAATATGTTCAGATAGGATGTTTTTCAATTTCTTCATAAAATAAACATCCGAATGTTTTGGGTCAAGCATGACAGCAATTTCCTTTTTGTTTTTCTTACAGAATTTAAACCAGGCAGTCATAAGCTGCGGTGGAGCATAATCAAAGCTGTCTTCAAATTTTCCTGTGGAACAAGAAGAGGAAGGCTGTGACTTTGAAGCGGCATTATAAAAGCGATTGACGTCATCTAAAAGAGTGTTTTCAATTTGCTCCATTAAATCATAGATGTCGGAATAATATTGATAAAAAGTACCACGAGTAATATTTGCCTGAGCACAAAGCTCTTTGACTGTTATTTTATCCCAGCATTTTGATGGGATTAGCTTTAGATATGTATCGATAATGTTCTGTTTTGTCTGTTCTGATTTTGGCTTTTTGGTAATTATGTCTGCCATAAGCCGCCTCCTTTACAAATTGATTTTTTACAGAAATAAATATGTAAATATTATATCTCAATCGCATTTTTTTAGCAAGGAATGGGAAAGTACGTCAGGGTTGTTTCATGAACTATCCATGGGCAGATCTAACTTATTGCATCCTTGCTATCACATCTCTCATATTGTTTCTGATTCATTGGTCATGTAAAAAAGCGCAAATTA
>QUJA01000100.1 GCA_003480425.1 Firmicutes bacterium AM31-12AC
CACGTGTGAAAAAGCCACTGAACTCCGTCCCCATTTGGCACTTAACTCCGTCCTCGTTCATCCTTAATTTTAATTTTTTATGAATTTTACATTTTTTTACTTGTCTTCGCAAAAAAAACATTATAGGATATACTACATTGATTATTTTTATAATTATCATATTTTAAAGAAAGGGGTTTTTATTTCTCATGGCTTCTTCAAAAAATGACTCATCCTGGTTCGACGATAATTTTGAAGTTACATATGATGATTCAACATTACGACCATCCATTGATTTTGATACAATAAAATTAGAGGATCCTTCCCAAAAAAATACAAAGAAAACAAAAAGAAAGAAAAAAGGAAATGCTTCTTCTAAAAGCAGCAATAAATCTGTTGATTTAAGTATTCCAACTAATATTTCACGCGAGGAAGAGAAGGCACAGGCTATTCGTTATGCCCAGCAGCCTTCCAATCGTTACGATGATGACGACATTGATTATGATTATAATGATGATGACGATGACGACTATGACTTTCCTAAATCCAGAAGACGTAAAAGTGGACCCACACGACTTGCAGCACCGCTTCAAAAAGGTGGCAACGCACTTTATAAGGTTTCAAAAACATTTATCCGAAATCTGACTATACTGCTTATCCTTATAATCATTGCCATTTTAGCTTACAACTTTTATGTAGGAAGTGCTCCATATGGCGACCTTGAAAATTCACTTGAATCACAAGCTTTCTCGCCAACTTTTCTTGCATATGCCGCTGTAGCTGCAATTGTAATTTTTTGCGAAATCATTGCACTTTTCAGGTCTATGACAAAAGAACGTATACGAGATGAATATGGAGTTCATTGGGAAGATGTAGGACGCGGACGGAATTCATTTATCATACTTTACATTTGTTCCTATGCGGCATTTTTATTCGGTGATTTTATCCCGGAAAATATAGAAGTATTACCTGCAAGCATCGAGATTTTAAAAGGAATCAAGGGTGCCCTGGCAGTTTTCGGTTCTCTTCATAACCAATTATTCGGTCTTTGCGTGGCAGGCGTTGTTTCCTGTGTGATTCGTAAGTATCGGAGATAGAGACGGGAGGCCAGAAGGGACCAACGGGGACGGGGTTAGAGGCCAGAAGGGACGGGGTTT
>QUJA01000101.1 GCA_003480425.1 Firmicutes bacterium AM31-12AC
TACAGGTAACAAACTGGCTTGCCAGAGCCGCCAGCCCCATATCCGGCGTAGTGTAATAGAAGAAGTCTATTGGCAGATGCCATACAGCCCACACACAGCCCAAAAGGATCACGCCACTTTTTAGGCCAAATTTCTTCTGAAGAAGAGGCTGAAGATAATATCTCCATCCGTATTCTTCTCCAAAGAATGCCACTACAGACAGGAAAAAGTTTACCAAAACAGTAAAAAATATGATCCAGGTAGTAGGATTTGCCATTATTTTGCCAAATTCAGAAAGCTGGCCGCTCAGAGCACTGGCAATCACAAATCTGAGAAGATATAATCCAATAAACAACAGGATCATACGAACAGATATATTCCAATGTTCGCTGTTCAGTCCATAGGCTCTGCGCTTTTCTTTACCGGATTGCAGAAGAAGAATCCAGAAAATAACGCTGCCACCTATTATAACGTACTCCATGATCGGTGCCCACTGAGAATACGGCATGCTCATCAGATCTCTATTTTGGGGAGCCAGAACAGAAGCCGCCGTGCAGACAACCAGCACCGCCGTGAGTGCTATAAAGAATATGAAAAAAGCCGTTGGAAGATTTTTATCTCCCTTTTTGGTAATTAAATAAGCCATCATCACACCTGCTGCTGGATACAGCATCTGCGCATTTGGAAAAGCGCTGAGATCAAGACCTTTTCCATAGCCATACCACATCAGAAGTCCCATTACATATGTGATTCCGTATGCTATAATCACATAGATCAAAAGCTGTTTTTTCTCTGTTTGCATAAATTTCATAATTCCTTCCTTGCAACTTCTAATTTGTTACTCACATGATATCATACTTTAGACACTTAGGTACAGGTTATTCCTCAAATTGCAGGGTTGTTTCATGAACTATCCATGGGCAGATCTAACTTATTGCATCCTTGCTATCACATCTCTCATATTGTTTCTGATTCATTGGTCATGTAAAAAAGCGCAAATT
>QUJA01000102.1 GCA_003480425.1 Firmicutes bacterium AM31-12AC
CTATAAATGAGCAAATCCAAAATATTGCACAAAAGAAAGACACCCTCTGTAGAAGGATGTATAATTGAAGTACCAACAAACAACATACTCACTCAAACAAGGGGGTGTCCGTTGCAAACAGTATACATCATTCCAAACATATTTACAATTACCTGAAAGCATTAAATCTCGGATTATTTTTATCCGATGTGTATCTGAACCACTTATTGACCATCATCCTGTCTGTTTTTCTCCGGGGATACCGGGGAAAAACAGTTGATTTCCAAGAAGTCAGCCATTGCCACAGGACAACGACCGCTTATTTCCTGAATCACGGAAAATGGAAGGACGATGCATTGCAGGATGTTTTAAAAAGCAGCATCCTCCAAGCCATTTATAGGGAAGCACAGCGTTCCGGACAACCGATTTACTGTATTGTGGATGATACGATTGCTTCACATACCCGGCCTTCGTCACAGGCGGTTCATCCAATCGAAGCTGCGTATTTTCATCAATCACATTTAAAAGGCTGTCAGGATTATGGGCATCAGGTTGTCTCCGTTATGCTTTCCTGCAACGGGATTACCCTGAATTATGCAGTCATCCTGTACGATAAATCAAGATCAAAGATCCAGATTGTACAGGAGATCGCGGAAGAACTTCCCGCTGCGCCGGTCATTTCCTACTTTCTTTGTGACAGCTGGTATACTACTGCAAAAGTGATGGACCGTTTTATTCGGAAAGGATTCTATACGGTTGGGGCATTAAAGACCAACCGAATCCTTTATCCATGCGGGATCCGTCAAAAAGCCAGTGCATTTGCCCTTCATTTGCGGAAAACAGACCCGGATGTCAGCCTCGTGACCGTTGGCAGCCGTGAATTCTATGTATACCGCTATGAAGGGGAGTTGAATGGCATTCCAAATGCAGCGGTGATCCTCAGCTATCCGA
>QUJA01000103.1 GCA_003480425.1 Firmicutes bacterium AM31-12AC
GGCTTTTTGGCTTGCCAAAAAGCCAACTAAACTCCGTCCCCAACCGGCACCTTTTAATTCCCGTCACCACTGGTCTAGCGAGAGATGATATAAAAAAAGATTCCCAAACGGGAATTTTTTTTTGAAAATAAAAAATAAACTCCGGAATAAGAATGTTTTTTGAAAAAGTGGTAGATAGTCTTCATGTAAAAGAAAATATTGATATTTATATTACAGGTTCTAATGCATATATGCTTTCAGGGGATTTGGCTACACTATTAACAGGAAGGTATGTTGAAATTTCTATGTTACCGCTCTCCTTTAAAGAATATGTTGAAATTACAGGAATTCCAAAAGAACAGGCATTTTCAGAATATATGAAAACAGTTGTTAAAAGTTAATAAGAAGTTGTATATGGTTGATTTGGGGCTTCGCAATCACATTTTGCCAAGAAAGCGTTATGATCTTGGATTTTCCATTGAAAATATTGTGTTTTTTGAATTATTGCGCCGTGGGAATAAGGTGAATATAGGTAAATATGGCTCTACAGAAGTAGATTTTGTTGCTCAAAAACAAGGGGTAATCGTTTATTATCAGGTGACGGCAGATATGACAGCAGAAGAAACTTTTGAAAGAGAAATGAGACCATTAAAGGAAATTAAAGACAATTATGAAAAAATTGTTTTAACACTGGATCATTTTTCGCTTGGAAATTATGATGGTATAAAAGTAATTAATGTAATAGATTGGCTTTTGAAAAATCAGATTTGACACGAGATGCCAGTTGGGGACGGGTTGAGCCATTGGGGACGGGGGTTTGCCAGTTGGGGACGGGGGTTTGCCAGTTGGGGACGGGGTAATGGCTCTTTTG
>QUJA01000104.1 GCA_003480425.1 Firmicutes bacterium AM31-12AC
AACTAAGAATTTTACGGTAATGAGTAATCACCATTTCAAGAATAAGAATCTGACATTGAAAGCGAAAGGTCTATTATCGCTGATGTTAAGTTTGCCAGATGACTGGAATTACAATATGCAAGGACTGGCAACATTGAGCAGAGATGGGATTGATTCTGTTCGTTCTGCAATTAAGGAATTAGAGCATCATGGATATGTGGAACGTCATAGATTGCGTAATGAGTATGGCTTTTATGGCGATACCGAATATATTATCCGGGAAGTTCCATTAGGAGAAGAAAATGATTAAGTGGAGCAGAGAAGTGCCTAAGTGTGGATAGTCCAATTTTGGACAATCAGGTCATAGGAAATTTCTATCTCCGGACATCAGAAAATAGGAAAACCAGATATGGTAAATCCCATACTGGACAAACCGTTGCTATTAATAATCCATGTTATTAAATATGAATTATTAAAGAACTAGTAAATAAAATATCTATCTTATCAATTCACGTAAGTATTAATAGGATTGGATAAGAAAAGAAAGAATGAGGTATGATTATGAGAATGATGAAAAATAACAATAATGAAACAATTGTGGTGATTGGGATTGATCATGGGTATGGAAACATGAAAACAGCCACCAGATGCTTTCCATCCGGTGTAGCCAGATATGACAAGGAGCCAATCTTCCAGAATAATCTTCTTGTTTACAATG
>QUJA01000105.1 GCA_003480425.1 Firmicutes bacterium AM31-12AC
AGGGTTCGAATCCCCCCAGGCTCGGTATGGTGGGTATGGTGCAGTTGGTTAGCGCGTCGGATTGTGGTTCCGGATATCGTGGGTTCGAGTCCCACTACCCACCCTTTTCTTAAGAATGGATGAAACACCAGTTAAATAAGCGGTGTCGATAGAAGTCTTTGATGGGCTATCGCCAAGCGGTAAGGCACAGGACTTTGACTCCTGCATTCGCTGGTTCGAATCCAGCTAGCCCAGTTTTACCTGAATAATTAGGATAGTTTTATGAGGGCGTGTAGCTCAGGTGGTAGAGCACTTGACTTTTAATCAAGTTGTCCGGGGTTCGAATCCCCGCACGCTCACTGGAACAAGCAGTGTGCTGTTTGTTCTATTTTTTTCTCCATCACATATTAGAGGAGATATGCGGATGTGGCGGAATTGGCAGACGCGCTAGACTTAGGATCTAGTGTTTACGACGTGCAGGTTCAAGTCCTGTCATCCGCACTAAGCCAGATTTGTGGCATAGAGTTCATAAGAATGATGCAAATCTGAATAAAAATGTTAATATCGGGGTGTGGCTCAGCTTGGCTAGAGCGCTGGTTTGGGACCAGGAGGTCGCAGGTTCGAATCCTGTCACCCCGACTTTGCGGGTGTAGTTCAATGGTAGAACAC
>QUJA01000106.1 GCA_003480425.1 Firmicutes bacterium AM31-12AC
AGGAATTTTCAAATTAGTCTTTGCAAATAACCTTTGAACCTTCACCATCAATTACAATTCCCTGACGGTTGTTAATCGGGCATAGATTCAAATCCGAAAACTCAGTCATTATTTTCTCGGTAACTTTCTTAAATGGTGCTGTAAGATAATGTGGAAGAACATAGAAATTAATCAAATCAAGCCCTGCATCATCTTCTTGTGAGTAGTCCTCTGGCTTTTCATCCATTTGCTCGATATATTGGATGCTTGGAGCGCATATAATTGCGCCTGCCGACTCGCCGATCATCAATTTTCCATTTGCCAATTCCTTTTTCAGCAGTCCATCAGTTCCCGTTTTACGGAGCTGGTCCATAAGAAAGAAAGAATTTCCGCCGGTAAAATATATCACATCTGCTTCTTCAAAAACAGACTGTATCGTTGAATAAGCCTCCGTTGAAATATCAATTTCAGTTACGATTGCTCCCAACTTTTTGAATAATTTTCGAGCCGAGCCGACATAACCGGTGTAGCCTTCACGCAGTGAAGCTGTTGGAATAAATGCGACTTTCTTATTTTCAATTTCTTCCTTTATCAGACTTCCCACACTTGAAAAGTGCGAACATAAAAATAG
>QUJA01000107.1 GCA_003480425.1 Firmicutes bacterium AM31-12AC
GTTTTCTTCAGACTTTAGTTAATGTTTGTTAACATTACCTCGGATGTCTTGATTAGATATTTTTTAATCTTATCATCTATATTTCTTTGTATGCAATTTTCAAGGTACATAAAGATGCGAGCGTATCGAAAACAATTATGTGTGACAAGCTCGCTTGTCTAAGCATAAATGCTTTTCGATGCATTGGCATGTAATGCCATGAGCGATAAGACCTTTGGTCTTAGAGCTTCGCATCTATTCATTTTTCTGACTGACATTTATCAGTCATTAGAAAACTGAAATCTCTTTCAACTCTCTAATCACTGGTAAAACCAGTTATTCAAACAGCACTGCCCTGCTGATGGGGTTGGCGTTGATAAGTTGTTGCTCATCCTTGCCTGTATCTATATTGAATTCTCTCGACGGCGGTTCCGTCTTTTTTCTTTATAGATTTGGCGGCCACCTACTCTCCCACACCGTCTCCAGTGCAGTACCATCGGCCGTTTAGGTCTTAACCATCGTGTTCGGGATGGGAACGGGTGTTACCCCTAAACGCAT
>QUJA01000011.1 GCA_003480425.1 Firmicutes bacterium AM31-12AC
TGAATTAGGCGCTTTCTTCTACGAAAAAGCCGCCTAATTTCATCCCTATTCGGTTCTTATCTTAGCAGAAAGCTTTCACTTTCTCATAAATTCCATCTGTATCCAAACCATATTTCTTAAGCAGTTCTAATGCCGGTCCGGATTCTCCAAACACATCATTCACACCAATCTTCAGAACTTTTGTTGGAGCTTTCTCTGAAAGCACATCACATACTGCACTTCCAAGTCCGCCGATTACAGAATGTTCTTCAACTGTAACTACTTTACCTGTCTCTTTTGCTGCTGCAACGATTAAATCTTCGTCCAGAGGTTTGATTGTATGGATATTGATTACTTTCGCTTCAATTCCCTCTGCAGATAATCTTTCTGCCACTTCCAGACAATTTGCAACCGGCAGTCCGCTGGCTACGATTGTAAGGTCTTTTCCTTCACGAAGAACAACACCTTTACCCATCTCAAATTTGTAATCTTCTCTATCATTGATAACCGGCACTGCCAGACGGCCAAATCTCAAATAAACCGGTCCTTCATACTCATAAGCAGCTTTTACAGCAGCTCTTGCTTCTACATCATCAGATGGATTAAGAACAACCATTCCCGGAATTGAACGCATCAGTGCGATATCTTCGTTACACTGGTGAGTTGCTCCGTCCTCTCCTACAGAAATTCCTGCATGAGTTGCTCCGATCTTTACGTTTAAATGTGGATATGCAACAGAGTTACGAATCTGCTCAAATGCACGTCCGGCTGCAAACATTGCAAAAGAACTTGCAAATGGAACCTTTCCCGCTGCTGCCAGTCCTGCTGCTACACCTACCATATTACCTTCTGCGATACCACAGTCAATATGTCTCTCTGGAAATTCTTTTTTAAACACACCAGTCTTTGTTGCTGCTGCCAGGTCGGCATCCAGAACAACTAAATTGTCATGTTCTTTACCAAGCTCAACTAAAGCATTACCATAACTATCTCTCGTTGCGATCTTCTTTACTTCTGACATAATGCTTCACCTGCTTTCTCTAAATCTTCCATTGCGATCTTATATTCTTCATCGTTTGGAGCTTTTCCATGCCAGCCTACTGCATTCTCCATGAAGGAAACACCTTTTCCTTTTGTTGTCTTTGCAATAATTGCTGTCGGCATTCCCTTTGTCTCTCTTGCTTCTTTCAAAGCTGCTGCAATCTCATCCATATCATTACCATTAATTGTAATTACATGGAAATTGAATGCTTCGAATTTCTTATCAATTGGATATGGAGAGTTTACCTCTTCAATTGTTCCGTCAATCTGTAAATTATTATTATCTACGATCACAACCAGGTTGTCCAGTTTACGGGAACCTGCGAGCATAGATGCCTCCCATACCTGTCCTTCCTGAATTTCACCATCTCCAAGAAGTGTATATACACGATAATCTTCATTAGACAATTTTGCAGCAAGTGCCATACCTACTGCGGCTGAAATTCCCTGTCCAAGTGAACCAGATGACATATCTACACCCGGGATATGTTTCATATCCGGATGTCCCTGCAGATAAGAACCTGTATGACGAAGTGTTTTCAAATCTTCTACAGGGAAATATCCTCTGTGTGCCAATGCAGAATACAATCCCGGTGCTGTGTGTCCTTTTGAAAGAACAAAACGGTCACGGTCTGCTTTCTTAGGTTCTTTTGGGTCAATGTTCATTTCTTCAAAATACAGATATGTAAAGATATCTGCTGCAGATAAAGATCCGCCCGGATGTCCGGCTTTTGCGCTATGTACAGCAGTCACGATTCCTTTACGGACTTCGTTGGCTGTTTTCATTAATTCTAATTTGTCCATGAGACTCCTCCTGATTTTTATGTTCATACGTAACTGTATTATAATACAGCACAACTACAAACCGCAAGTCTCTTTATGAGACTTGTTCGACCTACTCACCAAATACTGCAATATAGTCTTTTTTGAATTTTTCAATTCCTGCATCTGTCAATGGATGATGTGTCATCTGCTCAATTACTGCATATGGTACTGTTGCAATATCAGCTCCTGCAAGAGCACAATCTGTTACATGGATTGGATTTCTTACACTTGCTGCAATGATCTCTGTCTCAATTCCTGCAACTGCAAACATCTCTGCGATCTCTGCAATCAAATCTGTTCCTCTTGTAGAAATATCATCCAGTCTTCCAAGGAATGGTGATACATATGTAGCACCAGCTCTTGCTGCAAGAAGTGCCTGGTTTGCAGAGAAGATCAATGTCACATTTGTCTTGATTCCCTCAGCTGTAAGAACTTTAACTGCTTTGAGTCCTTCTACTGTCATTGGAATCTTAACAACCATGTTTGGATGAATCTTTGCAATCTCACGTCCTTCTGCAATCATGCCCTCTGCATCTGTTGTAGTAGCCTTTACCTCTCCACTAATCGGTCCGTCTACGATAGAAGCAATTTCAGCGATAACTTCTTCAAATACACGGCCTTCTTTAGCAATCAAAGATGGATTTGTTGTAACTCCACAGATTACTCCCATATCATTTGCTTTTTTAATATCCTCTACTTTTGCTGTGTCAATAAAAAATTTCATGTCTTGTTCCTCCTTAAAATACGACCTGTTCACGAGATAATTTTTGCAAATTTTTTATTTGCTCTCTTTACTTTCGATTATAGTCATGAAAAACAAAACGGTCAATAGGCCGGAAAATTATTAATAATTTCCTTCTGTTTATAAATTGATTTTATTAACAAAACTCAATTTATTTCATTGTTTATCTGCTCGTCATTTTTCACCTTAGCAGTTTTATCCCCATAATTAAACTATATAGGAATTTTATTTTTATATCAATACGTTCTATTTGTATTAATATTTATTAATATTTTTCTTTTTTGCATTAATTTTTGTTTTTTTACCCGGTGGATATGATGTCGTCCCCCTCGCCACAAGCTGAGGCTCATATTCCACATGATAAATACTGATTGGTTGGATTTCTCCGTATTTCTGATCAGCACTTTTTATCTTCTTCATTATAATATCACAGGCATCTCTGCCTTTATAAATGACAAAATGCTCTATCGTAGTTAAAGATAGTTTTCTCATTTTAGAAAATAAGGTATTGTCACACCCCATAACCGACATGTCATTTGGCACCTTGTACTTTTCGTCATAAAGTGCATCCAAAATTCCAAATGCGATCATATCATTCAGCCCTACGATTGCAGTCACATCTCCATGCTCCTCCAGTACTTCTTTTGTTAAATCATATCCAATCCGATATTCCGAATCAATACCCGGTACATCCTGATCAATAGATTCATTTGCAGACTTGATAACAACGCCATTTGCCAAACCGGCTTCACTGAACTCTTTTAAAAATCCTTCCACCCGCTTTGAACGTTGTTTTTGCCGCACTGTGAGCGGCGGTGCGATGTATGCCACTTTCTTATGTCCCAAATCTAACAAATGTCTCGCCATGATCCTGCCCAGTTTTGAATTATCAAGCTCCACTGCATCAACTTCTAGTTTTTCATTCTGATTATTAATAATTGCAAATGGAATGGTTTTTGATAATTCTTCTATCATTTCCAGATAACACCGGCTCGGATTACAAGTATAAATCACACCTCGTGGATTCAGAGACGATAACATTTTCAAATACTGTTCCTCCAGCACAAGACTTCTCTGTGTATTACAGACAAACAATCCATATCCTTGTTCCGTTGCGCGTGCTTCAATTCCCTGCAGCAACATCACATAATATGGATTGGTCAGATTTGGGCAAAATACTACCAACAGTTTTTCTCTTCTGCTCTCCCTTTTTCGCTTTCGTTTCGGAAGCTCATACCCAAGTTCTTCTGCTGAATGCTCCACCCTCTCTATTACCTCTCGAGAAAATGAGACATTATATTTCTTATTTAATACCATAGATACTGTTGCCTGCGATACGCCTGCATGTTTTGCCACATCTGAAGATGTTACTTTTTTTCCCAATTGCTCTACCTCACAGCTCTGTTCTGCCATCCAGTGCTCTCAAAAGTGTCACTTCATCAATATATTCAAGATCACCTCCGACCGGAACGCCGCTGGCAATCCGGCTGACTTTGATTCCAACCGGCTTGATCAATTTACTAATGTACATTGCTGTTGTTTCACCTTCTAAGCTAGAGTTTGTCGCAATGATTACTTCATCAACATCCCCCTGAAGCCGAGCCATCAATTCTTTTAATTTAATATCTCCCGGTCCGATTCCAAGCATCGGTGAAATAGCTCCATGAAGCACGTGATACACACCATTATACTTTCCGGTTTTCTCATATGCTGCCAAATCTCTCGGACTTTCAACTACCATGATTGTCTTATGGTCTCGGTCTGGATTACTACAGATTGGACATATCTCCCGATCTGTAAGAGTACAGCACTGTGCACAGTAGCGCACGTTGTTACGTGCATCTACCATGGTTTTCGCAAGATTCTCTACCTGCTCTTTCGGCATATTAATAATATGAAATGCCAATCTCTGTGCTGACTTTGCACCGATTCCCGGAAGTCTTGAAAGCTCTTCGATCAACCGGCTGATCTGATTACTATAATATTCCATTAAAATAACCCCGGCATTCCGCCGCCAAGTCCACCTGTCAATTTAGACATTGCAGCACCTGATTCTTCATCAACTTTACGAAGTGCTTCATTCGTTGCTGCAACGATCAAATCTTCTAACATCTCAATGTCATCCGGATCCACTACTTCTTCAGACAGTTTCACTCTGACTACTTCTCTCTTACCAGACATTGTCACTTCTACAGCTGAGCCTCCAGCTGTTGCTGTAAATTCTTTTGTCTCCATTTCCTTTGCCTGCTCTTCCATCTGACGCTGCATCTTCTGAGCCTGCTTCATTAAATTTGCCATATTCCCCGGCATTCCGCCACCTGGGAAACCACCACGTTTTGCCATGATCAATCCTCCACTGTTATTTCCATGTTAATTACTTTTTCCATGTGTTTTTCTAAATCTACAAATGTATCTTCAAATCTTCGCCCGTCATCTAGCTGACGCACCTCAACTTCAACCTTCTTGCCGATTCTCTGCTCAATCACCGACTCGATTTCTTGCTTATGATCTTCCCTCTTCACACTTTCCGCTGCAATACTATCAGACAGAACAATCAATAACCGATTATCTCCTCCCAGACTTAATCTTGCCTGTTTCAGATAAATACTAGTCGGTGCAGATACCTCATCTGCGATAGAGCGGAAATTTTGCACCACCTTCTGTATTTCCTCCGGTACTGCATCCGGCAGCTCTGGTTTCGGCTGGCTTTTTCTTGAAGAAGAATTCGTATTCCCTGCTATACCATTGACCTCAGACGCATTGACGTACACTACCTTCTCCTGTACAGCTTCCAGTTCACGATCTAATCGGTCTTCCACCGCACGAATCCGATCCAGAAGACTATCCGTATTCACTTCCATCGCCGGTGTACATAACTTGATCAACGCCACTTCCAAGAGCACTCTCTTCTGTGTCGCATATTTCATCTGACCGGATAATTCCGAAAAAATGCGGATATAGCGAAGCAGTGTATCCACCTCTATCATCTGTGCTTCTTCTTTTAACTGCTGAAGATTTTCTGAAGACACATCCAGAACATCTTCCATATTATCAGAAGTCTTAACGAGAAGCAAGTTACGAAGATACCAAGTGAAATCCGCCGTCAATTGCGAAAGCTCTCGCCCCTGCATTACCAGTTCTTCCACCGTATCCAAAACCTTAGGAACATCTCTCGCTATAATGTTACGAAGCAAACGGCTGAAGACATCGGTATCCACTGCACCAAGCACTTCCAAAACATTATCATACGTCAGCTTCTGCCCCAGATAAAATGCAATACACTGATCCAGAAGACTCAACGCATCACGCATCGAGCCGTCTGCAGCCTTTGCAATATATCGTATTGCTCTCTGCTCAACATCCACCTGTTCAATTTCCATCAGATCATTCATTCGGCCTGCAATCGTATCAATCGTAATTCGATGAAAATCATAATGCTGACATCGAGATAAAATTGTGATTGGAATCTTATGAACCTCCGTTGTTGCCAAAATAAATATCACATACTCCGGCGGTTCCTCCAATGTCTTTAAAAGTGCATTAAATGCTCCGATAGACAACATATGCACCTCATCAATAATGTAAACCTTAAAGCGTCCTTCCGTCGGACGATACGCCACTTCCTCCCGGATCTCTCGAATATTATCCACACCATTGTTAGATGCCGCATCAATCTCAATCACATTCATCGACGTGCCGGCTGCAATCGCTTTGCACATCGCACACTCTCCACATGGACTTCCATCCACCGGATGTTCACAATTCACTGCCTTGGCAAATATTTTTGCCACAGTCGTCTTTCCTGTTCCACGAGTTCCGCAAAATAGATACGCATGTCCGATACGGTCTGCCTTAATCTGATTCTGTAATGTCTTTATAATATGATCCTGACCCTTTACATCCTCAAATGTAGTCGGACGGAACTTTCTGTATAATGCCGTATATGACATGAATCACACCTCTTTGTTTCTAGTTATTTTTTTGAAAATATCCTGTCACGGACTATCTCATTATTCATCTCCGAAGCTAATTCCTATCATTTTCGCTTCCTGAATAAAACTGCATTTTGGATCGACATATTTCAGCTTTCCGGCAACCTCTTCCAGCGAAACCTTTGTAATCTCTCCGTCACGCATTGCTACCATGTATCCATATTCCTGATTTAAAATCAACTCTGCTGCCTTAGCTCCGACTCTTGTTGCAAATACACGATCATATGCACATGGAGAACCGCCGCGCTGTGTATGTCCCGGAACTGTAATTCGAACCTCCTTATCTGTTGTCTTCTCAATCTGTTCAGCCAACTCGTATGCAATAGAAGGATATTTTCTCTTTGCAAGCTTTTCTTTATACTCTTTCTTCTTCAGCTTCGCATCTTCTTTTGAAATCGCACCTTCCGCTACCGCAAGAATCGTAAATTTCTTACCCGCCTTTGTGCGTTTCTGAATCACATCAGAAATCGCCTTAATATCATATGGAATTTCCGGAAGAAGAATGATATCAGCTCCGCCTGCAATTCCTGCATGCAATGTAACGTGACCTACTTTATGTCCCATTATCTCAATAATAAATACTCTGCTGTGTGATGTTGCAGTTGTGTGAATGCGGTCAATTGTATCTGTCGCAATATCTACTGCACTCTGGAATCCAAACGTCATATCTGTTCCCCAGAGATCGTTATCAATTGTTTTTGGTAAAGTTACTACATTCAGCCCTTCCTCGCGAAGCAGGTTTGCTGTCTTATGTGTTCCATTACCACCAAGAATCACAAGACAATTTAAATTCAGCTTATAATATGTGTGCTTCATAGCTTCAACCTTATCAAGACCATCGGCATCCGGCACACGCATCAATTTAAACGGCTGTCTTGATGTTCCAAGAATCGTACCTCCACGTGTCAGAATTCCCGAAAAATCTTTCGGAGTCAACATGCTAAAGTTACCATATATTAATCCTTTATATCCATCTTGAAAACCATAAATCTCTACATCATCACGCTTTGTGCAGATTCCTTTCACAACTCCTCGCATTGCTGCGTTCAGCGCCTGACAATCTCCACCACTTGTCAACATTCCAATTCTAAGCATAGTATTTATCCTCCTTGCTGAAAAACTTTTGCATACTGTATTTATTTTAGCATAAATAAATGAGACTATAAAGAAAAATCTCATCGATCACATTTCCCCATAGTCTCATTATTTTATTCTATCACTTTTTTAACTTTTTATTTCATGATTGGTTTTAAAGCCTCAGACAACTTATCTTTCTCTGCCTGTGCTTCCTCAAGATTTTTACCGAGTGTTGTGTAGTAAATCTTAATCTTAGGTTCTGTTCCTGAAGGACGAACAATAACTGTCTCATTATTTTCCAATTTGTAAATAAGAACATTTGCAGCCGGAAGCCCTGTCTCTTCTGGTTTCTTGTAGTCTGTAACATTCACAACCTTATATCCTGCAATCTCCTCAAGCGGTTTTTCTCTTAAGCCCTGCATGATTCCAGCCATCTGATCCATACCACTAAGTCCCGGGAACTCAAAACTATCAATCTGGTTCAGGTAACGGCCATATTCAGAATAAATTTCTTCCATTCTCTGTTTCAGAGAACTTCCAATACTTCTGTAATATGCTGCCATCTCACAAATCAGCATAGATCCGATGATTGCATCCTTATCACGAACATATGGACCAGCCAGATATCCATAACTCTCCTCAAATCCAAAGATAAAGCGGTCAACTTCTCCTGCTGCTTCAAGTCCTGCGATCTGATCTCCGATCCATTTAAATCCTGTCAAAACACTTCTAAGCTCAACACCATAATGCTCTGCAACAGCATCAGCAAGAGGTGTAGATACGATAGATTTTACCGCTACCGGATTCTTAGGCATTGTACCCTTTTCAATGCGGCCTGCACAAATATAATCAAGAAGAAGAACTCCAACTTCATTACCAGTAACTAATTCATACGAACCATCCGGACACTTCATAGCAATACCGACACGGTCTGCATCCGGATCAGTTGCAAGCATCAAATCTGCACCTGTCTCTTTCGCAAGACTCAGACCCTTCTCAAGAGCTTCGAAAATCTCTGGGTTCGGATAGCTACATGTTGTAAAATATCCATTTGGATATTCCTGCTCAGGAACGATTGTAACATCTGTAATTCCGATATCTTTTAAAATCTGTGTAACCGGAACTAATCCAGAACCATTAAGTGGACTATATACTAACTTCAATCCTGCTGTCTTGCAAAGGCCCGGACGAACCT
Organism: Firmicutes bacterium AM31-12AC; assembly: GCA_003480425.1. Lineage (GTDB taxonomy): Bacteria > Bacillota > Clostridia > Lachnospirales > Lachnospiraceae > Schaedlerella > Schaedlerella hominis. The sequence continues at coordinate 8,852 of QUJA01000011.1, forward strand.
GTCTCTCTTCGATTGCATCATACAGTGCTCTCTTGCAATCATCACCAACAAAACGAATCAGACCTTCTTCAACACCCTGTGCAAATGGCATATATTTCGCACCTGTTAATACATCTGTCTTCTGAATCTCATCGTATACGATAGCTGCAGCATCATCTGTCATCTGGCAACCATCCGGACCATATGCTTTATATCCGTTATATTTTGCCGGGTTATGAGAAGCTGTCACCATGACACCTGCATTACAGTTATAATAACGAGTTGCAAAAGAAAGTGCCGGAACAGGCATTAACGCATCATAAATGCGAACCTTGATTCCGTTTGCCGCCAATACACTTGCTGCATTCTTCGCAAACACATCACTTTTGATACGGCTGTCATAACTAATTGCAACAGTCTGAGTTCCACCCTGAGTTTTTACCCAATTAGCAAGTCCCTGTGTTGCCTGACGTACAACATAGATATTCATTCTGTTTGTACCTGCTCCAAGAACCCCGCGAAGTCCTGCAGTTCCAAACTTAAGAGCAACTGCAAAACGCTCCTTAATCTCGTCATCATTTCCTTCAATTTTTGTCAGCTCAGGCTTCAGATCTGCGTCCTCCAGATCAGCCTCCATCCAACGTTTGTATTCATCCTGATACATTTTCTATCACTCCTGACTCTTCTTCATTTTTTATTTTTCCCTTATGTAAAAAACTAATTTAAATATACCATATCTGAGGTAATACAGCAATTGCGAAAGGAAAGTTTTTCAAAAAATATACAATATTATCACAATTTTCAAACTATATTATATTTTTTTGAAAATTTTGATTCTTATGGTTTCTATCGTTACTTTAGACCTTTTGTCCTTTCAAGTTCTTCTTGCAGTTCTTTTATCTTCTGCTGCATTTCTTGTAATTCACTATCTTTTTGCTGTATCACTTCTTTCTGCTGCTTTATCTCATCCTGCATCTCATCAATCATCAGCTCCACAGTATTCCTGTCCATCTCCAACAGCTCTTTCGAAAACATTCCCATGACCTCCTCGATATTTCGACAGATATCATGGACCTGCTGGTACATCTCCTTGAAATCCGGATATCGCTCGATGATATCAATAATGATTTCCGGATCATCCGAGCCTAAAAATGCAAGCCATGCATCCAGTCGATTCTGTATTTTGATATCTTTATATTGCAAAGAATCCAAGAAGATGTCAAGCGGAACAAACCGATATTTCTTCCTTCGTCCGAATCATTGGGGAATACTGTTGTAACATGTTCTTCATAGGCATAGCCCTCCTTAAGGTGAAATATTTCGTTTTTTCATATCGGATATTGTTTCAGAATGCGAAACCCGAGATGAGTGCCTTGCGGCTTTAGATAAATTTGGAGAAAAGAATTTCTCCTTAGATGTTTATTTATATTATTGTTGTTGAATGCACTGCACAATCATTAGTTTTTCTGATTGTGCAATGTCTTTCTTTAAATCTGTTAACTTTTTGGTTATTTTTGTAATTGTTCCAGCTGTTCTTGCAATTCTTTCATCTTCTGCTGCATTTCTTGTAATTCACTATCTTTTTGCTGCAATACTTCATCTTTTTCTTTTAATTCTGCCTCATTTTTTTGTATTATTGTATCTTTTTCCTCTATCACTTCTTTCTGCTGCTTTATCTCATCCTGCATCTCATCAATCATCAGCTCCACAGTATTCCTATCCATCTCCAACAGCTCTTTCGAAAACATTCCCATGACCTCCTCGATATTTCGACAGATATCATAGACCTGCTGGTACATCTCCTTGAAATCCGGATATCGCTCGATGATATCAATGATGATTTCCGGGTCATCCGAGCCTAAAAATGCAAGCCATGCATCCAGTCGATTCTGTATTTTGATATCTTTATATTGCAAAGAATCCAAGAAGATGTCAAGCGGAACAAACAAATATTTCTGTAATAAATTCAGTTTTAATCCTGTATTGGAACATTGATGGAATTGATGTAGATAATCGTCTGGAAATTCATGAAAAGGTCCAGGACTTTGTTCAAATAGAACAATCGTATAAACATCTTTTATATCATTGTAATTAAACTTTTTCTTGCGTTTACTGCGTACTTTTTTATATTGACGCATCAACAAATCTGCTGAATAGCAGGCGCTTCTTGCTCCCGGAAATTTGTATCCGATTTTTTGTACTTCCAGGTTCACGATACTTTTATCCTGCAATTCCACCACGATATCCATGATGACAAGTGCTGATTCATCCGCGATTCTCGTTCCATCGTTTGGAAGCACGTCTTTTACATGTACTTCTTGACCAAGTAGAAGTGATAATAGCTCGTCCACACGTTCCGGTACAACCTCCGGATTTAAGATTTCCTTGCTGATAAAATCGTACATCATCTTAACGCCTTTGGCTCCTGTACAAAAATCAATAAATTCCTTTCGTGCCTCCGGTTTCCAACTGTAAAACTCTCTGCTCAGAACAGAACTCTTTTTAATCTCGGACATCAATTCTTCCTTCGTCCGAATCATTGGGAAATACTGTTGTAACATGTTCTTCATAGGCATAGCCCTCCTTAAGGTGAAATATTTCGTTTTTTCATATCGGATATTGTTTCAGAATGTGAAACCCGAGATGAGTGCCTTGCAGCTTTAGATAAATGTAGAGAAATGATACTTCTCTTTAGATGTTTATTTAATGTAGCATAATTGGGGATTTCTGTAAAGAAGTAAATTTGCACAAAAAACAAATTGCAAACAAAAGATAGAGAAATGCATCTATCCCTTTAAGATAAAACACACTTCTCTATCTTCGATTACTTTCTCAATCTATAAATCTATAACTTCATTACCGTATAACTTACATTATTAGACAAGCCTGTAATTGGACTAATTCGATTTCCACCATTCGGTGCAGAATGCCAGAATAAATCTTGGTTCGATGTGTCGCCCCAGAAAAATCCTATATGATGAGTATCACTAGTCCCATATTTCCCACCTTCATTTTCATTCCAAATCCAAATTATATCTCCCTTTTCTAAGACTCCAGATCTTAACATTTCCGATTTCGTTTTGAAATCGTACATTGGAACCCAGCCAGCCCTTTTTCTCTGCATTAATTATAATAATAAGAACTTGGCAAATTCTCTGTGCGGATCACTGAACCATTTTTATAGTATTTTCTCTGCGCCCATGCTGAATGTCCTGATGACCAAGATACCGGCTCAATAAAATCAAACCATCCTGGATCCTGACCATAAAATTCTACATATAATGTATTTCCTACTGTATATGTTTTAATTGTTACCGGAAATCCTAAATCATTGCGGAATTTCAAGTCTGAATCTCCATACGAAACCATCGCGTCTAATCCTCTCGGTACATATGTCGAAGCAATTGTATGATTATTTCGCTCAATGATTGTCATTCCTGCCCGGATTGCACCTCCGTACAATGTTGTCGAAGCCTGACAGATACCTCCACCATATCCAATACCACCGACAACGCCACCTGGACGATAACCTTGTGCCTGTCCGCAAGGTCCTGCAACGCCAAAGAATGATAATGTCTGTCCTGGATTAACTACTACACCGTTAAATGAGCTTAATGCTCTTGACATATTATAAAATCCGTTTGCATCATTTGTACTTACTGTTGAAAATCTTGCTAACATTCTTATATATTTGGTATCTTTATAATAATTTGAATTACTTCCCGGAGCAGCGGTACCCTTAGGTACGATTTTTATCTGAATTGCTTGTAATTTATAACTACATTTCGTTGTACCTGCTGCCTGACCATTTTTCGCCCAACCTAACCAGCCATAATTAGAAACATGTGTGCGATAATAAATATCCGCATATTTTTCAAGTTCTCCCGTTAAACGAATCTGAACAGCTTCTGCCTGATTTATTCCATCGCCGGACACTTCTCCACTTGTCTTCCAGTCTTGCCAGCCTACATTGCTTAAATGTAAACGATATTCGACATTTCCTGTATATCCTCCTGCCATTGAAGGTGCTATATTCATCGAAAGTTGTCTGATGGCTTTATTTACTCCTGTCGTTCCTGTTATCTCTCCATTTCCTTTTGCATCTTGCCAATCTAAACCTTCCACTTTTGTTTGAAATGTCAATTTTCCAATTTGATCTGCTGACAAATAGCTTCTTCCACTGCATGCCGGAGCACTTACATCTCCTTTTCCATACAGTTTGATTTCGATTGCTTCTACACCTGCATTATATCCAACAGTTCCTGCAACCTCTCCATTTTTAGTCCAATCCAGCCAACCAAATCTTGCACTATGCACTCGATAATAAATGTCATATTGAGCTTCTAATTGTTCTGACAAACGGATTTTAATCGCTTCAATTTTTTTATTTTTTCCGGTGGTTCCAGCTGTCTGTCCATCTGCAACTTCTCCCTGCCAGCCGATATCTTGTACATGGGCCTCGTAAAGAATAGAACCTGTAAGATTACTTTGTTTTCCTAATTCTGTAACCTTTATTTGGATTGCTTCAATACTATAATTTTTTCCGGTGGTTCCAGCTGTTTGTCCATCGTAAAAATTATTGCTTTGCCAACCAATATTTTGTACGTGCGTTTTATAAAGAACTGACCCTAAATTTTCTGTTGATACACAACTTTTTTCTGTCTGAGCAGGTGCTTCCGTAGAACCTTTTTCATATAACTTCACTTCTATTGCCTGTGCACCTAAATTAAGCCCTTTTGTTCCGGCCTCTTCTCCATTTTTTGCCCAGCCAAGCCAGCCATAATTTGCTGAATGAACTCGATAATAGACATCATATGTTGCTGCCAACTGTTCAGTTAAGTTGATTTTAACAGCCTCAATTTTTTTGTTTTTTCCGGTTGTTCCTGCAGTATTCCAATCTGCAACTGGCGATTGCCAACCAATATCCTGTACATGTGCCTCACATGTAATAGAACCTGTCAAACCTGCTCTTCCTGCTTCTGTAACTTTTAATTTTAATGCTTCAAGATTTAAATTTCTTCCTACTGTTCCTGCAGTTGTTCCATCGTAAACTTTGTTTTGCCAGCCAATGTTCTGTACATGGGTCTGGTACATAATTTTTCCAAGTGTTTCTTCCGATACAAAACCTTTTCCTTCAGTAATTGGTGCATCTGTGCTATTCTTTTTACAAACTTTAATTTCTACCGCCTGAACAGAATATGCATACCCCACTGTTCCGGCTTTTTCATCATTTTTCACCCAACTAAGCCAGCCTACATTCGTTGCATGAACTCGATAATAAATATCGTACTGTTCTGCCAGCTCTCCTGTGAGTTTCATTCGGATTGCTTCGATTTGTAATCCAGTTTTCGTTGTTCCTGCTAGTTCATTTTCTTCCACATAATTCTGCCAACCAATATTCGATACATGGGCACAGTATTGAACTGTTCCTGCTATACCTGTATTATTTTCCAGCTGAACTTTGAGCGCTTTCATAGCACGGTCCTGTCCGACAGTTCCAGCTGTCTCCCCATTACTTTTTTCTTCCTGCCAATTTGTTCCTTGAAGATATGCACTATATTTAATATTTAATACATCTGCCGCTTCCTCAGTCAGCATAACAGACTCATCTGTGTTTTCTGTTTCATTCTCAATGCTACTATTCAAATCAGATTCTGTTGTTTCCGCCTCGGACCTCTGCATTACATCCTGTTCTCCCTCATTCTGAGCAGTTCCACTCTCACCCTGATTGTTATTACTCTCGTCCTGATTAATATCTTCTTGAGTGGTTTCTTGTACTTGTTGTACATCATCAGTCTGTACAATATCTTCTGCAAATACCGATATTGGCGTCGTTGTTATCATAGCCAAGCATAAAACAATCACGCCCAATAACTTCATAAACTTTTTCTCTCTCATATATGCCCCTTTCGTTTATTAAGTATTTTCTTTCTTTTATTTTATTTGATTTAGATTTAAAACACAAGATTTTCCTATATTTAAAAAAAGAGTTATTGCTGATATCAAGAAATCACCTCAACTCAACAATAACTCTTTTTCTAATTATTCTTTAAAAATGCTTTTTCCGTACTTCCCGGTGCTGAATCACCTTTTTTTACCAGACAAATTTCAATTGCTTCTGCTTTCTTTGCATAACCTTGTGTTCCGGCATCTTCCCCATTCTTTGCCCAACCAAGCCATCCAAAATCACTTGAATGTACTCGATAGTAGATATCATATTGTTCTTCCGCTTTTCCTGTAAGTCGGATAGATACCGCTTCTATTGGTTTCGCCTGCCCCGTTGTTCCTGCCTGCTGCCCATTTGATACATAATCCTGCCAGCCTATATCTCGTACATGGGCGCGATATTCTATTCCGCCATTTCTAGCATTAGATAATTGCAACTTTAATGCTTCTATCCCTTTATTCTGGCCTGTTGTTCCTGCCAATGCCCCATTTGTTACGATATTCTGCCAGCCTATATCTGACACGTGCGCCTGATACTGAACTTCTGTCTCTTTCATCTTAAAAGCATTCGAAGTCTCTCCTGGTGCTTCTCCACCTTTTTCAACCAATTGAACCTGTATTGCCTCTACTTTCTTTGCATAGCCTTGTGTTCCTGCATCTTCCCCATTCTTTGCCCAACCAAGCCATCCAAAATCACTTGAATGTACTCGATAGTAGATATCATATTGTTCTTCCGCTTTTCCTGTAAGTCGGATAGATACCGCCTCTATTGGTTTTGCCTGACCTGTTGTTCCTGCCTGCTGCCCATTTGATACATAATCCTGCCAACCAATATCTCGTACATGCGCTCTATATTCTATTCCACCATCCACATCGTTTAACTGCATTTTCAAGGCTTCTATTCCTTTATTTTGGCCTGTTGTTCCTGCTATTTCTCCGTTCTGGACAAAAGTTTGCCACCCAATATCTGATACGTGAGCTTCATACGAAACCCCACTTTGCAGTTCTTTAACTCCATGATCCGCTGGTGTTCCAATAAGATAGTTCATATCAACTGGTCCATCTATTCCATCAACTAATTCTTTTGACGAATATTGCCACATTGCATATGTACCTGGGTAATCACACTGTATATTATACTGAGCGACCCAACGATGCCATTGTTCAAATTTTATATCTGTCAAATATTTATTCCACCAATTTAAATTTGCATATACACCAACTGCATATCCTGCGTTTTGAACTGTACTACAAAATGTCTGTGCAATTGTAGCAAAGTCACTTCCTAATGTACTATTATCCTCCATATCAAAATAAACCGGGTAACTCAACTTGTGCCCGCTTATTAATCTTAATACATGCTGTGCTTCACTTGTAGCCATATCTGTATTTTGAGCATATGAATAAATATAAACCCCATACGGAATTCCTAAACGTTCACATTCACTTACATTTCTCAGCCACTGTTTGTCATCTTGATTATAATAATCATCCCCATAGCCACATCGAATAATAGCATAATCTATTCCTTCAGCTTTAACCTTTTCCCAATCAATATTACGATTATGCTCACTTACATCAATACCTTTTTTTGTTGCATTTGGATCATATACATCACTAATTACAGAAACTTCATCTTCAGCACTCCTAATCAATTCTCCGTCTTGATAACGCCAACTGTTTTCTTTCAAATCTCCCTGTTCCTGAGATTCTTCTGCTACAGACTCTGTATCTATATCCACCTCTTCATTCAATGTCTGTTCCCCATTCTCTTGTTGAAGATCTGATTCTGCACTATTCTCTTCACTCTGAAAAATATCTTGATTTTCTTCCTGTGCATATACACTGTATGTCGGATAATTTATTCCTGTGATCATAATTGACAATGCAACAATAACACCTATTTTTTTCTTCATTTATTTTCCTTTCTTTTATATTTTCATAAACAATTAAGTTTCCTTATTTCTTGAACTTTATCAGTATACTTCCTCTTTTTTTTCATGTCAAATTTTTCTCTGTTTTTGTTCGTCATTTCTAACTTTGCTTTTTTCTATCATATATGTTAAACTGTAGAAATATAAATAGTAGATATTTAACTATATACATATGACAACATGAATATTTTAAATTTTTCAGAAAAGAGGATTGTAAAATGGAAAGAAATGACCCTTGCTGGTGTGGAAGTGGGAAAAAATATAAAAAATGCCACATGCCAATCGAAGAAAAGATGCAGCTTCATGCTGATCGCGGAGAGATTGTCCCAAGCCGCAAATTACTAAAAACCCCATTTCAAATTGAAAAAATCAAAGCAAGTGCTGAACTCAATACAAAAGTTCTTGATGCTGTTGCTGAACAGATTCATGCCGGAATGAGTACAGAAGATATTGACAAAATCGTATATGATGTAACAACAAAAAACGGTGGGATTCCAGCCCCATTAAATTATGAAGGATTTCCAAAGAGTGTATGTACTTCTATTAACAACGAAATTTGCCATGGTATCCCTGATAAAAACATCATTTTGCAGGAAGGTGACATCATCAATGTTGACGTATCCACCATTCTCAATGGATATTTTTCTGATGCGTCTCGAATGTTCAAAATCGGACAGGTATCCGAACGTGCTGAACGTCTCGTAAAAGTCACAGAAGAATGCCTTGAACTTGGTCTTGCTGCTGCAAAACCATGGGGACATCTTGGAGATATTGCTGATGCAATCAATACGCATGCTCAGGAAAATGGATATTCTGTTGTAGAAGAAATCGGCGGACATGGAATCGGACTCGAATTCCACGAAGATCCATTTGTCAGCTTTGTTACTCCAAAAGGATCTGAGATGCTATTGGTTCCGGGTATGATGTTCACGATTGAACCTATGATTAATGAAGGTAGCCCTGACTTCTTCGTTGATGAAGATAACGGCTGGACTGTTTATACCATTGATGACGGACTTTCTGCCCAGATTGAATATATGGTGCTTGTAACTGAAAATGGTGTTGAGGTATTAACAAAATAAACTATTTAAATTATAGGAGTGTCGCTTTAACGTTGAACTACGAATATCACGTTGAACGCGGCTTCCTTTTTATAACTCCTTTTTGTCGTTCTACATCTAACGTTTCATTAATCAAACTATTTTCATTACATATTCACATCTGATTTGTTATTTACAGTAAAATTTACATTTTAAACTATTTGCTCTCGTAACTAACTATAAAGAAAGCATCTCTGTCTCTTTTAGCTAACTTGATTTCTACAAAGATAACTGAAGAAAAAATGACATATCAGACACTTACTGCTGCGACAAGACTCTATCGTGTATTTATTCTCTTCCGCCTTTTCCACTGCTGGAAGCATTATACGAAACTCTTGGATTTGAGCCGAATGAAATTTTTGTAGATAACACGAATAATAATCTTACCTCACTGGCATCATTTGTAAGTTGGTAATACGGATGATTACCTACTTACGATTCAAATCTAGCACAAGCCTAAGAGATGAACTTCGCAAATTTGCTGAATGGTATAAAGACTTTTATCTAAACTAATTCGCTAGTTATAATTACCTGAAACTCTTATATAATTATGGAGGATTTATTATGTCACAAGTTGCAAAACGAGATTTACGCATTGATTTGCTACGCATATTTTCTATGCTTTTTATTATCATGCACCATTGTATTATCAATGATTTCGGATTACAAACCATGCTAAAAGAAAATACTTTAACCCGTTTTGGTAACCTTTTAATTATTATGAATTCTATTGTTATTGTCGGAGTCAACTTATTCTTTTTGATGTCCGGCTATTGTAAAATTCATTTAAAACCTCAAACAGTATTATTGCTCATAATAAAAGTGTACCTGATTTCCACCTTGATACAGCTAACTGGTCTTCTGTCAGGCCATATTCCTTTTGATTCTGATTGGATAAAAAACACTCTTAATCCATTCGATTATTACTGGTTTCTTGGAGCATACATTTTATTAATGTTTACTTCTCCACTTTTAAACTTGATAATTAATAATATCTCATTATCTATGTTTAAATCTTATGTTATTGGTTTTTTCTTAATTATCTGTATTTATGGATTTACAATTGATGGAAGCCTCCATCTTTCCTACGGCTACTCTTACCTTATGGCAGTTGCCCTATATATTTTAGGTAACGGTATTAGAAAATTTCAAAATGAGTGGCGATTGCTTTTATACAACAGAAAATTTTACATTCTTACTTGGTTTACTGTTATACTCTTAAACAGCCTGCTTATAAAGCTACTTTACAAATCCGGCAATGGTTTAAGAGCATGGACTTTTTATGCATATAATAATCCATGCGTAGCAATAGCCTCTATTACTTTATTACTATTTGCTATACGTTCCAATAATAATATAAAAACAAACTGGTTTTTACGCAATCTTCCTCAGAGTACAATTATTACATATTTAATTCACTCTACTTGTTGGTTAACAATTTTCAGGCAATCTTTCATCATGTGGCAAATAAACCATTATGGAATACTTTTTACTCTTTGTATGCTTCCGCTCTTTGCTTTCTGTATTTATTTACTTGCTACTTTTATAAATATTATATATGAAAAAATACTCGGGAATTTTTTTAGAAGAATATTAAGAAATTAAATGGAGACAAAATTATGAGCAAACAATATGACAGCATTGATTTAATGAAATTTATTTTTTGCCTTTGTATTATCGGAATACATACCAATATTTCCAGCATCTTTCCAAAAGCGTTACAATTACTAATCGGAAGAGGTTTTTTCCGATTAGCTGTACCATTTTTCTTTGTATGTTCCGGATTTTGGATTGGAAAAAAATATTTGAAGCAACCAGCTGAGCTAGATATCATTATCCAAAAATATATCTTTCGTTTGCTCATTCCTCTTATTATATTCGAAAATATAAATAATTTATTGGAAATCATCAAACAACTTTTAAGACAAACCCCCAAACTGACTATTTGTCATGATATACTTAAACATATATTATTTTATCCTTATGGAGCGCTCTGGTATGTACAGGCAAGCATTATTGCAATTATTATTATCTATCCATTTCTTAAAAAAGGACGAATTCAAATTATACTGATAATTAGTATTTTCTTATATGCCTTCGCCCTATTATGTAATAATTATTACTTTTTAATCGAAAATTCCTACTTGCAGATAATTGTTGACTCTTACATGCAATTATTCATTTCTGCACGAAATGGAATTTTTGTTGGAACCTGTTTCTTAATACTTGGAATTTATGTCGGAGTTCATATCGAATCCCCGAAACTTTATCAATATACAAAACCTTTGCTTTTTATTTCAACCATACTTTATTTTTTAGAATTACTACTAGTAAATCAACATGTTCCGCTTGATGATGGTGCATTATTTATATCGCATTTATTTATCGCCCCACTCCTCTTAATAATACTTACAAAGAGTTCATTACATTTAAAGCACGCAAAATACTTAAGAAATTTAAGTACCGGAATGTATTTTTTACATCGGATTTTAATTGCTGTAATTGATATATTATCTTTTGTAACCAGAAAGATATTACCTGTTACTGCTTTATTTTTTATAGTAATTCTTATGTCGATTTTAATCTGTACTTACTCTTACACTTTGAAAAATCGATTTTTTAATCAACTTCTTCGTTAATACATAAGTTTTACCTTCTAATTGACGAATTTAAGCTCAACAAGTTAACTACTGTAACCATATTGATTTTCATAAATATTTTTCCATCGCTGCATCATAATTGTTATATTCTTTGCTTCGATACGTTCTTTATCATAGGAAGCATTATACCGCATCACAACTGTCGGAACGTACAAAACTCGATATTGTTTTTCTTTCACTCGCAGGCAAAAATCTATAGCAGCAAATTCGTCTCCCAATTTATCATCGAATCCATCAATTTGTTCTAACAAACTTTTTCTTAACATCATACATTCCATACTAACGGCACTCAGTTCCTGTTGCAGTGCCTCTCTATGCATATAGCCCTTACACATATTTGGCAATCCTTCAAATAATCTGTATGAGAATTTTTCTCCTCCAATTCCAATACCTGCATGTCGAATTGTATGATTTCTATAATAACTTCTTGCACCAACGACACCAATTTTTTCACGTTGGCAATTTGCAAGTAACTGTTCCAAGTCCTTTTTTCCTTGAAACTCAATATATTGCGAAAGCAAAAGAATATATTCTCCTTTTATTTGCTTCTTGATAATATTAATAGTCGCAGGAAATGAATCTTTTTGACCTTTAACAACCTGTATTCCTTGTCCTTCCAAGAATTGATAATATTTTTCTACCTTACTGCTCTGATTTCCCATATCCACCACTATTATCTGCAAATTTTCATAATCCATTTCTTTTAACGAATTAATACATTTCTTTAGATAATTGATTTCCCCATCACTTTTAATCACGGTGGTAACCAAATCCTTATTATCCTTAGATTCATAAATAATTTTATAAAAGCCCAAATCGTCTAATTTTTCTATACGACCGACTTCCCCACATCTTTTTAGATGTGCCTGTAATGCCCGTTCACCCGCATCATACGCATATAATTTACTAGCCGGATTATCTGCTGTTGATTGTCTATGCATACGCCAGTGGTACAAAATCTTTGATATATGAGCAATATTCTCTGCCTGTTCCGTACATCTTAGTATTAAATCATAATCTTGTGCCCCATTATATTCCTCTCGAAATGGTTCTGATTCTTTTATCAAACTTCTCTTAAATACAAAAAGGTGACATATATAATTATTAGCTCTTAATAAATCTAAATTGAACTCTGGTTTAAAATTAGGCTGAAAATGTTCATTTGAGTTTTCTGATATTTTGTCCTCATCTGTATAAATCACTTCCGATTTATTCTTCTCATTTATGGTCCGAACAACTTCATATAAGGCGTTCGTTGCTAACATATCATCATGGTCCAACAGGGCAATATATTGTCCTGTTGAAATTTCATAAGCCTTGTTTGTATTTTGAGCAATACCTAAATTTTCCGGAACATCTACCACCTTAATTCTTGAATCTTTCTTTTTATATTCATCTAAAATGATTTGAACTTCTAAATTTTCCGGATTCGCATTCGCAATACAAAGTTCCCATTTATCATATGTCTGTTCACATACCGATTCTATCATCTGCTGTAAATATTTCTGTGGAGTATTATATACTGGAACCAAAATACTAATAACAGGTTCATATACAAATCGTTGCTGTTTTTGTATCTTTATTTCCTCTTGTGTAACCTTATTCTGTTCGAACCAAGTTGAATACCATTGTTCATTCACTTGATATTTATCAAAATTACGATGAATCATATTTTTAATTCCATAAAATTTTGTATAGACCATCGTCTTTTTAACTTTTTTATATAATTCTCTATGTTTCATAATACCCCTTTGTATACATTCCATTTTGACCTTCCTAATTGAGTTTTACACATTTCATAATTAGTTTCTTCAAAATTTTAGATTTTATATCTTGTTGACCACATAGTTTTTTTGCTCGTCTAATTAGTGAATTTTCTTGTTCTTTATGCAAGTATATTATCTGTCCTTCCAATTCAGTACAGCGTTTATTCAACCCATTAATCATATTATCTCGAATTATCTTATCATAATAGTATTCACTTACAATTCCTTCCAACACTTCTTGTATCTTAGTCTCCCCAAACTTCCGTATATCAAATGATACCTCGAATTTTTGATTTTTTTGAAATTTTCCTTCAAAATAAAGAACCATATCATCATAATCAAAAACTGTATAACCTGAATGTGAAATCCCAGGAAATGCTGATATCCTTTTTACTGGAATGGATGTTTTCAATGAAGTAATTACTTTACCAAAATGTTGCCCAATATTGATTGATATCTTCGAGTAGTCTCTAGGAAATACAAATTTAATCTTGCAGATATTTCCATCCAACTCCATTTTCTTCTCTACATATACATCTGTATACACGTCTTGATAATTTCCGAAAAATATCCTTGCAGTTTTCTTCTCTGTCTTCTGTTTATGTGCATACCAGAAAAACCACGGATTATCAAATACGTTTAAATCAATCCAACAAATCTTTAATCCTGTTTTCCATATACTGTACGGAAATGATAACTGGTCTCTTTTCACATATTTACAAAGTAAATCATACCAAAGATGCATCGTATCTTTTACATCTTGTTGATTTTCTCTTCGTATCAAAACCGTACATTCCGCTAATCCATAATCCTCCGGAAACTGCTCTTTTTTTATAAAGTCCAAATATTGAATAATCTCTTCCCTATTTGCTTTTCTATGAATAACGCATGCCGTTGCTTCTTGATAAACACAATTACGTAATCTATGACGAAAACATGCCATTGAGTAATTTTCCAAATCACAAAATGTCGTAAGTAGTTTACGTATATCTTTCTTTACCTGGAGAGCTCCATCTACCCATATACTTATATCGTATTTTTCCAAAAGCGGATGGCCCAATATTTTAATTTTTCTTGATAATAACATATCACCTATATTCTCTTCATCTTGAATATAGACAAACTGCCAGCAATCTGACTTTAACGTATGGTTATTTGTAAAACATATATAATCAATATCTTCATCTTTTTCCACATCATGAAGATTGTCATAATCTCCAGTTATACAAGTGTATATACATATTTTTTCGGTTTTCATCTCTTTCCTCTCACTTTTCTAACACCAGAATCGCAATAATATAGCAACGACAGATGCGCAAAGGATTATACTGCTTGGCAATATAAAATTATCTACTATGGTTTTCATAATTTTGTTTAATTTTTCTACTTTTTGCAATTTTGTATTCGCAAATATTAAAAATATTAATGGTATTACTGGTATGAAATATCGTCCTTGCACTCCCGTAATAGCCCCTGCTCCCACTCCATAATTATCCAATATGGATGTCCAGTATATATACATTGCCAGAAAACATCCAAAAATTGCGGCTGAGACACTTATAAACACTATAATCCTATCTATAACCTTTACTTTTATATTATCTAAACTTGTTTCTGCAATTCCAATAATTGGCATGATAAATAAATATGCCCCCAAAAATACACAATACAAATTTGTATCAATTAATCCAAAGGTACCAATTGTTGTTGAAACAAAAAATAGTTTCATACTTGATAATGTATTAAAATATATTTGCAGATACTTTACTGGATTATGAATTACAAACTGCATCTGCTGTGATGCCAATTTGGCATCTTCTGTAATAACACTTGTGTCTCCACTTGGCATAATCAGCTTTGTAATAAAATACAAAGCTATCACAATAATTCCCATACTTATCAATTTCTTAGCATAGATCTTTTTATTTTTGAGTTCAAATTTTGGCAAAAATAACATCAACAAAAATATTGGTACATATACAATTTTTATAACAACAAACACATACGCTATCACACTTAAAATAACTATGTATGCAGTAGTCAGCTCTTTTTGATTTTCGCCAAAAGAAATTCTGAATATCATTGCACATGCTAGAAACGCAAGTGAAATTAATATTGGATCATACGATACTGTAGCTGCCAAAAATAACGACATCGGCATAATTCCAATCATTGCCATCGTTCTTTTTAATATTGGTGTAATAGAGATACTAATTGCCACTATTGTTACGTAAAATAACAAATTGAAAAATCTTGCAAAATATAAAAAATATAATACTGAAGGATTATCAATATCTAATATTTTCGCCACTACATTGCCAAAAACAATTCCTGTTGCTTGTACAATATGCCCTACCGGATTTGTTTTTGCTGTCGAGAATCCATCAAACTTTTGTTCTCCATATTCTCCTGGTAATCGTTCTGTCAAATACATGTCTTTATAGTTAAATTTTTCATCGAGATTACCACCTTTATTATTTTGCATAGTGATATAATCTAACATTCCCTTTGGCAGCATATATCCCACTTTCCCATCCTGCACATCTGGAAATAAATTTCCTTTTGATAATACATAGGCCTTCTTAAAGTGGCTATCTTCGTCTGGCGCCTGAAAAGGCGGTGTTAAAACCATAAATAATATACCAAATATGAGTGAAAGATAAACAAATTTTTTTGCAATACTATTAGTATTCATCGGCATTCTCCTTCAAGTCTCGATACATTGTAACTATTTGCTCTTCAATCTTACTCCATTCACGTTTTTTGGCAGTCTCTAATCCTCCTGCAATCAATCTTTCTCTTAATAAAGCATCCTCAGCAAGTCTGTCAATTTGTTCAACTGCCTTATCTATGTCACCAAGTTTATACATTAGACAATTTTCTTCGTCACGTAAATACTCAATATTTCCTCCATTTGGTGCTACAACAGCCAGCCCACCAGTTGCCATCATTTCTAATGGTGGATACGAAAAGCTTTCCAAAATACTTGTTTTTAACAAAATATCGCACGACTGATAAATTTTTCCAACTTCGTCATGTGGAACTCTTTGTAAGAATTTGTCTACACGATACCATGATTTTGCTCCTCCTTGATATGACAAATAATAAATCTCATATTTATCTTTATCTAATTTTTCAGCAATTTTAAAACTTTCATCTACATTTTTATAGTGATCATCACTATTTCCTTCAATAAGAATTTTAATTTTTCCTTCGAAATTTCTTTCCTTATAAGAAAAAACTCCCAAATCAATTCCATTCGGTACATAAATGCTGTCTTTTCCAAATTTTTCTTTTAACCAATCCTGACACCATTTTGATATTGTAAGATAATGAATTGGAATAAGAGAATTATATGTTGCATTTGCCATTGTTTTCTCAAAATATCCGTCCGGACTAAAATTGGTTTCAAAATTCTGAACCAAATATGCTCTATGCAAAACATTCGGATATACTTTCACAAATGTAAGTGTACTCCATAAACTTGCAACTAAAGTATCCACATATGCCTCAAAACGTGTGTCATAACTTTGTACAACCGGAATACGTCCATCTTTATTTATAATATCATCAGATTTTCTGTCTTCGTTTACTATAAACACATCATACCCATGGTCTCTAAGCATATTACAATGCTTTATAATTACATTTACTCCACCACTAATATTAGTAGTTGGCAAAACAAATCCGAAATTTTTTGGCATCTTTGAAATCACATACTCGGCTATACCTCGACCTGTATAAGTTGTAATTTTCTTTCTTGTAATTGCATATGCATTACTTCCAATTTCTTCTCTGTACGTTTTATCATCTATAAGAAGCTGTAATTTTTCTTGCCACTCATGTATATTCGCACATAAAATACCATCTTGTCCATCCTGAATCATTTCTTCAAAGGCTCCGACCTTACTTGCAATTGTCGGCACATGAACAAGTCCTGCCTCGAGCCATTTATTTTCTGATTTCGCAGCATTGAAAATAGACTCTTCTAATGGTGCCAGATTAATATCTACAGAAGCTATTAACTCCGGTAGTTTTTTCCACTCTACAAATGGTTCCGCAATTACTCGCTCTCGAACACTGTCCAACTCTTTTGGTAAGTCTAATTCACCAACTATCTTAAGATAAACCTGCTCATTCTTTTCCATAATTTCCTTGATTACAGGCATAATCAATTCAAAATCCGCATTATGAGTAATACTTCCACTAAAATATCCCATAATAATTTTATTTTCGTCTTTTACAACATTACTATATGCTCTTTTAGAATATTTCAGCATTTTTTCTGATGCAACATTTCTATTTATATAAACATCATCAACATAATTACGCAATTCATTAGCCAAGACACTTGTTGTTGTGATTGCACAATCGCATTTCAGTAATGTCTGTTTTGTTCTTTCAACACCATCATCATAAACTTTTTTGTCATTTTCAGACATTGTTTTCAAATACGGAATCATATCTGTATACTTTTTGTCAATCACTAAATCATCAATATCAAATATAACCGGTTTATTATAATATTTGGCTCTATCAATAAATTCCTCTATTTCTGTCGTAATCGGACATCTAAAAAATACGAATGCACGATAATATTTCAATATCTCCAAATTGACACGTTCATAAAACATGCTATCTACTGTCAAACCAAAAGCTTGTAACTGCTCTACCTGATGATCCACTCGATATCTTGACGGATGCGGCAAATAACATCCATTTATAAACAATACATCTTTATAACAATGACGAATAGGGTCTCCTGATACACGCAATTTTATATAATTTTTTCCCTTTCTATATGCAGTCTTAACCCCCTCTTCTCTGACTATTCTAACTAATTTTTGTTGTAAATTTTCCGTTTTACTCATCTTATGATTCCTCCATATACAGACTTTCTATCGCAGACTCTATGTTATTCCAATCTCGTTCTTTTGCAGTCTTTAATCCTTCTATATATAATTTGTGTCTTAATTCTTTCTCTGTGCATAATTGATTGATTTTAGAAACAGCCTGCTCTATATCACCCTGTTCATATAATAAACAGTTTTTTCCGTCTTCTAAATATTCCACATTGCCACCATTTGGCACAGCCAACACAAGACCTCCTGTCGCCATCATCTCTAATGGTGGATACGAAAAACTTTCCAAAACACTCGTCTTAATTAAAATATCGCACTCTCTATATATTTGTGCTACTTTCGCATACGGAACTTTATGAAAAAATTTGTCTACCCGATACCATTCTTTCGGTTGTGCATTATAAGACATGTACCATATCTCAAACTTTTCTTTTTCTAACTTGTTTACAATTTCAAAACTTTCATCAACATTTTTATAGTAAGATGCACAATCGCCTTCTATTAGTATTCGAATTTTTCCAGATAATGTTCTCTCTTCCGCAATATCATGAAATCTGTCAAACTCAATTCCGTTCGGTGCGTATTTAGATGTTTTACCAAATTCCGTCTTTAACCACGATTCACACCATTTAGATATTGTAAGATATTTTATATTTTTATTTTCAGAATACGTTCTATTTGCTTGAATTCTCAATGGGTCACCCGACTGATAAAAATTGGTCTCATAATTTTGTACTAAATAATATTTATTCTTTATTTTCGAATTTCTATTTAGTATTTGTACTGTCGTCCACATTGTAGCTACCGCAGCATCTATACTTCCTTCTAGCACACCTTCATTTGCATGTAACACCGGTATTTTCTGTGCTTTTACAGTACACCAATTTTCTTTTGCATTCAAATATGCCACTGACACATCGTATCCACGTTTTTGCATTATAGCAGCATGATTCAATGTAACCATTACCCCGCCACTAATCTCAAGTGATGGTAACACAAAAATAATATTCTTATGGAATTTTTTCTTTAGGAACTCTGCTAACTTATATCCTGTCTTATAAGCAAGCCAGCGTTCTCTACACACATACCAAGCGTTCCTTGCAATACGATTTCGCTTATCTGGATTTTCTATCAAATCAACAAGTGCTTCTTTCCAGTCTTCTACTGAAGAACATAAAATTCCAGTTTCACCAGATTCTATACATTCTTCAAATGCTCCAAGATTGCTAGCAATTGTCGGAACCTGAACCAATGCAGCTTCCATCCATTTGTTTTCTGATTTTGCAGCATTAAATAATGTGTCTGTTAATGGTGCTAGATTTATATCCACCTGTGCTATTAATTCAGGTAATTTTCTCCAATCAACAAACGGATGCTGTATTATCTGTTCTTTGTATTCATTTAGTTCTCCCGGCAGCTCTAATTCTCCAACTATATGCAGCTTCAAATGATGATATGTCTTCATAAGTTCTATTATCACTGGCATAATCATATTAAAATCATCATTATGCGTAATACTGCCGCTAAAATAACCGATGTGAATATGATCTAACTCTTTTTTGCTTTGTAAAGCCTTATCAGAAAGCTTTTCCATCTCTTCCGATGCAGTATTACGATTTATCAAAACCTCCGGAACGTAATGTAGCATTTCTTGTTGTAAATGTGTCGTCGTTGTAATTCCAGCATCACACAATCTGAGTAAATGTCCCATCTCCATTACATTCTGATTATAAGCTTTCCTATCTTCTGATTTCATTGTATCCAAATATGGAATCATATCCGTATACTTTGTATCAATTACTAAATCATCAATATCATATAAAACAACTTTGTTCAATTTCTTTGCAAGTTTTATAAATTCTCCTATTTGTTCATTATACGGACACCGAAAAAAAATGAAGCCTCTATATAACCTTACCATATCCATTGATAAATGTTGATAGAAGACTTCATTACTCGAAATATTATAATAAGTCAACTGTTCTCTCTGATGTGATACCCTATAACGAGCAGGGTGTGGCACTTCTGGTCCACACCCATTTATAAACAACACATCCTGGAATACTTGACTTGTTTTCAATTTCTTTTCAATATTTTTTGTTTTTATATAAGAACGTGCCTTTTTTCCAACTGATGCAATTCCCTCATCTTTTAGTGTCTTTGTAACTTTCCTTAATATTTCCTGCATATTAGATATCCCTCATTATTTAAATAATCTATACAATAATTTCATGAATGCAACGATATAAATCACAAATATCATTACTACAAAGAAAGTTTCCAAATCGAATCTATCCGTCAGCGTTTTTAAAATCATCGTTCCGTCTATTTTTTCCCCATCAACATAAAAAGCTGTATTAGATTCTTCTTGTTTCTCAAACGAGAACTGCACTGCGCTTTCATTATCTTCTGCATTCTGTGTCAAGGATAAGCGATATTGCTTTCCATTACAATTCTCAATCGTATCAAAAGGTAATTCATAAAATCGACTTTTTAACGCCTTTTTAGCATTTATCTCACCTTTAGCCACAACTTCATTTGTATCTACTTCTTCTAATGTATAATTAAGAGACACTTTACTAATATCTCCACTTTCTGCACCCTTTACACGGATTCCATCTAAAGTATCCTCATTTACTTCAAATTCCTGTTCTAATATAGCATTCTTACTTTCCGTAACTGTTCCATATGCACTTGGGTCTATTGTTTTATCATAAATCGCATGAGGCTTTGCTATGTGCGCATATAAAAACACCAGTGCAATCACTACTATACTTTCTAATAC
Organism: Firmicutes bacterium AM31-12AC; assembly: GCA_003480425.1. Classification (GTDB taxonomy): domain Bacteria; phylum Bacillota; class Clostridia; order Lachnospirales; family Lachnospiraceae; genus Schaedlerella; species Schaedlerella hominis. The sequence continues at coordinate 29,884 of QUJA01000011.1, forward strand.
TCTTATAACTTTTTTCTTCATCTTTTTACCTCTGATTAAGAATTTCTATATTCCTCTGCAATTTCTTTGGCATCACCAAATGCTTTGACAACCCCTTTTTCTAACCACACAATTTTATTACATAACTTTTCTACCTGATTAATATTATGCGAAACAAAAAGAATTGTCGTTTCTCCATTCATCATCTTCTGTATACGTTGTTCGCATTTCTCTTGGAATCGAAAGTCCCCAACAGAAAGCACTTCGTCTACAATAAGAATATCCGGCGTTCCGATTGTTGCAATCGCAAATGCCAATCTTGAAACCATACCAGAAGAGAAATTCTTTACCGGTACATCCATAAAATCTTTTAACTCCGAAAATTCTACTATATCATCATAATATTCCTGCATCTGTTTACGTGAATATCCTAAAAGCGCTCCATTAAGAAATACATTTTCACGTGCTGTCAAATCCATATCGAATCCAGCTCCCAATTCAATCAACGGAGCAATTGAGCCATTTACAGTGACACTTCCCTTCGTCGGTTTTAACACTCCGGCAATCGTTTTCAACATTGTACTTTTTCCACTACCGTTTAAACCGATTAATCCCAATGCATCCCCTTTTCTTAACTCAAACGATACATCTTTTAATGCCCAGAATTCATCATATGACACCTGTTTTTTAATACTTTTTATCACGTACTCTTTAAAACTATCAAACTTCTCAGATGACAAACTGAATTTCATATACACATGATCTGCTTGAATCATTATTGGTTTTTCCATATTTTTCTCCTAATATTATATATTTAAAATAAATTGATCCTGATTTTTATAGAATACATATAATCCAATTCCCAATGCCAGCACAGTTTCAATCAGAGCTATAATAATCCCAGAAATACTTGGCAAATTTCCGTTTAGCATAACATCACGGAACATAATCAATATATTTGTAACTGGATTAGCTCTAACAATCGGCGATAACCATTTTGGAAGGATTGACATTGGATAAATAACTGGTGTCAAATACATCAACGCTGTTGTAAATACAGAATACAAATGCATGATATCTCTAAATCTTACAGTTATTGCTGCTAATATCAAGCCTATTCCTAATGAAAATGCAACTAAAAACAGCAATGGAATTGGTGATAAAATAACTGTCCAATGCATCTCAACACGCATAGCCAGCATTACGAGCATTAATGCAGTAAATGAAGCCATCAAATTAATAAAACTTGAAAAGACTCTTGACAAAACAAAAAGATATTTTGGTACATATATCTTCTTTATCAGTGAAGAGTTACTTATAATTGCTCCCATTGATGTTGTTGTCGTATCATTAAAAAAATTAAAAATCACCTGTCCACTTAGCAAGTACAACGGAAAATTTTCAATATCAAACTTAAAAAGATTTGAAAAAACTACCGATAATACAATCATCATAAACAATGGGTTTAATAGTGTCCACAGAACTCCTAATGCAGAACGTCTGTATTTAATCTTAATATCTCGTGCAACCAACTCTCGTAATAGTGGCTGGAATTTTACAAAATTTTGTATATATTGAGTCACGCTCATACCTCCATCATCCATTATTTTTCTATACATTTTTATACAAGAAAAAAGGCGTTATATCACATACATAACAACCATTTGTAGTATAACACCTTTTTCTATATTTGACAAGTTACCCATCATTGTCTTTCATTGTCTTTCATTCTCTTCTCATACAACGCCATCTCCTGAGTTAAATTTTTAATTCGGATTGACATTCTTGAAACTGCTATTGTCAATACGAAAATAATGATCAACGCAAAGCAAAATCCTAAGAAGAACAACATATTACTCGGAACTTCTATTCCCATAAATTTGGCAAGTCCCATCATTACATCTGGGAACAAATCTAAGATCAACGTACCAAATCCTACCAAAAGCCATGCAAGTGCATATCTTAACTCAAGTGCTTTTTTTCTGATCATATTTATAATCACACACAATGCCAGCACAATCACGATTGCTACAATTACCTGAATTCGAATATTCATCATCTCACCTCTTACTTTCTAATTCGCTCAATTAAAATTGCTAAGGTTACCTTTATCATATAATAAACTGACTTTTTCGGCGATATGGAAGAAACTCCACCTTCACGAGCTTTCATAATAACAGGAATTTCTTCAACATTCTTTTTCTGTCTCAAAATTGCAACCACACTTTCAGGTTCCGGATAATCTTTCGGGTAATCATATGCAAATATTTTCATAACGTCACGATTAACCATTCTCAATCCTGATGTTGGATCTGTAATTTTCTTTCCGGTCAGCAACTGAATAAGCACTGTAAAATATTTGATACCCATTCTTCTTGCTCCGGATGACTGAAAGCCTTCTTTATTAATAAAACGAGAACCAATTACCATATCCAGTCCATGTTCTTCAAGATAATCTGCCATTGTTGCCAAAAACTTTGGATCATGCTGACCATCTCCGTCCACCTGCACAGCCATATCATAGCCTTCTTCATAACCATATCGATAGCCTGTTTGCACGGCCCCGCCAATTCCCAGATTAATTGGTAAGTCTATATAATTATAACCATTCTTTTCACAAATTTTTTTCGTATCATCCGTAGAACAATCATTTATAATTACATAATCAAATTCCGGAGCATTTTCCTGAATCATTTTAATTGTTTTTTCAATATTTGCACTTTCATTATATGCCGGTATAATAATTAGCTTTTTCATACATACTCCTTAGTCTATATTATTTGATTGCTGGCTTTTTGAATATAATTTTATCAATATCTTTGCAATCCATTTTGGCCAAAATCTACAATACATCTCATAATCTTCCGTGCTTCTTGCATTATCTCCTATGATAATTGATGTTTCTGACTCTTCATGAATACGATGCCCCATTTGAATTGTTGCGTCATAAGCAAACGTACCTTTTAATCTTGAGAGTCTTTCCCAGGCTTCCCAATCTTCGCAAGAACGGAAATGTACTGTGAAAACAGGATTAGGAAGATTCTCCACTGCAAATGTAACAGATGGACAACAAATTCCACATCCAAATGCCAAACTACGTCTTCTGATAAAGCGGCTAGTTTGAAATTTCTTTACTTTTAAAGGTGACAATAACATCCTCTTTACTTTTAACAATTGATTATTTTCAACCTTTTCCCCATTTCTAATTTCACAGTAATTCGAAAAATAAATCAATGGTTTTTTTGCAGATTCTAACATATTCACAGCATGCTCTGCATACTCTGGAAAATACACATCATCTTGATGAGCGATTGTTATATACGGTGTTCTACATTGTGCATATCCAAAATTCCAGTCTTGAACGATTCCTCCCTCTCCTTCATTCACATTCAATGGTATCTCATATTTTTCTGCGAGTTCTCGAATATAATTATTCGGTGTAGATGTTATCATAATAATATTTGATTTTACAGTTTGTTGCTTTAATGAAAGAATGCATTCTTCCAAATAAGCACTTTCTTTATATGCACATATTACAAATGTATGCTTCGCACTCATATCTCCCATTTTTCGATTCCTCTTCTAATTATTCTTTATCTATAGTAGTATACTTCGTCTTACTTTTTCTGTCAATTATAGCCATTTTTCTATTAATACTATTTTCTTTCAGAATGTTAAAGCGGCATGGCAAAATCTATACCACACCGCTTTTGTAAAACTTATGTCCTTATTTCTGAAGTTTATTAATCAATGCCATAATTGCCTCTGGCGAATCAAAATTTTCAGGAACAACCTCGCCTACTGGGATTGTCACATCAAATTCATCTGAGATATCCGAAATCAGATTTAAAATTTTAAGTGAATCCAAATCTCCACTCTCCACCAAATCTGTTCTTCCTTCAAACTGTACTCCCGGTACTAAATCGCTTAAAATTTCCAATAATGTTTCCATAAAATATTTCTTCTCCTTCTTTTTTAATCTTTTTATTTTGCAGGTTTCTCTCTAATTTAATGCTTCGTCACCAAATACAACATCACCAAACACTTTTGAAAATGCTTTGGCACTATCACCATTCATGTGCCCATCATAATCTACATAATTTGCTAGTTCATGTCCATAACTCTTATAATATTCTCTGTTGAAGTTATAATATTCTACACCCTTTTCACGAAAATACTCTGAAAAATAATCCCATGCATCACGATAACTTTCCTCTTCTTGAACTAGCATTGTTGCTGCTAGGGGCATTGTCGTCGCAATAAACTCAATATCATTCTCTTTACATAATCGAATCAACTTATCCAAATATTCCATATTAGTTGCTTTCACTTCATCCTTTGAAAACAAAGTTGGTGAATATGATGGGAAATTCTCTATCGCCACCGGATATTTCTCAATAAATCCATTTTCATGATATTCCTGTGCTTGTCCTTTCAAATATGATACATCATAATTATTTGTCATTTTCTGATAAACTGTATCCTTCATTTTAGAAAGCTCATATTGCAATGAATACTCATGAAATGCAAATAAAGGTGAACGGAAATCACAATCTAACATTGTATTTGCATAATATTCTGCTTTTGTAATAGACATTGGGAATTCATGATAAAATAATAAATAATTATTTCCTTTTTCTTTTTCCGTTGTAAAATATCCCGGAGACAATTCAAATATAATTGTTTTAGGGTGTTGTTTTTCAATAACAAGTTTTGTCAAATAGTATGCATCAACTGGATATTCTCCTCCTACACACAAATTATGTCCTGTCATTTTTGTTCCTTCTAGCATACTATCCGGATCTAAATCCGACATCCCATTCGATGTTCCTAATATAACAACATCTTTCTGCTCATTAGTAACTGTATGAATATCATTTCTTACAAAGGTGCATGGATACAACAGGATATCCAATGCTTTTATCACCAATGCACAAATCAGCAGACATATAACTAACTTTATTCCTTTTTTAAAATTGTGCATAGATGAACCCCCTAGCTACCGACATTGGACTAAACAACGGAATACTGATAAGCAAAAGAATACATATTAAAAACTCTAAAGCAATTGGCGTTTTCACTGCTACTTCTTCCATATTTGTACCCTTTTCTTTTAATACACTCACAATAAACCAAATAACACATCCGATAAGTAATGTTAGTAATGCATATGGTGTATATTCCACTCCGAGTTTCCCGGATGATATCATTAAAAATTGTGATGGCTGAAAACTCGTAACAGAATATTTCATCATTTTCAACGCTTCTCCAACCGAGCTAACACAATCGAAATATTGTCCAAGATTAAACAGTATAAACGTCCTGAGTATCATAAACAGATGATATCCCCTGCTTTGATCTTTAATATGTAATTTTGTTTTCCATACCTTATATGTATCTGCCATAAATCCACTTGTTGCAATAATGATTCCATTATAAAATCCCCATCCTATATTGTTCCAGCTTGGGCCATGCCATAAACCAACAAGTACAAATACTATCAAATCTGAAACAGCAATCGTCACGAATCTTCCTTTTTTTCGTCCCCATTTGACTTTCGCCTTTTTTTGAAGTTTGCACATTGCTTTTGACAAGGTTAGTGGATAAAACACATAATCTTTCATCCATGTTCCAAGTGATATATGCCATCTTCTCCAAAAATCACTAATCGAAACAGAAAACAATGGCTGACGGAAGTTTTCATCTAGTCGAATTCCAAACATCGCAGCTACACCTAATACAATATCTATCCCTCCTGCGAAATCACCATACAGCTCTATTGTATATAGCAACACACCGAATACCGCAATTCCTGAATATTGCTCTGGATTAGAAAAAATTGCAATCCGATATACTGAAGCCCATTCTGCCACAATCATCTTTTTGAACAGTCCCCATACAATTCTTTCAGCACCATACTTTATATGATGTAACTCAAATTTATGTGAGCTTGTCAATTGGTCCGCAAGCCTTCCATATCTTCCTATTGGTCCTTGTACAAGTTGTGGGAAGAATGAAACAAATAATGCATATTTACCCAAATTTGTTTCTGCTTCTGCTCTCCCCCAATATACATCTAACAAATATCCCAGCGTTTGGAATGTGTAATAAGAAATTCCAAGTGGTAAAATCATATGAAACAGATTGATATGACCATTTGTTATTGCATTAATATTTAGAATCAAAAAATTGGAATATTTCAAAAATGCTAACATTCCTAAGTCCAATACTATTCCAAATATAACAATTCTTTTTTTCTTTTTTACATCTACTTTTTCTTCTACTTGAATATTATCAATATGTTTTATCCATAAAGCACAACCATATGTCACAAGAGTTGAAAATAGTAGAAAAAATACTGCCGGTATGCTAATTATCATATAATAACAATAACTGCATATTAATAAAACAACCCATTGTAAACGCTTTGGGACTATATAATAAATACATAGTCCCATTGCGGTAAACAGGAAAAACAAATTCGATGTTAACGACATTTTTCCATTCCCCTCTTATTTAATATGTCAATCCATCTCCAATGCAGCCGTCATCAGAAGATGATGTGTCTGCTGATGGTGTTGGTGCTGGTGTCGGTTCTGTATATGTTTGTGAACCCCAATCTGATGATTCTGTATATGTTGATTGATTCGTTTGCTCCTGAGCTGCAGCAGCCTCTGCCTGTGCTGCGGCTTCTGCTTGAGCCTGTGCTGCGGCCTCTGCCTGTGCCTGTGCTGCGGCTTCTGCTTCCGCTTTTGCTTTTTCATCTTGCTCTTTTTGAGCTTTTGTAGCCAATTCGGCATCTAATGTACTAACCTCTGCTCCATCTTTCTCATATGTCAGATAAGCCACACCATCCTGAATTTTAATTTCTCCTTTTTCCATATCATCAAATGGAAATGCATGCAATTCAACAATTGTCTTATCTGCCAATGTTAATTGTATAGTATATTCTACCGGCAATGCTTTTCCACTTTCTGTCGCGGTTTCCTTAGCAGCTTCTTCTGATGGCTTATAATACAAAACTCTTGTCTCATCTTTCTTGTAAGTATCTGCCTCTTTTAAAAAACTATCTGGATAATTTTCCTCTGAAGAAGATTTTACACTAACAGAAACAATATCCTGACCTGTTTCATTTTTAAGAGTTACTTTATAAGCATCTTTATCCTCTTCTCCTATTGTTTTGTATTCTTCTTTTTCTGTTTTTGTTGTAGCAGTTGTCTCTTTTTTCGTATCTGTTGTATTTTTATTTCCACATCCTGTAACTGCTGTAATTGCTAACATTCCTACTAAAAATATTGTTAATACTTTACGTTTCATTTGTATCTTTCCCTCTGTTTTCTTCTATTTTTTAACTTTCATAGTGATAATTTGTGTATACCCATGTACCGGAAGTCCTGTATCTGAACTGATATCCATTACGCCTCGTCTCATACTGAAAATCTGTATCATATACATAGGTTACTCCATTGATATCAATTTCTACCCATGCATGATCAACCATTCCACCTCCAGCTCTTGGAACATAACCATATACATATCTTGCATTATAGCCCAGTCCCTTTGCTAACTGATAAAAAGTTGCTGCATAAGTACGACAATCTCCTATTTGCTGCTCTAATCCATACAGGGCAAACCACTGTGGATTTGTATAACCAGTTCCTGGATTATCTCCAAGTGTACGATATTTGATATTGTTAACACACCACATAAAACAACTATACAAATTTCGTCCTGCCTGATTATATACATTTTGGATTCCATTATTAATACGCATCTGTTGTGGTGTCATCGTTATATAATAATTACTATTACTTCCTGGTACCATTGCTCCCTTCGGAACAATTTTCACTTGAATAGCCTGCAATTTGTTTCCAAGTTTTGTAGTTCCGGCTTCCTGACCATTCTTTGCCCAGCCAAGCCATCCATAATTTGACACATGAGTGCGGTAATAGATATCTGCATATTGTGCCAACTCACCCGTCAAACGAATTTGAACCGCTTCTGCCTGATTTTTTCCGTCTCCAGCTATTTCTCCATTATTTTTCCAGTCCATCCAGCCAACATTACTTACATGCAAACGATATTCAATTGTTCCATTAAATACATTTTTTCCCGTAGAATCAGATGTACTCATAGTCAGCTGCTGAATTGCTTTGTTTTCTCCTGTTGTTCCTGCAATCTGCCCATTTGTTTTGGTCGTCTGCCAGCCAGATTTTTCAACATTTGCCGCAAAATTAATTTCACCTATATTTTCTGTTGCCAGATAGCTCCTTGCTGTTGTATCTGGTACGTTTGTATCATTTTTTTCATAAAGTTTGATTTCAATAGCCTCTACTCCCGCATTGTAGCCGACAGTTCCAGCTGTCTCTCCATTTTTCGTCCAGCCAAGCCAGCCAAATCTTGCACTATGAACGCGATAATAGATATCATATTTTTCTTCCAGTTCACCTGACAAACGAACTTTTATGGCCTCGACTTTTTTGTTTTTCCCTGTTGTTCCGGATGTCTCTCCATCCGCAACTTCATCCTGCCAGCCAATATCCTGTACATGTGTCTGATAAATAACAGACCCATTCAGCCCATTTTGTCTTCCCCAGTCAGTAACTTTAATGTTCAGAGCTTCTACACTCAAATTTCTTCCTGTCGTTCCGGCTGTTTTTCCATCATACACATTTGATTGCCAACCAATATTTTGTACATGGGCTTTATAAAGAATTGCCCCTAAATTATCTTGCGAAATATAACTTCTGCTGCTTTGTTCTGGTTTATCTGTTGCATCTTTTGCATATAATTTTACTTCAATTGCCTGTGCTCCCAAGTTAAGTCCTATAGTACCTGCCTGTTCACCATTTTTGGCCCAGCCTAACCAACCATACTCTGCTGAATGAACACGATAATAGATATCATATGCTTGTGCCAACTCTCCTGTCAGGCTTATTTTTAACGCTTCTATTTTCTTATTTCTTCCTGTTGTTCCGGCTGTACCCCAATCAGAAACTGCATTCTGCCAACCAATATCCTGTACATGGGCTTCGTAACTAATAGAGCCTGACATATTTTTTCTTCCGGCATTTGTCACTTTTAACTGAAGTGCTTCCAAATTCAGGTTTCTCCCAGTTGTCCCGGCTGTTGCTCCATCATAAACTTTATCTTGCCAACCAATGTTTTGTACATGAGTCTTATACATTAACAAACCACGTGTCTCTTCTGACAAAAAGCTGCATTCTGTCTGCGCCGGCTTGTCCTCTGCAGTTTTATTATATAATTTAATTTCAATTGCCTGTACAGCATATGCATATCCAGCAGTTCCGGCGTCTTCACCATTCTTCGCCCAGCCAAGCCAACCAACATTTGTAGCATGAACACGATAATATATGTCATACTGTTCTTTTAAATCTCCTGTAAGATTCATTCTAATTGCTTCTATCGGAAGATTCTTTTCTTCAATACCAGCTGTTTCTCCATCTTTTACTGCGTCCTGCCAGCCAATATTTTGCACATGCGCACTGTACTCAATTCCGCCTGTTACATTTGTTTGATTATCTATTTTTATCTGCAGTGCTCTCATTGCACGATTCTGCCCTGTCGTTCCGGCCATTTCTCCATTTTGTTTTTCTTCCTGCCAGAATCCACCATGTAAATATGCACGATATTTTAATTGAACCTGCTCGCCATTTTCTGCAACAGCCTCTGGTTCTTTCTGTATATCCTGAACAGTTGTTGGTGCTACGTTTTCTTGTACATCCTCCTGCTCTAATGTTTCCTGTTGTTTTTCCTCTTTAATTGTACTGTCTTCACTACTATTTTCAGAAGCTTGTGACTCACTTTCTCCATTATTTTCAGTCTGATCAAAAGAACCATTTTCTTGTGTTTGTACAATTTCGTTTTCCTCTGCAAGCACTGTTAATGGGCTTGACATCAACATAATAGAACTGAGTAGAAGTACTCCCACACTTTTTATATTTTTCTTCATGTATTTTCCTCTTTCCTCTTAGACACCATTCGCTTTATGCTATACTAATTCTTTCAGTTTTGCCCTGTCTATTTTTCCATTCGCATTATGTGGCATTACTTTCATATATACAACTTTTCCAGGAATCATATAATGAGGAACTCTGGTTGCCAATGTGTCTGTAATTTTTTTTGTTTCCATTTCTATCCCATCATAAAAGAATACTATTTTTTTCCTTTTCGTATTATACATACATGCACAATCACGAATTCCTTCTATTGCATTCCCGGCAGATTCAATCTCACCTAACTCAATGCGGTATCCCATATGTTTAATTTGAAAGTCTTTTCTGGAAATATAAATCAGGTTACCGGTTTCATCATATCGGACTAAATCTCCAGTATGATATATGCGTTCTGGATAACGTTGATGTAACGGATTCTGCACAAATGCCAACTTTGTTCTTTCTGGATTATTATAGTATCCTAATGCCAGACAAGAGCCTCTCATGCATAATTCTCCAACTTCACCATACTCAACTTCTTTACCTTCTTCGCTCAAAAGAAGTGCCTGCGAATTAGCTATTGGAACACCTATTGGTAATGGCTGTCCCTCTGGCTCATTCCCTTTTCTTATATATGCCGTACACACAAACGTTTCTGTTGGTCCATACAGGTTTGCATACACAGCGTCTGGCAAATATTTGACCCAATAATCTAATTGTTTTCTTTGTAATACCTCTCCTGCAAACATAATTTGTTTTAAATATTGAGGAACTACTACATCAAATGTCTGAAGATTTGCAACAATCGCCATTGCGGATGGAACCCATAAAAATGTAGATATCCTTTTTTCATTCATATATTCAATTAATCGGACGGGGAATCCAAAAAAACTTTGTGGTATAATAACCATTTTAGCGCCAAAATAAATTGCCCCATAAATATCATGTATTGATACATCAAAATAAAATGGTGCTTGATTTCCAAAAACTGATGTACTATCAATTTCAAAGTTCTGCTCTAACCATTGCATATAATTTATTACAACTCTATGATTAAGTAAAACCCCCTTTGGCACACCTGTCGAACCACTTGTAAATAACACATATAACGGATCTAGTTCTGTCATATCCATCCTTATACTTCCAAGCATATCTTTATCGATTTCCTGTTCTGATATATCTTCCCAAAGAACAATCTGACTATTTTTAGCAAAGCTTTCTGCAAGTTCTTTATGTTCTTTATCCGTAACAATAATTTTCGGCAAAAGTACATCCATGATAATTTGTATGCGTTCAATTGGCATTTTCACATCCAACGGACAGTAAAAATTGCCACTATATAAAACACCAAAAAAAGACACGATAGCTTTTACTGACTTATCCATAAATACAGCAATAGGCTCTCTATGTCTTCCAAGTTTCATTGCCAGCGACGTACCAATTCTTTGTGCTGTTTCTTCTACCTGCTTAAATGTCATGCTGACATTTTTATCTTCATACACTTCTTTATCTGGAAAATATATTGCAGAATTTTCTAAATACTCTAATACGTTACTTGCATTTTTCTTATTTTCAAATCCAACTACTTCCACTGAAGTTTTTCCTCCCTCTTGTAATTTCTTGTATATAAATACAAATATACACATATCATTATACCCCCCCCCCGGCATTTTTTTGTCAATCCCTTCTACATTAGAATTTACACCAGAAAATTTTCCTTCTGAAAACAAAATTTAGAATTTTATTGTAAGTTCATTAAAATCTAAGTAGGTTTACTAAATAAATTATTATGTACCTGCTATTTCATGTTATAATAAGATTCACTTATTTAATAAAGAACAGGGGTAAATTATGTTTAAGAAATTTTGGTTGATAAAAGAAGATGACATTGGAAAACAAAGTGTATTTTGGAACATGATGTCCAGCGGTTTGAACTCTATTGTATCAATGCTATTACTCTGGGTCGTAACTTTGCTGAATGGTGTATCCGATGCTGGGATATTTTCTTTGGGATTTTCTACTTCACAGATGATGTTGACAATTGGTAATTATGGAATGCGAAACTATCAGGCAACTGATGTAACAAATAAATATTCCATAAAAGTTTATGAAGCTTCCCGAATCATAACAAATATCATTATGATGATATCTGTATTAGGCTTTGTATGGTATGAGGGTTATTATTTCGAGAAGGCACTGATTACTATTCTGCTGTGTTTACTTAAAGTTACAGATGCATTTGATGATGTTTATGGTGGATATTATCAGGTAAAAGGTCGACTGGATATTTCCGGAAAAATCATGAGTATTCGAATTGGCGCATATGTTCTTGGGTTTATACTTACCCTTATTTTTACACACAGCCTGATTTTAAGTTGTTTGATTTCCATTATAATTTCAAGTATCATATTAATTGTACTTATTCATTCAACGAAAATTATTATTCCTTTAGAAAAGCCTTCTTTTCAATGGAATAAAATTTGGAATTTGTTAACAGAATGTTTCCCATTGTGTATTAGTGCTTTTTTACTTATTTACATGGGTAATGCACCAAAATATGCAATCGATACTTACCTTACTGCAAAAGATCAAGCTTACTACACTTATCTATTTATGCCTTGCTTTGTGACCAATTTATTTGTAGGTTTTGCTTTGCAGCCTTTATTAGTTCGTTTATCTAAATCCTGGGTTCATAAAGAATATCGCAAATTTATAAAATTATGTGGTTTGATTTTTGCTGGAGCGTTGTTCATCTCTGCATTGATTATCATTGCCGGAGCAATCCTTGGATGTCCAATATTATCCATTGTATTTGCTGTCTCCTTATCATCCTATACGCAAGTATTGGTGGTATTATTGATTGGCGGTGCTTTCTTTGCTTTTGCAGTTATTGAACAAGTTATATTGACTGTGATGCGCAGACAAGTATATTTATTAGTCGGATTCGGAATTGCCAGTGCTATCGCAATGCTTATCTCCGGAATTCTCGTTAAGAAATTCGCCTTATTAGGCGCTGCTTATGCATATACCATTTCTGCCGGAGCACTATTTCTTGTATTAGCATTTATGATTTTTATATTTTTATATCTTGAAAAAAAGAAAAACAAATAAAAAATATAGCATATGTTTCTTTGTCGAACATATGCTATATTTTTTATTTTTTATAAAACGCTTTTCCGATATCTTCCGGTGCTTTTCCACCTTTTTCTACTAATTGAATACGAATTGCTTCCATTTGACGTGCATATCCTTCACTTCCTGCTTTTTCTCCATTTTTTGCCCAACCGAGCCAGCCAAACTCACTGGAATGAACTTGATAATACACATCATATTTTTCAGCCATTTCTCCCGTAAGCTCAATACAGATTGCTTCCATCTCTTTATTTCTACCTACAGTTCCACTAACAGTACCATTTGACACGTAGCTTTGCCAACCGATATCCTGAATATGACTCTTATACTTAATTCCACCCGAATATTCCGGATATTTCAAATCTATCTGGATTGCTTCTACTTGTTTATTTTGCCCTGTTGTTCCTGCCAATTCTCCATTCTTAACTGCTGCCTGCCATCCTATATTTTCTACATGTGTGCTATATTCTACTATTGTATTTTTCTTTTTAAATGAACTTTGTCCATTTTCTATAGTAGGAGTTCCTTTTGGTACAATTAAAATTTGAATTGCCTCTATCTTAAGAGCATAATTCATCGTTCCGGCAGTCTCTCCATTTTTTGCCCAACCGAGCCACCCCAAATCCTGCACATGTACCCGATAATATATATCGTAATTATTTTTCTGATTTCCGGTAAGCGTCATTTCAATTGCTTCCATACGACGATTTTGTCCGGTTGTTCCTGTTATCTCTCCATCCTTATGATAATCCTGCCATCCGATATTCTCTAAATACGAACGATATTTCACTCCCAATAAATTAGATTTTACATTCAAAATCATGGCTTCTATTTTTTTGTTCTGTCCGGTTGTTCCCGCTATCTTACTTCCCAGAACCTCGTTCTGCCATCCGACATCCTGTACATGTGCAGAATATCCAATTTTGACTGTATTAATCTGATATGGAGTCTCTGTTCCACCTGGTGCTGCTGTTCCTTTTGGCAATAATGCAATCTGAACCGCCTGCAATGCATAATTATATCCTTGTGTTCCGGCTAATTCTCCATTTTTAGCCCAATCCATCCAGCCAATATTCGTCACATGCACCCTATAGTAAAGATCATAATTTGATGCAGCATCGCCTGTCAGTTTTAATTTAATTGCCTCTAGATTTTTTGCTTGTCCAACAGTTCCTCCTACCTCTCCATTAGACACGCTATCCATCCAACCAATATCCTGTGCATGCACCTGGTATTCAACCCCTAAATTTGCAACACCCGAAATATTTATTTTCATTGCCTCCATTGGAAGATTTTTCCCTGTGGTTCCCATCATCTGTCCATTTTTAGCGCAATCCATCCAACCAATCTCACGTACATGTGCACTGTATTCTATTGCTCCTGCCAGTTCCGTTGGTACCGCTATTGCTCCACTACCTAATGAATTATCTGGTTTATTTTCATTTCCACCTGATTCTCCTGAGCCACCTGAATTTCCGGAACCTGTTAAGACATTCTTCACGTACCCCGAACTAACATATGCATACATACTAGAAAAATCATAATTTCCTGCATCCGAAACAGTGGTACGATTTGTTGTTAACGCAGCATCACTTTGTACTTTATAAAAATTGCCTTGGCTTGAATCTAAAATAATAAATGCCTGATTTGAATAATTTTTTGTTGTGTGAATTACAGTAGATGAGCCATTCGCCTCTGTCCGAACATTTAAATCTGTATGTTCATTTCCTATCACGTCTTTTATCCCTATGGTATAACGATTACTGTCTTTATTCCCATATATTTTATCAATCATCCAGGCAACATTGGCATTCTTTTCTCCCCAGTATGGATCTGACGCATATCTTACATTCATCCCGCTTCCTTTATTACCGAGATATCCCCCTGAATATACCCAGTTTTTAGGGTTTAGATATCTTTTTGACATATATGTCTCTGTAAATGTTTTAATACATGCATCAATACTTTCATATGCGTTTGCACTCTGTCCCGGAGCTGCATCCACAGCATTTAAGCCAAACAGATTGTTTTTCTCCTGTGCAATGCTACTTTTTCCCCACGCACTTTCATTTGCTGCAATTCCAACTGCAATTAATGCATTTACTCCGTATGTGTTTTGATAATTTTTAAACATATCCCCTGTATTACTCATTTTATATCCAGCTGCTTTGCTATTTATAATTTCATTTAATTGAGCTGCTGAATATACTGTTTTGCTTCGTAAAGGAAGATATTGATAATAATTATAATATGGTGAAGAACTGTTAATCGAATTTGTTCTTACTCCTGCCTTATAATCATCCAGCATATTTGAAAATCTGTCTCTTGTATAGAAATAATGTCCGTCATAACTATAATATTGTACACCTTCTGACAAATACGATGGTGCCGGTCCGTTATCCAATGATGTGATATAATTTCCTTGTGTAATATTTGTCGTAATATTATGTATTAACCGACCTGCACTGACAGCATAATAACTGACAGATGATGCACTGTTCACACTTACAACCTGTACATCATTTGCATCAACTAGCCCTGTAACTCCTGATAACAAAAATTTCACTTTTCCATTTTCTGTCCCAAGATATGCTGCATCAGCACCATATGCCCCACAAGTATACCCGGCGTTACCGGTTCCAACTTCGGTGTATGTTGTTACCACTGCTCCTTTTGTATTAAAGTTAACTATCTTTCCATCATTACTCAATAAATCAATCTCAAGCAGTCCCGACTCATCCGGTGCTTCCGAAACATTACCTTCTTCATCCATACTCGTTATCGTTTCGTCTTCTCGTACTTCAAACTCTGCTGTGTTGGGTTCTCCTGAATTTGTAAATTCACCAGTAATATCTTCTGTTTCTTTTGTTGCCTCGTTTTCCGTCTTTTCCAAGCTACTATCCTCAGTTGCTTGGATTGATTCTTGATCAAAGTCAACCGCACCAACATCTATTCCACTGGCCATAACAGTTAGTATCAACATACATATGCTCAACATCCAACTTATTCTTCTTTTGTGTTTCATCAACTTCCTCCTCCCACTTTCCTACAATATTTATTCTAATTCCCATCTTAACATAATTCAACTTTTTCGTCATCTGTAAAGATAGCAAAAAGAACAGTTTCATCATCGAAACTGTTCTTTTAAATGCTAATTAATAGTTTTTGTCTGCCCAGTAACTATGGTTGGGGTTCCCAACTCATCTATTACATATATATGAACATTATAATCTCCTGGATTTTCTCCATAATCTGCCACATACAAATCCGTATAATAACTTCCATCATCTAGTTGATATAATTCTACCCACTGTAAGTCACTCTGATCTGCTTCTTTCCATACTGCTGCCATAACAGACTGAATATTCCCTGGTACATTACTTATATTTGTTACTGATATCGGTAAACTACTATAATTGTAATCATAATCCCCTATCGACAACTCTGCTGACGGAATATTTTCTTCCTGTACTGTCTGCGTTCCTATATCAGTCTCTACTTCTCGTATATCCCCCAGCTTCTCCATCATTTTTGATTTTTTCTTTAACTCTGACTCCATCTTATCGATTCCAAAACGTTCTGTTAATGTCTGAGTTGATGAAAATAAATTTGTACCCAGGCCGAGACGATTTCCATCAATTTTAACTCCCAATGCAGCCAACGTTGTCGGGAAATTATCAAATGTTGTATAACTTCTCTTCTCTGTTGTTTCAAGTTCCGCTACCGGATTAATATATGTAGTATAAACTTTTCTTGTATAATCGTCATCTACATCTTCACAAAAATCCTTATCCATTGTTGGATGATCTCCAGCAATAACAATCGTTGTGTTTTCATAAAAATCTTGTTGTTGAATCCAGTCAACCAATTCTTTCACCTGTCTGCTCGAACATGCCATAACATTTGCATACTGATTGTCTCCAAATTCATCTGTACACAATTCACATGGGTATCCATCTTCAAAATGTGTATCTACCGTCAACATTGTAAAATTAAATGGGGTGCTTTGCTGTGATAGTTCTGTTAATTTATCTTTTGCAAAGCTAAATAACTTCTCATCTTCATATCCCCACCATACACGATAATCCGGTGGAATCAGACCATTTTCACTTGCATAGTTATAATCATAAATATTATAATTTCCATGCTCTGTAAAATATAATCTTCTTCCTCCAAAGGTTGCATCTGAACCAATCATAAGATTCTGGCAATACCCTGCGCTCTCCAGAATATCACCTAAAGTAACTGCTCCTGCAAAAAAATGTTCCTGTGTATTCATATCATTTCCATCAATGGAAATACTCAATGGTATACCTGACGTATGTGCAAACATAGCACCCATTGTCCAGGTTGCGCCTGTCATTGCATAACCACCATTCAGTTCTTTATCTTCCCCGGAAAAATCTTCGTTTTCCTGTGCTAACTCTGTAAGTTCCGGAATTACGTTCTTATCAAATGCACCACCATTTTCTTTGTCTGCATATGTCATTTCCATTGATTCTAAGAAGATATAAATTAAATTTCTCTTTTGCTCTGGAAATGTCAATGCTACATCGGCCGGGTCAACATAATTATCATCAATAAACGATGAATATGTGCTTTGTCCATCCACAAAACTTCCAACATCTAATTCATTCCATGCTCCATGCACTGAAACTCCACTTACAATTATCGGAACAATGATAGATGCCCCCATAACAACATACCAACGTTTTTTTGTTCTCCATGCAATAAATAAAATTACGACTAATAACAACATCAAAATAGCCGGTACTGCACATACATCCAGATATTCCTGAATCATTCCATCATTTGTTCCCTCTAATGGAGCTGTCATATGGTATACTAATTCATCCATTGTTAGATTTGTCCATGTTTTAAACATCCATTTAATACTAAAATATAACAATGTTCCTATAGTCGATAGTAATGCCCCTAAAACAGCTCCGATTATTAATAATATTTTCTTTACCTTTTCTCGAATCTCCACTTTCATCTTCTGAATTCTTCCCTATCTTTCCCTTTCTTACCCAATCTTTATACTCGGTATATTATCCCCCTCCGGAAACATAGACAACTGCGGACTCACCTTCGCAAATGTAGTCTCTCTGCTTTCCAATGCAGCCTCCTCTGTTCCAAACAGCTCGTGATCTTTAAATCTTAACGCCCCACAGGCACCAATCCGCTGAACAATACATTCATCCCCATGACGGCCCATCACTTTGACTTTTGTTGCATATTTATTATCTTCTAATATGTAGCAAATATCTCCTGATACGTACTTCATTATTTCATCCTCTTTCTTGTACTCACATCAAACTCGGTTGTATTATATAAATTTATCCTTCAACCAAATAATTTTACATATTCTTAAATACAATATCACATTTTCTTAAAAAAAGCAAAAACAGATGTGCTTTTTCACACATCTGTTTTTGCTTTTTAATTAGCAGTAACTAAAAAACCTTTTTCCTGTAATGCTTCTTCAATCATATCTAATGTTTCTTCACTGTCTGCCACAACTTTATGATAATGATAATTTGATGTAATATTTTTCAATGGACTTGACTTACCGCTTTTTATATCACCAATAAAATCTTTTGCCTTTTTTCTGGAATTAATATTCAGTTCAGCTTCCATTTGTCCATATACTTTATGATTCACTATCACATTTGCCACAGTCCCACCAAGATCTACAATGGAATACAGTTCTTCTTCTGTCTGTTCATCTGTATGCTGCACCTTAAATACCCTGTTTACACTGATCGGCTCATTTAAAAGATATCCTCTATGGGTTGATATAATATCATATCCTGCTGCCCGGATAAGTGCGATATCCTGTACAATGACCTGTCTGCTTACTTCAAATTCTTTTGCAAGCATAGTTCCCGATACCGGTACAGCATTCTTCTTGATCCGTTCAACAATTTGATTTCTACGCTCTGTTCCGCTCATAACACCCTCCAAGACACTTTCTACTTATTTACAGCATGAAGATTTTTCAGCGAAATATCCATAATTGGTGCTGAGTGTGTCAGTGCACCGCTGGAAATATAATCTACTCCAAGTGCTGTCAAACGACCAATGTTTTCTTTTGTCACGTTTCCAGAACACTCTGTCTCCGCTCTTCCGTCAATGATCTTGATTGCTTCCTGCATTTCTTCTGTTGACATGTTGTCTAACATAATGATATCTGCACCGGCTTCGACAGCCTCTTTTACCATATCAAGATTCTCTACTTCTATTTCAATCTTACGTACAAATGGTGCGTATTCTTTAGCCATCTCTACTGCTTTTGTAACACTTCCGGCCGCCCCGATATGATTATCTTTTAAAAGTACGCCGTCAGACAAATTGTAACGGTGATTGTATCCGCCACCTACACGAACTGCATATTTTTCAAAAATACGCATATTCGGTGTTGTTTTTCTTGTATCCAGCAATTTTGTTTTGCTTCCTTTGAGCAAGTCTGCTACAGAATGGGTATACGTTGCAATTCCGCTCATTCTCTGCAGATAATTCAATGCAACACGTTCACCTGACAGAAGCACACGAATATCTCCATATACTTTTCCCATCAGCTGTTTGTTTTTCACTTCGTCTCCATCTTTGCAATAGAATTCAACTCTCACTTTATCATCGAGAAGCTCAAATACTCGTTTAAAAACATCTAATCCCGCAATCACGCCGTCCTGCTTGCAGATTAAATCCACTTCTCCGTCTACAGCCTCTCTCATAACAGCATTTGTTGTCACATCCTCACTTGATATATCCTCACGTAATGCCTCCAGAATCAACTGATCTACCTGTAATGTTGTTGTAATCTTATTCATGTCGTTTCTCCATTCTATACATAATTTTTCTTTGATTTTACAATCTAAAACTTCATCAACTTTTACGCTCTGATTTTTTCGTCCTCGGATTCTTCTGCTTCCACGTATGGTGTAAATGGATTTTCTCCACCGCAAATCTTCGTTGCTGCTCTCTGCGCAAATACAAGGCTTTCTAACAAAGAATTGCTTGCGAGACGATTCGCCCCATGAACTCCATTACAGCTTGTCTCTCCAACTGCATACAAATGTGGCATGGATGTTCTGCTGTCTGAATCAACCCATACACCGCCCATAAAGTAATGCTGTGCCGGAACAACAGGGATACATTCTTTTGTAACATCGTATCCTTCTTCCAGACAATGCTGATAAATATTTGGAAAATGATTCAGAATTGTCTCTTTATCGATGTGCTCCATTGATAACCAGACATAATCTGTTCCATCTTTCTGCATTTGTTCATGAATTGCCTTTGTCACTACGTCTCGAGGAAGCAATTCATTTACAAACCGCTCCATATTCTTGTTATATAATATAGCACCTTCACCTCGTACAGATTCGGAAATCAAAAATCTTCTTCCCGGCTTTTTGGAATATAATGTAGTCGGATGAATCTGTACATAATCCAAATGTTCCAGACGGATTCCATGCTTTTTGGATATTTCCAGTGCGTCTCCTGTAAGATGTGGGAAATTTGTAGAATGTTTATATAATCCGCCGATTCCACCACTTGCCCAGATTGTATCCGGTGCATAGATTTCAATTAAATCTCCGGCTTTCTCTGCTATGATTCCTTTGCATTCACCATCTTCTACCAATATGTCTGTCATAGTCGTATATTCATATATTGTTACATTATCCAGCTTTTTCACCTGTGCAAGTAATTTGCTCGTAATCTCTTTTCCTGTCACATCCTCATGAAACAGAATACGTGGCTTGGAATGTGCTCCTTCTCTTGTGTATGCAAACTCTCCGCCTTCCAGGCGTTCAAAGTCTACACCATATTGTACCAGTTCTTCAATGATTTGGCGAGAGCTTCGAATCATAATATCAACAGATTCTTTACGATTCTCATAATGTCCTGCCTTCATTGTATCTTCAAAGTAACTGTAATAGTCATCCTTATCATGGAGTACACAAATTCCTCCCTGTGCTAAAAAAGAATCACTACTCTCCAGATCTGCCTTTGTGATCATAACTATTTTTTTATCTCTTGGCAGATTCAACGCACTGAACAATCCTGCAACTCCTGTTCCTACGATTACAACATCTGCATCTATTCTCATTACGAAACCTCTTTCTAATATGCTGAATTTATTGTACAAATTTCCATCTTGGTTTGATTCATTTCTCTGCACATTTATTGCTGCTTACCTTATCTCTGCTAAGCAGTCACGCATATTGTTGTCATTATAGCATCCGCCTTTACATCTGACAAGACAGATGTTGTACAAATCTTTACAGGTATTTTACACATTCATATTTCATTTTATACAAAATAATCTTTCTATTTTTTAAACTGCGAAACATATACCAAACTCTTATAAATTGAAAAATGAGAATACAGTTTCCTGCATTCTCATTTTATATCTTATTTTTTTATTCTACTTTATTTCTCTTGCCGTCGTATTTATTGTCTTTCGATAGTTTTCAGCTATTTGCAATCCTTCTACAAATCTGCATGCCTGTTCATAATAGTAATTAATTGCCGTACGAAATACATTTTGTCGCTTACCCTCCAGAAGATCTTTCCCAAATACAATCTCCCGCTGATATGGAACTTTTCTGGAATCATACTTCACATAATTTTGCTGATTATCCAAATTCACAATTAACTGTATATCTTTTCCTATTGTAAGGATATTTCCATCTCTTGTAACCTGTGCCTCCTGCATATAATCACCCTACCAGTATTTTTCCTTTTTCCAGATTTTCTTTCCCTGCTGAAACAATTTCAGATATTCTATTTTCTGCACAACTGTTTGTTTGATCTCTTCTGCTCTTTTTTCCGGCGTATCCGTATATGTCAGTAACAAACTCTGTACTTTATCTGGAAAACCATCTAATTTATCTAAATTCAGGCATTTATTATTTTTCACATATCGAAGCATATCTGCTTCCCTCTTGCAAAATGAATTCACACGAATATCTAACAGATTTTCTTTTTGAGGAATGATATCTGTAGCATAAAATAATGAATTTCCTGTATCAAAAATCGGAGCCATTGCAACCAGCTTACCAACTTCTGAATCATATAAAAATCCAAAATTATTAAAATGTCGGTCTACATTTGTCAAAATGAAGTCTGTCATAATTGTATATTCCAATTGATTCCGCACTTCATTTTCGTTCATTCCTAATTTTACTGCCTGTTCAATAATCGCCTCATACGAAGACAGTTCATTCGGTATTTTATAGTTTTTTATCAATTGATATGCTGATACAAACTCATATCTGGTTGAAGTAAACAACGGATTTAACGAACAAGGGATTTCTTTACCTTCTATTTTTGTTGTCTCAACTTCATACGTAACATAATTCTTCCACCCTGACTGTTTATGTAGAGTAGTCGCAATTACTTCGTTTACCGCCTGTTGTGCATAATCATTTGCACTTAATTTCATCAGGTATCGGATATCATTTTTTATAATCCACTTTTTTTTCATTTCTCCCGTAACCGAAGAGGATGGGGAGAATTTTGAAATGTTGGCATTTATATCTATTTTCTCCGAATCAGTCAAAAGCAATCCCAATTCGTCTGAGAATGTATTTTCATAAAAATTCAAATTTTTCCAATATAGTTCTTTCCCTAATGGCTGCATCCAATAATGGTCTGTAAGGCTTAATCCATACCCCGATAACATCAAGGACAGATTGGACTCCTCATGCAGAAAATTTAACGCCTGCTGTATTCCTCTTCTCGAATCCGGGATTGCTCTTGATTCCCACCAAGATAATATGCTATTTGGACTATCTTCACTACAGCCAACTGGTAATTCTTTTGGCAAATACGTAGCCAACACGTGTTCTATCTTTCCGGAGGTCAAATCAATTGCAACCATAGCCACATCCAGATCTTTATGTTTTAACACAAAGAGATTATTCGGAACATTGGATTCTATTGTACTCATGATTTCCACCTCCGTCATTTTTAACTACCTAGCAGATTTCTGCTCCTGCCGGCATCTCTTTCTCCGGTACCATAAGTGCCAGATTGCCTTCTGCATCTTCTGCACACAGAAGCATTCCTTCTGACAGTACGCCTGCCAGTTTTGCAGGTTTCAGATTTACAAGAACCATAACTTTCTTGCCAACCATTTCTTCTGCTGAATAATGTCCTTTGATTCCTGAAACGATCTGTTTTACTTCGCTTCCGATCTTAACCTGTGAACAAAGCAGTTTTCTTGATTTTTTCACCTCTTCACACGCGATGATCTCGCCAACCTGAAACTGCATTGCTCCGAAATCATCAAATGTAATCTCTGGTTTTGCTTCGATATCAATAACTGCCTCTTCTTCTTTTTCTTCTTCAACCGGTGGGTGAAGTTCTGCAACCTTCTTCATAACCTCTTCTAAATCCAGTCTCTGGAATAAAATCTCCGGCTTGTCTGTTACATTACCATTTCCAAGCTGCTCTAAAATTTTCTTGCTTGTAGAAGGCATGAAAGACTCCAGAAGTTCTGCTCCTGCTGAAATTCCTTGAATCAGATTCCACAGAACTGTTTCAAGACGATCTTTCTGTGCTTCATCTTTTGCAAGTACCCAAGGCATTGTTTCATCAATATATTTATTACAACGTTTAAACAGATTGAAGATTTCTGTAATTGCATCTGCTACGCGAAGCTCATTCATTTTTGCTTCTACGGCTTTAGGTGTTGCTTCCATAACTGCTTTCAGATCTGCATCTACATCTCCAGATACTCCCTTATCTGTTACAGAACCGCCGAAGTATTTGTTTGTCATAGATACTGTACGGTTTACCAGATTTCCAAGTGTATTTGCCAAATCTGAATTCATACGCTCTACCATCAGTTCCCATGAAATAACTCCGTCATTCTCAAATGGCATCTCATGAAGTACAAAGTAACGAACTGCATCTACGCCAAAGAAATCTACCAGTTCATCAGCGTAAAGTACATTTCCTTTCGATTTACTCATCTTGCCATCTCCCTGAAGCAGCCATGGGTGACCAAATACCTGTTTTGGAAGTGGAAGATCAAGTGCCATCAAGAAGATTGGCCAGTAAATTGTATGGAAACGGATGATATCTTTACCGATCAGATGTAAGTCTGCCGGCCAGTCTTTTTTAAACTGTTCTGTGCTTTCTCCATCACAGTCATATCCGATTCCTGTGATATAGTTTGTCAAAGCATCCAGCCATACATATACAACATGTTTTGGATCAAACTCTACCGGGATTCCCCATTTAAAGGAAGTTCTTGACACACACAAATCTTGAAGTCCCGGAAGAAGGAAGTTATTCATCATCTCATTTTTACGAGATACCGGCTGAATAAATTCTGGGTGTGTATTAATGTGCTCGATCAGTCTGTCTGCATATTTGCTCATTTTAAAGAAATATGCTTCTTCTTTTGCAGGCTGAACCGGACGTCCGCAGTCTGGACATTTTCCATCTACAAGCTGTGACTCTGTAAAGAATGACTCACATGGTGTACAGTACATACCTTCATAATGTCCTTTGTAGATATCTCCCTGATCATACAGTTTTTTGAAGATTTTCTGTACCTGCTTCTCATGGTCTTCATCTGTTGTACGGATAAATTTATCATAAGATGTATCCATCAAATCCCAGATTCTCTTAATCTCACCGGATACGTTATCTACAAATTCCTTTGGTGAAATTCCGGCTTCTTCTGCCTTCAGTTCAATCTTCTGTCCATGTTCATCAGTTCCTGTCTGGAAAAACACATCGTATCCCTGACTTCTTTTATATCTTGCAATTGCATCTGCAAGTACGATCTCATATGTGTTTCCAATATGCGGTTTGCCAGATGTATAGGCAATCGCTGTTGTGATATAATATTTCTGTTTATCTGCCATCGTGCTCTCTCCTTTATTCTTTCAATGTTTTTAAAATCAGTACGGAATGTCGTCCCATGTTTACAACAACTTCTCCGTCCTGCACAATATATTCATCATACTCTGTTGTAAATCCTTCTTCATATGTATACATCAAACGATACATACGGCTATTTTGTGGCACTTCTGCAAGCCACACCGGGACTGTTATTTCTTTTAGTTCCTTGCTGTTGTTCAAGATTACAACAATCTGCTCATCATCCTGAAAACGTCCATATGCCAACACGTTATTTGCCCAGGTAAGCATCTTGATCGAACCTGTTTTAAGGATTTCCTGTTCTTTGTGAATGCGGATCATCTCTTTATGAAAATTCAATAATCGTTGATTTTCATTTCCCCATGGGAATGTACGGCGATTATCCGGATCTGTAAATCCGACAACTCCAACCTCATCTCCATAATAGACGGTTGGTGCTCCAACCCAGGTCATCTGTACTGCGACTGCCTCACAGAATACAGCCTCATTAATTCCTTCTTCTGCGGCCTTATATCCAAGCTGTTCTACTCGACCGGCAATATGATTTGTTCTTGTGAGAAATCTGGAATGGTCATGGTTGGATAATTCGTTCATTGCAACCTGCAAAGATGGTGTCAGCATGCATGCCATAAAATGCTTCATTGAATTCACAAATATCTCTGCATTACCCCACAGATCAGTACGGCGCTCATTACTGTGCTTCTCCATACCAGTCAAAAACCAGGTCAGTGGCTCCATAAATGCATCATAGTTCATAACGCTGTCCCACTGATCCCCCTGAAGCCATTCTCCCGGATCTCCATAATGCTCTGCAAGAATCAATACATCCGGATTCACATTCTTCACCTGTTTACGGAATTCTTTCCAGAACATGTGATTATATTCATTGGAATATCCAAGGTCTGCCGCAACATCCAGACGCCATCCGTCAATATTATACGGCGGAGATACCCATTTTTTACCGATATCCATAATATATTGCACTAGTTTTGGTGAATCTTCGTAATTTAATTTTGGAAGTGTGTCATGCCCCCACCAGCCATCATAATTATAATTATATGGCCATGCGCTTTCCTCTTCCTTAAAGAAATGGAAGAAGCTGCGATACGGACTCTGAGAACTTACAAAAGCACCCTGTTTATCATGATAAGCCGGCTGCTGCTCATAAATTCTCTCTCGGTCCATCCATTTATTGAAAGAACCACAATGATTGAACACACCGTCCAGTATCACTCGCATGCCTCGCTTATGCATTTCATCTACCAATTTTGCAAACAATGCATTGCTGGCTTCCAGATTTTCTTTATCGCCTGTGCGGATCTGATATTTCGTAGCATGGGTATTGTCCATATCCCCTTCTGCCAGAACCTCTCCGCCATCTTTAACAATCTTTCCGTAATGTGGATCAATGTAATCATAATCCTGAATATCATATTTATGGTTTGATGGAGATACAAACAATGGATTGAAATAGATTACTTCAATTCCCAAATCCTGAAGATAATCTAATTTATCCATAACTCCCTGCAAATCTCCACCGTAGAACCGGCGGATATCCGGTGTTGCCGGCATAGAGCCCCAATCTTTGACCTGCTCACATGGTGCTCCGATATAAATATATTCCCTGTCTTCCACATCATTTTGCGGATCACCATTATAAAAACGATCCACAAAAATCTGGTACATTACTGCACCTTTTGCCCAATCTGGTGTGGAAAATCCAGGTACGATCTTGAAATCATAGTAATCGACAATACGATCTGATACCCCGCAGCGATTATAATAACAGATTTCTCCGCCACGCTGGATTTCAAAACAGTAAACCAATGGAGCCTCATCCAGTGTCCACTGTATTTCCCAAAAATCAAAATTTTCTATACTATCTACCTTCTGCATCGTATATCTGGCTTTTTCTTCACCAACGAGCAGAATCACATCTGCGACATCATTTTCTGCTGTTCGAAACCGTAGTGTAACAGTTTCTCCTGCCTTTGGTTCGGCAGGCATCACATAAGACGAAGTCCCATCACAGAACAAAGCGTCTCTTCTCATAACTCTAACTCCTCTCAACTACTGTACACATTATTTTTCAAAAAGTGCTTCAAACTCACTTCTTGTAAGCTTTTCTTTTTCTAACAGTAACTGAGCACAGGACTCCAATACTGGATGGTATTCGTCTAACAGAGCTTTCGCTTTTTCATAACAGTCATCTATAATGCGTTTTACTTCTTCATCAATTGTTGCTGCAACCTTCTCACCATATCCCCTTGATGAAGCATGACCGAAATCTCTTCCGATAAATACTTCGTCACTGTCATTATCATAATTAATCAGACCAAGCTTTTCTGACATACCGAATTTCGTGATCATTGATTTTGCAATTGCAGTCGCCTGTTTAATATCCTGGGATGCACCTGTTGTGATATCATCAAATATCTGTTCTTCTGCTACACGACCACCCAGTGATACGATAATTTCCTGTAACATATGTCCTTTTGTATTGAACATATCATCTTTTTCCGGAAGTGGCATTGTGTAACCACCTGCACCACCTGTCGGTACGATAGATACGCTGTATACAGGTCCTACATCCGGCAGCACATGGAAGAGAATTGCATGACCTGCTTCATGGTACGCTGTGATCCTGCGTTCCTTCTCAGATACAATACGACTCTTCTTCTCAGGTCCGATACCGACTTTTACAAATGCATGACGAATATCAGCCTGTTGAATATACATACGGTTTTGCTTTGCTGCGAGAATTGCAGCTTCATTTAACAGATTTTCCAGGTCTGCTCCGGTAAATCCTGCTGTTGTCTGGGCAATCTGTTTCAAATCCACGTCATCTCCAAGTGGCTTATTTCTTGCATGAACTTTAAGAATCTCTTCACGGCCCCTGACATCCGGACGACCAACAATAACATCTCTGTCAAATCTTCCCGGACGAAGGATTGCAGGATCCAGAATATCTTTTCTGTTCGTTGCAGCCATTACGATGATTCCTTCATTAACTCCGAAACCATCCATCTCTACAAGCATCTGGTTCAGTGTCTGTTCTCTCTCATCGTGACCGCCACCGAGACCACTTCCACGTCGTCTTGCCACTGCATCTATCTCGTCGATGAAAATGATACATGGTGCATTTTTCTTTGCATCCTGAAACAAATCTCGCACACGTGATGCACCGACACCGACAAACATCTCCACAAAATCAGAACCTGAAATTGTAAAGAATGGTACTCCGGCTTCTCCCGCAACAGCTTTTGCCAACAATGTCTTACCTGTTCCCGGAGGTCCCTCAAGCAATACACCTTTCGGAATTCTTGCTCCGACTTGAACATATTTTTTTGGATCTTTCAGGAAATCTACGATTTCTTCAAGTTCTTCTTTTTCCTCTTTTAATCCGGCAACATCTTCAAATGTTACTTTCTTTTCACCAGGAGCACTCATCTTCGCACGACTCTTCCCAAAATTCATGGCTTTTGCGTTCGAACCGCCTCCTGCCTGTCTGTTCATTAACATAAACAAGAACATCACAATTAATGCCGTCAACATAACCGGCAATACTGTTGTCTCAAAAATTCCTGCTTCCGCTACATCCGGCATCTTATAATCTATATCATATTTACTGAGAAGATCCTGCACCTTATTCACATCTGATACATTCACTTTCCCTGCTGAGCCACTATTCTTTAACACAAATGACACTGAGCCGGTTGGTACAGTCCGGTTCTGGTTAATTGTTACGTCACTGATGTTGCTATCCTGGACTTCCTGTACAAATCTTGTGTAAGTCACTTCCTGCCCCTGAGCCTGGATCCGGCTTGCAAACCAAAGTGCAAAAAGCACTGCTATGATGACTACAAAGAATGTTGCGCCAGTGCCTTTATACTTCTTGCTGTCATTATTCAATTTAATATGCTCCTCTCTACTCCAGACCTTCCACTACTCCGATGAAAGGCAGGTTTCTATATTTCTGTGCGTAGTCCAGACCATATCCTACTACGAACTCATCTGGAATATTAAATCCAACATAATCTACTTTCACGTCTTTCACGCGACGTTCCGGTTTGTCTAATAATGTACACAAATGAACGCTTTTTGGATTTCTCTTCTTCAAAATATCAATCAGATAGTACAATGTACGTCCGGAATCAATGATATCCTCTACGATTAACACATCTTTTCCTTCAATTGCTTCATCCAGATCTTTCACGATTTTTACAACTCCGCTGGATTTTGTGTCATCACCATAACTGCTGACACTCATAAAATCCATTGATACAGGCACAGAAATTCTCTTTGCTAATTCACACATGAAGAAAACTCCGCCTTTCAGTACGCAGATCAAATGTACCTGCTTTCCTTCATAATCTTTACTAATCTGTTTTCCCAATTCTACGATTCTCTCGTCTACAGCTTTTTCAGATACTAACTCACGAATTGTTTCTGCCATTTTCTTTTCCTCCATCACTTTTGTATGTTTCTACTTCAATTTGCAGAATCCACTTAGTTGACTGCTTCACCTGATAAGCCTGGCTCATCCGGTGTCCCAAAACCCATAAAATCTCATTGTTCTCTGCGAGCAACAATTGACTGTCTCTTACCTCTTTCGGGATTTTTTCATCTACAAACCAGTTCTTTAGTTTTTTTTGATGACCTTTTTCATCAATTACAATAGTATCGCCCGCCTGTCTTGTTCTAATATACAGACTGCTCTTTATTATACCATAATCAAACCATTTCGTGTATATTTTTTGTGGTATATCCTTTATCGAAAGATTTTTAGGCTTTTCCAGTATTTTACATCGAAGTTTGAGATTCCTGTCTGCAAGTATGGTTTCACCCGGAATGTTCAATTCACTCATGCATTCCTGCATGATTTCTGCTTTCTTTTCTTCCCCGAACGAATATGTTCTTTGTTTCTCTAACCGGATTCCTTCATAATTTCGTTTTGCATGCATTTCATAAGGAAGATCCAGTGTCCGTCCTACTTGCTTATTCATTAACTCCATCATCACATCAACATGTTTGTGGCTCAAATCTCTTTTTTTGCCCCCCACTTGTTCCATGCCTTTCCGGATTACCATTTTCTTTATCAATTCCGGAAATGTTTCAAAGGATTTTTGCTGAATCTGAATCCAACATGCTTTTTCAAAATGTTCCTGTACACATTCTTGATATGCAGCCTCCACTTGTTCCTGCATATATTCCTGGAGCTCCCATATCTGCTCCATTGTTTCATTCATATGCCGGACTACAGCCGAATTGACCTGTTCTTCTAAAATCGGAAGTACCAGATGCCGCAATTTATTTCTTGTATAATCTGTCTCTGCATTCGTTTCATCAATACAATAGGATTGCTTTCTCTTGGCAAGATATTCTTCAATCTCTTTTCTATTCATACATAACAGCGGACGGATAAATTTCCCATTAACCGGACGGATTCCTCCCAGTCCGTCTAACCCGGTTCCTCGTGACAGATTCCAAAGCAGTGTCTCTGCATTATCATTTTGATGATGTGCTAATGCAATTTTATTTCCTCCGTATTTTTGGCACACACTGTCAAATGCTTCTCTCCTCACCATTCTTCCGGCTTCCTCCAAAGATTGTTTCCTCTTTTTCGCAATTGATTCCAGATTTACACGGAAAATTTCCAATGGGATTCGATGCTGCTCGCATAATGCTTCTACAAATTGCTGATCTTGGTCTGCTGCCTCTCCTCTAAGCCCATGATGTACATGCACTGCGATTAAATCAAACCCTATTTTTTTTCTCAATTCTAAGAGCATCAAAAACAGGCATACCGAATCTGCACCTCCCGATACACCTGCAATCACCCTATCGCCACAGGTGAGCATATGATATTTTTGGATAAATTTTTCTATTCGTTTCATAAGTAAACTATACTCAATCTCCCAGAAAAATGCAACAATCCCTTAATATTTCCAAATTCCGATAACCAATACGGTCATATCATCCTCCGGCGGCTTGCCTGTCCAATTCAATACCTGTTTTAAAATGTGTTGTGCCATTTCTTTCGGATTTATGATTGCAGTTCCTTTTATAATCGTTTCCAATAACACATCCTGCTCCCCTACCGGCAGCGCATCCATAATTCCATCAGTAACCATAATCACAAAATCACCATCTTCTAATTGTCTTTTTGCGTGATCTACGTCCAGCTTATGAACCACCCCTATCGGCAGACTAGTTGAACGCAAATGCTCGATGCTATCTTTCTTTTTAATAAATGTCGACGATGCGCCGGCTTTTAAAAACTCACATATGCCGCTATACAAATCAAACACACACATATCTATTGTAGAATAATGTATCTCTTCCCGTCCCATTACCAGTGTTGTGTTAATCATCTGAATTGCCATTTTCTCAGGAAATCCTGCTTCAAGCAACTCCTCCAATAACTCAATCACCAATGTACTCTCGCGGCATGCCCGCTCTCCCGAACCCATTCCGTCTGACAATGCAACTCCCTGCTTTCCTCCCGGAAGATCCAGCATCATAAAATTATCGCCTGATATTTCACAGCTTCCTTTTCCGACTTTTGCAACTCCCTGCAACGTGTAATATTCCGGTCCTTCCATGCATACTACCGTAATGTATTCCCGACCCATTATTTGTGCCTGTTCCTTTGCGGGAGTTAGTTTTCGTCTGGCTGCAATCGAAATTTCTTTCACAATCTCACGGACTGTAAAACATTGCTCATACATTGCTCTTGCAGTTACATGGATTTCATATTTTCCTTCCGAATTCATAAAAAAATTAGTTTTTAACACCCGGACTCCTTTTTTCTTTAGTGCCTCAATAATTCTTTTTTCCAACCATTCATCATGGAAAATACTATCCTCCATTTCCTTTGCGGTCTGACGTATCATTTCGGCAAATGTGTCCATCTGGATCGCACATCCCTCTCTGCTTAATGCCATCCTGTTTGTCCACATCATGTTCTGCCGGGCCGCTTGAAATGCCTCTAACATTTCTCTTAGAAATCGCGGAGCACGAATACAGCACTGTTTCAGCTTGCGCTTCGTTTCTACATTCATTTCATCTCCATAATTATCTACCGCCGATAATATTTCATACCCCATCTGACATGTGTGTACATAATTTTCTCCCCAG
Organism: Firmicutes bacterium AM31-12AC; assembly: GCA_003480425.1. GTDB lineage: Bacteria > Bacillota > Clostridia > Lachnospirales > Lachnospiraceae > Schaedlerella > Schaedlerella hominis. The sequence continues at coordinate 61,998 of QUJA01000011.1, forward strand.
CACCAATCTCTTTTTTCACATTTTGTGCAGACATGCTCTTTCACTTGAGCAAACATCGCATCAATCTCATCATTTGTAAAAGATTTTTTCTTGTTTTCCATTTTCAAAAATGTATTCGCCAATTGTGTAAGTGAATCTGCAAACTTTTCTATCTGTGCCACGTAAGGGCTTGTATGAAGCATCTGTCCTTCTTCCATTTTATTATGTCACCTCCAAAAAGAATGTGCTTTGCACATTCAAGCTCCTGCGGCGGCCACTTGCGACATTTGCATTGTACGCCGCAGCAGCGCATCCTCGCAGAGCGTTTATCTCAGTCGGAGATTTGACTCCGACTGAGATAAATTTTCCTAATGTAATAAAAAACTCCGGAGTTCTCTCCGGAGTTTTTCGTTCGTGTTTTTATTTTTCTATATTCAATTCGTCTGCTTGAAAAGAATCTCATTCGGATCCACTAAGCCCAGTTTATCTTCCGCAACTTCTCTTATGTAATCATCAGTCTTAACATAATCCTGATATTCTTTTATCTCTTTTGACCGTTCTTCCTCTTTCTTTATCTGGGCTTCCAATTCAGCTTCCTGCTGTTTATAGTCTTGATTTTTTGAATAAATAGAGATGGAACCTATGCCAAATACTAATGTTAACACTGCCAATCCTACGCAGATTATCTGTACACTTTTCATATGCGGACGGGCCGTTCTTTTTTTCTTATGGCCCTGCTTTCCTGCTTTTTTATTATTCATAACTGCACTCACCTTACTTTGCGAACTACATGTTACGTCCCTTCTATTTTTCTATACCTCTGCTTGTGTTTTTATAATATCTGGTTTAATGTTTATTTTCAAGTAATTTTTACATATTTCTTAATAAATTGTTACATTGACATTACCGTTCACTCCCGTGTCAATCACTACACTGATTGGCACGAAGGATACACATCAGAAAACTTTTCGTTTCACAAGCCATGCACTTACACTTCCCAAAATCACTCCCAGAAGGAAAAACCATCGTATCGTTCCATGCGTTGTGCGATACATCTGTCTAAACAAATAACCCCCGGTTCCCATCCAGAACAAAAAATCTTCCAAATTTATCATTACAATTGAATGTCGTATTAACTTTCTCATCTGGATCAACACTTGATAAACAATAAATAAAATGCAGCCAGACAGCCACGCATAGAAAAAAATAACAGCTTCTGTTCTAATTCCAAGCATCATAGGCATTTCCTATTTAAATAATTTTGTAAACAAATTTTCATTTGGATGCCCTGTTTGATTTGTATCGGAATAAATAATACTGTCTATATTGCCGGCAATATCTATCTCTCCCTTTTCCACGCTAAGCCTATTTACATGCAGGTCCGTACCTTTGACCAGCAACATACCTTGTTCGGTCTCAAGCACAACTTCATTTAAATCAAAGGATAATACGTCAAGCACACCAGTCACCATACTTGTCTTTCGATTATTGATGACCAGCTTGTGTGCCTTTGCAATCTGCCTTTCTTCCACACAAACTCCCCCTCTCTCAATATCTCCAAAGCATGTTTTCCATGTCTGGATATGTCAGGAGTTTCTCAACCTTTCGAGATTGAAAGTATCTCCATTCAAATATATATGAAAGAGTTTTAAATTTTATGTCTTTTTATTTTTTACAAATAACGGAACAAATCTTTTGCTTCTTCTTTCTTTGTTGTATCCTGAATATCCAAAACTTCTACTTTAACTGTCTTTGTTCCAAACTGGATTTCTATAATATCTCCGACCTTTACCTTTACAGAAGCTTTTGCGACAACTCCGTTCACCAGAACTCGTCCCGCGTCGCAGGCTTCATTCGCAACTGTTCTTCGTTTGATCAAGCGGGAAACCTTCAAAAACTTATCTAATCTCATCTTATCTTTCCTTTTCTTTAATCCTTTTTTCAGTAGAAGAAAGGCAGAGGATATAACCCTCTGCCTCTTTCTCCTTTATTCACAAGGCATCCTGCGATGCCTACTTTTCATCTATTCGTCTTAGTTTACAGCATCTTTCAGAGCTTTTCCAGCTTTGAATTTTGGTGCGTTGCAAGCGCTGATTGTCATAGGCTCACCTGTCTGTGGGTTCTTACCTGTTCTTGCTGCTCTCTTGCTTACTTCAAATGTTCCAAATCCAACTAACTGAACTTTCTCTTCTTTTTTCAGTTCTTCAGTAACAACATCGATAAAAGCCTTTACTGCTTTTTCTGAATCTTTCTTAGAAATTTCTGCTCTTTCTGCGATTGCTGCGATTAATTCTGTTTTGTTCATATGAATATTTCCTCCTCTTTATTATAGTAGAATTCTAATTCTAACCGGGTAAAGGCTCTTCTTCGCCGTTTCTCGGCTTTGCCCTTAGATACTGTTATACAATTTCCACTACTATTTGTCAAGCATTCTACGCTTAAAAAACGGCGAAAACACGTGGTTTTTGCCGTTTTTTCCACCTCCTATAACCGAAAGTCAAATATCACTTCTAAAAATCGTAGTTTTTCCTGATTTTGAGCTACTGCAAGCTCAAGTTTTTCGACATTTTTCTCTGGCATCCACGCCTTATTGGAATGATAATAAGCATTCACGATTTTCCAAAATTTCTCCGGATAAGCTATTTTCAACGCGATATATTCTAGTTCTTCTTTCTGCAGTGTCCTCACACTGTTATACCGGCTTAAAATTTCATTTCCAAGTACAACACTCCAATGATATTTTTCCATAACTTTCCGCAAAAAATAATACAAATCCAACACCTGCACGTCTCTTCTAAAATGTTCAAAATTGGTTGTCACAACCTTTTGAGGAAGCAAGAGCACATTATGATAATTGTAATCTCCATGGATTAACAAACCTTCTTCAACACTCGATTTATAAAGCTCATCATATTTGGAATTTGCAAGACGTTCCTCCACCGCTTTTCCCGTCTCATACATTTGCTCAAAGGATTTTAAATACATTGCTTCAAATGTCCCTTTATTCACGCGTTTCCGCACAAATGCCCTCACCTTTTTCAATTCGCGGTTATGACATATCATTTCTTCTTTCAAATGCCTTCCCGCCGGCGGCCGTATCTCTTGTTTTTCCTCTACACTGCATATGTCTCTCCATTTCATATCTAGGTGCAAGTGTGCCAGATTTTCTGCTGCCATAAGCACATCTGCTTCACGCCGCACCTCACACTCTCTCCCGTCATACCATTTTTTCAGCAGATACCGGCTTCCATCTCTCGCGGTACTGACCAATTTATTTTCCGAATTCAGTATCGGTGTGTCCACATATTTGCCACTCTCTTCAAGCTGACATAATAGCGTATAAAATAAGAGGGCACGTCTGTCAGAGATTTTTGTCTCTTTTAACAGCATCGTTCCCTCTTTCGTGTTGATAAAAAACGCACCCCTGATTTTACGGGTGCTTTCTGCCTCAATTGGATATTGTTCTAAGATTTCTAATTCACTTTCTCTCATTGCTGCCCCCTACATTACACGATTCATAACTCTTTTTAATCTATGTAAGAGGCAGCCAAAGTATTCTTAAAGTCCAAGCCTTTCTTTTACATACTCGCAAAGCAGCTCTTTTTTATTACATTGTGGATCATCAATAACCCACTCCAATAGCTCATTCAACATGTTGCCAAGTTCTCTTCCCGGCTTCATGCCAATCTCCATAAGATCCTTGCCCGTAACTGCAAGGTCTCTGAGTGTCACACAATGCTCCTTGATCAAAGTATCCTGATAAATCTCTCGCATTGCAATGATATTTTCAATCTTTGCACGTCGCTGATATGAGCTTTGTGCTTTCACATCAGCCATACGAACTGCCAGATAATATGGGAATAATTCTACTCCTATACGATTCATGGCACGTCGTACATTCGGTCCTGTCGCCTCAATACGATAATCATGATAACATACCAGTTTTGTTACTTTTTTGATCGTATCATTATCCATCTTCAGGCGCTGCATGATGGAACGTGCTTTCTCCTCACTGCCGATTGAGTGCTCTTTAAAATGATCTTGTCCGTTTTCATCTGTCGTTTTTGCAAATGGTTTTCCCATATCATGGAATAACATCGTCAGACGCAGTATCTTATCCTGCTTTACATTCATGATCGCATGAAGTGTATGCTCTGCCACATCATACATATGATGCGGTGTGTGCTGCTCCACCCCGACCATACGGTCCCATTCCGGAAGAATCACTCTTGTAATTCCCAACTCGTATGCATCCTTGAGACGCTCCGGATGATCTGACATAAGCAGCTTTATCAATTCTGCCTGTATTCTTTCTGCACTGATATTTTTCAATGACAGCACCTGTGAACGAATTGCATCTGCGGTATGTTCTTCAATTGCAAAATCCAACTGTGCGGAAAATCTCACTGCACGCAGGATTCGCAGAGCATCTTCTTCAAAACGTTCCTTCGGATCACCTACACAACGGATCAAATGATAATTCAGATCCTTCATTCCTCCAAATGCGTCTACCAGACGAACATCATCATTATATGCCATTGCATTGATCGTAAAATCACGACGGCGCAAATCTTCTTCCAACTTATTTGTGAAGATTACTTCCTTTGGATGACGGCTGTCTTCATAAACTCCGTCAATTCGATATGTCGTCACTTCATACATATCTTTCCCCATAAGAACCGTTACCGTTCCATGTTCAATTCCAGTATCTACTGTTCTCGGAAAAAGTGCTTTTATTTCTTCCGGCTTTGCAGACGTAGTGATATCCCAGTCCTGAGGTTCTTTTGCAAGAATTGAATCTCTCACACATCCTCCAACCGCATATGCCTCATATCCATGCATCTGTAAATTTTCAATAATCTCTGTCACTTTGCCAGGTAACGTAATCTTCATATAATTTCTGTTCTCCTCTTAGCCTTATAATTCGCAGTTATTTACTGTTCTTGGGAATGGAATCACGTCACGAATGTTTGACATACCTGTCAGATACATTACACAACGCTCAAATCCAAGACCAAATCCTGCATGACGTGTAGAACCATATTTTCTAAGATCCAAATAGAACTGATAGTCCTTCTCTTCCAGCCCAAGCTCTTTCATTCTTCCAAGGAGCTTGTCATAGTCATCCTCTCTCTGGCTTCCTCCGATAATCTCACCAATTCCCGGTACAAGACAGTCTACTGCTGCTACAGTCTTACCATCTTCATTCAGTTTCATATAAAATGCTTTGATTTCCTTTGGATAATCTGTAACAAATACAGGACGTTTATAAACCTCTTCTGTAAGATAACGTTCATGTTCTGTCTGCAGATCACATCCCCAAGATACTTTATAATCAAATTTATCGTTATTCTTCTCAAGAATCTCTACCGCTTCTGTATATGTTACTCTTGCGAAATCAGACTCTACAACGTTCTTCAGACGCTCGATCAGTCCTTTATCTACAAATGAGTTGAAGAAGTTCATCTCTTCCGGAGCCTGTTCCATCACATAATTGATAACATATTTCAACATAGCCTCTGCCAGCTCCATGTCATCTTCCAAATCTGCGAATGCGATCTCTGGCTCGATCATCCAGAACTCTGCAGCATGTCTTGTTGTATTAGAATTCTCAGCTCTGAATGTTGGTCCAAATGTATAAATGTTACGGAAAGCCTGTGCATAAGTCTCACCGTTAAGCTGACCACTTACTGTAAGGCTTGTCTCTTTGCCAAAGAAATCCTGACTGTAATCTACTGTTCCGTCTTCGTTCTTCGGAAGATTTTCCATATCAAGTGTTGTTACTCTAAACATCTCTCCTGCACCTTCACAGTCACTTCCTGTGATCAACGGAGTGTGTACATATACAAATCCTCTCTCCTGGAAGAACTGATGAATTGCATATGCTGCCAGAGAACGTACACGAAATACTGCCTGGAATGTATTTGTTCTCGGACGAAGATGCGAAATAGTTCTAAGATACTCAAAGCTGTGACGCTTTTTCTGCAGTGGATAATCCGGTGCTGAAGCACCCTCTACTGTGATTTCGTCTGCCTGGATCTCAAATGGCTGTTTTGCCTGTGGTGTTGCAACTAATGTTCCTGTCACTACGATTGCAGCTCCGACATTCTGTTTTGAGATTTCCTGGAAATTCTCCATCTTGTCATGATACACAACCTGAAGTGGTTCAAAATATGAACCATCATTTACCACGATAAACCCAAATGTTTTAGAATCACGGATACTTCTGATCCATCCACCAACTGTTACTTTCTTATCCAGATATTCTTCTCTGTTCTTAAATAACTCTTTTACTGTTATCAAATCCATATCAAAATACTCCTTTTTCTATCTTCAGTTACACAATATCAGTATTATAGCACTGCTCGTTTCTAAAGTGCAATGCTTTCAACACATTATTTACTCCAACTATCTTCTTTCGTGTTTCTTATTTTACATATCCTATAAATGTATTTCCGCTTCCTGCCACCATTGCTTCCATTGTCGCAGTATCTACCGTCTTGCCTTCGCCTGTGTCCGGATCAATATAAGTGACATCGTCTGTCGTATATCCAACCAGCAGAATCGCGTGACTTGCATCTGTCATAGCAATAACCGGTCTTCCTTTATTGATAATGTAAAGAATCTGGTTTAATGAACATCCTGTCAAATCCATTCGCTTTGCATCATACTTCTCCATATAATTTGTACATGCCTCCAATGAAGTCTGATCATCCGCTTTCTTAAATGCCCCTACATCTGTACTGTACACCAGATCTCGGTTTCCTTTTTCCCAGACATAAGCCTGTTCCGAAGAAATCACAACACCGGAAACCTGCTCTGCTTTCTGGATTGCATAAGCGGCTTTATCATAAATTCCTACCAGCTCGCCCATACCATAAACATAATATTTATCCGAACGTATCTCATCATCAAACGCTATCGTGATCGACTTTGATGATACAACCTGCTTTGGTCTTAATATCTTCGGTGACATTTCCTCAATTCCATCCGCAAAGGTGAATCTCATCTGTCTTTCTTTTACGTCCGATGAAGTAACCTCCAGTGTGATATTATTCTTTTTACGTTCTTCATTACTCGTAATATAATCCTGGGCTGCCGTAGTATAAGTATTCTCATTTCTCGTCAGACGATTTAGCGTTACCATATTAGAATCTACCAGTACATCGGAAATATATACACCTTCCTGTGCATATGTCTTCAACACCTGATTTGAAGAATCCCTGATTTCCAACTGATACATCGGCAAAATGTCCTGCCCCGTAACCGTAGTCCCTTTATCCGATTCACGTATCCTTCCTACAATAAAGTCGCCTGCAACAAACCCAAGCGGACGGACAGCCTCTTCTTCATTTGCTTCCACTGTATAAGATTTTCCATTTGCCAGGTTCAACACTTCTACCTCTGTAGCTGTATTTACCGAACCATCTTTCTCATATGCGATCAAATGTCCGTCCTCGGATACCACATACTGTCCTTCGTCCAGATCTTCTGCCAGTTTGGTCTGCTCATAATCTTCCATTGACACTTGATAAAGCGTACCGCCTGCGAGTACATAAAGCATCTGTTGCCCTTCGTTAAAATATACCATCTTTCCAAGCTCGTCTTCCGCAATTGCAAATGACTTTGTACTCGGAATAAATGCCTTTTCCTGGACGGCATTTTTATTATCATCAAAGTAATAAACTGCAACACCAACCTGTCCTTCATATTCTCCACGATTCATATATCCATATACGGCAAATGTTATATTTCCCTTATTGTCCATTTGAATGATACGTACTGCGTGCTGGTCGTTTCTGGAACGTTCATCCTGCCCTTCCATATTAGCAAAGCTAAACACTTGTGATAATTCATCTGTATTTTTATTATATAACCACAAATCTCTCTCCTGGACAAATGCTACAATAGTTCCTTTTTTATTTGTCGCATAGGCAACATCTGAATTCGTCACGCCCAGCATAATTCCATCTTTATCTATCACCTGCTTGTTTCCGTTGAATATCTGGTTCATCGTTCTTGAATAATCCAGTAGATACATCTGCCCTGCATTACAACGCACACGGAAAAACTCTTTTACATTGTAAGTTTCCACTTCGCCGCTGTCTCCGGTACATGTCACCTGATATCTTGCTAATAAAGATGTATATACTGTATTACATTCTTTGATGCTCCAGTCCACATCTGTTGACACTTGCGGATTTAAGTCTCCCCACTGTAGATGTGAAATATTCGAATGAATATTCACAGTCTGCAATGTTGTATTATCACTTTCTTCATTTGGCTCAAGATAAGCTTCCAATTCTTCTGCATATTGTTTGTCAAATGTTTTCTCATGGATGCTTTTAGCAAAATTCAGACACTCTCTGGCTGAACGATTGAAATTCTGCTCGATTCTTGTGTAATAATAAACATCCTTATCTTCCAACGTTAAAGTTACTTTTAGAACTGCCTCCTGAATTGAATCATCCACTGCACGACTTAAGTTTAACGTCACTTGCGATGATTCCGTATCCGAATTTCCACCATTCCATTCTTCGACCTTTTCTTTCAGATAACAGTCCTTTCCGTCAAGCGAATACGCCTCGTAAGAAATTTTCTGGATCTGCTCTCCATAACCATAAAGATTCAGCTGTAATGTCCTTGTTGCTGCCACCGGAGTGATCGTATCACGCATTGCTGTTATGTTCATCTCCGTAGTGTACCCTGGCAATGCATTTACCTCATTGTCATCTACAATGACCGATACCATCGGCAATGTCGGCTCCCCTAAGCTAATCGTCTGGTCATCGGTTCCCTTATTCATGACCAGACTGCTCACAAGTACTGCTGCTAAAAATATCAGGATGAGAATTCCTATTTTCATCCATTTCCTTGAATTTTTTCTTTTCTTCATATTCAGTTTTGACCCCTTATATTTTAAATTTTGTTTTCATTTGGCTTCACCTGTCCATCTCTGCCTAATTAAGCAGTCTCCCCAATGTCGGTGACGCATGCAAAAATTCTTCGCATGCCTGAATCTGTTCTTTACATTGTTTTTCTTTCTTTATATGCTTCTCCTTTGACTTCACCGCTCGAAGTAAAATATTCTTCGGTGTATGTTCCATATCTATAAATTCCAGAACCTGTGTATCATATCCCATACTTTCCAGATATTCTGCTCTCAGACCATCTGTCACAAGTGCTGCAAATCGTTCTTTTAGTAATCCGTATTTCATAATCGGAGCCAGAACCTCATTTTCAATCTGGCTGTTCAATTCATGCTGACAACAAGGAACTGAAAGTATGACTTTTGCATTCCAGCCAACAGCCTTTGCCAGTGCATAATCTGTTGCCGTGTCACATGCATGCAGTGTCACGACCATATCAACTTCATTGACACCCTCATAATCTGCAATATCGCCCTCTAAAAATGTCAGTTTTTCATATCCGTATTCCTTGCTCAATGCATTACAATGTGCGATAACCTCTGATTTCAAGTCTAATCCGATGATGCGGATATCGTATTGCTTCAATTCATGCAGATAATAATACATTGCAAATGTCAAATAAGATTTCCCACATCCAAAGTCCAGAATTGTGATTTCTCTATCCTTATCCAGCTGTGGCAGGATATCCTCAATAAATTCCAAAAAGCGATTTATCTGCCGGAACTTATCAAATCGTGTTCTCACAATCTTGCCATCTTGTGTCATAACCCCAAGATCCTGTAAAAATGGTACCTTCATACCTTCCTGTAAAATATATTTTTTGCTTCGATTATGTGCCTGTATTTTGACGTTCCTGCTTGTTTTTACAGCTCTTTTCTGTATTGTAACCTTTCCCTTTTTGCTGACAAGTACCGTATAATCTGTATCTTTGGTTGCCATCTGCATTTGTTTAAATTCTTTCATATAATCAACAATTCTCTCAACCGCTGCATCCGGCTCCAGATTTTCGTGAAATGCTTGTGTCTTCGAAAAAGATTCTAATTGCAAAAATAACCGGTCTTTCATCATTACCGGTCTGACTTTTACTTTTATAATTCCCTCTTTTGTACGTGGATTACTCAAAATAGCCTGTATAAAATCTATATTTAATGTTTCACATAACAATTTTTTTATATTTTCCATATTTACTCTTTCTATATTTAAATTGTTACTGTTCACAGTACCTGAAAACAGTAAAATCAAATTTTCTATCGAATATAATTTTTCTACTATCGGGTTTATTTTATCACAGAAGTTTTTTCGGGGCAACCGACAAGAGAGTGAGTTTATGGCTTTTTTACAAAATGTAAAAAGTCACAAACCCACTCTCTGTTATTTCTTCTTATCGACTTTCTTTAAGTGGTAATGTGATCGTCACCTTAAACAAATCACCATCCACATATACTTCAAATATTCCACCTTGCATCTCTGTCAATGTACTTGCAATAGAAAGCCCGAGACCGCTTCCTTCTGTACTTCTTGAAATATCTCCACGGATAAATCGTTCTGTAAGCTCTTCTGCTTTAATATTCAGCTTCTGAGCGGAAATGTTTTTCAATGTAAATTCTGCCACTTCTTCTTTTATTTGCAGATCGGCATATACACGTGTTCCCGGCATTGCATATTTTGCCGCATTATTGAAAATATTTTCCAAAACGCGCCACATCCTGCGTCCATCTACATGAACAATAACCGGGGATTCCGGAACAGATGCAATCACTTCCAAATCATTTGCCGACATCTTCTCTTCGATTTCGCCGATTGTCTGATTCAATATTTCCACAAAATTGACATCCATCATCTGCAGATTTATATTGCCACTGCTCACCTTTGATGCTTCTACCACATCCTCCGTCAATGTCTTTAACCTCTGAGACTTTTCCTCTAAGACTTTCAAATATCCCTGAATCTTTGGATCATCAATGTCTTCCCGTTTTAACAAATCTACGTAATTAATAATCGATGTCAGAGGTGTTTTAATATCGTGCGACACATTTGTAATCAAATCCGTCTTCAGTCTTTCACTTTTGATTTTTTCATCTACTGCACGATTCAATCCATTTCCTATATCATTTATCATCTCCGCAGTATGTTTATATTCGCCCTTTAGTTTTTCTGTCGGTATCTGATATTCCAAATCTCCGGATGCAATTCTTTCAATTCCTTTTCGTACCTTATCCTTTGCAATTGCATTTCGCACAATATAATATAACCCTACAATTTCCGCTACGAACATAAGGAAAATAAACATTCCGACACCCGAGCTCATACCGAGCCAGTGAATACATACAAATCCGATAAATACCAGAACTGCCCGCCAGGTAATACTTCGATTTCTCCAAAAATCTCGGAAAAACCTAACAATTGCACGCAAGACTTTGATACACCATTTTAAAATGAAATATAAAATACTATTTTTCCAGAGGATTCGTCCCTTAATCCTTCTTACCAGACTAAGATATCCCGCAAGGAACAATACCATACTCAGTCCCATATAAATCGTTACGAGCACATAATTCATTCCTGACAAAGAAAATGTATAATAATACTGTTGAGATGTGTTTCCCCAACCCACAGCATCGTAATAGGTTCCTTCCCAGCATTCTCCGACAAACATCGTCAGAAAAATCCATGGCACGATTACAAGTGCGGCTCCCAATTCGCTCTTCCAATAATCAAATGAATTCAAATGAAGTTCTTCATCTTCTGAATTTCGCCCTGCTACTGCTGTCAGCCAGACTATAATGATTAAACACAGTGCTGTGCCGACTATAATAAATGCACTTGCCATATTGATATATGGAGCATATTGCCGGTAATTTTGATTATATGTGTAAAATACGTCCTGAACTGGAAAATCTGTATCGACCGTTGCCACAAAAATATAATTATCGGATTCTTTATTGTCTCCTTCTAAAATATGGAAGACTTCTTTCCATTTTCTGGCATCTGTATCTTTTAAGTTCGATTCAAAATCTGCCAACTTAGGCTTTACTACAACATACTTGCTATGCTCTTGTTTTTTTAATTCTTCTATGTTTTTATCTACATCACTATATTGTGTCCATGCACTATTATTTGTGTACACTTTCTTCGCCTGCTGATCCACAAGCAGATACTTGAAATTTGTATTTCCTTCCGAAAAATCTGTGGAATCTTTATATTCGCCATACTGTTCTGCATCATAAGCAATATTCTCCAATGAACTGCTCAAATCGTTGTATATCTTATTCAGCTTTCCATTTAACTTTTCATTTTCATTAATGAGTGTTAACAGATTTTTTGCACCAATCGGTGCAGCCTCTTCTTTTCCTATTGAAGAATCCCAGTTACCGTCATATAGCCAACAATCTGTGTAGAGAGTATTTCCTTTTTCATCTTCAATTCGGATGGTATCATAATAATTTGACATTCCCACGCCATAATTATAGGACAAATTATCATAAAATGTTTGCAGCTGACTATTCTCCTCTGCATTTTCCTCCGGTCGAAGCTGGGCTCCATTTAAAATAACCTTGAGTTTAGCATCATTGATCAAATTTTGGAATTCATTATAATAATAGTAATAGTATTTTCCATCTTTTTTCTTACAGACAATAATGCGATAATCATCCGCATCCTCACTGCTCGTTTCTTTTGCCTGTCCCCATGCTGCCAGCTCACCTAACTTGTATGCAACTCCGGAAGTATTCTCCCCGGATATCGTTCTGCTTTTTGCATACTCTGTAATATCTACAATCTTATCCGGATTATATTTGCCATCTGTCTCGAATTCGTCTTGTATATGAATCCTCTCCGCCACGTAGATTGCCGTCTGATACATTGTTTGCTCAAATGAATTTGCATTCTCATATTTTTTCTCTGCTCGTAGCTTTGCATCATATACTACACCATTCAAGCTTGCCAATAAAATAACACTGATTCCAAGCAATATTGCTGTAACAATCGCAACAAAAACCAATATCGCCTTTGTAATCGGTTTCTTATACCATTTCTTCATATAATCACACCCTTACCTCTTGATTTAGGAAGCTGCATTTTATATTTACAGCTTTTCAATCTTATATCCGACTCCCCACACTACTTTTAGATAACGTGGTTCTCTCGGATTGATCTCAATTTTTTCCCGGATATGACGAATATGTACCGCCACTGTATTATCAGCTCCGATTGCCTCCTCATTCCATATTGATTCATAAATCTGGTTAATTGAAAATACTCTTCCCTGATTTTTCATTAATAATTTTAAAATATTGTATTCAATCGGTGTCAGTTTTACAGATTCCCCATCTACTGTGACCTGTTTCAAATCATCGTTCATCTGCAGTCCACCGGTCTCATAAATGGTATCCTTCTGTTCTTTTGCATTCCCGCCAAACTGGGTATACCTGCGAATCTGTGATTTCACACGTGCGACTAATTCCAACGGATTAAACGGCTTCGTCACATAATCATCTGCACCTACATTTAATCCTAATATCTTATCTACGTCCTCTGATTTTGCCGATAAAATAATGATTGGAATACTATGTTTTTCACGAATCTTTAATGTTGCACGGATTCCATCCAGTTTTGGCATCATCACATCCAAAATTAACAAGTGCACTTCCTCTGTCTCCAACAGCTTTAATGCCTGTTCGCCATCATATGCTTTCAAGATATGATAGCCTTCCTGAGTCAAATAAATATCTATTGCCTCTACGATTTCTTTATCATCATCACATACTACGATGTTGTACATTCTTCATCACCTCCCTTACAGTATACATGATAGAATGAAAAAATTAAAAAGGTTTGGGGGAAATCTTATGATTTTATTAATGTTCCATTCACTGTTCCATTCATATGCTATTTTTGCTGCTTTTCTTTCAAGTCGAACGTCTGTGAGACTTGGCGCGTGATTCTGGTCAGCGGAGCTGACATATTCCTATCAGAATCACTGCGCATCCCCGCGGAGCGTTTATCTCAGTCGAGATTGGACTCCGACTGAGATAAATTTCATATTTTCATAATATTTTTTCGATTTCTTTTATAGTTTTAACATATTTTAGACATATTTTCTGGATATAATAATCTCAGATAGTTGATACAGCAACTATCTCCCCCTCATAAAGTTAAGATATCTTGGACAGATTTCAAGATATCAAACTTTACTCTCATTCCTTTTAGTTAAATAGAAAACACGAAATCCGTTAGCCATAGTGGTTAACGGATTTTTGTTTGCCCACATATTATTCTTTTTCGGACTTTAGTTTCTAAGTTGTTTATAATTTTTCGATTTCTTTTATAGATTCAACATATTTTAGACACATTTTCTGGATATAATAATCTCAGATAGTTGATAAAACAACTATCTCCCCCCTCATAAAGTAGACATCGGGCGTAACTTCCCGATGTACACTTTACTCTCATTCCTTTAGATAACTATAAAACAACGAAGCCCGTTAGCCCTTGTGGTTAGCGGGTTTTCGCTGTTCTGTACTTGTTGCAAAATCCGCTTCGGTCAAATCTCGGTCAAATAATTTTCTAAAGAAATGTTGCACCTTTTCTATTCTCTTTCTTATTCTTGTTCTGATTATATGATTTCCTTATACAAATTCTGTAATTTATCCATTTCCGATTTTGCTTTATCATCTGTGACGTGCGTATACAAATCCAGTGTGATTGCTATGGAATAATGTCCGAGGAATCCTTGTACTACCTTTGCGTCAATCCCGGCTTCAAAACAACGCGTTGCAAAAGTATGACGAAGTGCATGTGGATAAAAATGCGGAATCGGTATAAACACTGTCTTGTTTTTCTCTGCCTGCTTTTTTCGTTCCTTATTGATAGATTTTTCTATCCAGTCTAACGTCACTTGAAAGGTGTGTTCTGTAATCGGTTTTCCGTTCTTTCCAACAAACACAAGATTTTCAAATCCCTCTAATGGTTGCCATTCACTAGCTGACAACTGCATTTCTTTCAACTGAATCCACTGACGTTTTAAAGCCTTATACACACTGTCCTGCATGGGAATCGTCCGTATACTGTTCTTTGTCTTTGGTGTCTGGTACTTGAATACATACTTCTTTGTTTCCTTATCTTTGATATACACCAACGTTTTATTTACAGAAATTTCCCGTTTCCGAAAATCTACATCATCCCATGTAAGCCCAAGCAGTTCTCCGCCACGCATTCCCGTTCCGAGTGCTACCTGTATGAGATTCTCGTGTATTCTCTCCTTTGCGTGTTCCAATACTTCCCGTTGTTCTTTCACAGTCAGTACCCGTATCTGTTTTGTCTTTGTTTTGGGAACTTCCACTCCTGCACATGGGTTGAATGTAAGAATCCTGTTATGCACTGCATATTTGAACATAGCATTGAGAATATTATACACATCCCGTATAGTCTTTGTGCTGTAATCATCATCTGCCATATTCTGAAGCAGACGTTCCAAAATAATCGGATTAAAATCTGCCACACGTTGTTTTCCTATCTGCTTCTTTATGTAACGTCTGTAAAAATCATCATAACGTACTTGTGTACTCTCCTTGATAGTCCGCTTCTTATGGGTATTCAGCCAGATATCAAACCATGTATCCAGAGTGATATTATCGCCCTTTCCTTTCAACCCATGCTTGACTTCATAGCGTAAATCTTCCATTTCTTGAACTAACTTTTTTAAGTCCGCATTATCTTTTGTATACGTTTCTCCTTTGTAATAAAACCGCCCTCTGTAAATTCCGCTTTTTCTCTGCATAATTCCCGGCGGTAATGGATTTCCTTTTAAGTCCTTGCCCAATCTGCACGCTCCTTTCCGTGCAAGGACTATCAGAACTGGTCTGACAGTATTATATGCTTATTTGTGTTTATACTGCAATTACTTCATATTTATTTTTCAGATTATGCCCTTCGTTTTTCTTCAAAAACTGGTCTAAAACCTCAGAGCGTATAAGAATCTTATTTCCAATCCTTATGACCGGAATCTTCTGCCATGTAATCAGCTTTCGCAGATTATTTCTTCCAATTCCCGTATACTCTGACGCTTCATTCACTGTAAGGGCTTTCTTTGTCTGTATCGTGTTCTGTGTATGTTCTGTCAAAGATTCTCCTTTCTTCTTCCCTCAAAAGGAAAGATTTTTTATAGTCCTCATATATGCGTTGTTGTTCTTCGTTCATCTGCCCCCGTTCTATTAGCTGGCGGATATAATCTCTGTTATCCAGTTTTCCGATTTTATCCATTAGCTTTAAAGAGGGCGAAACTGCTACGTTCAGCCACTGCCATGTTCGTTCCAGTGTCTTTTTCTCTGGATTCATGGTCAACTTTATCTTCCCTACATCCTGCATGAGTTCTTCCCACGGGGGATAAGTAGGATAAAGCCGTTTTCTTGTAACCGTGCTGTTTTCCGGCTTCTGTAAAAACCGCACTTTCTCGTTTAATACAGACAACGCAATCCGTGCCACATCCCTGTCTTTCAGAAGTTCTTCTACTAATCTGACCGCTTTTTTGTGCCGGAATCGAAGTTCATATCTGTTCCAGTCCGGGTTGAGTTCTTTTCCGAACTTTTCTGCCTGTTCATATCCCTTTTCATAGAATGTAATCCGAAAATCACTGTGTTTACTGCCGAGATATAGTGTTTTTCCCTGCGCTTCTATTTCATCCTCTTTCAGTCTATCAGAACGATTCTCTGCTGTATCACGCAACTGACTAGATATCAGCCCCTCGTTTTTCAGACGAATCAATTCCGGGATAGACAGATAAGGCTTTGTATCGTCGATTGCCAAGTCTATCCTCGGAAAATTCACCGGGTATCTGCAAACTCTTTCCAGAAAATCAAACCATGTTTCCTTATTCATCATAAGGAAATTTTCATAATTCCTGCACCCCGAACCACTCATAAGAATCTGAAATCCCTCATACTGTGCATTTCCTGTCGGTTTCAGAATCTTGATATTGTCAAATCTTGCTATCAGTTCGTGTCCAGCAATTCCTTTTTCCTTACCATGCAGTTCCATAAAACTCAGTGGAATCCGCAAGATATCTTCTATGATTATGAACACGTCTACACCTTTGACAGTAATCTGACACCAGTCAATCAGTGCTGTCAAATCTTCTTTCTGACGAGTTACCCCCCTGTTAGTATAGGGGTTCTGAAATTTTCATTACCTCTGTTATCATCATCCCTGCCTTTCGTAGTATGCCGTGGCTTTCGCCACGTTCCCGGAACTTCCTCTACTCCCTTTGCTCCTTTCACGCTGTACGGAGCAGTCCGCAGAGAATTTCCGGGAACAGTCTCTACACGTTTCCTTTTCCGGTAACAACACGGATACCCTTGCAGGAGATTCTGTCCACCAATACTGGGAAGTTTCCTCTCTGCACATAAGGGGCATATACCGCTTCTTCTAGTTCTACCACTGTGTAAGGCTCTACCTTTGGAAGTTCTGTTGCTTCCAGACGGATATCTACGCTGTTTCCAAGTTTCATGCTTCCGAGGTGAAGTTTCAATGCTTCCACTTCCTCGGTTTTCTTCCGGGTTTCCTTATCATACTTATAGCAGTAGTCTGCTCCCATGTAACGGAGTTCCCCGAACGCTTCTCTGACCTGTTCTTTTGTCAATGTAATCTGCATGCTACATTTCTCCTTTTTTGAAATCATGGTGAATGAGTGTCTGGTAAGTGTGACAAGTCCTTTTCATATCCACGTCTATATTTATTTCATTACTTTTCTCCTTACCTCTTAACCTCATCATAGACCTGTTTTTTCTTCTTGTCAACAATTATTTTACTTTTTCCCTTACTTTTTATTTTTGTATTTCAAACGCTTAACTATATCTTTTTATAACTTATTATAATTTTACCCTTACATTTATCCTTATCTTGTGTTATGATGAAAACAGAAACGAGGTGTGCATATGTTTGTGAATAAAGAAGCAGTAGGAAAACGAATTTTACAGATACGCAAGAAATACGGTTACAGTATGCAGAAGTTTGGGGAAATCATAGATAATGCCCCGAAAGGCTCTGTAAACAGTTGGGAAAAGGGTGTGAATCTTCCCAATGAGAAACGCTTGAAGCAGATTGCCACGTTGGGCAATATGACGCTGAATGAACTTCTGTATGGTTCATTTAAAGAATATGTAGATATGCTTATCACAGAAAAACTGGGGATTGAACTGCCGGAAGAATTTACCAGAACTTTCTATTCTCTTTTAGAGCAGAACGGATTTACCTACGGGGATGATATCGAAATTGTCCGGCTTGTAAACGGCTTTCTGACTTATCATAACCTTACAACAAAAGAAACCGCCATTTTCTATCAGCCAACTGCATACTCCGGCGATTATTTTGACGGTATCATACAAAAAGCGGATTCTTCCGTTCTGGTCTGCCGGGCATATGCAGATAAGGCAAACAACACCTTACATATCATTCCGGCTTTTGAGAATGGACAGACTGAGGAAGTAGCAGACTTCTTTCATGCACTGAAAAGCATAACCGCTCCACACAACAACAATTATTTCACTTCCGGCTTTCTGACACTCGGACTGGCATTGAGAGATTCCAAAGTAATTATCTATGGAATTGATGAAAAACAGGGAACAGCACAGGTAATCCCTTACGAATATGATTGCGAATCAGACGCTTATATCCAGAATGAACATCTGGCATATACCAGACAGGATAGCTTTTTCCGAGAAGCCACGAAAGAAGCGGTCTATCGGAAAATGCAATCCGACAGAAGTAACCCATAAGATAAACAAGAGGACTTGCAAGGTTTGTGACCTTTCAAGTCCTCTTATGTATCATGATGGTATTGGCTGTGTCCGTTCCGTAAAGGACTGCCCTACGGCGTCTCGGCTTCGCCTTGTTCCTTTACCTCACTAATAATAATGTTCTGATAGCAGAACTCTTACTTATACTTTTATCTTACTATTCTTTCAATTTTTACCGTTTCACCATCAATATTATACTTAAAAAAATAAAATTTAATAACATTTCCTTCTGATACTTGTTCTAGATCACCTTTACACTTAGTACAATCTAAACTAACTTTTGTCGTATCAAAAAATAGACTACTTTCTTCCTTCTCATTTAGTTCTATTAAAAGTGTATCAAAAGTTTTCTCTACAACAACCCCACTCAAATGAAACCAATGAGAATTATCATCTCCACTAGAACGCAACTCCATATTTTGACGATTCTCCTTAAAAACATTTCCTTTTACGCCAAGCACAATTAATACTATTGCAAGCAAAAGTATGATTAACAAAATCAATCGTTTCTTATCCATTAAATGTAGTCCCCGATATGTCTGTCCAACTATCAAAATCAAAATTCAAATAACGTACTGTATCCCCCATCCATCAAATACCATCAATGTATGTACTGTATTTCCAGAATTATATGCTCGCAAAGTTGCATATCCCTCTGCTGCCATTGAATGCCCCGCACGTTCTCCAGTATCACTGCTAATTATACCACAATGGACAACTGCTATATCTCCTCTATCAATGCAATTAGTGAAAAAATTATAATTGGGACTATAGTCAGTATTTTGTGTTACAGAAACATTCTTTCCAGCACAAAAGTCCACAAATCCAGGTCCAATATTGCCAATAGTTGTTGAACCATATGTTATTCCTCCACTCTCCGATGAAACTGTCGTTCCTGTTGAATCCCAAATATCCATATAATCACCTGCAATATCTGTATAATCAACAGCATTATAATATGCACCACATGCTAATAATGCACTAACTGCACATGCATAATGTCCTGTTACACTTTCTATATACGGCTCATTAAAGGAAATAAATTCTTGAAGATGATTTGTTGAAACAAGCGTGTAGTTTTCATAAACTTCAGCAACATCTAGCAAAACCTCATCCCAAGTAGCTGGGTCTTTTCCCCTACTCTCATTCAATGACAGTACTGTTTTTTCTAATGTTTACTTTAATAATATATCTTATTTCCTATTTTGTCTATATTTTTTATGTTTATTTCAAATATTTCATTCTATTTTATTTTTATCAAACTATTTTCAAACAAATCCAAACAAAGAATCTCGGGGCAAATTTCGGTCAAATCAGGATAAATAAATATAACACTTTATATGTAAGTCAATTTTAAAAAAGCCTGTAATTCCGGGCTTTACAACACTTTGTAACACAATATAAACCAGTTCGATAATCCCTCATTCCTTTAGATAACTATAAAAACACCAAAATCCGCTAGTCCTTGTGATTAGCGGGTTTTGCGTTGTATATATTATGTATATATCTCAAATCCTATATTCTATTTTCCATCCATGCCAGAATATCCTGATAAACTTGATCTCGGTCTGTCTCATTTAACAACTCATGCCGGTCTCCTGCATACAACTGTAATGTAACATCCCTGATTCCTGACTCTTTATACTTTTCATAAACCTTACGGACACCCTTTCCGCACTTTCCGGCCGGATCTTCTACTCCTGCAGCCATAAGGATTGGAAGATGTTTCGGAATCATAAATACATTCTCTTTCTTTTCCATTCGTGTCATGCCTTCTAGCATATTGCCGTATGCATTAACTGTAAAGTGGAAAGAACAAAGAGGATCATTGACATATTCCTGGAGCTTCTCATCATCACTGGTAACCCAGTCAGCTCTTGTCTTCGGATGTTTGAATTTCTTATTAAACGTTCCGATTACCATGTCCTCAACTAATTTACTTCTATAATGGTCGCCTTTTACTACTGCAATACCTTTACACAATACCTTTCCAAAATTCAATACCGGTATCGGACGTTCCGCAACAACTCCAATTAATATTGCACCTGCAAGTCCATTGCCGTACATCTGGATATATTGGCGCAAAAGGATTGAACCCATACTATGTCCTAACATAAAGTATGGAACATCCGGATATTTCTTTGTAGTCTTTGTTCGAAGCATATGCATGTCTGCAAGCAGACACGCATTGCCATATTCTTTTTGAAAATATCCATATTCTAGCTTACTCTGAACAGATTTACCATGTCCTAGATGATCGTTACCAACTACATAAATACCTTGTTCACTTAAAAACTGGGCGAATTCATCATAGCGATCTACATATTCTATCATTCCATGACAAATCTGCAGTACTGCTTTTATTTCCCCTTCTGGTTTCCATTCAATTGTATGGATTTCAGTATTACCATCTTTTGATGGAAAATAAAATTCATCTTTCATGTTAACCTCTACCTGTCATCTAATTTAATATAATCTCGATATGGTGCAAGCGGTTTGTATGCCGGTCGAATAATTTTATCTACATTCTTCAGCTCTTCGAGACGATGTGCACTCCATCCAACGATACGTGCAGCTGCAAAAATTGGTGTATATAATGCTGGTGGAAGATCTAACATGCTATATACCAGGCCACTGTAAAAATCAACGTTGGCATTAACACCCTTATACATCTTACGTTTTTGTGCAATTACTTCCGGTGCCATCTTCTCTACTTTCTCGTATAATGCATACTCTTTCTCGCAGCCTTTTTCAATTGCAAGCTCTTTTACAAACTTCTTAAATATCTCAGCACGTGGGTCTGATACAGAATAAATCGCATGTCCCATTCCATAAATCAGTCCTTTGCGGTCAAATACTTCTTTATTCAGCAGCGCTTCCAGATAACCTCTGACCTCATCATCATCTGTCCAATCTTTCACACAGAACTTCATATCTTCAAACATCTGCGTTACCTTAATATTCGCACCGCCATGCTTTGGTCCTTTTAAAGAAGCCATTGCTGCAGAAATAGTAGAATATGTATCTGTTCCCGAAGAAGTAACCACATGGGTTGTAAACGTTGAGTTGTTACCACCGCCATGGTCCATATGCAGAACCAGGGCCATATCCAGAATCTCTGCTTCCAGTGCGGTATACTGTCGATTTTCACGAAGCATCATCAAAATATTCTCTGCAGTTGATAATGACGGATCTGGTGCATAAATATATAAATCCTGACCTCTTCGATAGTTATACGCATGATACCCATATACCATCAGCATCGGAAACTGTGCGATCAAATTCAGACACTGACGTAAAACATTAGGAATATCTGTATCGTCTGCCTTCACATCATAAGAATATAATTGTAAAATACAGCGTGAAATATTATTCATCATATCTCTGCTCGGTGCTTTCATAATTACATCTCGAACAAAGTTCGGCGGAAGCATCCTGCGCTGTGCTAACATCTGCTGAAAATCTTTTAATTCTGTCACGTTCGGCAATTCACCAAAAAGGAGCAAATATGCGATCTCTTCAAATCCTGAATGCTTGGCATCCAAAAATCCTTTTACCAAATCTTTGATGTTATATCCGCGATAATAGAGATTACCTGCACACGGCACTTCTTCTCCGTCCACAATCTTCTTTGCACAAACATCTGATATATTTGTCAGTCCTGCTAATACACCTTTACCATTCAAGTCACGCAATCCACGTTTTACCTCATACTTTTCATATAAGTCTCTGTCGATTGCATTATTCTCCTCACACTTACGTGCTAATTGCTGGATTGCAGGAGTGTTGTTAAATAAAATGTCGTCTACATCTCTCATTGTTGCTCCTCCTTCACGTCGTATTCATTTCATTATACTAAAACTTTACCTATTATACAATGAATTGTATATTAAATTTTACACTAACAGGTTATAAAGTTTTTATATTTATTGCTCTGCACTCGATAAAATATTACTCAATCTTGCGAATTCCTCTAGAGTCAAAGCTTCACCTCGCACACTTGCTCCCTTGCCAAGAGTTTCAATTGCAGCTTCAATTTCTTCTTTGCTAAATTGAATTTCGGGTGAGTTTTTCAAACCATTCACAAGCGTTTTTCGTCTCTGATTAAATGAGGCACGAATAATCCGGAACATCAATTTTTCATCTGCAACCTGTACCGGTGGTTCCTCATATCTCTCAAGACGGATTACCGCAGACCCGACTTTCGGACGAGGCATAAAACAGTTTGGCGGTACATTTGCCACTATATATGGTTTTGCGTAATACTGTACTGCAAGCGACAATGCTCCATAATCTTTTGTTCCCGGTCCGACCTGCATACGGTCTGCTACTTCCTTCTGTACCATAACCGTAATGCTCTTCAGGGGAACATGATTCTCAAATAATCCCATAATAATCGGTGTTGTAATATAATATGGCAGGTTCGCTACCACTTTGATCGGCTTTCCGCCATTTTCCTCTTCTGCTAATTTTGCAAGATTCACCTTCAAAACATCCTGGTTTATAATCTGAACATTGTCATATTCTGACAATGTATCTTCCAGAATCGGAATCAATGTCTTATCAATCTCTACTGCAACTACTTTCCCCGCTGCACATGCCAGATACTGTGTCATAGTCCCAATCCCTGGTCCAATCTCTAATACCATATCATCCTTTGTAATTTCTGCCGAAGCAATAATTTTATCTAATACGTGTGTATCAATCAAAAAATTCTGTCCAAATTTTTTCTGAAATGAAAAATTATATTTTTGTAATACAGCAATTGTATTTTGCGGATTCCCTAATGTAGGTTCTTTCATCAAATTTCTCCTCTTTTATATCCCCTGCTCTATACATCTAAGTTCTCACAGGATTTACTTTTATCTATCTAAGCCATAAAATTTTCTTGCATTCTCTTCTGTCACAGCAATCACTTCTTCCGTAGTAGTTCCTTTCAACTGTGCAATTGTCTGTGCCACATAAATCAGATTCGAAGATGCATTTCTCTTTCCACGATTCGGTTCCGGTGCAAGATATGGACAATCTGTTTCCAAAACAATATGCGACAATGGTACTGCTTTTACAACTTCCTTTAACTTTTTTGCGTTCTTAAATGTCACAACGCCGCCAATACCTAACAGATAACCCATTTTGACGTATTCTTCTGCCATCTCTTTTGAATACGAATAACAATGAATAATCGCCTTCATATCAGCTGCATGTTCTTTCATAATCTCCATTGTATCCTGAGCAGCTTCTCTGCTATGAATGTTAACCGGCATATTTAGCTTTCTCGCCAGCTGTAGTTGACATATAAACCATTCTTTCTGAATTTCATGCTGCTCTTTATCCCAATAATAATCCAGTCCAATCTCTCCTACTGCCACGATTTTCTCTTCATGAAGTAATTGTTCCATCCGTGCAAAATTCTCTTCATTCAAATCACCCACTTCATCCGGATGTACCCCAATCATCCCATATACGAATGAGTATCTTCTCGTCAATTCGAGTACACGCTCCCAGGAATCTACCGTAGCACTTGCATCAACGATTGTTCCAACGCCTTGTTCCTGCATAGAACTTAATATCTGGTCTCTGTCCTCATCAAATTGTTTATCATCATAATGTGCATGTGTATCAAATATCATGTTAGTTATCCTTATATTCTTTAAACTTATCGTACATCTCTTCACCTGCCAGTTTAATGATATCCAAAATTTCATCCTCAGATATCTTCATATGTTCTGCAAGCTCACTCATCGTAATTCCACGGCCTTTTTCATCTGCCATTTTATGCAATGTCTCATCCAGATTGTTAACCTGGTTTTCCATCTTTTTATCACGGCGTTTTAATTCTTTATGCTCTTCCATCATCGCCAGAATTCCCTGTCTGATTTCCTGCTGAATAAATGCATCTGCATCATCTTCCGGAAGCATATCTAACGCTAAGATCAAACTGACATTTCCTTCCTGCACACAATCGCCAAGACAAATTCCTTCCTCATGAAGTTCTTTCGCAATCTCTACTACCTGTGGAAGATAAAGCTCTATCAATCTGCTCTTTGCAAGCGCATCCTGTGCAACTGCCTTCTTTAAAAGTTCTGCTCTCTCGCCCTCCTGCTCTTGCTTCATAGCTTTCAAATCTTCTGTATACTCCGCCAAATACTGCTTTTCTTCATCTGAAAATTTGTTCTCATCTATCTGTTCTGTTGTTTGCTGTTTATAATATCCTGACACAACAATCTTCTGCGACATCAAAAAATCATATACTAACAGCATCTGTTCCTCTGTCAGCCCATCCTCTGCAAAAAATTCTTTAATCTGTTCATTTGTCAAACGTTTATCCTGTACATCTGCCTGTTCCAGCAGCTCTTCTAATTTCTTACGAAACTGTGATTGCTCAATCATATTTTCCTCCCGATAATTTTAAATCTATCCGATATAATGTATTTATTATATCGGATAGATTTGCATTTGACAATTCCAGAATCTTACTCTATAAAACGATATCGTCTACTTTCTTAAATCCATTTAATTCATATTTTTCGACTGTATTTCCAGATACGAGATAAAAATATTCCCCTGCATACAGACCTCTTACATTTCCATAACCGGTCATTTCTCTTTCAAATAAACACTTAAAGCCCGATTCATCATAGGAAAAGATATAATATTTTGTATTCTCCCCATAAGCTACAAAACCAATCATATTTTTTTCGACATCTATCATTGCTGCCTTATACTCATATGTGACATTGGTCGAATAACAATCTTCCATTACATACTTCTGCACTTCCGCTACATCTTCCGGATTCGAAATATCAAACATGGATAATTTCACACCATTCGTAGTTGTACCTGTGTCATCAACATCCATTCCAATCCCCAGCAGCAACCCATCTCCATACGGATGCAGATATTCGGAAAATCCAGGGATTTTCAACTCCCCGATTATCTGTGGATTTTTTGGATCTGACAAATCTATTGAAAACAATGGATCTGTCTGTTTATATGTTACAACATAACCTGTTTTGCCAATAAATCTTGCAGAATAAACTTGTTCATCCTTTGCAATATCCTCAATCTTAGATAATTCATTCAATTTCTCATCCAAGATATAAAGATAATTAGTATCTTCTTGTTTCGCAATTTCTGAATCTGCTGAATCTCCAAACAAAACCAGTGGCATGATTTCTGAATCTCCATTTGAACTCACAGTCGTAACAAGACGAAGATTCCCCTCGTATTCATCTAAACTAAATGAATCATTCAATGTTCCGTCAATTCTTGTCTGTCCGACAGCTTTCAATATTCCGTCCTTATAAGAAATTTTTCTAATACATGTCTGAGTTACATCAGAGTCATCGGAATTATAATACGATTCACATACATAAATATTGTTCTTGCTGACATATACCAACCCAGAACATCCAAAGATTGCTTTGCTGTCCACTTTTTCTTCCGGGTTCTTCAACGAGAAAGAACTTACCACTGTATAAGTATCACCCCTTACATACTGTGGCATACAAATATTACTGTCCTCTACTAATTTACCCTGTACACTCGGAACATATTCCCCAATCGCATCTCGTCCGTTTACAATGGATGCATTAAAATCACTTAATAAATATACATAATCTCCACTTACACGCATAGTGTTATAGTTCCCACTCTGCGTTACTTTTCCTTTAGATATTGGTTTATCCGGATTGCTGACATCATAAATCTCGGCTGTTGTTACAATGCGATAACTATATGAATCTGTTTCGTCCCCATAATAAGACTCTGTATAAACAACGACCAGTTGATCATCTTTAATATAAATTTCCCTAATATCTTGATTCTTCTCAAGGCGAATCGTAGCAGCCTGCTCCATATTCTGCTTCTCGATATTCACAATCTCTATTCTATTATTGTACATGGTATACAAATTCTTACCATCTGTCTTTACGATATCGCCCTCTCCGACTCCATCTTCTCTGACATTCGTATCCGAATAATCTGAGGATACCATACCACTGTCTGCTGCCTGCATGGAAGCTGTATCTGAAGATGCTACTGCTTTTTCCGATGAACTGTCCATGGGTGCACCTTCAGCACTATATGTTGCAGCACCACCTCTTGCTTGCACTGACTGGCTCTCTTCCTGTGCTTTAACATAATCATAAACTTCATCATAATCTTTAGCCGATGCAATCTGGGACCCCGCTGCTGCCTTCTCCGTGTTTTTTGATTTTGTTTTTTCCTTCGATGATGCCGTATAATTGGAATCTGACTTCTTATCCAACTGTACCCCTACAGCAGTTCCTCCTACTATCACCGCACAACATGCTGCTGCGATTGCTGTATATATCGGCTTCCATCTCTTTACCTTTTGTTCAGTATGTTCCCGCAGCATCAATTCGATCCGCTCCGGTTTTAACTTATCCGGAACTTCTATTTTATCTGCTTCTTCACGAAGCTCATTCCCTATCTTTCTGTCCTTCTCATCTTCAAACTGTTCTTCTGTAACATGACTTTTCAACTCTTTTCCGCTCATAATTCCAACTCCCTTCTATGCAAGATTCTTACGAAGCTTCTCCAATGCTCTTGACTTTTTCGAACGCACTGTAGCCGGATTCATAGCCAACATATGTCCTATCTCTTCGCTGGAATATCCTTCTAAAATAGAACAAGATAAAATCATCCTCTCTTCACCATCTAACATCTGAAATGCTTGTAAAAGATCATAATTCTCTTCCTGCGATACCTCTTCTGCCGTAATCTCATCCTTTAATTCTTCCGTCTCACTGTTCTGCTTGAAATGCTTTTTACACTGATTCATCAATATCGTAAAAATCCAGCTGCGGAAAGACTCTTCTTTTTTCAATTTTTTTATGTTCTCATATGCGGCAATAACAGTCTCACTTACAACATCTTCCGCATCCTGGCTATGTTTCATTGTATATAACGCAAATTTATAAAGTTCCTGATAAAGTTGTGCATATAACTCGGAAAATGCTTTTATATCTCCTCGCTTTGCCTTATGAATCAACTTTAATTCAGAATTAAACTCATAACGACTCATGCATCCGCCCCCTTTCTTTTTTCTTGTATATCTATTAGAGTTAAAAAATCTGTCTTTTGTTGCATGATTTCTGATCTATAAATGAGCAAATCCAAAATATTGCACAAAAGAAAGACACCCTCTGTAGAAGG
Organism: Firmicutes bacterium AM31-12AC; assembly: GCA_003480425.1. Classification (GTDB taxonomy): domain Bacteria; phylum Bacillota; class Clostridia; order Lachnospirales; family Lachnospiraceae; genus Schaedlerella; species Schaedlerella hominis. The sequence continues at coordinate 89,878 of QUJA01000011.1, forward strand.
ATGTATAATTGAAGTACCAACAAACAACATACTCACTCAAACAAGGGGGTGTC
>QUJA01000012.1 GCA_003480425.1 Firmicutes bacterium AM31-12AC
ACACCCCCTTGTTTGAGTGAGTATGTTGTTTGTTGGTACTTCAATTATACATCCTTCTACAGAGGGTGTCTTTCTTTTGTGCAATATTTTGGATTTGCTCATTTATAGTATTTACCATAAAACCGGACATACGATTCAATGGGACAAAACAGAGATTCAGGTAATCTACAGTAAGGAAATTCCAGAAATACATCATATTGTAAAAAAATATGGCGGGGATGATAAATCCTATCTTTTGCTCAAGGGTATTAATTATGATGAAAGAGACAGAGAAACGTTGTATGCGTTGGAGTATGTAGATACGGATTTGATTAAGTTTAATCAGATACGGAAGAAGGTAATTACGTATTCATAGAACCAGATAGGGACGGGTGAGCCAGACAGGGACGGAGTTTAATGAGCCGATTGGGGACGGAGTTTGATGGCTTTTTTGCGAGAAAAAAAGCCATCAAACTCCGTCCCCAATCGGCTCTAGTACGTTAAAGCAAGAAATTCAATTGTAGACTCTTTAGAAAATCTTTCGAATTTCTGCATGCTGTTTTTTAAGATTAGATTTTATGCTATTTACAACATAAAAAGAAAAGCAAAAAGCGAGGAGGTGCCGGATATGGTATACTTGGAAAGGCAGCGAAAGTATGGGAAAGTGAGAGGTATATAAGAGTATGGAAATGAATCATGTGCTGATCGTTGAAGACGATAAGGAAATCCGAGAGGGTGTTGAAATATATTTGAAAAGCCAGGGATATGTAGTGTTCCAGGCAGCAGACGGAGTTGAGGGACTGGAAGTAATTGAGAAGGAAGAAATCCATCTGGCGATTGTGGATGTGATGATGCCAAGAATGGATGGGATCCAGATGACGGTAAAGCTTCGGGAAAAATACGATTTCCCAGTAATTTTTCTGTCTGCAAAATCAGAAGAAGTCGATAAAATCATAGGGCTTAATATGGGAGCTGATGATTATGTGACAAAACCATTTACTCCATTGGAACTGCTTGCAAGAGTAAATTCACAGCTTCGCAGATACCGAAGATTTATGGAAAAATTAGGCGATAAAGAAAAGACGCAGAACATTCACGTTATCGGAGGGCTTGAATTAGATGAAGACCGTGTGGAAGTCCGTGTGGACGGGGAACTTGTAAAAGTAACTCCGATGGAATATAAAATTTTATTATTGTTAATGAAAAATCCTGGAAGGGTGTTCTCTGCAGACGAGATTTATGAACGTGTGTGGAATGAACGTGCAGTCAACACAGATACAATCATGGTGCATGTGCGAAATATTCGTGAAAAGATTGAGATTAACCCGAAGGAACCAAAATATTTGAAGGTGGTGTGGGGAGTTGGATACAAAATTGAAAAACAGGCATAAATTAGCTATATTTTTTATCATGATTACAATATTGATCCCGTCATTGGCAATGATGACCGGGTATTTTAGCTGGTATCAGATGAGAACTGAGACGAAGACAAAAGCATTTAAAAATGCAGAGAAATCGTCAGATTTTCTGGGACATTTTCTGGAGAGTACATATCTGCTCTATAATACAGAAAGTGGAAGAAAGTACGCAGATGATGTTGAAAAATCTCTGTATGATTCCTACAATGCAGAAATGTCAAGGTATTCACATTTTAATTCTTATCTGGACTATCGGGTGCTTGATGAAAATGGCGGTGATATTGAAAAAAGTACGGTCAGTTCAGGGAAGAATCTGACAGAAGGCAATCTAAAAAATTATGCCCTTGGAATGATTATTTCCTATGATGCAAATGGGAAACCAAGTGTCAACATTAAGCAAAGCGATTATGCAAAAGAACAGACAGTAACCATGCGAAAGCTTATCGGGAATTATTTTCAGGACAGCTGGCTGTCTTATTGTGAAGTGACGATTTATCCTGATACAGATGAGGATTATGAGGAAGTATCCTTGCAGACACCGAAGAATCGAACATACTTGTTTGCAATGTCAACGGAGAATCTGAAGGAGTATATCAATGATTATAAAATCGCAAATCCGGATTCTTATTATGCACCAGGTGAAATGAATGATACAATTTTGTTGTGGATGCTGGCTGTAGCGGCTGCGGCATGGCTATATCCTTGTTTCAAGACTTTTCAGACAGGAAATGAAAAAATCTTCCATGCTCCGTTGGAGGTGACTGTGATAGCAGTTTTTGTGCTGATTGAAGTCTTGATGAATCAAAGCGGAGCATTGTTAAGCCGAAGGAAAGGGTATCCGGATTTCTTAGACTGGATGGTGTGGCTTGGAACATTTGCAGCCACATATTGGATTGCAGCGAGCCTTAGAAGAGTCATATCGCTGGGAATAAAAGGATACTTGAAACAGCAGACCATGGTCGGACGCCATTGGGAGAAAATTAAAACGATAGGGAGTAACGGAGAAGATACTGCAAAATCCCTTGGGAAAAAATTTAAAGCATTTGTTGCAAAAGTATGGAAATCACTGCAGGAAGTAGATCTGACGGATAAGAGCAACAAGATTTTACTCAGAATTGTTATTTGCAACTTTGCCGTATTATTTTTAGTAAGTCTTTTCTGGGACTATCGCATACAGGCACTTGTCATATATTCCGTTATATTATTCTTCATTTTGCGGAAATATTACAAAGATATAAAGCGAAAATATGCCAGACTTTTAGAAGCAACCGGAGAATTGGCAAAAGGCAACATGAATGTGGAGATCAAGGAAGATCTTGGCATGTTCAATCCATTTAAACCAGAGATTGAAAAGATTCAGGAAGGCTACAAAAAAGCAGTTGAAGAGGAAATAAAAAGCCAACGTATGAAGACCGAACTCATTACAAATGTGTCCCACGATTTGAAAACGCCACTAACAGCGATCATTACTTATATTAATCTTCTGAAAGAAGAAAAAGATGAAGAGAAAAAGAAAGAGTATGTCGATGTGCTGGAACGAAAATCCATGCGTCTGAAAGTATTGATTGAAGATTTGTTCGATATTAGTAAGGCAAGCAGCAAAAATGTAATATTGAATTTGACGGACGTTGATGTTGTGAACCTGTTTAAACAGGTGAAACTGGAACTGGATGAAAAAATTGAAAAAACAGAACTGGAATTTAAATGTAATTATCCGGAAGAAAAAATGACGGCTGTTTTGGATGGACAAAAGACATACCGGATCTTTGAAAACCTGATTGTGAACGCCACAAAATATGCAATGCCACATACAAGGGTATTTGTGGATATTTTTAGAGAAGAAAATGAAATCGTAGTACAGATGAAAAATGTTTCGAAAGATGAATTGACATTCAATCCACAGGAGATTACTGAGCGTTTTGTACGCGGTGATGAATCCAGAAATTCCGAGGGCTCCGGTCTGGGACTCGCAATTGTAAGAAGCTTTACAGAATTGCAAGGTGGACACTTCCATGTTGAGACAGAGGCAGATCTGTTTAAGGCAGAGATACGGTGGCCGTGGAAAAAATAGGATGATTTAAATATAAGGAAAATGAGCCGGATAGGGACGGAGTTCAATGGCTTTTTGCTCGCAAAAAAGCCATTGAACTCCGTCCCCAATCGGCTCAAAGTCGCCCCCACCCGTTTGTGGGGGCGAGCGACTATTTCTGATATTTACTTTCCGGTGACACCTCTACATGGGGGCATTCGATTTTTTCTTTAATCGGAGCAGCAGGTGCAGCCCAACGGATTGCATTTTTAATAATCTGTAGAACATGTGGGTTATGATAAGTAGGATTTGTCTCGTGTCCAGGCTGGAAATAGAACACTTTACCATATCCTCTTGTCCATGTACAGCCGGAACGGAAAACTTCTCCGCCGCGGAACCAGCCGGTGAAGATAACATCATCCGGTTTTGGAATATCAAAGTATTCTCCGTACATTTCTTCCACATCTAATTCGAAACTTGCAGGTATACCCTGTGCAATCGGATGAGTCGGTGAAGTTGTGAAAATACGTTCAAAATCACCCTCACGCCACTGTAAAGTGCAGCTTGTACCAAGCAGGAAACGAAGTGGCTTACAAAGGTGGGCAGAATGCAGGGCGATAAATCCCATTCCGCGAAGCACACGATCCTGAATCTTGCGGGCAAGGTCGTCTGGTACTGCATCATGTCCGACATGAGCCCACCAGACTAAAACATCTGTCTTTTCAAGAAGCTCATCAGGCAGTCCAAATTCCGGCATATCAAGAGTGACAAGTGTCACAGACACATCGTCCATCTGTGAAATATAATCTTTCAATGTTCCACCAAGTCCGAGCGGATAAGCTTCTTTGATTGCTTTGGAGCCTTTTGCGTGATACTTTTCAACTTCTTCTCGTTTGTCTTCCGGAATCTTAACAAAACGATAATCCGGAGTCGTCATTTCCTGAAGCTTTTCATACCAAATTGTAATGTTTATCATGGAATAGTAACCTCACTTTCTAAAAACTAATCTTATTATAACAGATTTGCAGATAAATTCACGTATAAATCTGTTATAAAAATGTAAATGGGTTGCCTGAAAACTCAGAATATGATATTGTTTTTCTGGCTGAAATAACAAATGCTAAGCTCAAAAATACTTCGCTAAGTGTTTAAAGTAGGGAGTGAATCCGTTGGAAAATACAAAGAAAAAATATAGAAAAAAAACAAACAAAAAAGAACAGGCAAAAGAAACTCTTGTTGTAAGAGATATTTTAAAGGAAGAAACAGTTGCCTTTCTGGATACAGAATTTCTTACGTCTCAGCGTAAAGGTGGTGCACCATCAAACTAGTATCAATAGGATTCGTAATCTGCCGCAAGGATTTTAAAGAAGTGGACAGATTTCATTCGTATATCTATATGGATGATGAATTGCATAATCGTTTCCGAGAAGTGACAGGGATTACGGAAGAAGACTTGCTGAATGCACCAGAGTATGAAATGGTGATGGAAGAAGCTGCACAGCGTATGGCCATCTGGAATGTAACGAGAATCTTTGTCTGGGGGCCGGATCAGACGGTTATTCAGAGAGACCTTCAGGCATATCGGGGGGATATTTCTAAACGAGCAAGAAAATCGGTCAATCGAATGATACGTATGATCAAGGATATCGAAGGTATTTATTCTAAAAAGTTAAAAATACACAATATAGGAATCGCAAATTTGAAATTACTCTGTGGACTTGGTTCGGAAGTGAGCCATGATGCATTGGATGATTCGATTGATCTGAAAGAAGTGGTACGATATCTTGATACAAAGGGATGTCCGGATTATATGGTACAAGCAATGAAAACGTATTTATCGGACAAGGAATTGTATTGCCGTTATCGCAGATTTCATGAGAAATGGGATGAAGTACCTGAAAATCTGCTTGAAAAAAGTAAGGAATTGCTGTTGGAGTTAGAGAAGATCAATTCGATGGAAGCGAAAGCACTGCGAGATGATATTCATGTAATATGTACAGGGAAAGATACTATATTTCCTACACCGGAAGAATATCTGGAACAAGAGTTGTTATAAAATATTATACTTGCGAATAACATAGTATTGTGGTAGAGTAATGAGCAGACGGACGAGGGCGTTTGAAGTATGGAGATACTTTGAACGCTCTTTTTTTGTTTGTTGTATAGAAAAAGAAAGAGGAGGATGAAACATGAACACGGGAGATACAGCATTTATGATGATTTGCACAGCATTTGTGTTTTTTATGACACCCGGACTGGCGTTTTTTTATGGAGGACTTGTCAGACGAAAAAATGTCGTTAATACAATGATGGCATGTGTGGCAATTATGGGATTGTCAGTAGTTATGTGGACATTATTCGGATATTCATTATCATTTGGTGGAAATCATGGAGGAATTATCGGAGATTTCCGCTGGTTTGGGCTAAATGGAGTTGGAATGGAGCCAGGACCATACGCAGATACGATACCGCATTTGGTATTCTGTGCATTTCAAATGATGTTTGCGATGATCACACCTGCTCTGATTACAGGCTCTCTTGTAGGAAGAATGAGATTTAAGGCATTGTTCTTATTTGTAGCATTGTGGTCAGTTGTAGTATACTATCCATTGGCACACATGGTATGGGGAGAAGGCGGATTACTGGCAGCAATCGGTTCGGTAGATTTTGCAGGCGGCGATGTAGTACATATCAGTTCTGGTATTACGGCACTGACATTGGCAATTATTCTTGGACGCCGTAGAGGCTACGAAGTGATGACATATCGAATCCACAATATTCCGTTTGTTGTATTAGGTGCAACAATTCTCTGGTTTGGCTGGTTCGGATTCAATGCAGGAAGTGCACTTGAAGCAAACGGTTTGGCAGCACATGCATTTATGACATCCGCAATTTCAGCTGCAGCGGCATTGCTTTCATGGATGCTCTTAGATGTATTACATAATGGAAAATCAACGTTGGTTGGTGCAGCAACAGGTCTTGTTGTTGGTTTGGTGGCAATCACACCAGGTGCAGGATTTGTTCCAATCTGGTCCTCCTTTATCATAGGAGCATTGGTAAGTCCAATCTGTTACTATGGAGTTGCATTAATAAAGAAAAAACTGAAAATAGATGATGCGTTGGATGCTTTTGGCTGTCATGGAATAGGAGGAATCTGGGGCGGAATCGCAACAGGTATTTTCGCACAGAGCTCAATCAATGACGTTGCCCGCTGGGATGGATTAGTATTCGGAGACTATCATCTGTTTGTAGCACAAATCGTAGGAATCATCATTACAATGATAATTGCTGTTGTAGGAACATTGATTTGCGTAGCTATAGTAAAAATATTTACGCCTCTTCGCGTGGATGTAAAAGATGAGCAGGTAGGTCTGGATATTTCACAACATGGAGAAAGTGCATACCCAAGCTTCAATGGATTGGATCAGTAAAATAGTTATTTAGGAGGTCACTCAAAATGATGATTAAAATAGATGCAATTGTGAGAGAAGAAAAGTTTGAAGATGTCAAACAGGCATTGCAGGATATAGAAGTGAATGGAATAACAGTGTCGCAGGTAATGGGGTGTGGTGCTCAACGAGGATACACAGAAATCGTACGTGGTATGGAAATTGGGATTCAAATGAGACCAAAAATAAAATTTGAAATTGTTGTTTCTTCTGAAGAGTGGGAGAAGAAAACGATTGATGCGATACAGAAAGCGGCATATACAGGAGAAATGGGAGATGGAAAGATATTCAGTTATGAAATTCGTTCGGCATTGAAAATCCGTACAAAAGAGACTGGATATGATGCCATTCAAGTGACAGAATAAAGGAAAAGTCAGCTTTACATTACAATAATAATGAGGATATTGAAAAAAGATAAAAAAAATTAAAAAAAAGCTTGCATTTTTCAAAGTGCTATGATAATATAAATTTCGGCTGTTACAGACGGCACAGCCGAAATGAATAAGGCTCCATGGTCAAGCGGTTAAGACATCGCCCTTTCACGGCGGTAACACGGGTTCGATTCCCGTTGGAGTCATTTAAAGTGCTTTATGCACTTTTTACATATAGAATAAGGCGCAGTAGCCAAGTGGTAAGGCGTGGGTCTGCAACACCCTGATTCATCGGTTCAAATCCGATCTGTGCCTCTTACAAAAAGCTCGAAAACACGTAGTTTTCGAGCTTTTTTGTTCTGTATTCATACAAATGATTATCAAAGAAAAATGTTGTAATCCGATTATTGATATGGCATAATAAAAATGGCAATGTTAAAAATATGCCAAAAAAAGTAAATAATAAGTAAAAAAATAGTACAGAAGATGTCGTCCCCGGACATTAAAAGGGGACATCAAAGGAGAAAGTTATGGCAATCGTTTCAATGATTTTATCTTTGTTGAGTGGAGTGGCGCTGTTTTTGTTTGGAATGTCACTTATGGGAGATGGACTAAAGTCTGTCGCAGGTAATAAGCTGGAAGCATTTCTTTACAAGATGACGAATACTCCGCTGAAGGGAGTCGCACTTGGTACCGGAGTAACCAGTGTTATTCAATCTTCCTCTGCAACTACGGTTATGGTAATCGGTTTTGTAAACTCCGGTATGATGAAGCTAAAACAGGCTATCGGTATCATCATGGGAGCTAATATTGGAACCAGTATTACAGGATGGATTTTATGTCTCTCCTATATTCAAGGTTCCAACGGAGTGGCAAGTCTTTTATCTACAGCAACAATTTCTGCAGTAGTGGCAGTAATTGGTATTATCCTGCGTATGTTCGGTAAAAGAACAGTGCATAAGAATCTTGGTAATATCATGTTGGGATTTTCAATCTTGATGACAGGTATGCAGACTATGAGTGGGGCTGTGGCACCATTGAAAGAAAGCCCGGTATTCATAGATATGCTTACAATGTTCTCGAATCCATTGGCAGGTATTTTAGTAGGTATCTTATTTACAGCAGTATTGCAGAGTGCATCCGCAACAGTCGGTGTACTGCAGGCATTATCAGTAACAGGATTATTAACATTTGCAAGTGCATTTCCGATTGTTCTTGGAATTGGTGTAGGTGCTGCCTGTCCAGTTTTAATTTCAGCTATTGGAGCTAATAAGAACGGTAAAAGAACAGCACTTGTATATTTGATGAATGATTTATTCGGTTTGGTTGTATGGTCAGTTATTTTCTATACAGTGAATGCATTTGTTCATTTTACATTTATGGACATGATTATGTCACCAGTAAGCATAGCGTTGTTAAACACAGTATTCCGTGTAGCAACTGTATGTGTGCTCTTCCCATTTATTCCGAAGCTTGAGCAGTTAGTCTGCTATCTTGTAAAAGACAGTGCGGAAGAATTGGAAGACGAAGCGGATTTTGATCTGTTGGAAGAACGTTTGATCAATTATCCGGCATTAGCTATCGGACAGTGTCACAGAGCTATGAACGGAATGGCAAAGAAGCTTCGTAAGAATGTAAACAGGGCGATGAACCTGATCAATAATTATCAGCAGGATAAGTTTGATAAGGTACAGCGAAAAGAAGATTTGATAGATAAATACGAAAGCCGACTTGGTGAGTATCTTATTAAACTGACAAAACACGAGATGAATACACTGCAGACCACACAGGTATCTTTGTATCTGCATACAATCAATGACTTTGAACGAATTGGAGATCATGCATCTTATATCGCACATTTATCGAATGAGATGCACGATAATCATATTCAATTTTCACAGTCGGCATGGGATGAATTAAATGTGGTAATGGAAGCTGTCCGTGAAGAAATCAATATAACATGTAATGCATTTATGAATGACGATAAAGAGGCCGCTGAACGTGTGGCACCATTGGGTATGCTTATTACAAAAATGTGTGACGAGTTGAAACTGCACCATGTAGCACGTCTTAGTGATGGAATTTGTGGTCTGGAAGAGGGAACGGTATTCAATGATATTTTGAATAGTTTTAACCGTATTGCAGCACACTGTGCCAGTGCAATGGTAGCGTTGATGAAGAGTGGAGAGGTAGATTCAGATCCACATATCCATGACTCTAAGATTTATCCATCGAATAGTCCGCGATATCTTGAGTATCTGAAAGAGTATTGCGAAAAATATGATATGAAAAATGAAGATCATGTGTTAAGCATGGAGCCTGAAGAAATTGAATAAGTTAGAGTGAAGAAAAGAAACTTGTAGAAATTGTATGATTTTGCAGGTTTCTTTTTTTGAATTAAAATAATTATCGTGCTTTTGAAAAATATCTGATATAATATATTGTATAGATACATCATATGACATATTTAGAGTCTCGTTAATAAAAAAAGAGAGGGCTATCGTAAATGATAAAATTAAATAGTGCGATACCACTGTATCAACAAGTGGCAGAAGATTTGAAAAATAGAATAGAACAAGGTGAGTTTTGTTCGGGACAATCTATTCCAAGTGAAGCAAAATTGTGTGAACAATACGAAGTTAGCAGAATTACAATTAGAAATGCAATTGCAGAACTGGTTGAACAAGAAATTTTAGTGAAATATCAAGGTAAGGGTGTGTTTGTACGTACACCTAAAATTTCCTCGAGTTTGACAACATTCAAAGGCTTTACATATTTTTGTCAAGAAAATCATATAAAAACTTATACAAAGATTCTTGAAAATAAAGTGATTTCAGCTAACGCGGTGATGGCAAAAAAATTAGAACTAAAAGATGGGGAAAAGCTTGTATATTTGAAGCGCCTACGACACGTAAATGATAGACCTGTTATGATAGAACATGTATATTTGCCATATTCGAAATATGGATTTCTTTCAAAAATAGATATGGAAAATTGTTCGCTTTATGAGAAAATAACAGAGAAAACAGGATTACAGATAGAAGATAATTGTTATACTTCGATTATGCTTGAAACTAATATAACAACAGAAGAAGAGATTGTTTTGATGGGACTTTCAGAACCAGATGCAGTATTTGTATTAACAGAAACGGTTTATATGAATACAGGAAATCCGCTACATATTACAAAACAGGTACTTTTGGGGGATTATTTTAAATTTTTTATGTCAAATAAAGTAAATCAGTTATCGATGAATTGGAAAAAAATGTAACGGTAGTTATCTATAATAATTTCGGAGAGAAGAGTATATTGTATGGATTTTTAGAAGATATTATAGACATTGAATAATAAATGTTATATAATGTATTATTATGTAACATAATGCATTGTGATGAATAGGGAGAAGCAATATGGAAAAAAATAACAATATAAATCCAGACAGTATGATTCCGATGTATAAGCAAATAGTGAATCTATTAAATGAAAAAATTGAAAAAGGTGAATTAAAACCTGGAGATAAACTTCCATCAGAAGCTGAACTAATGCAGGCATATTCTGTAAGTAGAATAACCATTCGTTCAGCAATCAGCGAGTTAGAAGAAGATGGTCTCGTAATCAGATCTCGAGGAAAAGGGACCTTTATTGCATCTAAGAAAGCTATGTATTCGGCAGATGATACGGTTGGATTTACACATTCATGTCAGCAGGAGGGAAAACAAGCTACTACAAAAGTGGTGGATGTGTCATGGATATATCCGACGATGTCAGACACACAATATCTAGATATAGAAGAGGATACAACGATTTTATGCACAAAGCGTTTACGCTTTGTAGATGATGTTCCTACAATGATTGAAACCAACCATTATGGAAAAGGATTCTCGTTTTTGGAAGGAGAAGATTTAAACCAGTCGTTGTATGATATTTTACAAAAACATAAAATTACACTTGGAAAAAGCATCCGTACATTAGAAGTTGTATATGCAAATGCTCAGGAAGCAAGTTTATTGAATATAAAAAAGGGAGAAGCATTGTTACTTTTTACAGATAAGCATCAAGATGAAAAAGGAAAACCATTGTTTGTATCAAAACAAGTGTATTGTACAGAACGATTAAAATTCTATCTTTAAAATAAAAATCAGAAAATAAAAAATAGTGCTTTTGCATAAAAAAATGCAGAAGTACTATTTTTTTGTTGACAGAAACGTCAGACAGTAGTAAACTTATTGTAACGAGATGTTATATGATGTTATATCACAAGAATAGGAGGAGTGATAATGAACAAAATATTGCTTGCTAGTCATGGGCCCTTGGCAAACGGAATGAAAAAGACAGCGGAATTTTTAATGGGGCAAAATGAAAATGTAGAAACTCTATGTGCATATGTAGATGAAAAATCTAAAGATCTTCCGGAATGATAGAAAAGTGGATGAATGAAAGAAATCCAGAAGACCAGTGGGTTGTTATCACAGATATATTTGGAGGGAGCATCAATAATGAATTTATGATAAGAGCACAAGAGGGGGGATATTGGCTAATAGCAGGAATGAATCTCCCATTAGTTCTTAGTTTGTGGTATGAAACGGAAAATTTGACAGAGAAACAACTGGAAACTAATATTTCAGAAGCAAGTGAAGGTATTGTTTTATGTAATAAGTTATTGTCTAAGGATAAAATAGAGGAAGACGATGAATTTTAAAACCAATTAAAACGAGATACGGAGGATGTAAAATGATTAAATTATTAAGAGTAGATCACAGATTATTACATGGTCAGGTCGCTATGGCGTGGACACAATCGTTAGATTCAGATTGCATTTTAATTGCAAATGATGCGGTTGTGAATGATAACATTCGGAAAACAACAATGAAACTGGCTAAGCCAAATGGGGTGAAGCTCGTTATGAAAAATATTGAAGATTCCATCACTGCATTAAATGCAGGTGTTACAGATAAATATAAATTATTTATCGTTGTAGAGAGTATTGAGGATGCATATCGATTGGCCAAAGGACATGCGGGAATACGCTCTATCAATCTTGGCGGTTGTAAGCCAAGGGAGGACATTGTTAAGACACTTTATAAGACAATTCCAGTTACTGCCCGGGATGAGGAAATGTTAAAAGAGTTGTTAAATGATGGGATTGAAATTGAAATCAGGCAGGTGCCTGGTGAACAGAAAGTAAAAGTATCAGAGAACATGTGAGGAGGAAAATTATGTTAATTCAGGCAATTCTAATAGGGTTGATTGCCATGTTTGTTACTTTTGAGTGGATGTTTGGAACAAACTTAGGATCACGTCCAATCATTACAGGAATGCTTGTTGGATTGGTTATGGGTGATTTGAAAACGGGAATCATTCTTGGTGCAACCCTTGAAATGGTATTTATTGGTTCTATTACACTTGGAGCAGCAGTTCCACCAGACGTAATCACAGGTGGTATTCTGGGTGCTGCATTTGCAATTTCAACGGGAAAAGGTGCAGATGTAGCACTGGCTCTGGCATTCCCAATTGCAACGTTATATTTGGTTGTTGACAATGTACTTACACTTGGAATACTTCCATTCTTTTTACATAAAGCGGATAACTATATAGAAAAAGGCGATTTTAAAGGAATGGAGCGAATGCATATACTAGGTGGATTTGTGGTGAAAAGTTTACCAAGAGGAATTATATGTGCAGTAGCATTTTATCTTGGAACACCAGTTATGAACCGAGTTCTTGAAGCGATTCCTGAGTTTGTTCAGAATGGACTTGTGGCAGCAGCAGGATTTATTCCAGCACTTGGAATTGCTCTGCTTGCACAGATGATTTTGTCTAAGAAAACAATGGTATATTTTATTCTTGGATTTGCATTAGCTGCTTACCTTAAGATTCCAATGCTTGGAATTGCAATGATGGCAGGATGTTTAGCAGTTATCCTTGTGCAGATGCAGGGAACACAGAAAGTAGCAGTACAGGAGGTGGAAGATGATGACTTCTAATACAGCAGAACAGAAGAATGTAATTGGAAAGAAGGAATTAAGATCAATCTTTTTACGTTCATTATCTTTGGAATACTCATGGAATTATGAGAGACAACAGAATATGGGATATTGTTTTGCAATGCTTCCTGCGATTAAAAAGATTTATCAGAAAAAAGAAGATCAGATAGCAGCAGCAAAACGCCACATGGAATTTTTTAATACAACACCATACATTTCAACGGCAGTGTTTGGAATTTCAACAGCAATGGAAGAGAGCAACGCTAGAAATGAAGATTTCGATACATCATCTATTAACAATGTAAAGGTTGCATTGATGGGACCATTAGCAGGTATTGGAGATTCTATGTTCTGGGGAACACTTCGAGTAATTGCAACAGGAATAGGTACATCCCTTGCTATGCAAGGTAGTATCCTAGGACCACTTTTATTTTGGCTTATATTCAACGTGCCGGCATTTGCAGTTCGATATATTTGCTTAAAATTCGGATATAAATTTGGAACAAGTTTTCTGAATAAAATTGAAGAATCAGGTATGATGCCTAAATTGACATTTGGTGCAGCGGTACTTGGACTTATGGTAATTGGTGCAATGATACCGAGTATGATAACGGTTAATATTGCTGGAGCTATCGGAAGTGGCGATGCAGCAGTAAAGGTACAGGAAATCTTAGATGGTATTATGCCAAACCTTGTTCCATTTGCAATGACATTAGGTATTTATGGGCTTTTGCAGAAAAAAGTCAAAGTTTCATGGATATTGATCGTACTTATGGTTGTAGGAATTGTTGGAGCACTTGTAGGTATTTTTTAATTTAGATTTAGGAGGAAATTATTATGATGGTAAAGTTTGATGAAAATCAGATTTTGAAAAACGGAGAATATATTTATGCTCAGAGAGCAGAGATTGAAAAAATAGCAGATGCTGTTTGCGAGAAAGGGTTTGACAATATTTTGTTTACTTCTTCAGGAGGTTCACTTGCAATGATGCAGCCTTTTGATTACATGATTTCAGTAATGTCTAACCTGAATGTACAATCACAGATTTCAGCAGAACTTCTTGTTGAGGGAAATAATCATCTTACAGATAAGACATTAGTATTTATGGCATCAAAATCAGGCGATACAAAAGAGACAGTTGCTGCTGCTAAGTATGTAAAAGAAAAAGGAGCAACGATTGTGTCTGTTTTAGGAGTTGACAATTCGCCGCTGGGTGAGTTATCAGATTATTCAGTTGTATACAAAGATGGAAGACCACAAGAGTATGTTTTGTATATGCTAATTGGAAAAATGTTGGAAAATAAAGGATTCTTTGATGATTACAAACAGTTTGCAGATGAATTGAAGAATCTTCCGGCAGCCCTGGTATCGGTAGGAAAAGCAAGTGAGCCAAAAGCAAGAGCATATGCAGAGAAGTATAAAGATGATCCATATCAGATTTGGATTGGTTCAGGTAATTTGTGGGGACCTACATATTCATTTGCAATGTGTGTATTAGAGGAATCACAGTGGCTGAGAACAAAATCTGTAACATCTCCGGAATTTTTCCACGGAACAATTGAATTGGTGGAAAAAGGAGTTTGTGTAGCCTTAAATATGACAGAAGGACAGACTAGAAAATTGGATCAGCGAGTAAAAGATTTTGTAGGACAGTATACAGATGACTTTACAGTATTTGATACAGCAGATTATGAATTGCCTGGTATTAGTGACAAATTTAGATGGATGCTTTCTCCGGTTGTGATTAACGCGGTATTGTCCAGAGTGAGCAAGAATTTTGAACAAATTAGAAATCATTCACTTGATATTAGACGTTACTATAGAAAAGTAGAATATTAGATTAATGAGTAGGATACCGCGAATAGAATTTGCGGTGTCCTTTTTTAGAGGTAAAAAATATGAAAATAGCAGGAATCGGCGATAATGTAATAGATCGTTATATGAATATGGGGATTATGTTCCCAGGTGGGAATGCAGTTAACGTTGCTGCTCATGCAGCACTTCTTGGCGCAGAGGCTGCATATGTAGGAAGCATCGGAGCAGACAGAGAAGGGAAAATATTGAAAAATGCTTTGGAAAGTTTAGGAGTAGATTTATCTCAATGTATCTTTGATCCGGAAGCAACAACAAAAAAATGTGATGTGAATGTAATTGATGGTGAAAGACATTATATAGGATGTGATTTGGGGACAAAATGGGCACATACAACGACAATTCGTACAGAAGAGGTGGAATATCTAAAAACTTTTGACGTGATCCATACAAGTTGTAATGCCAAATTGCATGAAGATGTATATAAATTAAAAGATTTAACAGGAATGGTGACCTTTGATTTTTCAGTAAAAGATAAATATCGTACAGAAGAGTTTTTAAATATGACATGTCCATACTTGGAATTGGGACAATTTTCCTGCGACCATATGGAAGAACCAGAAATACAGGAACTATTAAAAAAAGTTTATGCGCATGGGTGCAAAAATGTAATTGCGACTATGGGTGGCCGTGGACAGATTTTTTACAATGGAAGCGAATTTATAAAAGGAAAAGTCTATTTTGTAGAACCTGTTGACACAATGGGAGCAGGTGATTCTTATCTTGCGGCATTGATTGTATCTTTGCTGAAAAAAGGATGGAAAAAGGGCGTTGTTTTGCAGGCAGATGTGATCAAGGCAGCCATGGATGATGCAGCACATTATTCATCAGACAACTGCTTGCGAGAGGGTGGCTTTGGGTTTAAAAATCAGATTGAGGAATAGAAATGAAATATATTATTTTTGATTTAGATGGAACATTGAGTCGAACAGATAAATTTATGATTCCATCAATTGAATTGGCAATGGAAAAAATGAATATACCAGTTTGGACAGAAGATGCTATTCGCTGCACGATAGGTGAACCGGTAGAAGTGACCAATCTCAAATTTTTTGGACAGAAAAAAAGCGAAGAAGCGGATAATTTCTGGAAATTAGTATCTGGTTATTATAGAACAATATTTCATAATTCTGTTGAGGAATATGAAGGTGTAGGAGATATGCTGGATTCTCTTCATGAAAGAGGATATAAAACAGCAGTATGCTCAAACGCCGATGAAGAGTATATAGAAGAGGTATTGGACAAACTTGATTTGCGTGAAAAAATAGATCGAGTAAGACCTATTATTCCAGGAAAAGGAAAAGTGGAATCATTAGCCCGTTTTTTACAGGATGAAAATCCAGAGTTCGCAATATTAGTAGGTGACAGGTGTTATGACTTTGAAGCAGCGCAGGCAAATCGTATTTTGTTTGTTGCCTGTAAATATGGATGTGGAACAGAGGAAGAGCTGAAAATGGCAGATTATTCCATAAATGAGCCACGGGAACTATTGGATATTTTGAATGAAATAAAAAAATTTTTAAAAAATTAAAAAAACCACTTTACATATAATGTTATATGATGTATTATTACATCAACGAACAAGATAACACTTAAATTTAAGGAGGAAAATAAGATGTTTAATTTTGATGTACCACGTTACGAAAAAGTTGTAGGAGATGCAATTGCATTAAGACCACAGATTGAGAAAGCAGTTGATGAGATTTGCCAGGAGGGGTATTCAAACATTTTCTTTATTGGATGCGGCGGAACTTATGCACATTCACTTCCAATGAAATATTGGTTTGATACAACTTCAGAGATTGAAACACACTCAGTAATTGCAGCAGAATTCATGGTATCAGGACATAAGAGATTCACAAAAGATTCAGTATGTGTATTCTCTACAAGAAGTGGAAATACAAAAGAGATTGTAGCAGCAATCAAATATTGTAAAGAGGCAGGAGCAAGAACTCTGGTATATGTATCAAATGATAATACACCAGCTTGTGAATATGCAGATTATAAGTTCTTCAGTTTCGCAGAAGATGATTGCCTGTGTGAAGCAATTTATACATATATGATTACATTACTGGCAAGATTCAAAAAGAATGCAGGAGAATTTGATAAATATGATGAGTTTGTAGAGCAGTACAGCAAGATTGTTCCATATCTCTTGAAAGCAAAAGAGCAGTATGAAGATAGATGTGCAAAAATGGCAGTAGAACATAAAGATACAGATTATCATATGGTAATCGGATCTGGAATGCTTTGGGGAGAAGCTTACGACTATGCAATGTGTATCCTCGAAGAGATGCAGTGGATTAAAACAAAATCTATCCATGCAGCAGAATATTTCCATGGAACACTGGAACTTGTAGAAGAAGATACAAGCTTAATCCTCTTCTACGGAGAAGATGAGACAAGACCATTAATGGATCGTGTTAAAAACTTCTCTGAGAAAGTAACAAAAGTTATTAATATTTTTGATACAAAAGAAGTTGAACTTCCATTTACAGATGCTGAATACAGAAAAATTGTTTCTCCAATGATCATGTATGCAATTACAGAAAGATTAAGTTGCCATCTTGAAAAAGAGAGAAATCATCCACTTACAACTAGAAGATACTATCGTCAGATGGAATATTAATAAATAGAAAACAAGCGAAAGGGAGGCAGGGGGATCTGCTTCCCTTTTGTAATATGAGGAAGGTGAACATAATGAAAAAAATAGGAGTACTTACTAGTGGTGGAGATGCTCCGGGAATGAACGCGGCAATTCGTGCGGTTGTAAAAACGGCAATTGCAAATGGAATTCAACCGATAGGGTTTATTAAAGGATATAATGGGATTCTTGAAAAAAATTATCATGTTATGGACAGAGAAAGCGTTTCGGGAATAATCCATTCGGGAGGAACTATTTTAAAAACAGCAAGATGTATGGAGTTTTATGAAGCTGCATATCGCGAAAAAGCATTTCAAAATGCAAAAGAAATTGGATTAGATGGATTGGTCGTAATAGGAGGAGATGGTTCATATCGAGGAGCAGGATATTTGTCAGAATTAGGTTTGCCATGTATTGGGGTTCCAGGAACAATAGATAATGATATTGCTTCAACAGAATATACAATTGGATATGATACAGCAATGAATACTGTAGTAGAATGTGTAGACAAATTAAATGATACGTGTCAGTCACATGAACGGTGTAGCGTAGTCGAAGTGATGGGAAGACATGCAGGACATATTGCATTAAATACAGGTATTGCAACAGGAGCTGTTCAGATTATCACAGAAGAGATTCCTACCCCAATTGATGAAGTTGTAGAAAATATCAAAAAAATTCGTGAGTCAGGAAAAGACCATTTTATTGTTATTGTTTCAGAAGGGTACGGAAATCCTGTAGAAATAGCCACGCAGATTCAGGAAAAAACAGGAATTGATAGTCGTGCCACAATATTAGGACATGTTCAAAGAGGTGGAAATCCGACATTGAAAGATAGGGTAAATGCAACTCGCATGGGATATTATGCAGTGAAGCTTCTTGAAGAGGGCAAAACCAATCGTGTAGTTGCTTTGCAACAGGGAAATCTAGTAGATTATGATATCCAAGAAGCTCTGAAGATGAAGAAACCATTGGATATGGATTTATATAATATGATGATGGAAATTAACTTTTAAGAAACATAATAAATTGAATTTTGGAGAGATATAGAATGAAATATAAAGTTCTTGTTCTTGATTTAGATGGAACATTAACAAATTCAAAGAAAAAAATTACAGATTATACTAAGAAAATATTATTAAATTTACAAAAAAAAGGAGTACATATTGTACTTGCTTCAGGTCGTCCAGAATATGGAATCTGGCCGTTAGCAAGAGAGTTAGAATTAGAAAAATATGGTGGCTATATTCTAGCGTTTAATGGAGGAAAGATTGTAGAGTGCAGTACAAAAAAAACAATATTTGAACGAACAATAGAATATTCGTATGTTCAAGAAATTTATGAGCAGGTAAAGGATAAAAAAGTAGCACTTCTCACATATGAAAATGATTCGTTGATAACAGAAACGCCGAAAGATTTTTATGTAGAAAAAGAATCTTTTATTAATAAGATGAAAATAAAAGGGGTAGAAGATTTTATACAATATATTTCCTTCCCAATTACAAAATGTCTTATTACAGGTGATGGAACATATTTAGAAAGATTAGAGAAAAAATTACAAGAATATTTTAAAGATGAGTTAAGTATATATCGATCCGAACCATTTTTCCTGGAAATTATGCCACCTTTAATTGATAAAGCAAAATCTTTAGAAAAACTCTTGCGATATCTGGATTGTTCTCGAAAAGAGATGGTAGCATGTGGAGATGGGCTAAATGATCTTACGATGATTGAATATGCAGGAATAGGTGTGGCAATGGATAATGCACAACCAGTGCTAAAAGAAAAATCTGATTTTGTTACACTTTCGAATGATCAAGATGGTGTTGCTGAGGCCGTAAAACATTTTTGGAAAGAAATCGCATGAAAATAAAGGAGACCAAATATGAGGATTATAGAAGCACAGGATTATAAAGATATGAGTAGAAAAGCAGCAAATGTTATTTCTGCACAAATGATATTAAAGCCGGAATCAGTCATAGGATTAGCAACAGGATCTACTCCGATAGGAGTTTATGACCAATTGACAGAATGGTATAAAAAAGGAGATTTAGATTTTTCGAAAATACATACAGTAAATTTGGATGAATATAAGGGGATTGATGCAGAAAATAAGCAGAGTTATCATTACTTTATGAATCAGCATTTATTTTCGAGAGTAAATATTGAACTACAGAATACATTTGTGCCAGACGGAATGAATGAGAATCAAAATGAGGAATGTCAAAGATATGAGAAACTAATTGCAGGTCTGGGTGGTGTTGATCTTCAGTTATTAGGGTTGGGACACAATGGTCATATTGGTTTTAATGAACCAGCTGAAGTTTTTGTAAAACAAACACACTGTGTTTCTTTATCAGAGAAAACAATTCAAGCAAATCAACGTTTTTTTGAATCAAAAGAACAGGTGCCGAAACAGGCATATACCATGGGAATAGGAACAATTATGTCAGCTAGAAAAATTCTCATTATTATTAGTGGAGAAGATAAAGCGGAGGCAGTGAAAAAATCGTTTGGAGAGGAGATATCGCCACATGTACCGGCATCAATACTTCAATTACATCATGATGTAACAGTGATTGCAGATAAAGCAGCATTGAGTAAATTAGATATTTGAAAAAACCACCGGCAGAATCATTCGAAGAGAGATTCTGCCGGTGGTTTTTTCAAATTAATCCAAGTGTTTTTAAAATATACAGCCACCCTGTCACAGTAAAGGAACTAAATAATGTTGTCAGCATAACAACACTGGATGTTAATACACCCTCATGCCCCATATTACGAGACATGACATAGCAGGCAACAGTTGTTCCTGATCCGAGCATTACGAGTATTGCAAGTAATTCTTCGTTTCGAAATCCAAGCAAAATTGCAATCGGAAGAAATATGGCACAAAGTCCTATAAGTTTGATAAAAGTTGCGGTAATTGCAGGTTTTGCCTTGCCAAGAGCCTTGTGAATATCAAACATAGCTCCCATAGCCATTAACCCAAGCGGTGTTGCGGTAGCTCCAATGCTGGTTGCAGTCTTATTTAAAATCTGTGGCATTGGTATTTTTAGTGCAGACCATACAAATCCGGCAATAATACCAAGAATAATCGGATTTGTGAGGATCCCGATCAGAGTCTTTTTCAAAACCTTCGAGTCCAGACCTTTTTGTTCCGGCTGGAAAAATGACAGGACAATAACTGCCATAATATTATAGAGAGGAACGCTTCCGATGATCATAAGCGGAGCCATACCGGTATTGCCGTATATATTTTGAATAAATGCAATACCGAGAATGGCGGCACTGCTTCGGTAAGACGCCTGAATAAACTCTCCCTGAATGGTTTTATCTTTCCAAAGAAGAGAAAAAAGCGCAACTAAAATAATGCTCAGCAGTGTTGCTATAAAACAGAAAAGAACGAATTTACCATTCCAGGCACTTTTAAAGTCAACTTTTGCCAAATCAGCAAATAGCATAACCGGGAGTGGAACACGAAATACAAAAGCATTCATTTTCGTGGCAAATTCTTCATCAATCCAGTTCAATTTTCGAAAAAATAGTCCCAGAACCATAAGTAAAAAGATTGGGACGGTAGCATTTAAGCTAAAAATTAAATTATCCATTTAAATAAGCCTCCTAAAACATATGATTATCATAGCATATGTTTTAGGAAATGGCGTGTTTTTTGTATAAAACAAAATGTGAATATTAAAAAAGAACAAACTAAAATCCACTGCACTATCATAATAATTGTAGTACAGTGGACTTTAAATTATTTCATCCATCGGATGTTGTCCTCCTTATTTATTTGATATCTATTTAAAACTATTATCTCAAATAGTATTCTTATGGTATTTTATTTTAATTTCCCATTGGATTTTACCTCTTTCACGTATTTGGATATTCAGTTTTTATTTAGTATCCCATTGGATTTTACCTCTTTCGTTAAATTTGTATTCGAATATTTTATTTAACGTCCCATTGGATTTTACCTCTTTCATTAAATTAAATATTGTTCTTTTATGTCTGTCCCATTGGACTTTACCTCTCTTTCGTTAATATTGTGTCTGTTTTAAAATACTCTTTCTGGTGGTCCGTACCTCTTTCTTTAAATTTTATCTTTAAATAAGATTTATTTTCTTAGGAGGTTTTTGTTCTCCTTGTTTTGTTGTCTTTATAATATCTCACTATGCTGAAAAAGTCAATAGAAAATCAGAAAAAATATTAAAAACATTTAAATTAACAGATAATTAAGAAGAAAATGGATAAAAAACAGATTAAAAAAACAAGGTGAAAATATGTTACAATTAGAATATGTAAGGAAATCGTTGTGAAAGGAGTCAGAAGATGTTCAATTCACAGGAACAGAAGATTTTACATTTATTAGTAAAAACGGAATATATGACAGCAATAGAATTGTCAGAAAAGCTTGGTATTGGTGTTAAAACGGTGAGAACAAGAATTAAAGAGTTAAATTCACAGCTGACGCAATATGATGTGGCGATTTCTTCAAAGCCACGTTATGGATACTATTTGAATAAGGAAGAAAAAGAACAGATAGAGGTACTTTTGAAAAATGGAATCCATAATGAAGGACAAATCCCGGCAACATCAAGGGAACGTATTCATTATTTACTTGCATATTTGTTGAATCAGAAGGATTATGTGAAGTCTGAGAATTTATGTGAGTTTCTTTACATTTCGAAAGGAACTCTTACGAATTCGCTTCGTCAGGTGGAGGAAGTTTATCAAAAATATCATATTACTATAGATAAGAAACCGAATTATGGAATTAAGGTTAAGGGACGAGAATTTGATATCCGTCAATGTATGATGGATGTGTTTGTTAAAAAGGACGGCTTAGAAGGTGTTGGGAGAATTTATCAGACGCAGGAGATTCAGTCACTTGGCAAACACGTTTATCAGTGTATGCAAAAGTACGGGATAGAATTTTCGGAAATCGCATATAATGATTTTATTGAACATATTTATATTGCGATTCGAAGAATCCGTCAAGGGCAATTTGTGGAGGAGATGCAGGGTCTGAAAACAGGACAGGCCGAGACAGAGTTTATTAAAGAACTGGCAGAGTTTATTGAAGGAGAGTATCATGTGACATTTCCAAAAGTGGAGCAGGAGTATCTGTTGCTGCAATTGGCGGGAAAAGGTATAGTGAAGGAAGGACAGCAGCAAGGCAATTTTGTGATGCAAAGCGAGATGGATGAGCTCGTAGATCAGATGTTGAATATGGTCTACAGAGAATTTCAAATTGATTTTCGCAATAATCTGGGACTGCGTATGGAATTGAATCAACATCTGGTTCCGCTTAGTATTCGATTAAAGTATCATATTTTTTTCAGAAATCCGATGCTGGAAGAAATTAAAAAGAATTATATTTTTGCATATACAGTCGCATTTCAAGTGTCATCTATTTTGAAGGAATACTATGAATGTGATATTTCTGAGGATGAAATAGGAGAACTGGCTGAAATATTTGAATTGGCTCTTGAACAGAGGGAGAGTGACAAGAAGAAATATTCCATTCTAATCGTATGTGCTTCGGGGCGAAGCAGTTCGCAGCTTTTGAAATACCGATATAGCCAGGAGTTCAAAGAAAATATCAAAGAAATATATGTATGTAATCTGTATGAGGTGGAAGCATTTGATTTTTCAAAAGTAGATTATGTTTTTACAACTGTTCCAATTCAGACATATGTACCGGTGCCGATTTTAGAAGTGAGTTCTTTCTTAAAAGAGAGCGATATTACAGCGGTCAGAAAGTTGTTTGAGCAGGAAAGTAAAGAGTTTTTGAGAAAATATTATCGGCCGGAATTGTTTTTTACAGATATACACGGAACAACAAGAGATGAAGTGTTGGCAAAATTATGTGGTCGTGTGGAGATGGCTACGAGAAAGAATACTGTATGGGGAAATATTGTATCAGCGGCAGATTTATTTGCATCTGTATTAAGCAGAGAGGAATTGTCTCCTACAGATTATGGCAATCTGGTTGCAATTCCGCATCCTGATAAAGTATTTTTGGAAACTACGTTAGTGGCAGTAGCTATATTAGAAAAGCCGATAATCTGGAATAGAGAACAGGTGCAAATAATTATTTTGACTCTGATAGGAAGTGAGGAGGATCCGGACATTCAAAAATTTTATGAAGCAACTACGGATTTATTGCTGAGGACAGAAGATATTTCTGAGCTTATACATAGAAGAACATTTGACTCTTTAATTGGAATGCTGAAAAAATAAAAATGTCTGGTCTGACTATATTTTTTTAAATCCAGGTTAGAATAGTAATACAAAAATTGCCACATTAAATGTGGCTTTTTTTTCGTTGGAGTTTTAAGTAAAGGAATGGTAAAGTAGAGATTAAGAGAGAGAGGAAACGATATGAAGTACATTACATTACTTTGTAACGCCGGAATGTCTACCAGTCTCATGGTTAATAAAATGAGAAGGATAGCGACAGAGCAGAATATAGAAGTAGAGATTCATGCGATGGCAGAGTTTGCATTTCAAAAGTATGACAAGCCAACCGATGTATTGCTTCTTGGGCCACAGGTCAGATATAAGTATAATGTCTTGAAAGAACAGTTTGAATCGACCGGAACCCCAATTGCGGTAATCGACTCTCAGGCTTATGCATCGATGGATGCAGAGGCAGTGTTAAAAACAGCATTAAATATGATAAAAGAAAGATAATAAGAGGAGGACAAAACAATGGCAAAATTTACTTATGTAATCACAGATGAGGTAGGACTTCACGCAAGACCAGCAGGACTTCTGGTTAAGAAAGCAAAAGAGCTTGGAGCAAAAATCACACTTGCATGCAATGGAAAAACAGCAGATGCTACAAAGATCATGGCAATCATGGCTATGGGAGTTATGAAAGATATGGAAGTTGAAGTAACTGTTGAAGGTGACAATGCTGATGCAGCAGCTACAGAATTAGAAGCATTCTTCAAAGAAAATCTGTAATTAGAAGAATAAGAAGCATTTGAATAACTGTTCGGTACAGAAATAGGGTGTGCTGGACAGTTATAAATTTATTATTAAGTTAAGGCGGGGTCATTATGGAAATTATTCAGGGAAAAGCTATTTTCGGTGGAATTGCAATCGGTCCGATTTCGTTTTTTGCAAAAGAGCAGAAACAGGTAAAACGTACAAAAGTTGAGGATACAGAAGCTGAAATTGCACGCTATGAAGCGGCATTGGCAACAGCAATTGAACAGTTGGGAGCATTGTATGAGAAAGCCCTCAAAGAAGTGGGCGAATCTGAAGCACAGATTTTTGAAGTACATCAGATGATGTTGGAAGACGATGATTACAATGATTCTGTTAAAAATATTATTACTAGTCAGGGACTTAATGCAGAGTATGCAGTGGCTACTACAGGAGACAATTTTTCGACAATGTTTGCAGCAATGGATGATGAATATTTCCAGGCAAGAGCTGTGGATGTTAAAGATATTTCTGAACGTATCATTAATATTTTGATGGGAATCGGAGAAGCAAAAGTGTCTGATGAGCCATCTATTATTGTTGCAGAGGATCTTGCACCTAGTGAGACTGTTCAGATGGATAAGAGTAAATTACTTGGTTTTGTTACAAGACTTGGGTCTTCTAATTCTCATACAGCAATTCTTGCAAGAACAATGAATATTCCTGCTCTGATTCAAGTAGATATTAAAGAAGAATGGAATGGAAAACAGGCGATCATTGATGGATTCAGTGGTAAATTTATTATCGAACCAGAAGCAGATGTATTGGAAGAGTATCAGAAGAAACAGGCAGAACAACAGGAAAGAAGACGTCTTCTTGCAGAACAGAAGGGTAAACCGACTGTGACAAAGAACGGAAAAGCAATTAAGCTTTTTGCAAATATTGGTTCTGTATCAGATCTTCAATCTGTAATGGAAAATGATGCAGCTGGAATAGGATTGTTCCGAAGTGAATTCCTTTATCTGGAGTCTGAGACATATCCGACAGAAGAGGAACAGTTTAAGGCTTACAAGATGGTAGCAGAGACGATGGCAGGTAAGAAGGTTATTATTCGTACATTGGATATCGGAGCTGATAAACAGGTAGATTATTTTGAGTTAGATAAAGAAGAAAACCCGGCAATGGGACTTCGTGCTATCCGTATCTGCCTGACAAGACCGGAAATCTTTAAGACACAGTTGCGTGCACTTTTAAGAGCAAGTGCATTTGGTAATATCGCAGTGATGTATCCAATGATCATTTCTGTTGAAGAAGTTCGCAAGATTAAAGCTATTATGGAAGAAGTAAAGGCTGAACTGGATGAAGCAGGAATCCCATATGGCAATGTAGAACAGGGAATTATGATTGAGACACCTGCAGCAGTAATTTTAAGTGATCTGCTTGCAAAGGAAGTTGATTTCTTTAGTATTGGTACAAATGATTTAACACAGTATACATTAGCAATTGACCGTCAGAATGCAAAATTAGATGAGTTCTATAATCCTCATCATGAAGCAGTTTTAAGAATGATTCAGATGGTTGTTGAAAATGCTCATAAGGCCGGAATCTGGGCTGGAATCTGTGGAGAACTTGGAGCAGATCTGGAACTTACCGACAGATTTATGGAGATGGGTGTAGATGAATTGTCAGTATCTCCAACATTTATCTATCCTGTAAGACAGAAAATCAGAGAATATGACGGAGAGACAAAATAGGTTACTGTTCACAGTACCTGTCTCGCCATTTTAAAATGAAATAAGGTTATATGGTAGCTCATATAAATATAGAGGCATCCCGGCGTTTCCGCAGGATGCCTCTTGCTGTTTACAAATACTGTGAACAGTAACTATTTGGCAATTTTTCAAAGAGAGACAGAGATAAAAATATATTGAGAATATACCAGAGTGCGTTATAATGGGGAATAGAAAACAAAAGATTATCATTGCGTGTTCTTATGGAACAGACAGTTTATAGATTTAGTCAGAAAAGAAAGAAGATGCATCATGGAAGTAATAAAACAGAAAGAATTGTGGGAAAATCAATTGCAGACATGTTTGAGCAAGTTAGATGTTGAATATTCGTATCAACTTGCAAAACGAATGGAAAAGGAAAAAACAAATCCGGTGCTGGGATATCGAACAGCAGGCTCAAAGGCAGAGATTGCCACAGGTAATATGTTGTATGAGGAAATGAAACGGATTGGTTTGTCGGATGTGACAAAAGATGAATTCCGTCTGGATTCGTGGGAGTTTGAGAAAGCTGTTTTGAAATTCAAAGACAAAAAAGGGAAGGAATATAGTTGTCAGTTAGGAGCGTATCAGACCAACTTTGTAACGGATGGATTTCAGGAGTATGAGATTGTATATGTAAATAAAGGAACTGCCGAAGATTATGAAGGGATGGATGTAGAAGGTAAATTAGTTCTTGCAGAAATCAATCAGCGGGATGAATGGTGGATTAATTATCCTGCTTATCAGGCATATTTGAAAGGTGCAGTCGGATTTATTGCAGTGCAGGAGCATGGATACGGAGAAAAATACGATACCTCTCTAAATGCACAGGATATCGCAGGTCCGGAATATGCGGCAGCATTTTCCATGTCACAGGCAGATGCAAAGAAGTTAAAAGAATGTATGGGAATATCGGCTGAGTATAATATGGGCTCAACATGTGTGGAAGTAAAACAGCCAATTTCAGCAAAAGTATGGTTGGATGCCAAATCTATGGTTCGGCGAAATGTACCGGCATATAATATTGTGGGAAAGATTCCGGGAGAAGAGACGGAACAGATGATTTTGTTGACGGCACACTATGATTCATATTTTGATGGATTTCAGGATGACAATGCCGCAGTCGCAATGATTATCGGAATGGCGAAGGCAATGTTGGAGGGCGGTTATCGCCCGGCACATACGATTGTAGTTTGTGCGGTGGCTGCAGAAGAGTGGGGTGTATCAGATTCTAAATTTGACTGGTCAACCGGCGCATACAATCAGGTCTTTCGAGTGCATCCGGAGTGGCGGGGACATATAATTGCGGATTTAAATTTTGAATTGCCGGCACATGCACATCACAGTCGAGATGCAATCCGGGGAACATATGAATATGCGGATTATTTCGAACAGTTTGTAAAACAGATTGATGTACCGAAAAAAGCATATCCGGATGGAATAACAGTATTGTATCCGATCGAGACATGGTCGGATGATTTCTCTATTTCAATTGCAGGAATTCCTTCGCTGGTAAATGATTTCAGTGATGGACCATTTATGGAAAATTATTATCATTCTCAGTACGACAATGAAGAACTGTATGAAGAACCGGTGTATCGTTTTCACCATGAATTGTATTTGAGATTGATCTTGGAAATGGACAAACTGGTACTTCCGCCGCTGAATTTTGGAAGGATGTTTAAGGCAATGAAAGAAAGTCTGGATGAGAAGGAGATATTGCAGGAAACAGAGAATGCTGTGATTCAGGAAAAAGAATATTCAGACGAGGTGAAGGATAATCCGGTTCATGTATTAGAAAGACTGATAGATTGCGGAATCTATCAGGCAGACGAGATATACAAGTGGATACAGAGGGTAAATCTGGAATATCAAAATCTGGAATCAAAGGAAGAACGAAAAGTGTATCGGGAGCAATATTCGAAAAAGGGAGAAGCATTGCTTCGAATTTATCAAAAAACACAAGATTATTTTACGCGTTTGGATTGGGAAGATGAGGTAAAATTTCCACAGGAGGCGGTGAAACGCAATATCAGGGAACTTAAGTGTGCGTTGGATGCGTTGAAAGAGGGAAAAATTCATGATACACTGGAATCCATTTATAAAGTAGATAATAACTGTTTTGCATTTTTGTTTGATGATGAAGTGTATTATCATTTTACAGAATATATTTTACACCAGCCGAAGGAACGATTAATGTGGGGCGCAGGGAGAATCTGGCACCATGAGAATCTTTATGGAATCGTGCAGCGGTTGAGAGGTAAGATGAAGGAAGAGAATCCGAAATTGAATGAGGAAATAAGACGATTGGAAGCAGCTATTTACAGACAGAAAAATTGTTATGAGGATGATATTCGATACATGATTCGTTCGTTGGAGAAAATCCGAAAAATGATGGGAGAGTTATAATGGATAATTTATATAAAGTACAAGAAGAGGATTTGGAGAGATTAAAGCGAATACTGACGGTATGTTTTGCAGAAGATCCGCTCTATTGTACGTTGATTGAAGATGAAGAAACAAGGGAACGACTTTTACCGGAGCTGTTTGAGAGTGACTTGACAGAATTCTTTGAAACCTGTGACATCTATTCCGATAGTGAGGAACTCAACAGCATTCTTGTAGTGTCAGATGAGACGGAGCATCAGAATCCAATCTACCATTATCTGGCACAGCTTAGAGGGACGATTAGAACAGACGAAAGCTTGATCAAAGAAGACCACAGCCTGAAAACATTTTGGAACTTTGCACTTGGCAAGGATTATTTGAATGCAAGCTGGACAAGTCAGCTCCATCAGACAAAGCGGATACATATTATATATTTAGCGGTTGCACCGAGCCATCAGCATCATGGACTGGCAGAACATTTGATGAAAGAATTGATCGAACATGCAGAAAAGAATGATTTGATGCTGTCCTTAGAGACGCATAATCCGCAGAATGTACCGTTTTATGAGCATCTTGGATTTAAAGTATATGGTGTGGTGGAAAATTCACATTTTGATTTGAAGCAGTATTGTATGATCCGGGAAATATAATCTTAAAAGTTAGAATATGAAAGAAATTTTACTGGGAAAATGAGGTAATAGTGAGTATGGATACAAGAAAACAGATTACGACATGGGTGGATACAAATAGAGAAGACCTGATTGAGACAGCAAATGAAATTTTTAAACATCCTGAAATTTCTTTGGAGGAGAAGGTGTCTTCGAAGATTTTGGCAGATTATCTTGAAAAGCAGGGATTTACGGTAACTTGGGGAATTGCCGGATTTGAGACAGCATTTGTCGCTGAATGGGGATATGGTAAGCCGGTTCTCGGATTCCTGGCAGAGTATGATGCCTTGCCGGGACTTGGACAGGAAACCTGCAGTACACGAAAAGCAATCGAAGGACCGGGACACGGATGTGGTCATAATTTACTTGGAACAGCATGTGCCGGGGCAGCCGGAGCACTTAAAAGTTGGATGGAAACGGAAGAAAAAGAAGGAACGATACGTGTATATGGATGCCCGGCAGAGGAGATTGTAATTGGTAAGATTCGTATGAATGAGGCGGGAGTGTTTGATGATTTATCCGCAGCGATCACATGGCATCCGTTTGATCGAAATCGTGTGAGTTACGATATCTGGCAGGCGCAGGATATTAAAAACTATAAATTTTACGGAAAAGCTGCACATGCCTCAAAGCATCCGGAAATGGGAAGGAGTGCACTTGACGCAGCAGAATTGATGAATGTGGGAGTAAATTATTTGCGGGAACATGTGGCAGATGATGTGCGGATGCATTACACTTATACCAATACGGACGGTCCGGCTAATATTGTACCGCCATATGCTTCAACAAATTATTTTATCCGCTCAGCAAAGTGGGAGAGAACAAAAGATGCATCTGAGAGGGTAGATAATTGTGCAAAAGGTGCGGCACTTATGACTGGAACAAGAGTCGAAATTGAACGTGTGACAAAGAATAAGGAAATGAAAGTGAATCGTGTCCTGGCAGAGACATTTTATCATGCAATGGAACAAATCCAGACACCGGAGTATACAGATGAAGAAATTTTATTTGCAAAAGAAATCAGCGAAGAGGCGGGGCTGGAAAATGATGGAGTGTATTTCACAGGATTAGAGCCTTTAGAAGAAAACCCGGTTATCTTATCGATTGGAACAGATGTGTCTGACGTAAGCCATACAGTTCCAACAGTAATGTTGAGCGCAGCGGCAATGTGTAAAGGAACGCCATTGCATCACTGGGCAGCTACAGCACAGGTTGGCATGAGTATTGGGGAAAAAGCGATGCTGTATGTGGCGGAGTGTATGGCACTGGGTGCAACAGAGCTGGTGAAACAGCCGGAATTATTGAAGAAAGCGTGGGAATTACATGACAAAACAAAATAAAAAGCGAATCGTGCTTGGATCGGCTTCGCCAAGACGAAAAGAGTTATTAGAGCAGATTGGCGTAGAATTTGAAATTAAAACAAGTGATAAGGAAGAAATATATGAAAGTACAATTCCGACAGAAATTGTTCAGGAACTGGCATTGATGAAAGCAGGAAATGTGGCAATGGAGCTGGAAGAAGCGGAAGGAAATGTGATAGATACAATTGTAATCGGAGCGGATACGGTTGTTGTTCATGATAATAAAATATTGGGAAAACCGTCAGATGAAGCGGAGGCATTTCACATGTTAAAGAGTCTGGCAGGAGATACACATCAGGTTTATACAGGAGTTGCAATGCTTGTGTATGGAGAAGATGGCGAAGCAAAGAAATCTGTCATGCAGAAAGGACAGAGGTATTTGTACATGAAATGAGTGATGATGAGATTCGGAACTACATTGCGAGTGGAGAACCGATGGACAAAGCAGGTGCATATGGAATTCAGGGGAAATTTGCTGCATACATCGACAAGATAGAAGGAGATTATTATAATGTGGTCGGACTTCCGGTGGCGTATGTATACCAGCAGTTGAAGGTACTGGATGCATAACGTTGATAATAAGAAAATTACCGGGATATGTGAATAATAAGTGTGAAAAAAACGGTCCGGAGGTGGATAACTTTGCAGAAAAAGAAGAGCAATGTGAATTGTGAGAGTTGTATGAATTATGAGTATGACGAAGAATATGAATACTATGTTTGTGCACAAAATTTGGATGAGGACGAAATGTATCGATTTGTTCAGGGAAGCTTTCATGACTGTCCATATTATCAGTTTGGAGACGAATACCGCATTGTGAGAAAGCAGATGTAAAGATAAAATTGAAATGCGAGCAGAGCGAGTGCTGAATTATTATGAAAGTAGAGGAATAATCAAATTGAAAAAAATAATATTAGAGGCATGCGTAGATAGTGTGCAGTCTGCTATTTATGCACAAGAAGGCGGAGCAGACAGATTGGAGCTGTGCAGTAATTTGCTTATTGGCGGGGTGTCGCCGGGAAAAGCATTATATGATCAGGTGAGAAAGAACACAGATATTCCGGTACGTGTACTGCTTCGTCCAAGATATGGGGATTATTGTTATGACGGATATGAGTTTGAACAATTAAAAGAAGAAGTACAGATGTATTGTGAGGCGGGTGCTGACGGAATCGTCATTGGTTTGTTACGTCCAGATGGCAACTTGGATGTGGAAAGAATGGAAGAGTTGATTAAACTAGCAGGAAATAAAAAGAAAACACTACATCGGGCATTTGATGTGTGTGTAAATCCAATGAAAGCATTGGAAGAGGCAATGGAAATCGGCTTTGATACGATTCTTACAAGTGGTCAGAAAGAAACTGCGTGGGAAGGAAGAACAATTCTGAAAGAATTACAAGAAAAATCCAAGGGTAGAATTGAGATCCTTGCAGCGTCCGGGATTAGTGCAGAGGCAATCAAGAAGCTGATTCCATATACTGGGATTATGTCTTATCATATGTCAGGGAAGGTTGTACTGAACAGTCAGATGGAATATCGAAAAAAGGGAGTAAGTATTGGGATGCCGGGAGAGGATGAGTATGTGATCTGGCAGACTGCGAAGGAGAAGATAGAGGAAGCGAGAGGGATTGCTATTTAGTTCATTGGGTGGCAATACGTTCCTTACAAAAAATTGATATAAGAATTCTTGCTCAGATTCCATGAGCGGGAGACACATAAGAGCGTAAATTTTTGGGTAAGTAATGTATTGGCTCAAGTTGTGAAGTAAATAGAACTCAAAGGATATCGAGCGACAATATCTGCGATAGTGGATTCTAGGGGATTGAAGATGCAAAATTTTGATGGGGAGCATCTTCACGTTATCGAAAATGTGGGATGTAGATGCAAAATTTGCGAAGGGAGTATCTTTAAATCCCAGAAAAGGCAAGATGCAGATGCAATTGTACATGATAGACAGGCTGAAAAGCATCTGCAAGTTCAAAGAAGAGCAAGTTGCAGATACGTTGATCCCCAAAAGAGCATCTACAACAGCGAATATCAAGGGATTGCAGATACATCAGCTACCAAAAGAGTATCTGCAACAGCAAATATTAAGCCAGTGCAGATACAATGGTTGCCACAAAGGCATCTGCACAAGCAAATAACCCCATGATATAGATACATCAGACACCAGAAAAGTAAATCCCTCATCGCTCCACCTATTTCAACCACGGTACACCACAAAGCAAGAAAAAGACTATGCAATTCAGCGAATTGGAGTCGGGCTTGCCCGACGAAGCTGAGCAGGAGTGCATAGTCTTTTTCTTGCTTAGGGCTGTCGTGAACTAAATAGCAAAAAATTCACAGTAATAACAGAAACAGTCCTACAATCTATTGGGAAGAATGTGAGTGAAAGTATTTATAAGCGTTAAAAAATGATAAAAGTAAATGGATGATATATATATGAATAAAGAAAGCAGTGTGCAAATTTCACAAAAATTCACATTTTTTTCATGGCAAATAGAATAAATACGTGACGACAAATTTGGAAATGTGTTTCCGTACAAAAAAAATGGAAGAAAAAATGCATGAAAAAGAGAAATGAATCAATAAAAATAAAAGGAATTTTGAATAAAAATTCCATGAAAAAATGATAAAAAGTAGAAGTAAAAACAGCAATAACAAAAGATTGACAAAAGAATTTTGTGGGAGTATATTTACAATAGCTTTTGAGAGATACAATCTTGAAAGGTGCGATAAGGCAAAAGTTCTTCTGTGAAAGAAGTTCTTTTTTTGTACCTAAAATGAGGAGTTTCTTCTTATTAAATGGAACCTTATCGTAAATAACAATTTGATAAAGAAAGGGAGGGAGCGATACGGGCAATTTGACAGACAGGTTGCTGGAAGAACTGCAGTGTGAGACGGTCATAAAGATTCCATTCTTGAATGGGTTGCTGGATATTAAGGAATCGGTAGTCGTCACATGGATTATCATGGCAGTGATAGTCGCCTTGTGTATCATCTTTGTGAGAAATCTAAAAGTTGAGAATCCGGGGAAAGGGCAGTTGTTATTAGAATCCGCTATTAGCACGGGTCAGAACTTCTTCGAAGATGTCATGGGTAAGGAAAACAGAAAATATATTCCATACTTATTGACTGTTCTGATTTATATTGGAATTTCAAACATTATAGGTCTTTTTGGGTTTAAGCCGCCGACAAAAGATTTGAATGTTACAGCAGCCATAGCAATTATGAGTATGATTCTTATTGAGTATTCAGGAATTCATAAAAATGGAGTGAAGCATTGGGTGAAGCATTTTGCTGAACCAGTACCATTTGTAGCACCGATTATGATTTTGGAAATTGTAATCAGACCGCTGTCGCTTTGTATGCGATTATTTGGTAATGTGTTGGGAGCATTTGTTATTATGGAACTTTTGAAGACAGTAGTTCCGGTTTTGGCTCCTATCCCATTTAGTTTTTATTTTGATATATTCGATGGATTATTACAGGCTTATGTATTTGTGTTCCTGACAGCATTGTTTATGAACGAAGAACAGGAATAACTTATTAGATTCACAGAGAGTTGTGCAAAGAATAATAAAATTACAATCATTTGGTGAAAAAAGAAAAAGGAGATTAGAATTATGGGAACAATTATTGCAATTGGAGCAGGTATCGCAGTATTAGCAGGTTTAGGAGCAGGAGTTGGTATTGGTATTGCAACAGCAAAAGCTGTTGATGCTATCGCAAGACAGCCGGAAGCAGAAAGCAAAATCAGTAAGAACTTGATTCTTGGTTGTGCACTTGCAGAGGCAACTGCTATTTATGGTTTCATTATTGGTCTGTTAATTATCTTAATGCTGAAATAAGAAGTTGTTTAGCAAGACGAGTAAAGAAGAAAGGCAGGTGTAAAAGGTGATACAGTTTAATGCAAGCCTTATCTATACCATTATAAACCTTGTGATTTTTTATCTTTTACTGAAAAAGTTCTTATTTAAACCGGTTATGGGCATTATGGAAAAACGTGAAAAAATGATTGCTGATGGACTTCAGAATGCAACAGATACACAGAATGAAGCAAAGCAGTTAAAGGCAGATTATGAGAAAGCCCTGAGCGGAGCAAAAGAACAATCCAGCCAGATTGTTGATAAAGCACATGCAGAAGCTAAGAAAGAATACAATCGTATTTTATCAGAGGCAAATGAAAAAGCAGGAATTATGCTGGAAAATGCGAAGAAGACAATCGAGGTTGAACGTCAGCAGACAATGAATACATTGCAGTCAGAAATTGCGGGACTTGCAATGCAGGCAGCTAAGAAGATTGTTGATGAAAAGACAGAGAATCAAGGAAACAAAGGAATTTATGATCAGTTTCTGGAAGGAGTAGGTGAAGCTCATGGAAACACAGACATCGATTAAACGGATGTACCGCTCATCAATGTCAGGACATTATGCGCGAGTGTTGTATGAGCTTAACGTTCCAAAAACAGATATAGAGAAAACAAAAGAAACATTTGCAGAAGTACCACAGTTGAGAGAAGTATTTATCAATCCAACGATTTCTGCAAAAATAAAAATGAGCGTCATCGATCAGGTGTTTCCGGAGAGTATGAAGAATTTCCTGAAAGTCGTATGTAAAAATCAGCGTGTCAATCTGATTAATGAGATATTTGACGCGTATGATGAATATTGCGATGAACAGGCTCATATTCTGACGGCAGTATTGACCTGTGTAGAGCCTCCAAGTGAGGAACAGCTCGATAAGATGAAGGTATTCCTTTGTGACAAATATCAGAAAGCAGATGTGAAGATTCAAATTGTAGAAGATACGTCTCTTCTTGGTGGATTTATTCTTCATGTTGAAAATGATGAGTATGACTGGAGTCTGAAAGGAAGACTGACACGATTAGAACAAAAATTGACCTGGAGGTGAACAAGGTGAGTTCAATCAATTCAGAAGAAATCATTTCTATTCTGAAAAATGAAATAGAGAATTTTGATCAGATCAGTAAGGACAGCGAAGTCGGTACTGTAATTACAGTCGGTGACGGAATCGCAACCATTTACGGGATTGATCACGCCATGTACGGGGAAATTCTTACCTTTGAAAATGGTCTGAAGGGAATGGTTCAGGATATCCAGAAAGATGCTATCGGATGTATCTTGTTTGGCCATGACACAGAGATCAAAGAAGGAACAAAAGTTGCTCGAACAGGGAAAAAGGCCGGTGTTCCGGTCGGAGATAAATTTATCGGACGAGTTGTCAATGCACTCGGCGAGCCAATTGACGGAGCAGGTGAGATTGAAGCAGACGGTTATCGCCCAATCGAAAATGAAGCACCTGGTATTATTGACCGTAAATCGGTAAGTGTACCAATGGAGACAGGTATTCTGTCAATCGATTCTATGTTCCCGATTGGACGTGGACAGCGTGAGTTGATCATTGGAGACCGTCAGACTGGTAAAACTTCAATTGCTACCGATACAATTTTGAACCAGAAGGGAAAAGATGTAATCTGTATCTATGTTGCAATTGGTCAGAAAGCATCTACAGTTGCTAAGGTAGTAAATACATTTAAAGAAGCAGGTGCGATGGATTACACAATCGTTGTTGCTTCAACAGCGAGTGATTGTGCACCACTTCAATATATTTCTCCATATGCAGGAACTGCTATGGCTGAATATTATATGCACAAAGGAAAAGATGTATTAATCATATACGATGATCTTTCAAAACATGCCGTTGCTTACCGTGCATTATCATTGTTACTTGGACGTTCGCCTGGACGTGAAGCATATCCTGGAGACGTATTTTATCTGCATTCAAGACTGTTGGAGCGTTCCAGCCGTTTGAGTGATGCACTTGGCGGAGGTTCTATTACAGCACTTCCAATTATTGAAACACAGGCTGGTGATGTGTCTGCATACATCCCTACAAACGTAATTTCTATTACAGACGGACAGATTTTCCTTGAAAGTGATTTGTTTGCATCTGGTATGCGTCCGGCGGTTAACGTTGGTTTGTCTGTATCCCGTGTAGGTGGAGATGCACAGACAAAAGCAATGAAGAAGGCAGCAGGAAGTCTTCGTATCGATCTTGCCCAGTATCGTGAGATGGAAGTATTTACGCAGTTCAGTTCAGATTTGGATGCTGCAACAAAAGAACAGCTGGAATATGGTAGCGGTTTGATGGAACTTTTGAAGCAGCCATTAGGAGCACCGATGGGATTGGCAGAAAAAGTTATTACATTATGTACTGCAAGAAATAAAGTGATGCTTGGAGTTGAAAAAGCAAAAATTAAAGAATTCCAGCACGATATGTTGCAGTATTTTGCAACAGAACATCCTGAAATCGGCAAAGAAATTGAAGAGACAAAGGTATTGTCCGATGAACTGGCAGAGAAGATTGTAGAGACTGCAAAGGAATTTAAGAAGAGCAGGTGTTAAGATGGCAAATATCAGAGAAATACAGACTCGTATTAATAGTGTAAAAGACACGATGAAGATTACAAATGCCATGTATATGATTTCTTCGACAAAGATGCGTCAGGCAAAGAAAAAACTGGCTGACACAGAGCCGTATTTCTATGGCTTGCAGGGAGAAATTTCACGAATTCTCCGACATGTACCGGAGATGGAGAAGCAACGGTTTTTTGATCTTCGAGAAGAGATTCCGCCAGAGAAGCGTAAGATCGCATCAATCGTAGTAACTGCGGATAAAGGTCTGGCAGGAGCCTACAATCACAATGTGGTGAAGGCAGAAGAAGAGATACTTGCAGGTCCGGGAGAGCACAAATTATTTGTTGTAGGTGAGTTGGGAAGACATTATTTTGCTAAAAGTGGAGTAAAGATTGACACAAATTTCCAGTACACTGTACAGAAACCAACGATGCACCGGGCAAGAGATATTGCCGCAACTCTTCTTGAACAGTTTGGAAATGGAGAGCTGGACGAAGTATATATTGTATATACACGAATGGAAAATTCAATTCAGTCTGAAGTGGAGAAGGTTCGTCTGCTTCCGCTGGAGAGAAGCTCATTCAACGAGATGAAGATGCCGCTTAACGTGTATCGTGAAGCGATTGCATTGTATCCATCTGCACAGGCAGTGATGGACATTATTGTACCAAACTATATTGTAGGTATGATTTATGGTTGTCTGGTTGAGGCATATGCAAGTGAGCATAATGCTCGAATGACTGCGATGCAGACAGCAACAGACAGTGCACAGGATATTATCAGAGAACTTTCTATTGAATATAACAGAGCCAGACAGGCTGCAATCACTCAGGAAATTACTGAGGTCTGCAGTGGCGCAAATGCGCAGAAGCGGAAAAGGAAGTGAGAATAGCATATGAATAAAGGACGAATTGTACAGGTTATGGGACCTGTCGTTGACGTATTATTTGAAGATGGAAATCTTCCTAGCATCAAAGATGCTTTGGAGGTAGAAAATAATGGTAAAGTCTGCGTTATGGAAGTTGCACAGCATCTTGGAAACAATGAAGTGCGCTGCCTGATGCTGGCTGCAAGTGAAGGACTTCATAAAGATATGGAAGTAACTGCAACAGGAGCAGGTATCCGCGTTCCTGTTGGAGATCAGACACTTGGACGTTTGTTCAATGTGCTTGGTGAAACGATTGATAACGGAGACAAAATCGAAGACGATGCTCAGAAATGGGTTATCCATCGCGATCCTCCGACATTTGAAAATCAGAGTCCGGTAGTAGAGATTCTGGAAACAGGTATTAAAGTTATTGACCTTCTTGCTCCATATGCAAAAGGTGGTAAGATTGGTCTGTTCGGTGGTGCCGGTGTAGGTAAGACCGTATTGATTCAGGAATTGATTCATAACGTTGCAACAGAGCATGGTGGATATTCTATTTTTACCGGTGTAGGAGAGCGTTCCCGTGAAGGTAATGACCTTTGGACAGAGATGAAAGCTTCAGGAGTTCTGGAGAAGACAGCCTTGGTATTCGGTCAGATGAACGAGCCACCTGGAGCACGTATGCGTGTGGCAGAGACAGGACTGACAATGGCTGAATATTTCAGAGATGAGGAACATCAGAATGTGCTGTTATTCATCGATAACATTTTCCGTTTTACACAGGCTGGTTCAGAGGTATCCGCATTGCTTGGACGTATGCCTTCAGCCGTAGGTTATCAGCCTACACTTGCAACAGAAATGGGTGAGTTACAGGAACGTATTGCATCTACAAAGAATGGATCCATTACATCTGTACAGGCAGTATATGTACCTGCAGATGATTTGACTGACCCGGCTCCTGCAACAACATTTGCCCATTTGGATGCAACAACTGTACTTTCACGTAAAGTTGTAGAACAGGGAATTTATCCGGCGGTAGATCCACTGGAATCAAGTTCACGTATTTTGGAAGCGGATATTGTAGGTGAGGAGCATTATAGAATTGCCAATCAGGTAAAAGCAATTTTGCAGAAATATAAAGAGTTGCAGGATATCATCGCAATTCTTGGTATGGAAGAGCTTTCTGATGAAGATAAGGCAACAGTTATGCGTGCAAGAAAGATTCAGAAATTCTTGTCACAGCCATTCTCCGTTGCAGAAACATTTACAGGAATTCATGGAAAATATGTGCCTTTGAATGAGACAATCCGTGGATTTAAAGCTATTATTGATGGAGATATGGATCAATATCCGGAAAATGCATTCTTTAATGTCGGAACAATTGACGATGTTATTGAGAAAGCGAAGACAATGAGCTCAGAAGAGTAAAGGAGTGCGCATATGGAAACATTTGGTCTGAAAATAATTGCAAGTGACCGTGTGTTTTACGAAGGACGATGCAGACAAATCGTTGTACCGGCGTATGATGGCGGTACAATAGGAATTTTGCCAAACC
This sequence comes from Firmicutes bacterium AM31-12AC, assembly GCA_003480425.1. Classification (GTDB taxonomy): domain Bacteria; phylum Bacillota; class Clostridia; order Lachnospirales; family Lachnospiraceae; genus Schaedlerella; species Schaedlerella hominis. The sequence continues at coordinate 39,739 of QUJA01000012.1, forward strand.
ATGAGAATATGGTGATTGCAGTAGATGTCGGAGTTGCCCGCATAGAAATTGAGCCGGGGGACTGGCGTGAGGTAGCTGTCGGAAGTGGTTTTATGGAGATTGTTAATAACCGTGTAACCGTGCTTGTGCAGACAGCAGAGCGTCCGGAAGAGATTGATATCCGTCATGCACAGGAACAAAAAGAACGTGCACAGGAGCAGCTGCGTCAGAAACAGAGTATTCAGGAATACTATCATACGCAGGCTTCTCTTGCCAGGGCGATGAACCGTTTGAAAGTATCACATGGAAAGCATTGGAATGTGTAAATATTGTGGATAATCATAAAAGAACTGTACAAAAAGACTTTTTATGTCGGAATTGTATGGTTCTTTTTTTGTTGTTAAAAATATTTGTAAAAAAAGTAACAGAAATGTAACACATAGAAGTGCGTAGTGTTGCTTTTTTCACATTATTATACTAAAATATACTTTAGCTGAATTGATATTAGGGAGAATTACAATGAGTGAAAAAGATAAATTACGTTCGATGGTAGAGCTGATGAATGATGCTTTGAGAACAGTACGTGATTACTATGATTCAGAATATGCATATTACGTTGAACGGGATGATGAAGAAATTACAATGGTCTACGAGTGGTGTGCGGAGAATGTTCCGTGGCAGAGAGACCGAATCAAAATGTTATCCCCAGATCAGTTTCCAAAATGGCTGAGAGAGGAAGTTACAGATACCACAGAAGACAGCTACAGTGTATTTTATCCGATGGGTGATAATCAAAAGGCAATACTGGCAGTTGTGAATGTTCACAGAGGAGGGTGCGATCTTTCTTTATTGCGTTCGCTGCTTCCGTATATTTCACAGACAACAGTTTTACAGAAATTACAAAGACAGCAGGAATATTTAAGTTACCATGATGACCTGACAGGCTTGCTGAACAGGAATAGCTTTGTGGGATATCTTTCAGAAGTGAATCAAGAAGCGTTAAAATCCTTGGGTGCGGTTTCTGTCGATGTAAATGGCCTGAAGAATTTTAATAAAGAGTTTGGAAGGGAATATGGAGACGAGGTTGTTATCCGAGTAGGAGAAGTACTGGAAGAGTTTTTTAAAGGATTTATGGTTTATCGTATGACAGGAGATGAATACCTGATTCTTGCGGAGAATATTTCATATGAAGGATTCATGAATCGTATTCACAGCAGCAGAGACAAATTAGACAATATCAGTCTAGGACTGGTTACGATGGGATATGCCTGGGAAAAACTGGATATCAATATAGATAATCTTGTTATGGATGCAGGAAATATGATGCGTAAAGAAAAACGTAAATATTATAAAAATCTGAAAAAAGGTCATCATGAACCGATTATTAAGCAGGATTTGTTAGATGATATTGAGCAGGGTAATTTTATTGTATGTTTAAAACCAGTGCTGGAGGCGGAATCAGAAGAAGTTGTCGGAGCCGAAGCAGTTGTGAGATATCATCACAAAGATTTGGGAATTGTGGATCCGGGGCGTTACCTGACACTTTTGGAGGAAACAAAGCTTTCACATTATCTGGATTTGTATGTGTTTGAAGAAGTGTGTAAGACACTTCGCAGATGGGAGAATGAAGATCGGATGATGTTGCCGATTTCTGTCAATTTTTCAGGAGCAACTTTGCGATATGAGAGTGTTGGAGATAAGATCCTGAAGATAATTGAAAAATATCATGTGTCAAGCGAGTATTTGCAAGTGGAAGTATCGGAAACAAATCAGGAGATGAATCCAGAGATGCTTGCTGAGACAAGTAATAAAATTCGAAAAGCGAATGTGAGAGTCCTTTTGGATGATTTCGGGGCAAAAGATTCAAGTTTTTCTATTTTGTCTATTATGGAGTTTGATGGTCTAAAACTAGATAAAGGAATTACTTCTAATATTGTAGGAAACAGTAAAAGCAGGATAGTGGCAAAAGCAGTGATTGATATTTGCCGTCGACTGGGTGCATCTGTTTATGCCTGCGGAGTAGAAACACAGGATCAGTTGAATGTAATGCAAGAATTGGGATGCGATTATGTTCAGGGAAATTTATTTAATAAAGCAATTACAATTGAGACATTTGAAGTGCGATATATGCAGTAGATGTAAAAAGTAAGATGGGAGATATAAACAGATGAAGAAAAAAGCGATGAAATATCGTCTGATTAAAATACTTTGCGTTGGAATCATCTTTGGAGCATTGATAGGAATGCTTCTTATGGGATTGAGTGGAAGAGCAAGAATCAAAGAAGTAAGAGAAGAATGTAAAACTACAGAGAATAAGCTGAAAAAAGAAAATGAACAGTTGCAGGCAGAAGCTGAAAAGGCTAAGGTGCAGCCGTCATCAGAGGCAATCGCGAAGGAAAATGCGGAAAAATTAGCTTCAAACGATGATGACTGGAGTCTTGTTCTGATTAATAACGAGAGCCCGCTGGATACATCTTATGCACCGAGTCTGACAAAAATAACAGATGAGTATTCTGTGGACAGTCGTATTGCGGATGATACAAAGAAGATGTTTCAGGATGCTGCGGATGCAGGGATGAGCTTGAATATTGTATCGGCATATCGTGACTATGAGACACAAAAAGGCGTGTTTAATGATACAATGCTAAACTGGATTTATCAAGGAAAAACACCACTAGAGGCCTATGATGAAACAAAACAGTCTGTAGCAGTGCCGGGGACAAGTGAACATGCTACCGGATTGGCAATGGATATTACATCACCAACTTATCAGGAGTTAGATGATGAACAAGAAAATACAGATGAAGCAAAGTGGCTGAAAGCAAACTGTGCAAATTATGGTTATATTTTGCGTTATCCTACTAATAAGTCAGATGTAACAGGAATTGTTTATGAACCATGGCATTTCCGTTATGTCGGTAAAACAGCGGCAAAAGAAATTATGAAACAGGGTATTACGCTTGAAGAATATTTGGAACAGCAAAAAGACGGAAAATAATCTGGAAATTTAAATGAAATTCATGAATAGTCACAAAAGTATAAAAAAATTGAATATTTAATTGACATTCTGTCAGAGGTGAGTATAATAAGACTCAACAAAAACAAAGGCGTTTTTCCATTACGGAAAAGCGCCTCTTTTGTTTTGTAGTTGTCATGCATGCGACCCTGTTTAACGAGAAAAAATTGCGAAAGCAATTTTTCGATAATAGAAGGAGGTTGAGAATATGAAGAAACTTGAAATTGTAATTCAGCCAGAAAAATTAGAGGATTTGAAGGGAATCCTGGATGATTGTCAGGCAAATGGTCTTATGATAACAAATATCATGGGATATGGTAATCAGAAGGGACATAAAAAGATTTATCGAGGTGCAGAATATAGTGTGAATCTTTTACCAAAAGTAAAAGTGGAGACAATTGTTGAACCAGATACAGCAGAAAAAATTATTAAAAGAGTTGTAGATGAAATTCAGACAGGTACTTATGGAGATGGAAAAATCTTTGTATACGAAGTACAGGATGCAGTTCGAATCCGAACAGGAGAACGTGGATCGAATGCATTATAATTCGGTGCAAACCATGAAAATAAAAAAAGATATAGATTGTTATCAAAGAGGATAGTTGTAAGATACATAAAAATGTTCTTGCAGGTGTCCTCTTTCTTTTGAAATATTGAATGAGATAGTTAAAAGACAGTCTCTAAAGAAATGAGAAGGAGGATGTAGATATGGGATTGACAGATTTAATTGCAGGCGGAATGGATAGCATAGACGCAACAGCATTATTGATAAATGTTATGTGGACAATGTTAGGAGCTATATTGGTTTATTTCATGCAGGCAGGATTTGCTATGTGTGAGGCAGGTTTTACAAGAGCAAAAAATACAGGAAATATTTTGATGAAGAATATGATGGACTTTGTACTTGGAAGTATTTTCTTCTTTATATTTGGCTTTGCTTTGATGCATGGTACAGATTGGAATGGTATTGTGGGAATCAAAGGATTTTTTGATCCGACATCACTGGCAGATGCAGATGGGATGATCAATGGACTTCCGGCAGGCGTGTTTATTATTTTCCACACAGTATTTTGTGCAACAGCAGCAACCATTGTTTCAGGATCTATGGCTGAGAGAACAAAATTTGCAGCATACCTAGCATACAGTGCAGCAATCAGTATTTTTATTTATCCGATCACAGGACACTGGATCTGGGGCGGAGGCTGGTTATCAGAACTCGGATTCCATGATTTTGCAGGATCTACAGCAGTACATATGGTAGGTGGTATCTGTGCTTTGGTAGGAGCTAAAATCCTTGGACCTCGTATTGGAAAATATAACAAAGAAGGAAAAGCAAGAGCTATTCCTGGTCACAATCTTGCAATTGCAGCATTGGGAGTATTTATTTTATGGTTCTGCTGGTTTGGATTTAACTGTGGATCTACAACAGCAGCAACAACGAACTTAGGTGACATTGCAATGACAACAAACCTTGCAGCCGCAGCCGCTACATTGATGGCATTGATCGTAACATGGGTTCGTTATGGAAAACCTGATGTTTCAATGACATTTAATGGTTCTCTGGCAGGTCTGGTAGCAATTACAGCAGGTTGTGATGCAGTAAGTAACTGGTCAGCAATCATCATCGGAGCAATAGCAGGTGTATTGGTTGTATTTTCAGTAGAGTTCTTTGATAAGGTGGCAAAAATTGATGATCCGGTCGGAGCAATCAGTGTACATGGTGTATGTGGTGCGACAGGAACAATTTTAACAGGTGTATTTTCACCGGATTACACATTTGGTACTCAGTTGCTTGGTGTTGCAGCAACAGCAGCATACGTATTTGTATTAGCAATCATTATTTTTACAATTATTGATAAAACAATCGGTTTGAGAGTATCCAAAGAAGAAGAAATTGATGGTTTGGATGTTCATGAGCATGGATGTTCAGCTTATGCAGATTTTAACTTTAGAATTTAATATAAAAGATTCTGCTGTTGTGCAGAGCGTCTGTGAAAGGCAGCAGAAAAATCTATCTTCTTTCTAAAAGGAACAGGAATTACTTGTAAATGACAGCGAGTAATTCGGTTCCTTTTTTAATATAGTGGGAAAGAAATTTTTTAGGGAGGGGTTCTGCATTGACGATGGAATGTGCTTTTGTTAGAATAAGGGGTAGATGTAAGGAGGGTTTCTTATGGGAGATTTAACGTTTGGCGAACAAGTTAAAATTATGTTAAGCAGAAAAAACATGACGATCAAACAACTGGCTGAGATGATCGAGGAACGAACTGGGAAAGCAATGTCACGTCAGAATCTGACCCAGCGTTTGAGCAGAGATAACTTTCAGGAACAAGACATGAGATTGATTGCAGCTATTTTGGGGTGTCCGTTTAAGTTGAGTATATTTCCAGAGGAGCTGGAAATAGAGGAAACCGCGTCAGAGGAACTTGCAGTTCAATATGCAAACAATGCAGGACTGAAAAATAAAGATGCAGAAGAAATGACAGTTGAAGAACCGGAATCAGAAGAACCAGAATCAGAAACAGAGGAAGCGGAAGAATTAGAAACAGAGGAAGCAGAATTTGAAGAAGTAGATGATGATTCGGAAGAAGAAATTTTACTTGAAGATGAAGAGCCTTGGGATGAATCAGAGGAATTGACTCTGGAGGATGCGGAGGAGATACCGCAGGACGAAACAGAAAATTATGATGATCACAAGACAACTATCTGGGAGCCACAGATTGTGCAGAGTGCGTATGAGAGGGCGAGACTTACTTCGGAATGGGAGAAGGCAACGATTGAGCCGGAGGAAGAACCTAAACGTTTTGTGAAAAGAAACGAAATTGAAGAAGATTTGACGATAGGAGAGTTGAATCCATATACAGGACACGAGTATTTATCAAATAGTGTGAGAATGCATCCGAATAAGATCGGATATGTGCAGGTATATGATCGTGCGAAGCATCGTTGGGATGATATGACAGAATGGGCATATCTTGGATACCAGGAGCGGATGAAATCAGAGCTTGGCAAAGATTATGAACCACCAATTTATTTAGACTAAGATGAAATGGGGAGCTACAATAGACGGATATGCTCCCCATTTATAATGCAAAGAAATTTTAGAAAAATATTTTCTAATAAATGTAATGACACCAGTATCCAAAATTTTCCTGTGTATTACATTCATCAGGAGAAAGGTCTAATTGATCGTTGTAGGAGTTGATAAATTCCGGAAAACCAAAAATTTCTGCGGCCCGAGCTTCTCGAATATCATATACTCCTGGCACTCCGAGCTGATAATGACCATTTTCTTCGATAAGGAGAAGATGATGATAATTATGATATCCATGCAGAAGAAAACTGTTGTTTGCAAGATTCCAACATTTTTTAGGAAGAATTTTCAAATCTGAATGATGGATTTTCTGTATGGTTTTAGAAGGAGATAATAAGTTTGTTGTATCACTGGCTTCGAATAAATTATCATTATCGTTGTATTCGGAAGCTGAAAGATCTGGAGCTGGATCAGGAGTTTCGGATTGCACAGTTGTCGAAAAAATTTCATTGATATCCAGATGAAAATGAGATTCTGTAGCGGTAAGAAAACTTTCATCAGGCAGTGGAATTAAAAAACCATGCAGATTCTCCATGGATGAAATTGAATTGATGGCAGAATCCGGTAGTGTAAGTTGAGCAGAAATGATATGAGAATTGCATGGAAGCTCACTTATTTTTTTGGAAATGTTATGCTCTTGTTCGGTTAAAATAGCGCAGAGTGGGACAAGGTGCTGATTCGTGACGGGAATATTTCTGGCTTGAATCTGAAGAAGCCAGCAATCTGGCTTCTTTGTGAGTTTTAAAAATCCGGTGTTGCGCATACAGTGATTATTTTTATATTCATAAAGATAATAAATACCTGGATTCATAGAGTACCTCCAATAGATTAATAAAATAAGAATTGAGGAAATGCTGTTCAAAACCTCTAAGATAATGTATTCTTGTAATAATAAGAAAAGAACTGAAAATACATGAAAGGATTAGAAATATTCATGGATGAGATGAACCAAAAGTTGGATGAAAAATATATGAGAGAGGCGATTCGGCAGGCGAAGAAGGCTTATGCGCTGGAGGAGGTTCCGATAGGATGTGTGATCGTGTACGAAGGAAAGATTATTGGACGAGGTTATAATCGAAGAACAACAGACAAAAATCCATTGGCACATGCGGAGATTGCTGCGATAAAAAAAGCAAGTAAAAAAATAAATGACTGGCGATTGGAAGAGTGTACATTATATGTTACCTTGGAACCTTGTCAGATGTGTGCGGGCGCGATTGTACAGGCGCGGACAAAGCGGGTTGTTGTCGGTTGTATGAATCCAAAGGCCGGGTGTGCAGGCTCTATTTTAAATCTGCTTGATATGCAGGAATTTAATCATCAGGTTGAGCTTACGACAGGTGTACTGGGTGAAGAATGCAGTGCAATGATGAAACAGTTTTTTAAAGAACTCAGGGAGAAGCAGAAGAAAATAAAATACGAAAAAACGCTGAAAAAAGAGGATTAGATAAGAGAGTATAGAACAATCAGTTAAATATAGATAAAAAATAAAAGACACTGTGAGGATTCTCCTTTTCAGTGTCTTGAATTTCTTACTTTACGTGCATTACGCTTCGAATACATCTCCACAAACGTTACCTTGGTAGTTGACTCGATCCAGGCACCCTCACAACACCCGGAAGGTCCTGCTTAGTGCTGCTTCGTTCCCGACCTGACACGGTTCACAGGTTCCCGTCGTGTGAGACCCGGATTTTCAACGCCACTTTCCAAGGGCAGCTTTGCAAATCAGCACCCTCTGCGTAATATCACCCCTGCTATAGCGGATTGCAGGTACAAGGTACCGCTAACACCCCGGCTGCACGAGTCTTAAGTTTACATGGTTTTTAAGAAAAAGTCAAGATGCCTAAGAAGAATAATTGAAAATAGAGGGGGAAGCGTTTATAATGAAATGAAAAAAGTATCGGGCTATTTGATATAAAAGCGACATATTAGAAAAAGGGAGTATATAGATGAACATTTTATTGACTGCAATCAATGCAAAATACATTCACTCCAATTTAGCAGTATACAGTTTGAGAGCTTATGCGGCAGGAAAATGTGAGAAATATAAAGAAGAGATAGGAATTGCGGAATATACGATCAACCAGCCATTGGATCAGATATTGATGGATCTGTATAAAAGAAAACCGGAAGTGCTTTGCTTTTCCTGCTATTTGTGGAATATTGAATATGTAGAACAACTGGTCGCAGAACTAGGGAAGATTATGCCACAGACAGATATCTGGCTTGGTGGACCTGAGGTTTCATATCATGCGTCTCATATGTTGGAACAATTTCCACAGGTATATGGCATTATGCGAGGAGAAGGAGAAGAGACATTTTTAGAATTGGCAGAGTTTTATTACAACAACAGTGGGAAAAGTCTGGAACAATGTGAAAAAGTCCAACGATTGAAAGAAATCGTGGGGATAACTTTCCGAGATGGAGAAGAAATCATAGAAACTGCAGATCGAAGTGTGATGGATTTAAGTAAAGTGCCATTTGTATATGAAGATTTAGATGTTTTTAAGAATAAGATCATATATTATGAATCAAGCAGGGGATGTCCGTTTTCATGTAGTTATTGTCTCTCTTCTATTGATAAATGTCTTCGTTTTAGAGACTTAGAGCTGGTAAAAAAAGAATTACAGTTTTTTATAGATCATGAGATTCCACAAGTAAAATTTGTAGACCGTACATTTAATTGTAAGCATTCACATTCTATGGAAATCTGGTCTTATATAAAAGAACATGATAAAGGGAAAACAAATTTCCATTTTGAGGTGGCGGCAGATTTATTAAATGAAGAAGAATTAAATTTAATCAGCACTATGCGACCTGGATTGATCCAATTGGAAATTGGTGTGCAGTCAACAAATGAACAGACGATTAAGGAAATTCATCGTACAATGAAATTTTCGCAGGTGACAGAAGTGGTGAATCGTGTGCATGCTGCGAAAAATATTCATCAGCATTTAGATTTGATCGCGGGTCTTCCTTTTGAAGATTACAATAGTTTCCATAAGTCATTCTGTGACGTATATGCATTGAGACCGGAACAGCTGCAGCTTGGCTTCCTTAAAGTTTTAAAAGGCTCATACATGGAAGAAAAAACAAAAGACTATGAGTTGTTGTATCAGAACAGACCGCCGTATGAAGTGCTGTCGACAAAATGGCTTCCATATTCGGATGTGATTCGCCTCAAAGGACTGGAAGAGATGGTAGAGGTGTATTATAACAGCAGACAATTTGAACATACTATGGAATTGCTTGAACAAGTCTTTGGAGATGCGTTTGTGATGTTTGAAGAAATGAGTAACTATTATGAAGAACATGGATATTATGGGGTGAATCACAATCGTGTCGCACGATATGAAATATTATATGCGTTTATAAAAGAAGTGGCATTAGTACAATACGAGACTTTATTAACAGAAGAGCAATTTCGTCAGACGTTAGTTATGGATTTATATCTGAGGGAAAATATGAAAAATCGTCCGGCATTTGCAGGTGACTCTTTAGTAAGTAAAGAGGTGGAGCGGACATTTTACGATACAGAGGCAGAAGAACATCAATATTTGAAAGGGTATGAAAAGTATGATAAACGTCAGCTGCGTAAGATGACACATTTGGAAAATATAGATGGACATTTGATTTTGTTTGATTATCAAAACCGCAATCCGCTCACAAATCAGGCCACAACATATGAGGTTATATAAGGGTTGCAGGTCACGTTACTGTTCACAGGTACTGTGAATGATAACTATATAGGTTCTTGCAAAAAATGAGCAAAAAGTATAGAATAAAACCAATTCAAAATAAGAAATAAAAAAAGGGGTATCGAAATGAATTTTTATGATAAAAAATTTAAGAAAACAGTGTCTATTGTTATTCTTGTAATAATATTAGCAATGGTTGCAACGATGATAATTCCATATCTTATGTAAAGAATATGGATGCCAGATAAGACCAAGGGGTATAAGATGCAGCAGAAAAAAAGAAAGAGAAGAAGCAGAAGAATTCGAAGACTCCAGAGAGATATTTATTTGTTGGGTATAGTGTTGCTCTTAATATTAATCATTATGGGGGTGGTACAGCTCGTTACGAAAAGCTATATACATCGTCATGATGATGGGAAAATATTATCAGGGATTACAGTTGGAGGAGTCGATGTGTCCGGGCAGACCAAAGATGAGGCTGTTCAGACAGTACAAGGTGTTATAAGCCAGAAAAATAATGTGATCTTTACATTCAAAGTGGCGGATGACAGAGCATTTGATGTCGAAGCAAATACATTAGGACTTCAAGTGAGTAAGCTGGAAGATTCTGTACAACAGGCAGTGGACTATGGCAGAAGAGGAAATGCATTAAAAGCATATAAAATTATGAAAAATGCAAAACGTGGAAAATTGACACATGATATTCCACTGCAATATAAAATAGATGAAAATACAGCAAAAAAAGCGTTGGAAACAGCTGCGGTATCTGCTCTTAATGAGCCACAGAATGCCTGTGTGACACAGGATGCATTAGGAAATGTAAGCATCGAGAAGGAAAAAAGCGGAGAAGTTCTGAATGCAAATAAAACAATCGAGAATATAAAGAAGCTTTAAAAGCTTGGGATGGAAAAAATGCTACGATTCAAGCGAAGATAGATGAAGATAAGGCAAAAGTTACAGCAGAGGAATTGAAAGATGCGACGGATTTATTGGGAAGTTCTACAACTTATTATGATGTGAATGACAGTGGGCGAGCACAAAACGTAGAAAGCGGAGCAAAACACCTGAATGATATTTTGTTGCAGCCTGGTGAAGAGCAGTCGGCAGATGAAGCAATGAGGCCATATACAGAAGAGAATGGATATGCAAAAGCAGCTTCTTTTTCCGGGAATACGGTAGAACAGACAATGGGTGGAGGAATCTGTCAGGTGTCTACGACATTGTATCAGGCATTGCTTTATGCAGAACTTGATATTGTAGAAAGACATCAACATTCTATGCTTGTATCTTATGCAGAGCCGTCTATGGATGCGGCAATAGCAGATGATGTGATGGATCTGGTATTTAAGAATAATCAGGAATATCCTGTTTATATTGAAGCAATTGTTGGCGGGGGTAGCTTAACGTTTAATATATATGGAAAAGAAACAAGAGATCTGAACAGAACAGTTACTTATGTCAGCGAGACACTTTCAAGTGAACAGGCAACAGGAACAAATTATGTTGCATCAGATGACCCAATCGGATATATCAATTATGTGAGCGCAGCACATCCGAAGATTTCTGCACAGCTGTGGAAGGTTGTGACAGAGAATGGGACAGAGGCGAGCAGAGAAGTTGTGAATCATAGTGAGTATGTATCGTCACCGGAGACCTATTCTGTGGGAACAGCATCAGATGATGCCAATGCTACAGCTAAAATGCAACAAGCGATTGGAACACAGGATTTAGCAACAATCAATGCAACAATTCAGGAAATTATTTATGGTTATTGATCAGGAGTGCAAAGAACATAGAAGTCCGGATGATCAAGGAGTAGTATGAAAGTAGGAAAACTATCACAAACTGCATGGAATCGTGCAGTGATGAAACAATTATATAAAAAGCAGGAACAAAATTTATTGAAGATATCAGCGGCAGAAAGTTGCAGTGCCTATGCTGTAGATGATGAACAAGTGCTTATAAAATCGGCGGCATCCACATCAGGTGATACAAAAAAACTAGGGAATTATTCTTTGGCAGCAGCAATCAATCAGTTGGCATCCAGAGGGGCAAAACCTATAGACGTGCAGATTTTTATTTTGATCTCGGAGCGTATCGGAGAGCAAAAGGTGGCAGGCATGGTACAAGAAATGGAAGAAATGTGTACCATGATGAATATTGCAATTTCAAATGTTCAGGTAGAGGTGAATCCGGCAGTGACACAGGCAATTGTGCGTGTGGAGACAATGGGATTTGCTGAAAAGAGGATACTTAGAAATATCGAAAATATCAAGCCGGAACAAGACATTGTCATGTGCGGTTTTGTGGGATTAGAAGGTACGCTGCGTATTTTGGACGAGCAGGAAAAAGAGCTAAAAGGAAGATTTGTTCCGGCATTTTTACGTCAGACCAAAGAACTAGAGTCACAGATGCTCAAGCTTTGGCTATTGGAGAATGTTGAAAAAGAAGTGAAAGAGGAAAATATTATTTTATCCGCTGTGCAGCATGTAGGAAGCGGCGGGCTCTTTGCAACTTTATGGGATACAGCTGAGGTGGCAGGACTTGGGTTGCAGATTGATATGCAGAAGATACAAATCCGACAGGAAACCGTAGAAATTTGTGAATATTATCATTTGAATCCATATAAGATGACATCAACAGGAAGTCTTCTGTTTTTCACAGATCAAGGCGAAAAGCTGATTGAGATTTTAGAAAAGAACGGCGCACGAGCCGTTAGGCTTGGGAGTACCACCGCAGAGAATGCGAGGGTGATCACAAGCGGAAGTGAAATCAGATACCTGGATCGGCCAACATCGGATGAACTGATGTTATGGAGAAAACAGAAATTAGAGGAAGGTAAAAATTATGGATACAAAACAGAAATTAAGAAATGAAATTTTGAGAAATTTAGAGAAAAACAGCCGGATTGATCTTGGAGAACTTGCAGTTCTTATGGGTATGGAAGAAGCAGAGATTGCAAATGAAGTGGCAGAAATGGAAAAAGAAAAAATCATTTGCGGATATCATACAATGATCAATTGGGATAAAACCGGGGTGGAAAAAGTGACAGCGTTGATTGAAGTGCGTGTTACACCACAGAGAAATCAGGGATTCGACCGTATTGCGGAACGTATTTACAATTATCCGGAAGTGAATGCGGTATATTTGATTTCCGGTGCATATGATCTTCTTGTTACATTGGAAGGAAAAACATTGCAGGAAGTATCATTGTTTGTATCAGAGAAGCTTTCTCCGATTGAACCGGTTATTGGAACAGCAACTCATTTTATTTTGAAAAAATACAAAGACCATGGTACGATCATGTTGCCTAAGAAAGGGTCTGACAGAATGGTGGTGACACCATAATGAGAAATCCATTATCAAAAAAGATTGTATCAGTACAGCCATCAGGAATCCGAAGATTCTTTGATGTGGCAAATGAAATGGAAGATGTCATTTCCCTTGGTGTTGGAGAACCGGATTTCGACACTCCATGGAGAATACGTGAAGAAGGAATTTTTTCTCTGGAAAAGGGAAGAACATTTTATACATCTAATGCAGGATTGATGGAGCTTCGTACAGAAATCTGCAAATATCTTGAACGTACGATCCATGTCAATTATGATCCGAAAAAAGAAACACTGATCACTGTCGGAGGAAGTGAGGCTATTGATCTGGCACTTCGTTGTATGCTTGATCCGGGAGAAGAAGTATTGCTTCCGCAGCCTAGTTATGTATCTTATCTGCCATGTACAATTATGGCGGATGGTGTTCCGGTAATCGTAGAATTAAAGCATGAAAATGAGTTTAAACTGACAGTAGATGATCTGAAAGATAAAGTGACAGAAAAGACAAAGATTCTGGTCATGCCATTTCCAAATAATCCGACAGGGTCAATTATGACAAAAGAGGATTTGGAGCCAATAGCAAAGTTTGTGGAAGAACATGATCTGTTTGTTATTTCAGATGAAATTTATTCGGAATTGAGTTACAAAGGTGACCATGTTTCTATCGCTAGTCTGCCTGGAATGAGAGAGCGAACAATTGTGATCAATGGATTTTCAAAAGGGTTTGCGATGACAGGATGGCGTCTTGGATATTGCTGTGGTCCGCAGGTGATTTTGAAGCAGATGATCAAATTACATCAATTTGCAATTATGTGTGCACCTACAAACAGTCAGTATGCAGCGATTGAAGGATTGCGTCATTGCGGAGATCAAGTAATAGAAATGCGAAAAGCATATAATCAAAGAAGACGATTTTTGATGCACGAATTCAAACGTATGGGATTGGAGTGCTTTGAACCATTTGGTGCATTCTATGTATTTCCAAGTATCAAAGAGTTCAATATGACATCGGAAGAGTTCGCAACTCGTCTGTTATACGAAGAAAAAGTGGCAGTTGTTCCGGGAACAGCATTTGGAGACTGTGGAGAAGGTTTCCTGAGAATATCTTATGCATATTCTTTGGAAGATTTAAAGGCTGCATTGGAAAGACTGGAGCATTTTATTGAAAAATTACGAGCAGAATAAAATAAATAATTATTTTGCTTAGAAAAAACTGTAGTGGAGAAAAAATATGTTAAATATTGTATTATTGGAGCCTGAGATTCCGGCGAATACAGGAAATATCGGACGTACTTGTGTTGCAACAAATACAAGACTGCATTTGATCGAACCATTAGGATTCCGTCTTGATGAGAAAGCATTGCGTCGTGCAGGAATGGATTATTGGAAAGATCTTGATGTTACAACTTATATTGATTATCAGGATTTTCTTGATAAAAATCCGGGAGCAAAGATTTACATGGCAACGACAAAAGCTGAAAAAGTATATACTGATGTAGCATATGAAGAAGACTGTTATATTATGTTTGGGAAGGAAAGCGCAGGTATCCCGGAGGAGATTCTTGTTGAAAATCAGGAGAACTGTGTGAGAATTCCAATGGTAGGAGAGATTCGTTCTTTGAATCTTGGAAATTCAGTTGCAATTATGTTATATGAGGCATTGAGACAAAATCAGTTTGCAGGGATGAATTTGGAAGGACATCTTCATCGTTTGGAATGGAATAAATAAAAGAAAAAGAGAGAAAAATCCTTTTTAGCGGATACGATGTATTGGCTAAAAAGGATTTTTTTCTATTTTAAAAATCTAAAAATTTTTTAGATAAGGTGGAATAAATATGGAATAAAAAGAGCATAATAAATAAAAGTTGTGCATATTTTACTAAATTGTTTCTATTATTGACAAAAAATAAACAATTTATTCACAAAAAAGTTTGAAAAAATCTAAAAGATTTATAGATTTTATACAAAAGATGTGCTAGGATGAGAATATGTACCTTAGGGAAAGGCGGTGACTAGAATATGGTAGAAGAAACCATTCAGGTAATCCGGGAGACAGAAGCAAAAGCAGATGCAATAACAAGAGATGCTGAAGTCAAAGGCAATCAGATCGTGGACGATGCAGAAAAACAGGCGAAACAACGGAAAGAAGAACAGTTAGCTGTAATGGAAGAGAAGATGCAGAAAGCCATGACAGATGCAAGAGAAGAAGGAGAACGGGTACAAGCAGAGACGCTGTCAAAGATTGAGAAAGAAGTTGTAGCGTTAAAAGAACTTGCTTCCGTAAAGGAAGAGGAAGCAGTCAGCCTCGTAATAGCACAATTGGTATCATAAGCTGCGTGTTGCGGGAAGGTAAAAAGGATTACAGTTTGCAGGTAAACTGTAATGAAAAGGAGGGATTGTGTTATGGCGGTATTGCAGATGCAGCGAATGAGTATCTGCGCGTTGAAGAAGGACCGAAAAGCGATTCTGGAAAAGATTCAGAGCATGGGAGTTATGGAGATTAACCATGTGTTGGACGAAGACGAAGATTTCCGCCGGATGGACACTGCAAATGCCAGAAGCAGTTTTGAAAAAGCTGCTAATTCTGCTGACAGAGCTTTGGAGATATTGAATGAATATGCTCCGGTAAAAACATCGATGCTGTCATCTTTAGAAGGCAAGAAGCTGGTTGATGCAAAAGTACATGAAGAAGTGATTCGAAAGCGAGAGGAACTGCTTAAAGTGGTGAGTCAGATTCAGGCATTGGATAAGGAAAAAGCAGAGAATAAAGCAGAGATCCTTAAGCTGGAGAATCGGATTGAGAGCCTTGTCCCATGGCTGAGTCTGGATATCCCGATGAATGCGACAGGAACAAAGAAAACTTCTGTGATTTTAGGAAGTATTCCGGGACTGGCTGATATTTCTGGAATTTACGAGATTTTGGCAGATGCAGCGCCGGAAGTTGAGGCGGCAGATGCTTATGTGATTTCATCCGGACAGGATATGACTTGTATTGCAGTTATCTGTTTAAAACAAGAAGAGCAGAGTATAGAAGAAGCACTTCGAAGTCGAGGATTTTCAAGAATAGCGCAGAGCAGCGCAAAGACTCCGGCAGGGGAAACGGAGGAGTTAAAGCAGGCAATTAAAGAAAAAGAGAATCGGATTTCACAAATCGAGCAGGAAGTGATCAGGCTCGCAGAACAAAGAGAAGAGATTTATCTGCTTGCAGATTATTATCGTGTACGAGCGGAAAAGTACGAAGTATTAGGAGAGATACCACAATCGGCAAATACTTTTGTGCTGAGCGGTTATGTTCCTCATCGGGATGTAGAAAAGGTGAAACGGGTTCTGGAAAGCAAATATGACTGCGCAATCGATGTAGAGGAGTTAAAAGAAGAGGAAGAACCGCCGGTACTTTTGAAAAATAATAAATTTTCAGCAAGTGCGGAAGGAGTTTTAGAATCTTTCGGACTTCCGAAAAAAGGTGAGATTGATCCGACAGCGATTATGTCAGTATTTTATGTATTTTTATTTGGATTGATGTTATCAGATGCAGCATATGGAGCAATTGTTTCTATTGCCTGTGGTGTATTGATTTTAAAATTCCCGCGTATGTCAGAGGGAATGAAGAAGTCGATTCAGTTATTTTTCTGGTGCGGATTATCAACATTATTCTGGGGAATCATGTTTGGCGGATATTTCGGAGACGTGATCAACGTTGTATCCAGAACATTTTTCGGACATGAAGTGGGAATCAAAGCATTATGGTTTGTTCCACTCAATAATCCAATGAAATTGTTGATTTATTCTATGGTATTTGGATTGATCCATTTATTTACAGGATTAGGGATTAAAGGATACATGTGTATCAGAGATAAAAAATATGTAGATTTCTTATGTGACGTAGTATTGTGGTATGTTTTCTTAATCGGATTGATTTTGTTATTAATTCCGACAGATATTTTTGCATCTATTGCACAGGTTCAGATTACATTTCCGCCGGTTGTCAATGCAATTGCAAAATGGGCGTCCATCCTCGGAGCGGTGGGTATTGTGTTGATGTCAGGCAGAGCAAATAAAAATTTTGGACTTCGTATCGCATTAGGAGCATATGATCTGTACAATGTGACAGGATGGTTAAGCGACGTGTTATCTTATTCAAGACTTCTGGCACTGGGACTTGCAACAGGTGTTATTGCCCAGGTTGTAAACCAGATGGGAAGTATGGGAGGAAAAAGCGTATTTGGAGTGATCCTGTTTGTGATCGTATTTATTATCGGACACGTATTTAATATTGCGATCAACTTACTTGGCGCGTATGTGCACACAAATCGTTTACAGTATGTAGAATTTTTCGGAAAATTCTATGAAGGTGGAGGAAGAGCATTCCATCCATTTAGAGAAAATACAAAGTATGCGGATGTTAAGGAGGAATAAAAAGTTATGGATAAATTAGGTATTGTATATGCACTTCTTGGAGCAGCATTAGCTGTATTATTGGCAGGAGCAGGTTCTGCTTTAGGTGTTGGAGTAGCAGGTCAGGCAGCATCAGGGGTTGTATCAGAAGACCCAAGTAAATTTGCAAAAGTATTGATTATGCAGCTGCTTCCAGGTACACAGGGAATTTACGGATTGTTGGTTGGATTTATTACACTTTCAAAGGTTGGTTTGCTTGGCGGAGGTATCAAAGAAGTATCTGTGGCAACAGGTCTTTTGATTTTGGCAGCATGTCTTCCAATTGGTATTGTTGGATTGATCTCAGGAAAATCTCAGGGTAAAACAGCTGCAGCAGCAATCGGAATTGTGGCAAAGAAACCGGAACAGTTTGGTAAAGCAATGCTTTTTCCGGCGATGGTTGAGACATATGCAATTTTAGCACTGTTGATTTCTATCCTCGCAGTAAGTGCAATTCCGGTATAAACTGAAGGGTTACTTCAGGAGAATGTTATTCGGAGAATGAAGATGAATTGAAATAGAGCGAGGTAAAGAAAATGAGTGGATTAGACAAGATGAAAAGTCAGATCCTGGAAGATGCAAACGCACAAGCCGAAGAGAGAATCGCACAAGCAAATGCACAGGCAGAGGAAATACAGGCAAGAGTAAAAGCGGAAGTAGAAGAAGCACAGCAGCGAATGGATCAGAAAACAAAAACTGCAGTGAAGAATTATCATGAACGCATTGCCTCCTCTTGTGACATGAAGAGAAAGACGGCCATTTTGAAGGCAAAACAGGAAATGATCTCCGAAGTGCTTCAAAAGGCATATGAAAAAGTAATGAATCTTTCAGATGCAGATTATTTCGAATTACTTACAAATCTGTTGAAGACATATGTGCAGTCAGGTGATGGTGAGATTTATTTTTCTGAAAAGATAAGCAGAGAATTCCGGCTTCGTTTGTAGAAGAAACAGAGAAAATCGTAGCATCGAAAGGCGGAAAGCTGACATTTGCTTCGGAAACAAAACAGATTGATGGCGGTTTTATTCTGGTATACGGAGGGATTGAAGAGAACTGTACCATACGGGCAATCTTTGAATCCAAACGTGATGAATGGTCTGACTTGGTGCAAAAAGTAATGTTTGTATAAAATAAAGCAGCCGGGAGGATTGAATGTGAATGAATTAGAATATACCTATGCAGTTGCCAGAATACGTGCGTTGGAGGCATCACTGCTTACAGATTCTGTAATCGACCAGCTCCTTGCATGCAAAGATGAAGCACAGTGTCTTGGGCTTTTAAGTGAAAAAGGCTGGGGAAATGCTGAGACAGAAAATGATGTGGAAGCAATTTTAAATTGCGAGGAAGAGAAAACATGGCAGGTTATCCAGGAAGTATCTCCAGATTTAACAGTGTTTGATGTGATGTCTTATCCGAAACTATATCATAACCTAAAAGCAGCGATCAAGGAAGTTTGTACAGAGGTGACAAATGAAAAGATTTTTTATGATGACTGCGAGATTCCGGGAAAGGAAATGCTGTCAATTGTAGAGAATAAAGCGTTTGAACGTCTTCCGGGGAATATGGAGGCGGCTGCAAAAGAGGCTTATGAGACATTGCTTCAGACAAGAGATGGGCAGTTGTGTGATGTAATTGTCGATCGTGCAGCTTTGGAGGCTATTACACAGGCAGGACATGACGCAAAAGATGAGATTATCCGTGTATATGCTGAGTCAACGGTGGCACTTGCAAATATCAAAATTGCAGTGAGATGTCAGAAGACAGGAAAATCGCTGGAGTTTATGAAACGTGCTATGGCTCCGTGTGAGAGCATCAATGTGGAACAGCTGGCAAAAGCAGCATTGTCGGGAGCAGATGCATTGCGAGAATATTTGAAAGAAACAGTTTATGCAGACGGTGTAGAAGCGTTGGAAGAATCGCCATCGGCATTTGAAAGATGGTGTGATAACCGAATGATCGAGGCAATTAAGCCACAGAAATATAATGCCTTTTCTGCAGGGCCGCTGGTAGCGTATCTGCTGGCAAGACAAAATGAAATTAAGACGGTGCGGATGATCCTGACAGGAAAACAAAATGGATTTCCAGACGAGATGATCCGGGAAAGGATAAGGGAGATGTATGTATAAGATTGCAGTAATCGGAGATTATGACAGCATATATGGATTTGCAACACTCGGTCTTAGCATCTGTCCTGTCAAGAACCGGGAAGAAGCAAAAGATAAGCTGCGTCAGCTGGCAGATGGAAAATATGGCGTTATCTATATTACAGAGGCAGTTGCAGCGCAGTTGACAGATGTGATAGAAGAATATCAGGAACGGACATTTCCAGCGATCATACAAATTCCGGGCGTATCAGGAAATACCGGTGCCGGTGTGGAAGGCGTAAAGAAGACGGTGGAACAGGCTGTCGGAAGCGATATTTTGTTCTCAGAAGAATAAAACAATAGATAGAAAGCGAGGTAGTTCGTCAAATGAGTACAGGCGTAATAAAGAAAGTCGCAGGCCCACTTGTTATTGCTTCGGGAATGCGAGATGCGAACATGTTTGACGTCGTTCGTGTTAGTGAACAAAGACTGATTGGCGAAATCATAGAGATGCACGGAGACGAGGCATCTATTCAGGTATACGAAGAGACATCAGGACTTGGACCGGGAGAACCGGTAGAATCCATGGAAGTGCCGATGTCTGTTGAATTGGGACCTGGATTGATTACCAGCATATATGATGGAATTCAGCGCCCGCTGGATGACATTATGAAAGTATCCGGAAATAACTTAAAACGTGGTGTAGAGGTTCCATCTCTGAAGAGAAATTTGAAATGGGAATTTGTACCTACTGCAAAAGTTGGAGATGAAGTAGAAGCCGGAGATGTGATCGGAACAGTGCAGGAGACAATCGTCGTACAGCAGAAGATCATGGTTCCATATGGAATCAAGGGAACCATAAAAGAAATAAAGGCCGGAGAATTTACGGTGGAAGAAACAGTGGCTGTTGTAGAGACTGCAGAAGGTGACAAGGAATTGACACTGATGCAGAAATGGCCAGTCCGTAAGGGACGTCCATATAAAAAGAAATTATCTCCGGATATGCCACTGGTAACAGGACAGCGTGTTATTGATACATTTTTCCCACTTGCAAAAGGTGGAGTTGCTGCCGTACCGGGGCCATTTGGAAGTGGTAAAACAGTAATCCAGCATCAGCTTGCAAAATGGGCGGAAGCAGATATCGTTGTTTACATCGGATGTGGAGAGCGTGGCAATGAGATGACGGACGTTCTGAATGAATTTCCGGAACTGAAAGATCCAAAGACAGGACAGTCTTTGATGCAGAGAACCGTTCTGATCGCAAATACATCAGACATGCCGGTTGCAGCACGTGAAGCATCTATTTATACAGGAATTACAATTGCGGAATATTTCCGAGATATGGGATATTCAGTTGCGTTAATGGCAGATTCAACATCACGTTGGGCAGAGGCACTTCGTGAAATGTCAGGACGTCTGGAAGAGATGCCTGGTGAGGAAGGATACCCGGCTTATCTGGGAAGCCGTCTTGCACAGTTCTATGAAAGAGCAGGTCATGTGATTTCATTAGGTAAGGAAGAAAGAGAAGGAGCATTGTCTGTAATCGGTGCAGTATCACCTCCGGGTGGAGATATTTCAGAACCGGTATCACAGGCTACACTTCGAATCGTAAAAGTATTCTGGGGATTGGACTCAGCACTTGCTTATAAGAGACATTTCCCGGCAATCAACTGGCTAAACAGTTATTCGTTGTATCTTGATAATATGGAAAAATGGTTCAATGAAAAAGTTGAGCCGGACTGGATGGCAAAACGTCAGGAAATGATGACTCTGCTTCAGGAAGAAGCGGAATTAGACGAAATCGTAAAAATGGTTGGTATGGATGCCTTATCAGCAAGCGACCGTCTGAAGATGGAAGCTGCACGTTCTATCCGAGAAGATTTCCTGCATCAGAACTCTTTCCATGAAGTAGATACTTATACTTCTTTGGATAAGCAGTATATGATGATGGATCTTGTCCTCGCATATTATGATCAGTCTGTAGAAGCCTTAGAAAAGGGTGCAAAATTACAGAACTTGATCAATCTGCCTGTACGTGAACAGATTGGCCGATTCAAATATGTGACTGAAGATGAGATTCAGAAAGAATATGAAAAAGTAAAAGAAGAGTTACACATTGAGATTGCGAATGCATTGGGAAAGGAGGACTTCTAAATGCCAAAAGAGTATAGAACCATACAGGAAGTAGCCGGACCACTGATGCTGGTGCGCGATGTGGAAAATGTTACTTATGACGAGCTGGGCGAGATTGAGCTGGCAAGTGGGGAAGTAAGACGTTGTAAAGTATTGGAAATTAATGGAAGTGATGCTCTGGTGCAGTTATTTGACAGTGCAACAGGTATCAACTTATCGAACAGTAAAGTGCGTTTCCTTGGAAGAAGCATGGAACTGGGTGTTTCAGAAGATATGCTTGGACGAGTTTTTGACGGTATGGGACGTCCGATTGATGAAGGACCGGAGATACTTCCGGAAGCTCGTATGGACATCAACGGACTGCCAATGAATCCGGCAGCAAGAAGTTATCCGGAAGAATTTATCCAGACAGGAGTATCAGCCATTGATGGATTGAATACACTTGTACGTGGACAGAAGTTACCAATCTTCTCAGCATCGGGTCTGCCACATGCAAATCTTGCAGCACAGATTGCAAGACAGGCAAAGGTTCGAGGAAAAGATGATAAATTCGCCGTTGTATTTGCGGCAATGGGTATTACATTCGAAGAGTCAAACTTCTTTATTGAAAGTTTTAAAGAGACAGGTGCAATAGACCGTACAGTTTTATTCGTCAATCTTGCAAATGACCCTGCAATTGAGCGTATATCTACACCTCGAGTTGCACTGACGGCAGCAGAGTATCTTGCATTTGAAAAAGATATGCATGTACTTGTAATTTTGACAGATATTACAAACTATGCGGATGCACTTCGAGAAGTATCAGCAGCCCGTAAAGAGGTTCCGGGACGTCGAGGATATCCGGGATATATGTACACAGACCTTGCTTCTTTGTATGAAAGAGCGGGACGTCAGAATGGTAAAAAAGGAAGTATTACAATGATCCCGATTCTGACAATGCCAGAAGATGATAAGACACATCCAATCCCTGACCTGACAGGATATATTACAGAAGGACAGATTATTTTAAGTCGTGATCTGTATCGAAGAGGTGTAACACCACCGATAGATGTACTTCCATCATTGTCTCGTCTGAAGGACAAAGGTATCGGCGAAGGTAAGACACGTGCGGATCATGCCAATACAATGAACCAGCTGTTTGCGGCATATGCACGTGGTAAAGATGCGAAAGAGCTGATGGTAATCCTTGGTGAAGCAGCGTTGACAGAGATTGATTTGTTGTATGCGAAGTTTGCAGATGCATTTGAAAAAGAATATGTATCACAGGGATACAATACAGATCGAAGTATTGAAGAGACTTTGGAAATTGGATGGAAACTACTTTCCATGCTTCCAAGAACAGAGTTGAAACGTATCGATGACAAATATCTCGATGAATATTACGGAAAATAAGTTGCTGCAAAAAAGGTGACGAAAAAAGACTCTGAGAAGCATCAAAGGAAAGGTAGGTGAGGACGCTTGGCATCCACACAGGTAAATCCAACCCGTATGGAACTGACACGTTTGAAAAAGAAACGGATCACTGCAGTGCGCGGTCACAAATTATTGAAAGATAAACGTGATGAACTGATGCGTCAGTATCTTGATCTTGTAAGAAAAAACATGGAAGTTAGAAAACGGGTCGAAGCCGGCATTTTATCAGCGAATAAAAATTTTGTTATTGCCAAGGCTGGAATGTCGGAGGCGGAACTTCACACAGCACTGATGGCACCGAAACAGGAAATTAATTTGATTCCTTCGGAAGAAAATGTCATGAGTGTAGAGATTCCAAAATTTGAATATAAAACAAGAACAGCGGATGAAAATGATATTTATTCATATGGATTTGCATTTACATCCAGTGATTTGGATGGGGCTGTCAAATCTCTTGCAGATATTCTGCCGGATATGATAAGATTAGCAGAATGCGAAAAAGCATGTCAGTTAATGGCGGCAGAGATTGAAAAGACACGAAGACGTGTAAATGCGTTGGAGCATGTAATTATTCCGGAAACAGAGAAAAATATTAAATATATTACGATGAAGCTGGATGAGAACGAGAGAAGTACGCAGATTCGTCTGATGAAAGTAAAAGACATGATGCTCGAAGAAGCACATGGATATTCAAAAAAATAAAACCAGATTTTAAAGATGCAGTTGGAAAACCTAAAAGGTGCTCCGGCTGCATTTTCTATATATAAGCGGAACCATTTTGCAAAAAAGGCATACAGTAATGATATAAGCTCAGAAATGGGGAGAGGTGACCATGAACTCGAAATTGCCGTATTATATGGCTTATCCGATGCCGCTTGCATATGACGATGAAAGGATGGAACGACGAGATTATGAATATATGAAAAGTCTGTACCCGGATACTGCAAAGAAAGTACTTCCCTATGTAGAGGAAGAGTGTGATAGAAATGAATATCCATGCAGTATGATTTATGATGAATATCCGGACCGCTTTTCACTTCGGATGATGTGTAATCGTATCTTTGATAAGGTTGTAAGTCAGGAAAAACTGGAACCGGAGGACTGGCTTAGAAATTTGATAGAGGTCATATTATATCAGGAATTGTTTAAACGTAGAAGTGATGACAGGAGAAACAGACGCCGCTTTTATTGACTGTACATGATGTTAAGAAAATTTTTATGAATTATAAGTGTTTTGAGTGGCACAGATATTTTACAATGAAAAAATATATGGTATAATAGAAACCGATGTTAACGATTATATTATTCAAAGTGAAATGAGAGAACATAAGCTGGAGACATATATGAAAAAAAAGAATATTATATTTATAGGAATGCCTGCTGTTGGAAAAAGTACGGTAGGGGTTGTGGTTGCCAAGCGACTGGGTAAACAGTTTATTGATACAGATTTGTTGATACAGGAACAGGAAAAAAAGCTGCTTCGTGAGATTATCGCAGAAGTCGGCGAGGATGGATTTTTGAAGATTGAAAATCAGGTAAACAGAGACGTAGATGTAGAGAATGCTGTAATCTCTCCGGGAGGAAGTATTGTGTATTGCGAGGAGGCGATGCAGCATTATAAAGAAATCGGAACGATTGTATATTTACAGGCATCTTATCAAACAATAAAACAAAGAATCCGTAATCCGAAGAAGCGAGGGGTCGTGCTCAGAGAAGGACAGACATTAAAGGATCTTTATGATGAGAGATGCGTTTTGTTTGAAAAATATGCAGATATCATTGTTAATGAAGACCAGTGTGAGATAGGGGATACGATTGAGAATGTACTGGAAGAACTCTCCAGATTATAATTAAGTTTATATCAAAAAGTTTTGCAATAATGTTACGAAAATAAAAAGTTCTTTTACAAAATTGTTTTTTATGCTATAATGTTTTAGCGTTTGTGAATTTGTAGACACAACAGCGTGTCATTTGAAATAGACAAAGAATAACGCGGGATATAAGTATATAAGCTAAAAAATGATTTATGCAACCGAGAATGGGGATTTAGAAAGATACGATATAAATATCGGATAATAGAGGTGCAAAATGGAGCAATATATTATTAAGGGTGGTAATCCGTTAGTTGGTGAAGTAGAGATTGGCGGAGCAAAGAATGCTGCACTGGCAATACTAGCAGCTGCAATTATGACAGACGAGACTGTATTGATTGACAACCTTCCGGATGTGAACGATATCAATGTGATGTTGGAAGCAATCGAAGGAATCGGTGCGATGGTAGAGCGTATTGATCGTCATACAGTGAAGATTAATGGTGGAACGATCACAGATTTTAATATTGATTATGATTATATTAAAAAGATTCGAGCATCTTACTATTTATTAGGAGCAATGCTTGGAAAATATAAAAAAGCAGAGGTGGCTCTTCCGGGTGGATGTAATATCGGAAGCAGACCAATCGATCAGCATTTGAAAGGATTTAGGGCACTCGGAGCTGATGTTGATATTGAACACGGCAAGATTGTTGCCGAGGCCGATGTACTTAAGGGTACACATCTGTATTTCGATGTTGTCTCTGTAGGAGCAACAATTAATGTCATGATGACAGCAGCGATGGCTAATGGCATGACAATTATGGAAAATGTAGCAAAAGAACCACATGTTGTTGATGTTGCAAACTTCCTGAACAGCATGGGTGCGAATATCCGTGGAGCCGGAACAGATGTGATTAAGATCCGTGGAGTGAAAACGCTTCATAAGACAGAGTATTCCATTATTCCAGACCAGATTGAGGCAGGAACATTTATGTTTGCAGCAGCGGCTACAAAGGGAGATGTAACTGTAACAAATGTAATACCAAAACATTTGGATGCAACAATTTCTAAGCTGATTGATATTGGCTGTGAGGTAGAGGAACTCGATGATGCAGTTCGTGTTGTTGCAAAAGGCAGATTAAAGTCTACACAGGTTAAGACATTGCCATATCCGGGATATCCGACAGATATGCAGCCACAGATTGGTGTAGTATTAGCACTGGCATCAGGAACAAGTACAATCACAGAAAGTATTTTTGAAAACCGTTTTAAATATTTAGATGAGCTTGCAAGAATGGGAGCAAATATCAAAGTAGAGGGTAATTCAGCTACAATCGAAGGTGTAGAGAAGTTATCCGGAGCAAGAGTGAGTGCACCGGATCTTCGTGCAGGAGCGGCACTTTGTATTGCAGGTTTGGCTACAGATGGAATTACAATTGTAGATGATATTGTTTACATTCAGCGTGGATATGAGCGCTTTGAAGAAAAACTCAGAAGCCTGGGTGGAATCATTGAGCGTGTATCGAGCGAAAAAGAAATTCAGAAATTCACATTGAAAGTAAGCTAATCTAAAAGTTTTATAAACTGTATTGACAGAGACAATGATGAGTTGTATAGTTTGTTTGATAACTACAAATTAAATAATATAAACTTTCTCTTATTCAGAGCAGTGGAGATACAAAGGATCGAAGAAGCTGCGGCAACCCCTCTAAGCAGGAAGGTGCCAGCCTGAGCGAGTAATCGAACAATAAGGGGATTGTTATGAAATACAAACAGTCCGTACGTTGTGCGGGCTGTTTTATCGTTATAAGCATCCGAAAGGCTATATCAAGCCGGGAGGTAATGATGCTATGCGATAACAGACAAATCCTAAACCGAGAGAAAGTACGGAAGAAAAGGAGAAGAACATGGAAAAATTATTATTTACATCCGAGTCCGTTACAGAAGGACATCCGGATAAGATGTGTGATCAGATTTCAGATGCAATTTTGGACGCATTATTGGAAAAGGATCCAATGAGCCGTGTAGCATGTGAGACATGTACAACAACAGGTCTTGTTATGGTTATGGGAGAAATTACAACAAATGCCTATGTAGATATCCAGAAAATCGTTCGCGATACAGTTCGTGAGATTGGATATACAAGAGGAAAATACGGATTCGATGCTGAGACATGTGGTGTCATCACAACATTAGATGAGCAGTCTGCGGATATCGCTCTTGGAGTAGACAAGGCATTGGAAGCAAAAGAAAATAAGATGTCTGATGACGAGATCGAAGCAATCGGTGCCGGAGATCAGGGAATGATGTTTGGATATGCAACAGATGAGACAGAAGAATATATGCCATATCCAATTGCAATGGCACATAAACTTGCCCTGCAGCTTACAAAAGTAAGAAAAGACGGAACACTTCCTTACTTAAGACCGGACGGAAAAACACAGGTTACAGTAGAATATGATGAAAATGGTGTTCCAAGACGTCTGGATGCAGTTGTATTGTCAACACAGCATGATCCGGAAGCAACACAGGAACAGATTCATGCAGATATCAAAAAACATGTATTTGACGTGATCATCCCAGAGGATATGATTGATGCAGATACAAAATTCTTCATCAATCCGACAGGACGTTTTGTAATTGGAGGACCTCATGGAGACAGCGGTCTGACAGGACGTAAAATCATCGTTGATACTTATGGTGGAATGGCTCGTCATGGCGGCGGTGCATTCTCAGGAAAAGACTGCACAAAGGTAGACCGTTCAGCAGCTTATGCAGCACGTTATGCAGCTAAGAATATTGTGGCAGCAGGACTTGCAAAGAAATGTGAGATTCAGTTATCTTATGCAATCGGTGTAGCACAGCCTACATCCATCATGGTGGATACATTTGGAACAGGTAAATTATCTGATGAAAAATTAGTAGAGATCATTCGCGAGAACTTTGATATGCGTCCGGCAGGAATTATCAAGATGTTAGATCTTCGTCGTCCGATTTACAAGCAGACAGCAGCATATGGTCATTTCGGAAGAAATGATTTAGACCTTCCATGGGAGAAACTGGACAAGGTTGAAGATTTGAAAAAATATTTGTAAGAATAAAAATAGTTTGAAATAAAAAGATGCGGTGCAGAAAAATGCTGTGTACCGCATCTTTTTTTTTAAAATTATGTTATAATCCCACTAGAGTAAAATGAAAAGAGGGCGAACCTATGAAGTTGAAAACGAAACTGGTGATTGCATTTATTCTGGTTATGATATTTCCAACTTTTGTTACAATGGCGGGAATGCATATGCTTGCACCGAACAAGGCAGGGGAAATACAGCAGATGTATTTGATTATCGTCTGCGTTACAACAGCTGTACTTGTCTGGTGGATTTATAAGACGGTTTCCGTGCCATTGGCAAAGTTGCAGGAGGCAACGAGAAATATCAAAGAAGGAAATCTGGATTTTGAGATAAAGCCGGAAAATGATGATGAGATAGGTCAGGTGTGTCAGGATTTTGAGGAAATGCGATTGCGTCTGAAGGCGAATGCAGAAGAAAAAATAGAATTTGACCGTGAGAATAAAGAACTGATCAGTAATATTTCCCATGATCTGAAAACTCCGATCACGGCAATCAAGGGGTATGTAGAAGGAATCATGGATGGTGTTGCAGATACACCGGAAAAGATGGACAGATA
Source organism: Firmicutes bacterium AM31-12AC (assembly GCA_003480425.1). Classification (GTDB taxonomy): domain Bacteria; phylum Bacillota; class Clostridia; order Lachnospirales; family Lachnospiraceae; genus Schaedlerella; species Schaedlerella hominis. Next base: position 68,417 of record QUJA01000012.1, read on the forward strand.
CATCAAAACCATATACAATAAAGCAAATGAGATGGATCGGTTGATTAACGAACTGACATTATATTCAAAGATTGACACGAATCGTATTCCTTATGATTTTACAACAATTTCTGCAAAACAGTATTTCAGAGACTGTGCAGAGGATCTTGCAATTGAGCTGGAATCAAAAGGTGCAAAATTTGAATATCGTAATTATCTTGAAGAGGATTCTAAGATCATAGTAGACCCGGAACAGATGCGAAGAGTGATCAACAATATTGTTTCCAATTCATTAAAATATACAGACAAGCCACAGGCAGAAATAAGGATGAAAATTTTGGATGTGGGAGATTTTATCCAGGTAGAATTAAGTGATAATGGAAAGGGAATTGCTACGAAGGATCTGCCATACATATTTGAACGATTTTATCGTGCAGATGCGTCAAGAAATTCTTCCAAAGGCGGAAGCGGAATCGGGCTTGCAATCGTGAAGAAGATTGTAGAAGAACATGGCGGTAAAATATGGGCGACCAGCGAAGAAGGCGTAGGAACAACAATGTATTTTGTTGTCAGAAAATATCAGGAGGTGCCAATCGAATGAGCAAAAGAATTTTAATAATCGAAGACGAAGAAAGTATCGCAGAATTAGAGCGTGATTATTTGGAGCTTAGTAATTTTGAGGTGGAAGTTGCAAATGACGGACAACTGGGATTAGATAAAGCATTAGGAGAAGAATTTGATTTAATCATTTTAGACCTTATGCTTCCGGGAGTAGATGGGTTTGAGATTTGCAAACAGGTACGAAACAATAAGAATACACCAATCATTATGGTTTCAGCAAAAAAAGATGATATAGACAAAATCCGTGGACTGGGACTGGGAGCGGATGATTATATGACAAAACCATTCAGCCCAAGCGAACTGGTTGCCCGTGTTAAGGCACATCTGGCAAGATATGAGCGTTTGATCGGAAGCAGTGTGGATGAAAATGAAATCATAGAAATCCGTGGATTGAAGATTGATACAACAGCACGGCGCGTATGGGTAAATGGCGAAGAAAAATCATTTACAACAAAAGAGTTTGATTTGTTGACATTTCTTGCAGGTCATCCGAATCATGTGTATTCGAAGGAAGAACTATTTAGAGAAATCTGGGACATGGAGTCAGTAGGAGATATTGCAACTGTAACAGTGCATATAAAGAAAATCCGAGAGAAGATCGAATACGATACATCGCACCCACAGTATATTGAAACAATCTGGGGAGTTGGATATAGATTCAAGGTATAAAAATATGAGAAAGAAAACAATAAAAGAGCGTTTGCAAGAAGGAAGCTTTAATACAGTGCGGGTAATCGGACTGGGATTTTTGTTCGTAATTTTGATTGGCGCAGTACTTCTATGGATGCCATTTTCCGTGACAACATCGATGAAATTTACCGATGCATTATTTACGTCGGTTACAGCAGTCTGTGTGACAGGGCTTGTTACAGTTACTCCGGCAGTACAATTTACTGTGGTGGGAAAAGTAATCTTATTATTCCTGATTCAAATTGGAGGACTTGGAATTATTGCATGCGTTGTTGCATTTATGATCCTTGCAGGACAAAGGATTTCCCTGAGAAGACGAGTTATGATCCAGGAAAGCTATGGGTTGGATACGCTGAGTGGAATGGTACAATATATTATTCGGATCATAAAAGGCACATTTTTCGTTGAAGGAATCGGTGCACTTGCCTATAGTTTTTACTTCGTTCCAAAATATGGAGTGTTAAAAGGAATTGCATATGCGATATTTCACGCTGTATCAGCATTTTGCAACGCAGGTATTGATATACTCGGGAGCTCCAGTTATATGCATATGGTCACAAGTCCAATCATTAATTTTACGACGATATTTCTCGTTGTAAGCGGAGGTCTTGGATTTGTAGTGTGGTATGATATTTTGAATAATATAAAACAAGTGCGAAGTATAAAAGATGTGAAGCGAAATTTCTTTCACAGACTGTCTTTGCAGAGCAAGATTGTACTTACAATGACGGCAGGGCTGCTTTTGTTTGGAATGTTTGCATTTCTTTTGTTGGAATATCATAATCCTGTGACAATGGGAAAATTGACATTCTGGCAGAAAGTACAAGCGTCATTATTTCAATCTGTCTCAACACGAACAGCAGGATTTGCGACAGTTTCTCAATCAGGGCTGACAGCCGCATCGAAGGCAATCGGCTGCTTGCTGATGATGATCGGAGGTTCTTCCGGAGGAACGGCAGGAGGCGTCAAAACGACAACGGTTGCGCTGCTGTTATTGACTTGCTTAAGTGTAGTAAGAGGAAGTCGTGATATAGAGTGTTATGGAAGAAAAATTCCACTCTCACAAGTAAAATCTGCGGTGACAATTTTATTTTTGACAATTATGTTTTGGATGTCGGGAACAATTATCATCACGATTTTAGATCCACAAGTGAATTTTTTGAGAATTGTATATGAAACAACATCGGCAATTGCTACAGTTGGTTTATCGGCAGATTTGACACCTAGCTTGAGCAGAGCAAGTCAGTATGTACTGATGGTGATAATGTACATTGGAAGAATCGGACCGGTCACGATGGCAATGATTTTTGCAGGAAAAGGGAAAAATGCAGAACAGTATCGTGAATTACCGGAAAAACAGATTATGATAGGATAGGAGATAGAAGATGGGAAAACAATTTGCTGTGTTCGGTCTTGGAAGCTTTGGAAAAAGTGTAGCATTGACCTTGCAGAGTTTTGGATGCGATGTGATCGCAGTTGATAATTGTTATGAGAAGATACAGGATATTGCAGATTCGGTTTCATATGCGATGTGCGGAGACGTAACAGAGCCAGAATTTATGAAAACGATAGGAGCCCGCAATCTGGATGGGGCAGTGATTGCAGTTTCAGAAAATCTTGAAGCTGCGATCATGGCAACTATGATTTCGAAAGAAATGGGAATTTCTTATGTATTGGTAAAAGCAATGGACGAACTGCAGGGAAAGATTCTTGAGAAAGTCGGTGCTGACTCGATTGTGTATCCGGAAATCGATATGGGTGAACGTGTAGCAAAAAAGCTGATATCGACAGAATTTATTGATTGGATTGAGTTATCTCCGGATTATAGTCTGACAGAGAAACTGCTTCCGAAACAATGGGAAGGAAAGAGTCTGGCAGAGCTACGGGTCCGCGAAAAATATGGGATTAACGTAATCGGAATTTTAAAGGAAGACAAGATGGATATGGCATTAGATCCATCAAAACCATTGCAACCGGATGATATGTTATTTATTATCGGGAAAAATTCTGATTTAGAGAAGTTTAAGCTAAGGTAAAGAAAGGATTAACAGACGAATGATCACAAGTACAAGTAACCAGAGAATTAAGGAGATTGTACAGCTTCAAAAGAAAAACAGAGCAAGAAATACAGAGGGTGTATTTATTGTAGAAGGAATCCGTATGGTAAGGGAAATACCGGAGGATAAGCTAAAAGCACTCTATGTAACAGAAGAGTTTTATAAAAAGCATAAAGCAGAACTGCCGGGAAATGTGAAACCGGAGTTTGTAACTCCGACGGTGTTTTCATATATTGCAGATACAAAAACACCTCAAGGGGTACTGGCAATTGTATGGCAGAATAAATACACGTTGGCAGATATTTTAAAAAAAGGTACAGAAAAAAAAGAAATGCTGCTTGTGTTAGATAATCTTCAGGATCCGGGAAATCTTGGAACCATTTTCAGAACTGCAGAGGCAGCGGGGGTTACAGGGATTATTCTTAGTAAAGACAGCGTGGATATTTACAATCCGAAAGTGATCCGCTCTACGATGGGTGCAATTTTCCGTATGCCATTTGTGTATGTGGAGAAATTGACAGATACAATAGAAGAATTAAAGGCACATCAGATTCAGGTTTATGCGGCTCATCTGGATGGGAAGAATGCGTATGATGAGGAGTGCTATCTCAATGGCACAGCTTATCTGATTGGAAATGAAGGAAATGGACTGAGACAAGAGGTGGCAGATTGTGCGGACACATGGATACGGATTCCTATGTTGGGACAGGCAGAATCCTTGAATGCAGCAGTTGCAGCTTCCATTTTGATGTTTGAAGCAGCAAGACAGAGACGAAAATAATGTTGGATTTATCACTGGAATATGGTATTGTAGTAAATAGGTACAGGGCAAAACGTGTGAATTTACACATGAATCATAGTTTTGCCATATATATTTACCAAGATATACATGTTTATATGTGGGAATAGGAGAGAAGAAAGACATGAACTTAAAGGGAAGAAATTTTTTGACATTAAAAGACTTTACTCCGGAAGAAATTACATACCTGCTTGATTTATCAGCAGAATTAAAAGAAAAAAAGAAAAAAGGGATTCCGGTGGACCACTACAAAGGGAAAAATGTTGCGCTGATTTTTGAAAAAGACAGTACAAGAACAAGATGTGCTTTTGAAGTTGCAGCATCTGATATGGGAATGGGGTCTACTTATCTTGGACCTACAGGATCTCAGATTGGAAAGAAAGAAACAATCAAAGATACAGCACGTGTACTTGGAAGAATGTATGATGGAATCGAATATCGCGGATTTGATCAGGAAATCGTAGAGACATTGGCAGAATACGCAGGTGTTCCGGTATGGAACGGGCTGACAAACCAGTATCATCCAACACAGATGCTGGCAGATATGTTGACGATCCGCGAACATTTCGGAGATTTAAAAGGGCGTAAGCTGGTATATATGGGAGATGCAAGATATAATATGGGTAACTCTCTGATGATCGCCTGTTCAAAATTAGGTATGCACTTTGTTGCCTGCACAACATCAAACTATTTCCCAAATGCAGAATTAGTTGAGACATGCCGCGGATATGCAGCCCAGTCAGGTGGAAGTGTTACATTGACAGAAGATGCAATAGAAGGAACAAAAGGCGCAGATGTTATCTATACAGACGTATGGGTATCTATGGGTGAGCCGGACGAGGTGTGGGAGTCACGTATTAAAGAACTTGCACCATATAAAGTTACAAAAGAAATTATGGCAAATGCAGGAGAACAGGCAATCTTTTTACACTGCTTACCGGCATTCCATGATCTGAATACGACAATTGGTAAAGAGATGGGAGAACGCTTCGGATTTACAGATATGGAAGTGACAGATGAAGTGTTTGAATCTGAGCAGTCAAAAGTATTTGATGAGGCCGAGAACCGTATGCATACAATTAAAGCGGTTATGGTAGCAACACTTGGAGAAGTAAAATAAATGAAAACAGAAATCTTAAAGCTTTTGAGAGAAAGTAAAGATTATGTTTCCGGGCAGCAGTTGTGTGAGACTTTTGGAGTTTCACGCACAGCAGTCTGGAAAGTAATGAATCAATTAAAAGAAGAAGGATACGAGGTCGAAGCGGTTCGGAATCGTGGATATCGAATCGTGGGCAGTGCAGACGTTATGACACAAGAGGAGTTAGAAAGCCTTTTGGATGGCCGGACAAAGTGGGCCGGACAGCATGTTGTCTATTCTGATGAGATTGATTCAACAAATATAAAAGCAAAACAGTTAGGTGAAGAAGGTGCGTCACACGGGACACTCGTAGTGGCAGATATGCAGACTGCAGGTCGAGGAAGAAGAGGACGTGGGTGGGATTCACCATCCGGCAGCAGCATTTATATGTCCATTATGCTTAGACCAAAATTTCCACCGGTAAAAGCACCTATGCTGACAATCGTAATGGCTTATAGCGTAGCAAGAGCATTGCGTACATGTACCGGATTAGATGTACAGATTAAGTGGCCGAATGATATTATCCTGAATGGAAAAAAGATTGTTGGGATATTGACAGAGATGAGTACAGAAATCGACTATATTAACCATGTAGTGATTGGAGTCGGAATCAATGTCAACACAGAAACATTTCCAGAGGAGATAGCAGATAAGGCAACTTCTCTTCGGATTGAGATTGGGGAAGTACAGAAGAGAGCACCGATTGTAGCAGAAATTATGTCTGAGTTTGAAAAATGCTATGAAGAATTTGAAAAACAGGAAGATTTGAGCTTTATTCAGGAAGAATATAATAAGCTGCTTGTGAATTGCGGAAAGGATGTCTGCATTTTAGGTGCAAAAGAATCTTATCAGGCACATGCTTTGGGAATTAATGAAACCGGTGAATTAATTGTCCGCCGGGAAGATGGAAGTAAAGAAACCGTATATGCAGGAGAGGTATCTGTGCGTGGAGTATACGGATATGTATAAGGTGGTATGATATGGAAAACACAGAAGAGATTGTACTTTGTGCAGCCAGTGCATATGAGCAGAAGTTTTATTTGAATCCGGATTTTATGACACTTCCGGAGTCAGTTCGCCAGGAACTTCAAATCATGTGTGTACTGTATACAGCTGATGTTGGCGGAATCCTCATGGTTGTATATGATGAAGATGGAAACCTTGAATTGAAAGTCGAACATGATGAAAATGATTTCGAATTTGACGAAATTGGAAGCGTTCTTAAAATTAAAGAATTGCAGAATACAAAAAGAGAATTATTTGAATCATTGGAATTGTATTATAGAGTCAAATATCTTGGAGAAGACATTGATTTGGATGATGTCGAAGATTCAGAAGAATAGGTTAAGGGGAACTATATGAAACAGTTAACAATTGGAAATGTTACATTGGACAATTGCTATGTACTGGGACCGATGGCAGGCGTAACAGACCTGCCATTTCGTTTGTTATGTAGAGAACAGGGAGCAGGTCTGCTGTGCATGGAAATGATCAGTGCAAAAGGAATTTTATATAACAATAAAAATACAGAAAGTCTGCTTCAGATTCATCCGGATGAGATGCCGGTATCATTGCAGCTATTTGGTTCAGATCCAAAGATTGTAAGTGAGATGGCGAAACGTATCGAAGAAAGACCATTTTCGATATTAGATATTAATATGGGATGTCCGGTGCCGAAAATTGTCCGAAACGGAGAAGGGTCTGCATTGATGAAAAATCCGAAGCTGGTGTATGAACTTGTATCAGCAACAGTGAAGGCAATTCAAAAACCGGTAACTGTCAAAATCCGAAAAGGATTTGATGATGAACATGTAAATGCAGTAGAAATTGCAAAGATTATTGAAGAAGCCGGAGCTTCGGCAGTTGCGGTACATGGCAGAACGAGAGAACAGTATTATTCAGGAAAAGCTGACTGGGATATTATTCGTCAGGTAAAGGAAGCCGTTCATATTCCGGTTATTGGAAATGGAGATGTGACATCGGGAGAAAAGGCAGTTGCAATGCAGGAACAAACAGGATGTGACGGAGTAATGATCGCACGCGGGGCACAAGGAAATCCATGGATCTTTTCAGAGCTGACAGCATATGAAAAAACAGGTGAAATGCCGAAACGTCCGGATGTAGATGAGATACGTCAGATGATGCTTAGACATGCAAGACTCCAACTGCAATATAAAGGCGATTATACCGGAATCCGAGAGATGAGAAAACATGTTGCCTGGTATACCAAAGGACTGCATAATGCAGCACGTTTAAGGGATGATATCAATAGCGTTGAGAGCTATGAAGAACTTGAAAAAATCTTGACAGTATTGGCATGATTGGGTATAATATTATAACTGCGAATAAGACTAAAAAAGAGATGGACCATGCTTGAAAAACAAAAGGTTTGGGACATCTTTTAGTTGCGTTATGAGATTAATTTACAAGAACAAACAGACAGAAGAATAAGACAGAAGTATTCAGAATATATTTATTTCAAAATATAGATTTGAAAAATAGTAATTCTAAAGTTAATCATAAGATATGATTGCAGACTTAAAAAGAAAACACATGAGACTAAAAAGGAGAACAAATCATGGCAGAGGCAAAGAAAAGATTACTGACATATGCGGGATTAAGAGCATTAGAAGAAGAACTTGAAAATTTAAAAGTAGTAAAACGTAAAGAAGTTGCAGCTAAGATAAAAGAGGCAAGAGAACAGGGAGACCTTTCAGAGAATGCTGAATACGATGCAGCAAAAGATGAGCAGCGCGATATCGAGGCTCGTATCGAAGAACTTGAAGCAATTCTTAAAAATGTAGAGGTTGTAGTGGAAGACGAAGTGGATTTCGACAGAATCAATGTTGGATGTACAGTAAAAGTATACGATGTAACATTTGATGAAGAAATCGAATTCAAAATCGTAGGATCTACAGAGGCGAACTCTTTGGAAGGAAAGATTTCAAACGAGTCACCTGTAGGACAGGCTCTGATGGGTAAAGAAGTCGGAGACGTAGTAGATGTTGAGACACAGGCAGGTGTGATCCAGTACAAGGTTCTGGGTATCAACCGCTCACTCTAGGAAGGAGATATACAATGGCAGATAATCAGAAAAAAACACAGGAACCAGACTTAAATCAGTTGAGAAAAGTTCGTCGTGAAAAACTCGCAGAACTTCAGCAGAATGGAAGAGATCCATTTCAGATTACAAAATTTGATCAGACACACCATTCACTCGAAGTGAAAAATCTTTATGAAGCACACGAAGCTGAGCTTTTAAAAGACCGCCAGGAGCCAAATGTAGACGGTCTGGATGAAGAGCAGGTAAAAGAAGTTCTGAAGAAAGATTACGAAGACAAGAGAAGCATTATGGATGCAAATCCAATTCACGTATCAATCGCTGGACGTATGATGTTCAAGAGAGTTATGGGAAAAGCTTCCTTCTGTAACATTCAGGATTTACAGGGAAATATTCAGGTATATGTCGCAAGAGATGCAATCGGAGTTGATGCATATACAGATTTCAAACGTTCAGATATCGGTGACATTTTCGGATTAGAAGGATTTGCTTTCAGAACAAGAACAGGAGAAATCTCTATCCATGCTGAAAAGATGATACTTCTTTCTAAGAGCTTACAGATGCTTCCAGAGAAGTTCCACGGTCTGACAGATACAGACACACGTTACCGTCAGAGATACGTTGACCTGATTATGAATGCAGACTCTAAAGATACATTTATCAAACGTTCAAAGATCCTTGCAGCAATCCGTAAGTACTTAAGTGGAGAAGGATTCATGGAAGTTGAGACTCCAATGCTTGTAGCAAATGCAGGAGGAGCAGCAGCAAGACCATTCGAGACACACTTTAACGCATTGAACGAGGATCTGAAGCTTCGTATTTCACTTGAGCTGTACCTGAAGAGACTGATCGTTGGTGGACTTGAGAAAGTATACGAGATTGGACGTGTATTCCGTAACGAAGGTCTTGATACAAGACATAACCCAGAATTTACTCTGATGGAGCTTTACCAGGCATATACAGATTACCACGGCATGATGGATCTGACAGAGAATATGTATCGTTTTGTTGCTCAGGAAGTTCTTGGAACAACACAGATTGTTTACAAAGGAATTCCGATGGATCTTGGTAAACCATTTGAGCGTATCACAATGGTTGACGCAGTTAAGAAATACGCAGGCGTTGACTGGAATGAGGTTAAGACTCTGGAGCAGGCAAGAGAACTTGCAAAAGAACACAATCTTGAATTTGAAGAGAGACATAAAAAAGGTGATATCCTGAATCTGTTCTTTGAAGAATATGTAGAAGAGCACCTTCTTCAGCCGACATTCGTAATGGATCATCCGGTTGAAATTTCACCACTTACAAAGAAAAAACCAGAAAATCCAGAATATGTAGAGCGTTTCGAGTTCTTTATGAATGGATGGGAAATGGCAAATGCATACTCAGAGCTGAATGACCCAATCGACCAGAGAGAGCGTTTCAAAGCACAGGAAGAACTGCTTGCACAGGGTGATGATGAAGCTAACACAACAGATGAAGACTTTATGAATGCCCTGGAGATTGGTATGCCGCCTACAGGTGGTATCGGATTTGGTATCGATAGAATGTGTATGTTGTTGACAGGAGCAGAAGCAATCAGAGACGTGTTACTGTTCCCGACGATGAAGAGTCTTGACTCTGACAAAAAAGCAGGAAAATCCGGAGCAGTAGAAGAAGCAACTGCAAACGAAAACAACGGATTCTTCAAAGACAACGCGAAGATTGACTTCTCCAACGTAAAGGTTGAGCCTTTATTTGAAGAAGAGGTTGATTTCGATACATTCAGCAAATCTGATTTCCGTGCCGTAAAGGTTAAAGAGTGTGTAGCAGTTCCGAAGAGCAAGAAGCTTCTTCAGTTCACACTGGATGACGGAACAGGTACAGACCGCACGATCTTAAGCGGAATCCACTCTTACTATGAGCCGGAAGAATTAGTTGGTAAGACACTGATTGCAATCACCAACCTTCCGCCAAGAAAGATGATGGGAATCGAGTCTTGTGGTATGCTGCTTTCAGCAGTGAATAACCTGAAGGATTCAGAGGATGAAGAACTGCATCTTCTGATGGTTGATAACCATATTCCGGCAGGTGCTAAGCTCTATTAAGATGAGAAAACTGAGCCTTGCGGTGGTGTGCGCTTGCGAACACCGACATAAGGCGAAAAACACACGGAGACGTCAGTCGACGTGATGTAAAGATGTACCGTTTTATCGAATAGATGGGACGTACTTCATTTGATAAAAAACTAAAAAAACAGCGATTTACATCAAACTTACATCAATTGATGCAAAATTAAGTGCAAGCAAGAAAAAATCGCATAATTTGGAACATCAGCAGGAAAACAAGCACGAGCAAAGCGAGTATTTGTTTTCAACTGATGTGACAACGACAAAATCAAGGAGTGCGGAGCACGGCAACGGCAAAGCCGTTGGATTTTGGAGTGATAAATGAGTGGGCAATTCCAATCGGAGTTGCCCATTTTAAAATTAATGGAAATGCAAATAGGAATTTTCAAATTAGTCTTTGCAAATAACCTTTGAACCTTCACCATCAATTACAATTCCCTGACGGTTGTTAATCGGGCATAGATTCAAATCCGAAAACTCAGTCAT
>QUJA01000013.1 GCA_003480425.1 Firmicutes bacterium AM31-12AC
TTTTTGCTTACACAAAAAGAGCCACTAAACCCCGTCCCTAAATGGTTCCCCGTTCCTGTTTGACTCTCAACCTAATTTTTTTATCAAAAATTTCTGTAATGCATCTACACCAATTCCGACATAGACAACACCTGCAATCATTGCTACACCAATCTGAATCGGGAGTGTTCCAATCTCACTCACTTTCAACGGTCCCATAATCGTAAGTCCGATTGCCCATCCACACAGCCAGGATGGTGTAAAAATGTATTTCGGAACATTTTCACCGATGAGAACTGCGAGTCCTCCTAAAATAAACAATGTACAATATAATTCTACATCTGGATTGAATTGTAATGTTTCCATAATCCATACTGCCAGCACTGCCCACACATCTCCACATAGAAATCCTGCTGCTATTTTAAATGCATCGGAACGCTTATTTCCATTTGCCACATATAAACCTGCACAAATGAGGGCTACTGCTCCTGTTGTCACTCCGATATATGTACTTAATACCGCCCATATTGGCGGCATAAATGCGATGCCAAATGCTAATGTCCCGATACGAATTCGTTTTTCTTTTTTTGCGTCCATCAATTACTCCCAATCAAATCCGTCCCATACTTTTTTACCAGTATAAACTTTTAAATTTTCTTCTCCATTTAATACGCGGATTGCTCCGGCTGCCATAGCTTCCATTTCAAATTCTCCCGGATATGCCGTGACCGGTGCGATAAATGAGCAGGCTTCTGTAATCTGAGCAACAAGATCTTCATTGTAGACCATTCCTCCGCCAAGAAGGATTCCATCTACTTCCCCATGCAATACTGCTGCCATAGAACCGATGCATTTCTCAATCTGATAAATCATTGTATTCCAAAGCATTTCTGCATATTTATCACCATTTTTAGCACGGACAGTTAATTCCAATGCATCAGAAATACCTGCGTGACTTACAAATCCACCTGTTCTTGTGCAAAGCTTTTTCACATCTGCAATATCCAGATTATTTTCTTTCATATAGCTTAATAAATTTGCAACAGAAATGCTTCCACAGCGGGTTGGTGCCATTGGACCTTCTCCCCCGACAATATCATATCCGTCTATCATTTTTCCTTTGCGGTGAGCAGATACGGAAATACCTCCTCCAATATGACATACAACATAATTGCATTCCTCATACTTCTTATTCATCACATTTTTACTATGACGGATTGCGGTTTCTTTTAAATTCAATGCGTGCAAATGTATAATACGGTTCACACCCTTTATACCTGTCATTCTGGCAAGATCCTGCAGCTCATCTACGTCCGGTGGATTCACTACCATTGCCTTTGCACCATACTGCTCTGCAAATTCTCTTGCAAGCTGCGGTCCAAGACCTGCCGGATGAATCACGCCATTAGCGCTGTTTTTTGCATGGTCAAGCATCAAATCTGTCACTTCATATGTGCCGCCTTCCATTGCGAGCAGTCCGCCCCCTCGTCCGACAAATACATCCACATCATCCAATCTTACACCAGCCTCATTTAAAAGCTGTAAAATGGTGTCGCGACGATATGGTAACTGTTCCGGAAGAGACTGAAACTTATCCAGTTCTTTCGCATCATGGGATACATTTTTTGAGAACAAACAATTCTCACCTTCAAACAATGCAATCTTTGTAGATGTAGATCCAGGATTGATTGTCAACACTTTATATTCACTCATAACATTTCTCCATCTAGTAATTACGGGCGCATGTTACTGCGCCCGCATTACATTTATATATTTAGTAGCGATTTTGGTTTATTTGTTTATTTGCATTCTTCTGCAATCAATGATTATTTTGTTTTGCTTCCTGCTGCACGAGCTGCACTGATAATAATATTACCTTTAATTTCAGATACCGGGGCCCCTCTTGAGCAATCACAAACCACACTGTTGAATCCCTGAAGCATTGGTCCATAAGCATTTGCATGTCCAAACTGCTGAATCAATTTTACTCCAACATTACCTACATTTAAATCAGGCCAGATTACAACATTTGCCTTTCCGGCAACTTTGCTTTCTCTTGTAACTTTTTTTGCTGCTACAGCCGGTGAAATTGCTGCATCAAACTGAAATTCTCCATCAATTGCAAGATCCGGACGAAGCTCATTTGCGATTTTTACTGCCTCTACAACTTTGTCGATCAATTCTCCCTGACCACTTCCAAGTGTAGAATAACTTACCATCGCACATCTTGGCTCCCAGTCTAGCAATGCCTTTACAGTATCACATGCTGAGATTGCAATACTTGCAAGCTGTTCTGCATTTGGATTTGTACATACTGCACTGTCTCCGACTGCAAGCAAACTGCCTTCGCTTCCTTCAAATCCAGGAATATCACAAAGTCCGATACTTGAAATTGTGCTGATTCCCGGCTGCAGTCCAATAATCATCTGTCCTGCTAAAAGTACATCTCCTGTTGTATTATCAATTCCTGCAAATGTTACCTCTGCCTCACCAACTGCCTGCATTACCATTGCATAATATAATGGGTTCTGCATACGGCGGCCAAGTGCTTTTTCTTTCAAAAGTGTTTCAGGCTTTGCAACATAGTCTGCAATCAGTTTATTTTTGTATTCTTCTTCCTGAATATCCACAATCTTGAAAACATCTGTCTCATATCCGCGCTCTTTGCACAGTTCTGTGATTTTCTGCGCATCGCCTACAAGAATTGGAATGATATATCCTTCTTTTCCTGTCTCATAAGCAGCCTGCATCATTTTCTCGTTTTCAGCCTCCGGAAAGGCAACGCGCTGTGGATCTTCTTTTGCTTTTGCATAAATCTGATCTAATACGCTCATTTTTCTCCTCCAAAAGTAATTTATTTACATTTTGTATTGTAAGAAATACATTTTCAAAACAACAGCACACATTTACAAAATGTGTCTGCTTTTGTTCTTTAAATTGTAAAATAATTTACATTTCTTCCTCGATTAAATCAACAAGATCTGAGATTGTATTACATGCACTTGCATCAGCTAACATCAAAGCCACATCTAATTCATTTTCAATTTCCGAAACTAATGCTACCATCTGTACAGATGCTCCGCCTAAATCCTCTTTAAATGATGTTTTTTCTGAAAGCTCTGCTACATCTTTCTTGTATGACATTGCTACCATATTTAATACCTGTTCTAAAATTTCCTGTCTTGACATTGTTTTGTTCTCCTTATTCTTCATCTAAATCAAATACTACTGTTTTCACTCCATTATCACGTTCCACAATTGCTGCATGAACATTTACCGGAAGCTTCGCTTCCAGCTCTGCTCTGTTCTTTCTGCTGACTCCGCGAACAACTGCATTCAATCTTGTTCCTTCTTCAATTTCTACTTCTCCATAACAGAATTTACCTAATTTTTTATATTCCGGTTTTGTAGAAAGTGCTGCCGGTAATACGATGGAATGTAATTTTGCTTTTCCACTGATTTCATACCACTCTGTTTCATAATTTCCACAATTATTACATGCATATACAGGTGGGAATTCTACATGTCCGCACTTTGGACACTTACGACCTAAAATTTTTCCCTCTTCAAGGCCTAAATAAAATTTCTCTACGACTTTCTCCAATTTGATAGCCATGGTACTTCCTCCTCTTTATTAGTCCATTGTACGAATCACGATTGCTGCCACATTCTGTGCTCCGCCATATCCACGAAGCATTGCTGTCTTAGGCACTTTCTTAACCTCACGTTCTCCACACTCATTCCACATCTGTTTACAAGCTTCGTACATATCAGCCAGACCAGATGCAGCATGCGCATGTCCAAATGATGTTCTTCCACCATTTGTATTGATTGGTTTATCACCATCCCATGCTGTACGTCCATCACAGATATATTTCCATCCTTCTCCGTATGGAAGATATCCGGCAATTTCTGCTGATACCAAATGAGAAGTGATAATAAAGTCATTTGCAAAGAAAATATCCAGATCATCTCCTGACAATCCTGTTGCTTCGTATACCTGACGAACAGCTTCCTCTGTTGCAGCAACTTCAAAATGTGGTGTTGTTGCTTCACAAGCAGCACTTCCTATTCCAAGTACTTCGATTGGTTTATGTTTTAAATTCTTTGCGATTTCCGGATCTTCTCTGTTGCACATACGATACAAGCAGCAGCTCCGTCACATTTTAACTCAACTCCGCCTGCACGAAGGAAATCTCCCATTTTCGGATTATATGGAGAATTCATGTACTCATCTAATGTCATGCCTGCTTTTTCTGCCAGTTCTTCGTATGTTGTTCTTTCAATCGCAAGCGGGTTTGTAGAAGCATTTCTTCTATTATTAATGCACATTGCATTCAATGTGTTATTCATATCCTCTGCTGAAATACCTCTTGTACGGACATACCATTCAGCCGCATCGTCATAGATTAATTCCTGTCCGGCCATAAGTTGTCTTGTATATGTACGGTCATACAACCATGATGTTGTTTTCAAAAATTTATCCATTGTCATCTTATCGCGTTTATATGGATGCTTTGGTGTTTCTACGCTGTCAGCCGGACTTGGTGTACTGTCACCAAACTCAACGGCACCCGTAAGTACACAGTCATATTTTCCTGATGCAATTGCATTTACAGCCTGCTCGATTGCAAGATAACCTGTACAGCATGCTTCTGAGTGATGGATAGAACCTTTTCCTTTCATACCAAACCAGTTTGAAATCTGCACGTTTGGTGTTAAATAGTTTGAACCATTCAGAGGACTTGCCTGTCCATGGAAATAAAAATCTACATCCTGTGGATTTACTCCTGCATCTTCCATTGCCTTCAATGCTGCATATCCAAACATTTCACCTTCTGTCAGTCCGTCTGTTTCTGGATTATCTACTGTATACATAAATGGAGTACATCCAACACCGATAATAGAAACGCTTCTCTGGTATTTTCCCAATTTCGTCTGATTCATTGTTTTCATCCTTTCTTATGAACATTTTCCTGCGTAAGAACATAGACATCTGTTTTTTGTATCATCATCCAACGCCAAGTCTCGCGGCTGCTCGACTTGAATTTTGTTCTTTACGATTCTTGCTTAATTATATATAATGATTTTAATGATTTCATCGTGTCACAGCATGATATTATACGGATTAATTTTGATTTTTTTGTGCGAACGCACAATGGATTTTTTCATAAAGGAGTATATATGGAATATCAGATTTTTATGTCGAAACTAAAAGAAAAGGGGTATCAACCGCAAATATTCGGGCATTCTGACAATGTCTGTGATATGATCAATGTTCGAATTTTTGACCCGATGCGCCCACATTTTGAATCTTCAAGTCTGTATCTGACTTCTACAAACACAATGCCCGCAGCCAATACGAATGCTGAATTTACTTTGATGTGTTTTGGAGAACGTTTAGATTTCTCCGTATATGAGCAAAGTTGCTTCACTATTTTATATTTTGGCACCTCCTTCTCGCAGGCTGCACTTTTTAATACTGCTATGGAATTATTAACAGAAATCCAACAGATCACTACAGGTATGCATCTCCTATTAAATGCCTCTTTTTCCGGAAAAGGACTTCAATATCTGGTAGACACTGCTTCAAGAATATTTGGTAATCCAATCTATGTTGTTGATTTACAAAATAAATATCTGGCCATCTCTGCCGGTATTGTTCCGGATAATGATTTCTTTCGTGAAGAAAGCAAATCTGGTTATATTAGTAAACAAGGAATTGCTTCTATCCGCGCTAATCATCTGGATGAAATGGTTCGAAAATATAATCACCCTTATTACTATACAAGCGAACTTGTTCACACCGGTATGCTTGTAGATGCGATCCACATACAAAATATTGAAGTAGGTCATGTCATGATGCTGGAATCTGAACATCCTTTTGAAGACTACGTTCCTGATTTCTTCCATCGTTTTTGTAAACTGGTATCACTCGAACTTCAGAAAGATCCTGCTTACACAAGAAACAAAGGGGTTATGTACTCTTATTTTCTTGTAGATTTACTTCGCAACCCACAGAATAATATTGAAAATCTCAAGGAACGTCTGGAGGTACTCGGCTATAATCTTAAAAGTTCTTTCTATATTATAGCCATACCACCATCTGCACAAAGTTCCTCTCATTTGCAGTTAGAAGTGATTTTGGAGCATTTGAAACGCATTTTTTCTGGAAGTATTTATGTCATCTATGAAGACACGATTGTATTTCTAATTAATAAAAACTTATATCAGGGCTTCAGTGAATATGAACTTTCGCAACTAAAAGAATATCTCTCTGCTAATAATTTAAAAGCCGGAATCAGTAACTTCTATCAGAATCTGGAAGATACTTCTCGTTTCTATCAACAGGCGATTGATGCGATCAATCTTGGTCTGAAGTTAAACACTTCCAATCCGCTTTGTTATTATAGTGATTATTATGTTTATAAAATGTTGGAAATATTTGAAAAAGAAGATACGGAAATCCGATTTTTAATCCATCCGGGATTGATGAACCTCTATTTATATGACCAGGAAAAAGGGACTGATTTTTTAAATACGCTTCAAGAATACTTGAAAAACCCGGGACAGTCTTCGCTTGTCGCCAAGAATCTTCATGTACATAAGAATACGTTACTGTACCGGATGGGAAAGATTAAGGAATTGATTGGAAGTGACCTGACACAGGGGGATGATTATATGAATATGAATCTGTCGTTGATGATTATGAAGTATCTGAATATGTTGTAAGTTTTGCTATTTAGTTCATGACAACCCCAAGCAAGAAAAGACTATGCACTCCTGCTCAGCTTCGTCGGGCAAGCCCGACTCCAATTCGCTGGATTGCATAGTCTTTTTCTTGCTTTGTGGTGTATCGTGATTGAAATAGGTGGAGCGATGAAGAATTTACTTTTCTGGTATCTGATGTATCTATATTCTCGGTTTATTTGCTTGTGCAGATGCTTTTTTGGCAACTGATGTATCTGCAAGGCTTGATATTCGCTGTTACAGATGCTATTTTCTTGACCAATGTATCTGCAACTTGCTTTTCTTTGAGCTTGCAGATACTTTTCAGCCTGCCCGTCATGTATAAATTGCATCTACATCTTGCCTTTTCTGGGATTTAAAGATACTCCCTTCGCAAATTTTGCATCTACATCCCACATTTTTGATAACATGAGGATGCTTCTCATCAAAATTTTGCATCTTCAATCCCCTAAAATCCGCTATCGCAGATATCATCGCTCAATATCCTTTGTTGCTATTTAGTTCACAACTGCCCCAAGCAAGAAAAAGACTATGCACTCCTGCTCAGCTTCGTCGGGCAAGCCCGACTCCAATTCGCTGGATTGCATAGTCTTTTTCTTGCTTTGCGGTGTGCCGTAATTGAAATAGGTAAAGTGATGAAAGATTTACTTTTCTGGGATCTGATGTATCTATATCCTCGGTTTATTCGCTGCCGCAGATGCTTTTTTAACAACTGATGTATCTGCACTGCCTTGATATTCATTGTCGCAGATGCTCTTTTTTAGACCGATGTATCTGCAACTTGCTCTTCTTTGGACTTGCAGATGCTTTTCAGTCTGCCTGACATGTATAATTGCATCTACATCTTGCTTTTTCTGGGATTTAAAGATACTTCCTTCGCAAATTTTGCATCTACATCTCACGTTTTCGATAACGTGAGGATGCTTCTCATTGAAATTCTGCATCCTCAACCTGCACTTTCTAGACCTTGCGGATATTCCCCAGTAAAGCACTGCTCTTTAATTCATTGGATTTGCGATAACGCACTGAGAAAAAATATTGGATATGAATTTCTGTGAATACAAAGGAAGCGATTGGAAATACTAAAAGGCCAGAATTTTACGTTAGAGCTTAGAAACTTGCTGTTTGAGGGCACAGCTCGAATTGCTGGTTTCTAAGCTCTGCTTTTAGTAATAATTCTGACCTTTATGTGTCTCCCGCTCATGGAATCTGAGCAAGAATTCTTATATCAATTTTTTGTAAGGAACGTATTGCCACCTAATGAACTAAATAGCAAGCAAATTCTTAATTGCCTCCATATAAATCAGCACAGTTTCCTCCATCTCAGAAACAAGAATAAATTCATCCGCACCATGAATACGATAATCCATACCAACCTTCTCCGGTCCAAATGCAATTATATTTTTTAATGATTTTGCATAAGTTCCACCGCCGATTACCATTGGTTCATTCTCTGTATCTCCAGTCACATCTACATATGCTTTATATAAAGCATTTACAAGTGGTGATTCTCTTGGATAAAATAATGGATCTCCGATTTCTAATATCTCAATACGTCCATTTTCGTCTTCTAATTTGTCTTCGCACATTTTACGGACATCTTCTGCCTTCAATGTCACCGGTACTCGGATATCAATTGTGCATGAAATAACACTATCTTCTGTCTTAACTATTCCATTACAAAATGTCAAATCACCATACTGATCTGCTATTTTCAGTCCTACACCTGCGCCATCACACGCAGTACCGATATGCGTATTATAGAACTTCACAAAGTCATCTTCAAAACCTGCTTTTTCAAGACACTCACATGTCACACCTGCTGCATTTACTCCAAGAGTTGGGGTACTTGCATGTGCCGGTACTCCTTTTGCATAAATGCTGATTTCTCCGTTTTCTTCTGTCAATTTATATTCCTGAAGTTTTGTTTCAGCAAATGTTTTCTCAAGTTTATCTTTCAGACCGGCTTCACTTGGAATCACTGTTGTACATGTATCACATACAGCATTTGAAACAAATCCACCATTCATGGAAATGATTTTTGTATTTTTAGAATACGCCATCATAGCCATGTGTCCTTTTTCACCATGGATACATGGATAGCTTGCATCCGGAGTAAATCCACAGGATAATTCTTCTGCGACCTCATTATAGTGCTCCATACATTTTGATCCATTTTCTTCATTACATCCCATAATGAGACGGACACGTTTATTCATTTTAATTCCAGAATCACGCAACAATTTCATTGCATAAAGTGCCTCTATAACCGGACCTTTGTCATCTGTTGTTCCACGTCCATATACATAATCTCCATCTCTTGTAAGCTTAAATGGATCATAATTCCAGTCTCCACCTACCGGAACAATATCAAGATGTCCTGCGATTCCGATGATTTCTTCGCCCTCTCCCATCTCTGCATATCCACAATAATTGTCCAGATTTACTGTTTTAAATCCAAGCTCTTCCGCAATCTTAAGCCCTTCTTCCAGAGCTTTTGCAGGTCCCTCGCCAAATGGTTTTCCTTCCTCTGGTGTCCCCAGCTGAGAATCAATTGCTACCAATCTCCCCATATTTTCCAACATTTCTTCTGTCAATGCATGAATTTTTTCTTTCATTTCTCTATTCCTTTCTACTTGTATTTTCCCCTTTGAATTGCAAATATTTTTTATTATAACAAATATCCACATGCTTTACAATTTCCGGCAACATTTTCAACACAAATCCATTATTTTTCTACTCATTTCCTATCTCGAAAATCATAATTCGTTCACGTTTATTGTTTCCTTCAAACAAATCCATACACTCGATCTCGTCAACAAATGTCAATTCATCTACGTCATCAGATACGCAATATACTCATCTGACGGATAGTAGAAAAACAACAACATTTGTCTTGGTTCTGCATAATATGATTGAACAATTCGAGCTATTACATTTCTCAATATTTCTATTGAAAATGGATTGAAGAAAAACATCCTGTCTTCTTGTTTTTCTAATGAATATGTTTCTGCTTTTTGAAGTAAAAATTCGGTTCTTGAACCGGAAACGGCAGTGTCTTGATTATTGCAGGCATCTTTGTAAACCCGTTCATCATATTCTATTCCGACACTTTTACATCTTGTCTGATAAGATAAGAAAAAATCAACCCTGCCCTTTCCACAGCCATAATCGATCACGCAATTATTTTTCTTGATATACCGCTGTTTGCCAGTCTCTCAAGCACACAATATGGCGTAGGTTCATACGGATAGCAATATTGGTCTGCTTTTGTATCATCTCTGCCACTTGTTTTTATTTTTAACAACTTATCCCAATTATACTCATTTACATTTGACATTTTTATTTATTTCCTTTCTGTGAAATAGAAAGGCTTTTGTATAAAGCAAAAAAAGACCTTACACTCTCTGCCTTTATCGTAAATATTATAGCATAGTGTAAAGTCTCTTTCTATTATCCGCGTGTACTATTTTTTATCATGCACACGCTCTCTGATATTCTTTTAATTTTTCTTTTGCTTCTTGATTCAAATATTTCGGCACTTGAATTTCCACTGTGACATACTGATCTCCATGCACGGATGCATTTTTCATAGAAACAATTCCTTTTCCTCTTAATCGAATCTTGCTTCCTGACTGTGTTCCTTCTTTAATCTTGCACATCACATCGCCATACAACGTGTGTACTCTTGCTTCGCCTCCGAATACTGCTGTTGTATATGGAATTTGTATCGTTGTATAAACATCCAAACCTTTTCGTTCATATCCCGGTTTATTGGCAGCTGTCACTTTCAAGAACAAATCTCCGGCTTCGCCGCCCTGAAATCCCGGCTGTCCTTTTCCTCGAAGCCGTACACTTTTTCCGGTATCAATACCGGCCGGAATGTGTACTTTTAACGACTGACTGCTTCCATTTGATGGATTTTGTAATGTAATTATCTTATCACAGCCAAATGCTGCCTCATCAAATCCTACTGTTACATCTGCGTGAATATCGGAACCTTTTTGTGGTGCATTTTGATAATATTGCCCGCCAAAGCCTTTGCTTCCGCCACTTCCAAAGCCTTTGAAACCACCGGTACTTCCGCTTCTAAAACTGCCAAAACCTTTGCCGCTTTCATCACCATGGAAGATATTTCCAAACATATCATCAAAAATGTCTCCCATGTCACTGCTGTTGAAATGATATTCGTGATAAGCGCCATTCGCATCTTGATATGCTCCGCTGTAAGAGCCGCCAAAACCAGAACCATAATTTCCTGCATTACCTTGATATGCTCCATTTGGTGCACTTCCGTCAAATGCTGCATGACCAAACTGATCATACATTTTTTTCTTTTCTTCGTCACTTAATACATTGTATGCTTCTGTAACTTCTTTGAATTTCTGTTCTGCTTCTTTATTTCCCGCATTCGTATCAGGATGATATTTTTTTGCAAGCTTCCTATAAGCTTTCTTGATCTCTGAGGCACTTGCACTTCTACTAACCCCTAATACATCATAATAATCCCTCTTTGCCATTCATATCACCTCCTGATATTTTTTCAAAGCATTGCTTTAACAGCATCTATCAACTTATTTCAAATCAACAACACGTAAAATTTTTCTCTTATTTAGAAAAAGCTCCCCAGGACTTCCCAGGGAGCTCTTTTTATCCTATCCCTCAATGGTTATAAAGTGGTTCGCTTCCACTTCTTTCTTCTCCTCTTTCTTCGGGATATCGAGTGTCAAAATACCATTCTCAAATTTTCCATGAATGTCATTCTCTGTAACGCCTTCGCCTACATAGAATGTACGGCTTGTGCTTCCTGAATAACGTTCCTGTCTGAGATATTTTCCTTTCTTCTCGTTATCGTCTTTTTCAAGACCTTTCTCTGCACTGATAGTCAAATAACCATCTTTCAATTCTACCTGAACCTGATCTTTCTTGAATCCTGGTAAATCTACTACCAATTCATATCCATCATCATGTTCCTTAATATCTGTTTTCATTACATGTGCTGCATGTTTTCCATACAACTTTTTCTCTACATCCGGGAATGAAAAATTCATCCAGTTATCCCAATCGTTCCAATCATTTAAAAAGCTTTCTCCAAAAATACTAGGTCTTAACATAAGTCATCTCTCCTTTTTTTGAATCCATATATGTTAGCACTTTTGATTATCAAAAATGTTGTGTTCTTGAACTTTCAGATCTGAGGCTTTCTCTTTTATTTCCCTCTTCCTTTGTTCTAGTTGTACTATAGCACCTATTATTAGCACTGTCAAGAGGTGAGTGCTAATTTTTTTGTGAAGATTTTGTGAACGCTGCAAGCCATGCTCATGTCTGTATATGGTTTGACTATGGAGTTCTGAATGATTTTCTGAAAGAACGGGTGGTTCGAATGGATGAACTAAAATCCGGTGTGATTACCGAAGATGAGTATTTTGAATAGAAAATCAACTGGCCACAGACCTGTGATGATTGCGGAAAACATGAGCCTAAGATGCAATGGCGTTCTGCAAATACAGAACTTAGCGACACTTAAATATATTCTATATTCTAAAGGAAAAAGCACTGAAAACCGTAAATACACGATTTTCAATGCTTTTCTTGTTATACCCCATACCGACCTTATTTCGATATTATAAATTTTTCGGTCAATTTTTCAAAAATAGCGTTTTCCATTTTTCCTTTCAAAATTCTGATATTATCATAACGCTCCGCATTTTTTATAAACCACTCCTGAATATCAGTATTCTGAATAAACTCTCTCTCATCTTCCTGTAATGTCTTAAATATAGAAGAATACCAGTTGTTTATTATTATCTGCTTTTGCTCAACATTCAAATCAGCATATTCTATACAACCTCCAATACGAGAAAACATTGCTGGTCCAAGAGCTTTCTTAATCTCTGCCTCACTTCCAAAATTACACGTTAAAAGAAATACAGCTTGCCCAAGATCAATATCATAATTTGTATCTACATATCTTCCTTCATCAAACAGCTCATAAAAGGCGTTGTAAAATGCAGGGTTAACTTTATCAAATTCGTCGATTAAAATTACATTTGACTCTCTACCTACCATATCACGTGCAAAACTACTTTTTGAATGCTCTGCTCCAAAAACATAATTAAAAGCTTCTTCTGTCTGCATCATTGAAAACTGAATTCTTAGTAGATTACCACCTAATGATTTACTAATGCTCTTTGCACTTTCTGTTTTTCCAACACCTGATGGTCCATATAACATAAGCACAACCGGCTTTCCATGTGTTCCTGTTGTCAATCTATACATTCCACTTAAAATTTGTTTTTTACACTTATCCTGCCCCAAAACATCATTATCGAGATTTTGATAAATTGTTTTTAATACTGTTCTTGTTAACTCAACATAGCTACTACTTTTATTTTCTATATCTCCATCAAGCGCTGATTGTATTGATTCAAGAACTCGTCTTGGAGGATTCTGAACATAAAGAACACCTATCTGATAATTCAAAGTCACAATATTCATAAAATTAGATAATACATGCGGCATAACAGAACCATAGTCATCTGCTCCGACAATGCAATTATCCACGTATAAATCTTTTTGTAAAGCAGCTTCCCCAACACCAGATTCGTTAGGACGTAATCTAGCGTTATAATGCTGTATTAATTCCATAAAAGGTATCGTAATCTCATCCTCAGGAAGATTATCTGCTAAATATTGTTCAAAATCTCTTTTTGAGCCAGTAAAAACAACAACTTGATTAATCAACTGCTTCCACCCCCGCAAGTAATACATCAAACACATCTAAAAGTTTCTGCGAAGCGGTATTATCTTCCACTTCGTTGCTCTCTTCATATGATGGATTATCTTTTGGAATTATTGATACATCCATCTCCAATTCCTTACTTACATCTAGCATATCAAGAGAAGTTCTACCTACTTTTATTGCATAAATGCTTAAATTCATTTTGAGCAAATCACTAATTGTATACCCGTTCTTAAACGAATTGATATTAAATCTCAATATAACCTTGCTTTTCCCCTTTGTTCCTACAAATTCATAGTATCCTTTTGCATTCTTTAAAGCATTTTCCAGTTTATCAATCGCAATATTAAATTCTCCAGCTGGAATAGATGAACCTGTTTTTAGCATGGACAAATATGGTGATACCATAACCATATATGAGAGAGAATCTTTTTCTGCTGAAATTATGTAACCATCAAATCTCTTTATAGCACCTCTGGCTGTTTTTGACGCAGACTTTTTTGCAGAATCATCATCTACAATTTGTAAAAAATCTGTAAGAATGGTATTCTTCATAATATTTTTTACCATTTTATTGCGATTCAAAGCTAACCCTGCCGAAATTTCTCCATTAGCAGATGCTTCCCATCCTATAAGTGCTTTAAAAATTCCACCAATCCCAGCTTTAGCAGTAGCACCTACTTCTTGTTTCTCATTTGCCTCACTTGATTTAAGCAATTCAGTTGTTGTTTCAAGGCTTCCACCTGCAACGATCTGAACATAGTCTGTAACCGAATCCTCATCAAAATAAACAATTTTACAAATCTTATTTGCCATATTACTCTACCCCCAACGCCTTAAACACTGCATCTTCCGCACTCTGATAAGGAATCAACTGAAATGCACTCATCAGATCAGCCGGAACACTTGCGAAATCAACAAATGAGGTACTCGGAATCAGCACCTTCTTTGCGCCGCTATCCAGACACACCTGAAGTGTATTGGCAAGTTCATCCACCTTTATCATTGTGCCACTAATTGTTATATCTCCCAACACTGCCAAGTTGCTGACAACAGGCTTTCCAAGGGCAATCGAACAAAGTGCAATCAATGTTGGAAGTGCCAATTTGTCTGTCATACCGATACCCTGCAAATCCTGATAATTGATGATGTAATCCTTGGTCGATGTGCTGATAGAGCCACTGATCCGATTGCCGTTGGCTTTCAGATAATTAAATGCCGTGTTCACCGCTTCCTTGCATTTAGAATCACTGCCTAAGCCAGTTCGTTCAATTTTGCCATTGCCTGGAAGCATCTGACTTTCCAAACGGAATACACCAATCATGCCACTTTTTCCTCTGGATACGGTATAAACCTGTCCCGGATTACACATCCCATCCGGTATCAGCTTACCGCCACCCTGTTCTGGTACGGAAACATAATGTTCTGACATATCTTCTAGATCTATATAAGAGAAGTTTACATCATAAAATTCCATACCGCCCAGTTTCTTCAATTGCTCCTTGACACGGCGACGCATTTCCAATGCAATCTGAATAATTTCTTCCAGTTCTTCTTTGGTAAACTCACCATTTGGGTACATCAACTTCAGATAACCGTCTATCATACGACGAACCGCAATTGTATCACGCTGATTCAGATTTCTCCCCAAGCGGAAGTAGTGATCAAGTGCATCTCCATACTGCTCCTTGCGAAGCTCTCGGATGAACTCTGCCAAATAGTCACTGATAAAACCGTAATCATCGGTAAAATGCTCCGGTCTGAACTTCGGTATCTCCCATCCTGGAAGATAACAATGCATACGATCAAGAAATGCTGTATCTGTTCCCATTTCCTGCGGGAAAGGTGCAAACAGACTGGACGTTTTCAACAGCACGTCCACACTCTGATTGATATTTCCCACAAATACCATGGACGCAGTAGCAGCTTTTTCTTCTTTGCCACGGGCAAAAGAGCCGGATGCCATGTAATCCTTCATAATCTGAATGCCATCTTTATCTTTAAACTTGATACCAGCCACTTCATCAAAGGCTACACAGTCCCATAAGCCGACCAGTCCGACCGTTTTGCGTCCCATATTGTAAAACAAGTTTGCAACCGTCGTCTGTCCACCGGAAATTAAAATACTGTTCGGTGAAATCTCTTTGTAAAGATGAGATTTACCGGTACTTCTCGGTCCCAGCTCACAAAGATTAAAGTTGTTTTCAACTAATGGAATCATGCGGGTCAGGAGCAACCATTTCTCACGGTATGTAAATTCATCTGGCTCCATGCCGATAGAACGAAGAAGAATATCCAGCCATTCATCTTTCGTAAAAGCTTTTCGCCCCTGCTTTAGTTCATCAATATCAATGTGCGGCATCTGGATTGGTGTCAGCTTACGGATACTGATTGGAGAAATATCTTTCTGCTTTTTCTGTTTGGAACGAAGCGGATTTCCATCAATGTCCTCAATACCAAAATTATTGTCGCCTTCAACCTCATAATCCAGCTGAACAATACACCAAATACCGCCACAGAGCAGGCGATCAAATTTTTCCGGATATTCGTCGGCAATTGGTACATTACCAACGCCCAAATTAGAAAACTCTGCAAAAAAGCAATCCTTTTTCATATCCAGTCGAACAGTCACCATATCAATGATCGTGTAACTACCTTTTTTACGCAGCTGAGACAGAATCTTCTGTGATTCATCCGGGCGCACAAAGTTGTCAGCAAGAATACGCTTCACATTCTGTACGCCTTTCTCTATAACCGTCTCATCATCTGAACTGCAATACTGTCCCAACAAGAACTCAAGAACATACACTGGGACATTCGCCCCTTCTTTAATTTTCTTTGTCAGGTCTTTCCGAACAATCTTACCGTCAAAGTTCTGACGGAGCTTGTTCTTTATTTCTTCACGGGTACTTTCACCCTCTGCAAATTGCTCCATCTTTCTCTCCTCCTGCGGCATTAACTAAAAAAATCAAACTCGTCCACCGCAAAGGCAATGTCAATCTGAAATGGCTCCCGCTGTGGCATCTGTAATCCCTGTTCATCTGCAATTACCAGATAATAAGTAGCTGTATTGCTGTATTTCAGAGATTTCAAATTAAACTGACAACGGAAAGTTCTTTCTGCACCATTATCGCTGGTCTTATCTGCAATAATCTTCTGAATATCACTAATCTGTTTGCCGTCCTCATCTGTAAAATAAACTTGATAGGTTGCTGCTTCACGATTTGTACTGACCGCATCTTTTTGATAGAAGTTCAACGAAAAAATCATATTGCTGATTTTACGGTTTGCAGACAGTAAATTGACCGTTACCGGCTTAGTATCATATTTCTGCTTATTTCGCTTATATTCCATAGAATCGTTGCGGAGATAATGATACTCAATCACTGGAACAACCATTTCCTGCAAGCTGATACCACCATGCACAAAATTCATTCCGCCACCATTCATTTTGATACGAATACTTTCTCTCGGTGCAAATCCATCGAATTCCGTATTTCCGCCCAAGAATTTTACAGGCATCAAGTAATCTGGTTGCACACCCTTCTGCATAATTGCATATCTTCTGCCATACTCTGCACATCGCCTGATACTTTCTTTTTTTGTAATGTCAGAGTTTGTTACATCCACGTCAAAAAATCCTCTTTTATCTACTTTGTCCTCTTCCTTCAAAGGACTGTATGTATAAAGAAATCCATGGTCTGCCGTAATTAGAATATTCGTTCCGCCAAATTCATTTACAATGATACGCACGAGGTTCTTCAATTCTGAAATCGCCTTGTCACACGCAGCAAAAACAGCAGTATCCGAAGTGTGGCTGGCTTCATCTATGGTATCGTGGTAAATATAGACCACATCCATACCTTTTACTAAAGCACTTCTTTCCGCTCGTTTCATAGCAATGATGTCATTGTACTTTAAAGCCACGCTTGCCGAATCTTCTGTTTTCAGAACCTTATCCCTATAAGTACTTGCCGTAGACTGTCCATCTGCCAAAACCGTCAAAATATCGTTCCGAACCTCTACTGTCAGTTCTTTGTGCGGCAACAAAGCTGCCATACCAAACTTTGTAGTAGAAGGGAAGATACTCTGCATACTACTGATAGAAACCTTACTTTGCGTTTCTCGCTGAAGCTGATCTGCCATCGTAGCTGCCACTTCATAACGCATGGCATCTGAGATAATTACAAATACTTTCGTATCCGAGGTTTGGATACGGGAACGGTAAAAATCCTCCTGTTGTGGTACTTCCAGAACTTTACCGTAAGTTGCCAGTTCATCCGCACATACATCCGACCAGTTGTTGCCCAACTCACCTAAGAACCAATGATTATAGAGTCCTTCCACTTTATCGACAACGTGCTTAAATAGATCATCCAGCAGAATATTGGAAGTCTCCAAACTCTTTTGAAAACTAAGATGGAACAAACGGTAATAAGTGTCCATCTGATAGTAACTCTCTGTATATTCTTTCCAGATACTTTTCGCTTCTGCGGTATGGAATCCGGCAGAATGTTCCTTAAAGAAACTTTGCATATTCGCCACTTGTAAGATACCGTCATAAAAATTCTCAAATGGCTCATACCATACACAAGTTCTCCGTTTTTCAACGGTATTCGTAATGGTATCCACATCAATGATATGGTCACTGATCTCTGTCATTAGCTTTGTCAGAATTACTTCGTTAATACACGGAAAGCACTCTGTTCCTACCAAATCTTCTACTGTCAGCTTTTCAAAACGCTGATACAGACGAGCTTCATCCTCAACATAACGTGCCACATCATATAATTGCGGAATGTCCCGGCCCAGGCCGCCCTCTCTTCCAGCTTCGCTGGAATTCACCTTGTCACTATGAAGCCATTCAGAAATAAAATCATAGCAATATGCCTGATGGGATATGGAAATAAAACTGTCCAGTCCCGCAAGATATTCCTGCCGCATGGTACGGGTCGCTGCAGTTAAAAGCAGATGAATTGCCAACTGCCCAAGATCTGGTTCTTCCTCTACAAATCCACTTCCCTGACGAACCATCGCCCAAAAAGCTGCGTCTGCATGATATTTTACAAAATCCTGATAAACCGTATTATTATTCAAATCCAGTCCCGCCCGGAACACACTACGGAGAATCATATTAGGCTGTGCATCTTTCAATCCACAGATTGCCGCCATGACAGCCATGTGTAACTGTGCCGGTGTTTCCGGAACTTTATTCTGTGTGCTGACTTTCAATCGGCGGTCTTTCGCATTGAAATAAGCACGATAATTTTTAACCTGTTTCCTCATTGCCGGATTTGATATAAGTCCCATCTCATCCATCCAGATAGAAATCAGATCTGCCCGGAACTCCTCACTGTAAAGCTCCACATCCAGAAGCCAGTTATCATCCGGGCGGTTATATGCTAATGGACTGTAAACCAGATAGTTTGTGGTCAGATCGTCCACCGAAAGCAGTTTCTTCACAGAAAACGCATTATTGCCAGTCAGAGCAATCACCTTTGCATTGTCCAGAACCACTTCGTCCAGCTTATCCTCAAATTCCTTATCTTCGTCATACCAGAAGATGATACGACGCTGATAAAACTCCGGCAGAGGTGCAACAAACCTGCGGTTTAAGTCCTGTATTACTTTGTCTGTATCCATGCCGCATTATCTCCCTTCCGTATTTTTTACATAAATTGTACTTCTTGAAGCACCTTCTTTTCTCAACCAGCCGTTTTCAACCATTTTAACCAATATTTCTCTGGTTCTACGCTGTTTGATGCCAAGAAGTTTCATCGCCTGTGCCGTTGTAATGCCGGCATTTTCCGATACATACTTATAAATTTGCTGTTCCTGTTCATTTGCCGGCACTTTATCGGCGGTTTCCCGGCGGTTTAACGGCGGTTTAACGGCGGTATCGAGGTCATTGAGGTCAGCAGTGCCGTCAACCTGACCTCGATAAATATTGATACGCAAATCAACTTCGCCGCCAATGAACTCCGGCTCCCGCAGTCCGGCAGCTTTTACTTTATCAATAATTCTCGGAATACCGCTTCCCCAATGCTCGATCAGGTTCATATAAGCAAACGCATGGGCGAGGGCTTCATTTCTGATTTTGGAATAGCCTTCTTTCATACGCTCCATAGTTTGTCCCATCGGCAGCTTTCCTGGAGAAGTAATTTCCAATCGGTTGTCATATACGGCAACCTGTATCGTACCATGATCCAGATAACTACGATGTACCATAGCATTGATAATCAACTCACGAATGGCATCCGGTGGAATCTCATAAATATCCTGCCGATAAATTCCCACAATGGTCGCACCCAGATGAATATTTCTCAGAACAAACTGAAATGCTTCATCTATCTGCTCCCAAAGCGGACCGGTATATTCTCTACGGTCAACAAATACTGCTTTCGTTGTACCTTTGAACACACCACATTGCGTTGCAACATGAAGTCCACCGTTGCCTGTCAAAATAGCAAAAGCATTGGACGGATAATCCTTTCCATCACGTTCAATCAAAACACCCCAGGAACGCAGCTGCTGTCTTCCCACATCTTTAATCGCTGCTTTCTGTTCCTCTGTACGGGCATTTTTAACAGCCTGCTCTTTCATAGCTTTACAAAGGACATCAATATCTTTATCTGTAACATTTAACCCAGTACATAAAGCCTGATCGTAGTAACGATTACTGCCCTCAAACAACAATTCTTTTATCATATACTCGTCGGCAAGGCGGGTAGTTCCGGCAACCCGGACATATACACCGCCATCTCTGCCAAGAGTTTTGATATAATAGGGGCGCTGTCTACCCTCAGAAACCTCTACCACAATGACAGTCTTACCATCAACCGTCTGTAACGTAATATCCGGGATAATTGCCGGTTCACAGCTGTCTGATACAGCATTTGCAATGGCATCCATTTTCTTGAACACATCTTCTTTGTCAAAGCCGACAACCTCTCTGGTTTTATCGGTAATTCCGAAAATGATTTTTCCTCCGGTTCCATTTGCAAAGGCAACCACAGACTTCATATATTTGATACTTTTATCCGGCAGGTTCTCTTTGAACTCCACATTCTTCGATTCTCCTGTAAGAATTTCTTCTATGGTCATCATAACACCTCGCTCTCTTTGACAGTCCCAACCACCATATTTTTTACTTGATTGATGAAGATATTGCGCTCAATGCTTTGTTTAAGGCATCCTCATCCGCTTGCCGTTTTCTTAAGCTTTCCCACATACCAAGTATCTGATAAATACATTCTTTCACAATAGGAAAATACTTTCGACATTCCTCTTCACTTAGCTCATGAATACCTTTGCTCAGAATCCCATAAATAGTTGTATTTTTTATGAGTACCTCTGGTAGATACCCCTCTAACATCTTAATTCGTTCAGCTACCCTTGCCTGTTCAAATTTCTCATCATTAACCCTATCTCCCGCATTTACTTTTGCCTGATAAATAAGCCTTTCAAGAATTCGTCTTAAATAAACATATGAACCCGCACCAACACCACTTGCAAACAGTCCTATAGCTGTTCCAAGCTCTTTACGGTCTTCCTTAGAAATCACATGCTTATAAGCATCTAATTCTGGAAATGTCATGTCTGCAACAGATGGATACTGCCCAATTTTTGTCATTGAATTATCTGTTGTCAGAACAATATAATCCAAATGATGCTTCTCGTCCATTGAACAAATATATTCCAATTTCATTAATCTCGTTGTATCAGCTATTTGCCAATTTATCCATTTCCATTCTTCAGCAAAACTCTTTTCTTGTTTGGCTTTGGTTCTAAATATCATATTTTGAAGTGACTCTATTTCCTCACCAAGAGATGCACACCTAATCTCTTCATCCCCATCTAGACTCGTTTCAAAATAATACACAATAGGCTTCATGTAAAAAACACGCTCTTGCTTGCACTCTTTGCAATAAGCACTAATTTTAACATTTCCTTTAAGCAACTCAATTAAGTCAGCAATATTATCTTCACAAATTTCTTTAGAATCATATAATCCCGCAGTTTGTAAAAACGTAGTAAATATATTGTCCATTTACGCACTCCCTCCTTATTTTATTTTAGCCAGAACATCCTGGAAAATTGCATAATTCTTCTTCACGCCATCGTCCAGATCAATAGAAATCATCTGGTCAGCAAGGTGATGAATCTTTTCCTCGTAGACTCTGATTTCAGTATCCTGTGCCTGTAAGGTAGTCCGCTTTTTGTTCAGCTTCACACGCTCACCAGTGGAAGCGTTGGCAATGCGCTGTTCCAGATCGGCAATGGCAGTGCGATAACGAGCCTGCTGCTCATGCACATAATCGGTACGAATGCGAGCAATGGTGTCCGGCTGATAGCGGTGCATATAAATCAGAGCCTTAAAGCCGTTCTTTTTTCCACTGTCAAACAGCCAGTAGATCGGGCGTTTCTGATAAATCTTGCAATGGTCAGAGTAGAAATCACTCAGGAAGTAATTCCGAATCACGTCCTTCGGCTGACCTTTACCGCCCAGTGCATCAGCAATGAATTTCAGGTTTTCGTCTAAGGTATCTGTACCATAAACTGCTTCCACAAATTCTACAAATCGTCCAACAATATCATCCGTAAAATATTCATCGTCACAGATAGGGATAATATTATCTTCATCCGGCATAAAATGCGTTTGCTTATAAAATTCAATCACATCTGGTTTACCATCACATAACCACGCTGCATCCTCATAAGTATTATAATTCCATTTTCCACCTGCATAAACAAGTCCCTCTCTATAAATAGAGTAACGACCAAACATACAGCCAACCGCATAGGAAATGAAAGAACGAATATCTCTGCCGAGATCAGCCTTGCGGACAGTAACATCCTTATTCTCAACCTCCGGTGTTAGCTCATCCTGCAAACCATAAATATCAATGAAAATACGGTTCAATTCTTCCTCGTTGGCTTTCAGCTGATTGAAACGCTCGTCACATTCCGCCTGCCACTGGTCAAAGGCTTCGGCAATGGTAGGAACTTTGCGGAGTAACGGGTGATGTCGGAAATCCCATGAAGTTTCAAAAGAATCCCAGTCAGCTTTAGATAATTCCATGCAGTTTTTTACCTTATCAGTAATAATACTATTATCTATACAATTTTTATATGGCAACCTACTAACTGTTCCCGGATTACAATCAAGTGTAGGTGAAAGAATCTTTAAAATTGTAGATACAATCGGAGAATTCAAATAACCTAATATCTGAAGTAATTCCTCGTGAGAAACTTGTTTCTGTGCAAAGCAAGTCGGTCCCTTAATGTCAAAAATAGATTCGTTTGAGGTAAATCTAAACATTGGTGTTCCAGATGCAATAGATGACCATGTTGCACCTTCAACGAAATAGAACTCGCTATTCCAACATTCACTATTTTTCTTTTCAATTTCTCCCAACTCTAATCTATGTTTTTTGAAAGCCTTTATATCAAAACCGTTATTTTCCCAATCAACAACAAGGTCTAAATTTCCGTACCATTTACGTTGACTCCCACCTTTATTGTAGGAAAACCACTTGGTTCCATTGTTAAAATGATCCGTATTTATGTTTGATACTTCATGCCAATACCTCAAAAACAAATCATTATTTCCAGTCTGCATTCCTGCACGGCAAATAAAACGATCTTTTATGGTACTATGTGAAAATAGTGGAAGCATTGTTCTTGGTAACCAGTATGATAACGGTGCGCCTTCAATCTCATAAGTTTCTGCTAAACTTGCGTTATAAATATTTTTATTTTCTAACAAAACACATTCTTTAGCATCATTATCTTCTATATTGTCTACTTTACAGTAAGCAGCTTGATATTCATCGAGAATACCTTTACGCATTACGAATGTGCTGGTTTTTACAACCTCACCACTTAATTCTTCAAATACTCTTGAACCAAGATGTACCATATTCAAATAATACATAGAAGAATATATTGTATTTCTTAATTGACCACTTCTCGTCAGACTCATCCAACCAAGTTGTGCAATCATTCCTAAAAGTCCACTTATTTTACAGAATTCTCGACAGCGTAAAATAAATACCGTATATAAATCATTACGACCATCATCGTAATATTTTTTAACATAAGAAAACAATTTCTTACTCATTCCACTACTTGCCATATATGGCGGATTTGTCACAACCACATCATATTTTTGTGCCAGTGCTTCTGCCACCTGTACCAACGGCAGTAATTCTCTCAATGCCGTTTCACGGGACATGTTTATATCTTCCGTAATCTCTGCGAAACGGGCATACAAAGCTGACCAATCCTGCGGTGTTACAGTCAGAATAGAACCATATTCCTTTGCATCAAGCAGTTCTCTGATGATGGTATCCATACCCGCTGTGAGCTTCATATCGCCATTACAGAAATAGTCCACCGCAAATTTATCTATATGGTTGCTCTCCACAATTGCATATACATGGGGCTGAATACCACGGCTAAAGAAGCGACGGTCATACTGACGGGCTTTCATCATTACCGCAAAGTAAGCCAGCTGTGCTGCACGGTCATCAATATCCAGACCGTAAAGATTGTTCTCCACAATGCTCGCCACAGCTTCACGGGTGGTATATCCGTAGGATTCATAAATCTTCATCAGCACATCAAACATATACGCAAGAATATGACCGGAACCGGAACATGGATCAATAACTTTCAGCTGATCCGGTGTCAGTGCGGCGTATTCTTTGCGAATCTCTGCCAGCTGTGCCTGCACTTCCGGCTCCTGCTCGGCTTCTTCCAGATAGTAATGCCATTTGGTATCTTCCGGGTCACGGTTTCCGGCAGCATAGGCAGACTGTTCTTCCTCGGTAGGAAGAAGCTGCTCTTTCACTTCCGGATGTCCCTCCAGCCATAAACGACCAAGACTGTTCTCTACCATGTAGCGAACAATCCAGTCTGGTGTGAAAAGCTGAGTTGCTGCAGGGATGTTTTCTTTTGTGATTTTCACATTCTTTTTCAGTGCTGCAAAAACATCGTCCTTTTTCTCACTGTTATAATACTGATACAACCAACCGATAATCTGGACAGCATCCTTCCAATCATCCTCCGGTATCAGCTCGATCATCTGCTGAATGACACTGCCTTCACGGAGCAGATTGTCTGGCAGAAGAAGCTCAGTGTAATCTGCAATCTTCTGGAACATTCCCGGCAGAATCTTATTCAGAGCATTACACTGCACGATCAGCAAATATTTATATAGTTCTTCGGTCTTTTCGGCTTCTTTCAGCGCATAGACCTTTTCCATATCCAATCCATCCAAATCCAGATGAATGGCTTCGGTTATAATCTGCGGCTTAAAGTTGTTTTCCTCGTCCGTGAATACACGCACATGGGAAGGAATGTAGCCGTTGACTTCCATAAATCGTAGAGCAGAGAAGCGGTTGAACCAAGTGTAGGCAACCTCCTCCATGACCTGTTTATATCCTTTATCGTTAATCTCGGCAATCAAAGCCTGACGCTGTTTCTTTTCATCGGCAGTAAGGACTTTACCGCCAACGCTGTCCGCATTAGCATCCTCAATGTTGTCCTCTGTGATACCGTATTCCACACCTTTTAGTGAAACACGGGCGATCAGCTCTGTTCTTGCCCAGATAGCAAATTTTTTAATCGCATTCTTATCCATAATTTTCTCCATCTTCTATTCGAACAGACAATTTCTTAATACCTTTATCAATATTCTCCATTGATTTTCTCAAATTATCAACACTATTCTTAAACTCATCCACTTCTGAAATATAGTTTAAAAATCCACTGTACTCTGAAAAATCGATTGCAATTTTTTCAATATAAGATTTGTTTTTCCCATACTTACAATATTCGTAACCAATCCTTACTGTTTTTTCTTCAAAATCGTTTATGATATTAAAAACATTTGTATCAAATGAAATAACCCATTTCTGATTTGGAAAAATCACAATACTCGTCGATTCTTTCTTTTTTAATCGTTCCTGCGTTTTCGTTTGCAACTGTTTGGTAAAAGTTTCATTAAACGTCAAACTTTTAACTTCCAATGGAACAGTGCCAACATTTCTCAAAACAATGCACGCCAACGTTGAGCGAACAAGTTCAAACGATATTTGCATATAAGGGCGATTTTTCTCACTTCGTTCCTTGAGCAAAAAGAAAATTGTAACCCATGAAGCAATTAGTGCTAATATTGAAATTGCACTATCCCAAGGAAAAGCTGAATTTTGCTGTTCAACTGCAATAACCAGTCTTTCAAGTAATTCTTCCATAGGTACACTCCTTAGTTCAGCTTGATTTCATCGCAATTTTTCAACAACTGTTTCAGCTGAAAACGAATCTTCTCTACATAATCATCAATGTCCGCATCCGTCTGTAAAGTCTTTGCCTGGAATACAACCTGTCGGTTATAGGCACGGACAACCTTTTTCTTTGCCGGAGCAGCTTCTTTCCCCGGCTGTGTTGGCTGTACTGGCGGCTTCGGTGCAGGCGGAGCCAGAACAGACTCGATATTGCTGACGGTATCATCCTTATACTGGCACATCGGCAGGAACATAGCATCCAAAAGAGCAAGGCTCTTTAATTCTGCGATTTTCTCCTTACACTGACTGAAATATTTGTCTGATTTTTCAATCAGATGGGATGCTTTGGAATCGCCGTTTGCGGCAGTGTGGGTTGCTTCCATACACTGACGGACCGTTTCCAGAACCTCGGCACGTTTTTCTTCCAGCATCTTGTCATGGGCGGTACGAACCGTATCCATCAACAGATTCAGTTCACGAATCCGGTTATAGTTGAACTTGCTTCCGATCTGAACCATCGTAATCAAACGAATGGTATTCAGTGCCTTATGTGCTTCCTCATTTTCTGCAATTCGGTCAAGATCGTCGTGCAGAGATTTTTCAAACTGCACTGCCTGGTCGAATACTGTTACCTGGGTCTTGAAAAAGTTTTCAATGCCATTGCTCATGGCTTCTTTGTTATCAAAGAGAGCATCCTCTTTGTTCAGCACACGCTCAATTAGGGCAATGTTGTCTTTCTTCTGGGAAAGTACATCATCCATCAGCTGAATAGCAGTCTGTACCAACGCACGATCCGGGTATTTATGTCCGTCATAACGAGCATCCAGAGAAGCATAGTAATCACGCTGTTCACTGAATTTCTCAGTCACAAAGCGAATCAGACCATCTTCATCATCCGGTACATCCATAACATCGAAATAATCCCGGAGCATTGATTTCACATCACGCATCATCGTTGCGGAAATGGTTTTACGCTTACTGATAGAGGTCTTACCGATCTCACTCTTTTTGCGGAGCATATCCGGTAGTTTCGGGTCATCCGGCTGAATGGTATTGCCTGCGTACTTGATGGTTACTTTCTGGGAATAAATCAGCTGTGCCGCAACCGCAGCAATGTCGATTTCTTTCCAGCCATACGGAATCGCACTGTATTTGCTTTGCACATCTGCCATAGAAGTCGGCAGCTTTTTCGCATCCTGCATTTCCAGATATTCTTCCATAGCAGAAGCAGCATCACGGTTCGGTTCCATGCCCGGAAGTGCTGTTACCGCACCTGTCAGAATCGCAATAATATCTGCGTCACTGCCTGCATTATCTGTAATCAGGTCGAGCTTGCTATATACATGAGCAACCAGATATTCAAGAGACTGGTCAATCTTGTTCTTGGCATTTCCGGCTTTGATTTCCAAATGCTCACCATCTACATAGAACTGCGCCCCTTCAATGGCATTTTGCAATTCGGTCATAGCACTCAACTCATATTTTCCGGCTTCGTCCTGCTGATCGCTGATGATTTTCTGCACACTCTTAGGAAGCTGGCTTACATTTCTCTGTTTTACATACTTACGAATCTTCATGGCAGATTCCAGAGATTCATAATAAGGCGTATCAGCCAGAACCACGATTGCTTCATTACCTTTAGACTCTGCCATCAGACGGTAATCTGTTTTTTCAATGGCATCAGTAGCAACGGTCAGGAAACGCAGACGCATACCACCTGTTGCCACTCCAACTGTAATGCCGTCCACCATCTGATCGAAAGCAAAGTCATATTTTCCATAACGGAACTTCTTGGTTGTGAAAATATCACCGTAAACCATCTGAGCAATACGCTCTACGATAGAAGCGGTATCCACATTGGTATCTCTTATTTCACGCTGAATATCCTGTTCTTCGTCAGTCAGGAAGTTATAAGTGTCACCGGTTCTACCGATATAGTTCTGGCTCATCAGACGGTCAAGGCATCCTCGGACAGCTTCACGCATGATAATCTTATCCACACGAATATCGTCTGCCATAAGAATTACGATATTGTCCAAATTGGAAGGAATATCATCAATATATCGAATCAAGTACAAAAGTTTCAGTACATCTACATCCTGCTGTTCAATGCCGTCCCCGTTGTCAGCAGCTTTCTGGCAACGCTCAATTACACGACGAATCGAACCATCCAGGAAAGTATGTACAGTATCATAAAAACGGAAGAACGGAACAAGTGCATATTCATCCTTCTCCTGAATTTTCTGTGCAGCTTCCTGGAAACCGGACAGCATGGAACGCTCACCACCAGACAGGTGCTTACCGGAATTTCCATGTTTCCGGATTTCAGCAAATACCTTCTGCATGATGATAAACTGATACGGCACGAACGGGAAGTTCTCGGTAAATTCCCTTGGGCCGGAATGACCTTTAATATCCAGAATGGAACCGCTAAAGCTGAACAGGTTACGAAGAACAGAATCATTCTGCTCATAAACAGCTTCCAGATTTTTAGCTGCTTCTGGTTTCTTTTTCAGAATACGTTTCTGGATGACTTCATCCACAGAGGAAGATGATAAACTCAGTCTTGTCTTAAAACGAGCCTGAATACGGGAGAACTCATCGGCACGAACTTTGATGATTTCATCAATGGCTTCCTGTCCGGTGCAGATCACCCAAATCTTTCCTTCACACTCACTTCCGATTTTTTCTGTCAAAGACTGGAGGTTCAAAAGCATATCTGTGTCTGTGCCGACATACTGACCAACTTCGTCGATCATAAACAGCAGACGGAAGTTCGCTGGTTTAGTATCCACATAGGCTTTCATATCTTCCACAAGCTGAGCAATAGATATTTCTGTTGCAGTTTTATCATTGAACCACGCCTTGGCATCGTCCTCACTCATATCTAAAACTTCCATTAGTGTCGGGATGATGAACTTGCCATTGAAAGCAAAGGCACGGCGCATTTCAAGCCAGGGCTTGCCTTTCTTTTCTTCAAAAACTCTGCGGAACTCCTCGGTTTTTCCCTGCTGGTCGATATAACGCTCCATCATGGCAACTTTCAGATTTTCACCATAAAATCCCAGATGGTTATAGAACATCTTGGCAAAAACACGAAGTACAGCAGTCTTGTCTTTATTGCTGAAGCCTTCAATATCAATGTTGAAAAGAATGGTTTCCGTCTGCCCCTTCGTGGCACGGTCGATCAGCATAAAAGTTGCCGGATCATCCTCAAATTTTTTACGAAAACGTTCCACACTGCGAATGCCTTTTACCTCTTTATTTTCCAAAAGATAGGAAAGCATTTTCAAGAAGTGAGATTTACCACTTCCAAAGAAACCAGAAATCCAAACACCCATATCGGCTGTCGGCTGGTCAAAAGCATCACCGTAATAATTGAAGAACGTAATGAAGTGTTTCTTCAATTCTCTGGTAATGACATATTCATTTAACTCCTGCTCGATTACATCATCAGCAGCCTGATCTACTTTAATTACACCATTGATTTTGCGGTTAATGTCATCCGCAAACATATCTCGAATCATCATGGCTTTATCCCCCTTAATCTATGACATTGAATGCCCGATAATAATCATTTGGTGTCAAACGATTGAACAGTTTTACATGACGACCATCAAACTCACCCGGATACATAACCAAAATCGGAACATCAGAAAAATACGGTTGCAAGGCTTCCAGTAACGTATGGATTCTCATAAATGGGAACACCTCGCCCACACCTGTCAGCATCAGCACATCACCCGGTTCGTGTGGCTCATACTGGATTTTATCAATGAACTCTCCATTGCCGATTGCGGAATTCAGCTGCTCCAGAAGATAAGCACTCCCGTCAGCTTCTTCCATATCTGGAATTGCATCTGTGATGTCCATATCATCGCAGATAGAGAGAAATGTTTTATATAAATTACAAACAATCAAATGGCAATCTAAGGACTGATCAGTTTCCAGCTGATTCACAAAATGGCGGACAACCATTTCATTCTCCGGCTCATAGCAGAAGATTCTGATATTCACCTCATTGCTGAGTCCCTTGCCTTCCAGAAACTCTGATTCCTGGATCAATGCCCGAACTTTGTCCAGGCGCTCTTTTATTTCATTCATCGGGTTACCTCCTACACAAAGCAATTAAACGCCGGCAGTATTGTCATATCGCCATTGCTTCTGATGGCATTTTCCAAAACAGGATGCAGCCATACTGGATTCAAATGATCTGCCTTGAGATTATCGAGATATTCTGTTTCGACAAGCACTCTGGCAATAATCTGTTTTAACTTTGTTATTGTACTATCGCTCCAGGAAGCCACGGTATCATTCTGCTCCTGCAAGCGCATAAAAAATGTATTCAAATCAATCTTACCAAAAGACGTGTCCCTTAATCTGTACTTCTCGCCAATGACGGTCAACATAAATTCCCAGACCAGTCGGCTTTGCTTCATTAACGCATACAGACAAATCTGTTTTGCTACATCAGTTGGTTGTGACGCAATCGCAGAAACCAGAGAATCATCTTCCAGAGCATGAAGCCGTTTGATGCAGCTTTCGCCATGCGTGTAATAGATTTTTCCGTTGGATACTGGAAAAGATTCTGCTCTACAATTTCTTTAACAATCGCATCATTTGAATTTCCTTCTGCCATTAGCTTTGCGGTAGAACGCATCTCGTAGAAAAGGAACGGTTCTCTGGTCAAAGACGCAATATAAGGATAAGAATGATCCATGCTACCGTACCTCCTTACTGTTCCTCTTTTTTATCAGGAACAAATTCCATGATATCTCCCACATCACAATTCAAAGCAGAACATATCTTTGACAGAATCTCTGTACTTACATTTTCATCTTTTGATAATCGAGACATCGTTGTTGTACTAACTCCTGTCATTGCACGCAAATCTTTCTTCATCATTTCTTTATCAATTAACAATTTCCACAATTTCTTGTAACTAACTGCCATTTTTTCACCTCAATCTTATTTGCTTGAAATATCTGTTCACATGGTATTTATCATCATATCACAAAAATGCGTTTCAAACAATCTAATCCATCAAAAATCATAATTTAATTCTGAAATATCGAATTTAAAATCACAAGAAACACATCTTAACAAGACAAGCTGAAAGTACAAATGCCACTATATATCCAATTCCACAGAAAAATTTTATCTCGTTTATTTTCTCTGATTGCAATTTTATTCTTTTTTTCAGTTTTTGCACTTCCTTCTCAGCCATCTTTCTATTCTGTTCCGCCTGATGCTTTAATGACCGTAATTGTTTTTCTGCTTCTTTTTGTTTTCTATATGCCTCATTCTGGAAGTCTTCTTTCTGTGTAGCTACCCAGGTAAGGGGAAGTCCGGCAGCGATATGTACCGTTGCCCGGTTCATACCTTTCCCATCCAGTTCCCTTGCAATAGCTGCCAGTGTCAGCACATAATAGTCCTCGTCCTGCGTTTTCTCTGCACAGAACTCCTTGTGTTCCTCTCCGATCTGGTAATACATGTCATTGTAAACAAGAAGATTATTCTGGAAGATTGGCTCCTTGTCATATCTGGCTACACCGGATGGAAAGCATCTGGTGGCTGTTTTCATGTTTCCATACCCATGATCAATCCCAATCACCACAATTGTTTCATTATTGTTATTTTTCATCATTCTCATAATCATACCTCATTCTTTCTTTTCTTATCCAATCCTATTAATACTTACGTGAATTGATAAGATAGATATTTTATTTACTAGTTCTTTAATAATTCATATTTAATAACATGGATTATTAATAGCAACGGTTTGTCCAGTATGGGATTTACCATATCTGGTTTTCCTATTTTCTGATGTCCGGAGATAGAAATTTCCTATGACCTGATTGTCCAAAATTGGACTATCCACACTTAGGCACTTCTCTGCTCCACTTAATCATTTTCTTCTCCTAATGGAACTTCCCGGATAATATATTCGGTATCGCCATAAAAGCCATACTCATTACGCAATCTATGACGTTCCACATATCCATGATGCTCTAATTCCTTAATTGCAGAACGAACAGAATCAATCCCATCTCTGCTCAATGTTGCCAGTCCTTGCATATTGTAATTCCAGTCATCTGGCAAACTTAACATCAGCGATAATAGACCTTTCGCTTTCAATGTCAGATTCTTATTCTTGAAATGGTGATTACTCATTACCGTAAAATTCTTAGTTCTCTCTACACGAAAAATCTGTGCCATGCTCCCCACTTCCTTTCCAGACAGAAAAAGACGCAAGCCATATTCTTATGACTCACGCCTTTCTGCATAACTTACTTTTCTATTCTTCTGTTTCCAATTCCAATCTCTGTAAAATATCTCTTACAATACCTGCATCTTCAATCAGATTAATACCAAAACATTTTTTACCTGCATCCTTCAAAGACGCACCCACATGATATGCTTTCGTTTTATCAAGAATTAAAAAACGATCATGAAATGCTCTTGTGTACTTCACATCCAGTTTAGGATACTGTGCATTAAAGTTATCTACATCTGTTTGAGATAATTTTGTCCGTTGCTGTGTATAAACTGTCACCGCCACATTTTCTTTCTTCTTTGACAAAATATTTAATGTTCCTACATCCACATATCCATCTACCAGAACAATTTCCATTTCTGCTTTCTGAATCAGTCCTATCAATAAGCTGAATGCATCATATATCTGACCATCAAAAAATATCTTTTGATTAGACTCCTCATGATCTGATATGTACTCAAAAATCTGCTCCAGTTTTTCATCTGTCTTTTTCTGATATTCCAGTTGTTTTAGCTCAACGTTACTAATCCTTTCAAACAAAAGTGCATTGTTGGCTATAAACCGTCGCATTTCTACAAATGCACGCATAATACCTATACTTACATTAATTGCCACCTCGCTATGCAATACACTTGCAAGCATGGATATTCCCTGCTCTGTAAATACATACGGTAATGTACGTCTGCCACCATAACCATTTTCTGTTCCACTGCCATTTGAGGTGCCAAATTGGCATTTCAAGTTTTCATATTCATCTTTTGTAAGCTGAAATCGAAAATCTTCTGGAAATCTGGCAATATTTCTTTTAACGGCTCTGTTTAACGCTCCCGTTTCTACCTGATAAAGCATTGCCAGATCACTATCCACCATGACTTGTTTGTTTCTTACTACATAAATCAGATTTTCAACGTCCGGTGGCATGATTTCAACTATTTGTGTTTCCACTGGTTCCATTTCTCTTACTTTCTGATCCGCCATTCCATCTCCTCTATAACTTGAAATGCCAAACTGGCATTTCAAGTTACTTTACCGCACAATCATTTCTTATGAGTTCCCAAAATCCATGTTCCCATTTTACCCTATTTTTCTCATTCTGCCTACTGCTATTTTTCATACAATAATGAGGTCGCAATCCACGACCTCATCACCTTCATTTAAACATAAATCAATTCCTTGAGAATAATCTCTTCTGCAATTGCTTTGTGTTGATTAGCAGCTCTTACCCAGGCAATCTGATCTTTCTCTTTATCCGGCAATGGTTCTTTTTCTTCTAACTGTTTCAAAATGGCTTCTTCTCGTCCTCATCATCTTTCGCATAAGATTCTGACCATAATCTGTCTCTGCGCACCCTCTTGAGCCTGCGCCCATACAGTTAACCATTTAGCCATTATTTTTCTCGTTTTACCTGAATATTTATTGTCTGCTCTGATATTCTATCTGCACTTACTGAAACATGAATTTCTCCCTCTTCATAACCAGTTCGTACAGCTATTAATGCTCTACCGCGATATGTTGTGTAGATACCTGAAATGAAACTGTTCTCTGTATTAGGTACAGCTGAACCAAATCCCTGAAGAGTTCCTGCTCCGGATATCCGTACATTTATTTCTGTATCTGCATTCATTTTTAAGATTCCATTTTCTCCTACTAAGCTCAACTCGATAAAGCAAAGATCCTGCCCATTTGGCCTAAGCTGCATTTTATCAGCCTCTAATTTTAGAGTTGTGTTTCCAGTAGCTGACTGCAACGCTGTTCTGCCAATTTCCTTACCGGTTGCATCCAAATTAACTGCTTCGATTTTTCCAGGAATGTATTTCACATTTTTGAATATTGCCTTTCCTTCCTTT
This sequence comes from Firmicutes bacterium AM31-12AC, assembly GCA_003480425.1. Taxonomy (GTDB): domain Bacteria; phylum Bacillota; class Clostridia; order Lachnospirales; family Lachnospiraceae; genus Schaedlerella; species Schaedlerella hominis. The sequence continues at coordinate 33,886 of QUJA01000013.1, forward strand.
ACTTTCTTTTTACCAAGACTTCTTCCATTTAAAATTAGTTCAGCACTGACTCCAGAAGCATATATAGTTATGTTGGTCTTGTTTCCGTCACAGTCTTCCCATGACCAACTTTCAACGCAATCTGTATTGCGCCACATAGACATTGCTCTGGTATACTCAGGGAACTGCATCGGGTCAACTCCGATTGCTGGTTCATCTTGTAATCCCCAAATAATTTTATTCCATGCTACTTCAGCCTGTGGAGTTCCGCAGATATCAATTACACCGCTTCCAGAGATAATCGGAAGTCCCTTATATGCATTTTCCTTTGTTTTCTTATGTACATAACGTATAGTTCCGAGACCTGTCTCTCCTAAGTAATCCCATCCAGTCCACATAAAATCACCTATTAAATTAGGGATAGATTTCACTAATTTCCAGTTACCATACAGTGTTTTAGGCAATGTTTCTGAACCCACAAAGCATTTATCCGGTCTTGTCTTGCTCTCCTTCTGATATCTGGAAGTAGCATAATTATATCCAGCAATATCTAATATTGGAGAAAGTGAATCACAAACACTATCCGCAGCTTTTGACGAAGCCATTTTGTCAATCAGTCCTCCCATTTTATTCATAAGCACATTGTAAAAAGCACTAGTCGGCATAGAATCCATGCTCTGACTGCCATTCTTATTATCGCTATCAGAATAAAGACCTTTACCTTTTTTAGCCATTCCTGCAAGAAGCAAGTTCACCCCACAGGTAACAGGTCTGGTTTCATCGAACTCTCTGACATAATTTGCAATTTCATTACAAAGCTCCTGTCCTTTAACTGTACCGAGTTCAGAAATTTCGTTTCCGATTGAATACATAATCACTGATGGATGATTATAATCCGTCTGGATCATAGATTCCACGTCCTGCTTCCACCATTTCAGGAAGTTCTCATTTGCCTGATCATATGGGTTCTTATGCACGAGCCAGTAATCCCAAGTCTCGTCCATTACATATATTCCAAGCTCGTCACACGCCTCGAGCAAATGTGAAGAAATCGGGTTATGAGAGCTTCGAATGGCATTAAATCCAGCTTCTTTCAGTATTTTGGCACGGCGATACTCTGCATCCCTGAAACTGCATGCTCCAAGAATACCGTTATCATGGTGAACGCATGCTCCACGGAGTAAAGTATTTTTACCATTTACAAAGAATCCATTACCATTCCATGCAAGCGTTCGAATTCCAAATCGCTTCATTACAGAGTCCAATAACTTTCCTGATTCAATTAACTCTACCTTGCATGAATAAAGAAAAGGGCTCTCCTCATCCCATGTTTTTGCATTAGGAATTTTCAAGGTTACATCATTACCATCTCCCTCAGCTACTACTACGTCATCTTCATATACCAATACATGTACACTACCTGTTCCATGCATTTCTGTTTTAATATGTACACTATCATTATTGGTTGTGGAAATTCTGACGCCATCCGGTAAAATATACGATTCTCCTGCTGTAAAAAGGCTTATATTCCTATATATTCCGGCACCAGAATAATATCTGGTATTCGGTGTATCTGCGTTATCCGCAATTATTTCAATTTCATTTTCTCCAGAATGAAGATGCTCGCTAAGTGATATGTAATATGCTGCATATCCATATGGTCTCTCATCTATCATTTCACCATTTAATAGAATTTTTGAGTTCTGATAGATGCCCTCACAGTACATAATCACATTCTTATTTTCTTCATCATGGTTGAATTTCTTCTTATATGAATATTTTCCTCCATCGAAATAGGCACATGCTCCACCCGATGGATTTGATTTATCCCTGTTTTCCATAATCATGGCATCATGAGGAAGATTTACGATCTGCACCTCAGCACTTTTGTCGCTGTGAAATTCCCAGTCTCTATTAAAGTCTCTAATTTTCATTTGCTCCTCCAAACTGTTTTTTCATTTAATTGTAAGTTACAATATATATTTTCAATGTTTCCTATTGTGTTTTATTATAAATGATGTATAATTTAAAAGATACGTCATAATCAAGCATAAATTCATATTTTACAACATATTCAATAATGGAGGTATTATGTTTTCTATTTTAGATACCAATACGTCACAAAACCACTATTTTGGAATGTCTTCTGGGATATTAAACCAGCTTCCATTTAACGAAATAATTAAAAGCATACCTGAGCAGCATCATCTGGATGGCCCTTTTAATCTATACTTTTCAACTCATCATCCTGATTCATCGGAGACTGCACTCATCATTATGCAATCATCCCCCATACAAAATATGTATGTAACACTGAATGCAAGAGAAATGGACATACAATCTCGTATGTCCACATTACACCGTCACGACTTTTACGAATTAATGTTTGTAATAGACGGTGATATTTACCAGAATATAGAAAATCTTCGACATTACTATCCTCAAGGCAGCTGCTGTCTTATGAATAAAAATGTCTTTCATCAAGAAGAATACGGCGGTTATCATCGAATTGCCTTTTTACAATTCTCTGAAGAATACCTGTTACAGTTGATGGAAGCCCCTCGATATTTCACTAAAAAAGAAAATATCAAATCCAATCTATTCAATGATTTTCTTAATATCAATCATAAAAAGAATTATTTTTCAGATAAGAATTATATAGATTTTATTCCATTGGAAACACCCATGTGGATTGATCAGAACATTCATGACCGATTTGAAAAAATATTATGGGAAATCCAGTCACCTTCTATGGGATCTACCTTTCGCATAAATGCAATGATGCTCGAGCTTATCAGCTTGCTTTTTGATAATAAACATTATCACAATACGCCCTTACACTTTACCTCTAGTGCCGAGCAGGAGCTTTTTGATTCTATTACCAGATTTCTTGTGCAGCATAATGGCCGTGTGAGCCGCAAAGAATTAGAGACACATTTCCACTATTCTGGAGATTATCTATATAAGATTACTCAAAAATTCACCGGGCTTTCGCTATTTGATTATGGTATGAAATTCTGCATGCAGAAAGCGTGCGATTTACTCATCACAACCGCCATGCCGATTGCAGATATTTGCCAGCAGCTTAGTTTTAGTAATCAAACCTATTTCTTCAAGAAATTCAAGGAATACCATGGGATGAGTCCGGCAAAGTATAGGAAGTTGAACCGATTGCAAAATTAATTACATTGATCGAATAAAGTAAAGACCATGGAAGAAAATCTCCATGGCTCTTACTTTATTGTATAAACTTTCGTATCACTTCATATCGTTTCTCAAAAACTCTTTTTACAAGAGGACTCTTTAAATCTGCATCAAATCCATGATAAGAGCCTGAGATTACATTTAAATCTACGTCTACTCCGGCATTTTTTAACTTATTGGCATAAGCAATTGCCTCATCCCGTAAAGTATCAAATTGCTGTGGTTCTATATAAGCAGGCGGCAAATCATGTAACTCATTTTTCATAGGAATGGTATAGGTTTCCTTTTCAACACCACGGCTTAAATAAATACGCCACATTTGCTCATTGGAATTTTTACTCCATGCAGCATCTTTATACTTCTCCATCGATTCATATTTTCCTCTTTCATTGTCACATACCGGATAAATAAGCATCTGACCACATAACGGATAATGATTTCTGTCACGATTTAACAGCGCAATACCGGCAGCAAGACAACCACCAGCACTGTCCCCATACAGGAATACACGATTTTTGTCTACTTTTTCGGGGTAAACTCGTAAAAAGTAATACTTTTTTAATCAAAAGATTGACAGGTATCTTTTCTGACTTTTGCTATTTTGCTCTTATATGATGAGACCTGCTTACTGAAAAAACCGGCAACTTTTGCCAGACTGCCGTCTCTTACTTTTTCTTCCAGATTTATATTGCTAAAACTTATGGTTTTTCTCAATTCTTTACTATAAGGATATTTCGACTTCATATCTATATTCTCCACTTCCTACATCATGAACAGTACCATCCGGCAATTCGATAGTTGCAACTGTATTACATGGAACTACCGTGTGCAATGAAAAAATATTTTTCTTCTCAGATTTTGTTATATTCCATTCACAGACTACTGTACCCTGCTCCGTTCTGTAACTTCTACTGCTGGAACTAATCTTTCCATCTAGCTTCGGTGCAATACGAAAGTGTTTAAAACCGGCACCCTTTGTATCAATACCTCCTACTGTACGGAAGATCCAGTCTGCAACAGCACCAAATGCATAGTGATTAAAGCTTAAGTTACCGGGATTTCCGTCATCATCATAGCCATTGCAGTTTTCCCATATCGTTGTACCGCCCGCATCTACCTCGTATAACCAGGAAGGCTTTTTTGACTGCCACAGCAGCGTATAAGCGAGATCTATTCGTCCGATTTTGCATAGTGCATCAAGCAGATACGGTGTGGTCAGAAATCCTGTATCCATACACATATCGTTATTCTCAATAGACTTTACAAGATTTCCAGCAAAAGTCTCTTTATGTTCTTCCGGAACCAGATTGAAATAAATTGGGAGTACATATGCTCCCATCAGATTCGAAGGCATAGAACCATCTTCTTTTATAACACCTTTTTGAATGGCTTCCTTCATGTGGTCCGCAATATCCTGATATTTTTTCATGTCAGACAAATATAAAATGTTGTCATCGGTCTCTTCAGAAAGAATTTCAGCAATCTTCGCAAAGGTATGAACCGAATTCCATCCAAAAATCGGAGCAGTGTAGCAGGAACTCATACTCATAATATTTTTCAGGTTTTTCATATCCAGACCATTTTTGCTCTGACTTGGAATCAACCATTCTCCATAGTGATAACCGGTATCCCAGAGATATTTCTCAATATCATCAGGAATGGTACTGTCTTTGGGTTTATTGGATGCTGCCTGAAGAATTATGTAGTCACACCAGCGTCTCACACAGTAATACTGTTGTCTCAGGATATCTGTATTTCCTGTAATCTCATACATAGAATACGGAACAATCACAGCAGCATCCCCCCAGCCGGAAGAAGTTCCTGAACCTTTTACCCCGTACATCATACTCATCAGTTTGCCCATGGAAGGATAATTTCCATCCTGCGGAACTACCATGGGAATAATCCCATACTCATCCTGATCACATTCCATATTGTACAGCCAACGAGTAAAGAAAGCGGTGCAGTCTTCGTTCAGAAGAGCTGTTCTGGAATAAACAAGCATATCTCCTGTCCATCCTGCTTTTTCCCGCTGTGGGCAGTCTGTCGGCACAGAAAGCATATTAGCGCATTGAGACCATCTGATATTTTCGTAGAGACGATTCAGACGTTCATCTGATGTCTTAAAAGTACCGAGATTTTCCTTTTTTGTTGATACGACACATGCCGTAAACTCTTCTGCTTTCGGCTCAATTCCGGTAACACGCACATAGCGGAAACCATGGTATGTAAAATGAGGTTCATAAGTGGCTGAAGTTCCATCACAGACATAAACCTCCTTCTGGTCAACGCCTTTTCCCACGCCGCCGGCTCCCTGAATATTGTTAAAGAAATTTCCCTGCTTGTCCAGTATCTCACAATGTTCTAAGGTAATCTGTGTTCCCTTTGGAGCATTTACCTTCATACGGACAAATCCTGCAATATTCTGTCCAAAATCCAGAATCCATTCTCCTTTCGGACTTTTCGTCAGCCGGGAAACAGGAAGTTCATTCACGATCATGACGGGCTCTCCAATCTGAGAAACCAGACTCTCATATCCATAATTTGCTTCCATGCAGGAAATCCATCCGGAATCCATAAAGTCTGCACAATTCCAGTTTTTTATCTGCTTATTCGCATCATAATATTCTCCTGCATACAAATCTGCAGACAGAACGGGACCGTTGGAACATTTCACATCCTCATCAGAGATAATCATATCCATTGAACCATCCGGGTAAGTAATTTCCAACTGAAAGAGTACTGCATGTGCATAGTCCATTTTTTTCATATTGGGCAATGACTGAGGACATAAATACCATCCATCCCCCACATGCATGCCAATGGCATTCGACCCTTCTGTCAATTGCTCTGTCACATCATAAGTCTGGTAGCACAGATATTTCTCATAAACGGTATGTTCCGGAGCCAGAAGACGGGAATCTGCCCGGCTTCCATTCAGATATAATTCATAAGCACCATGACAGGTAGCATACAGACGGGCTTTCACAGGTTTATCTTTCAGTGCAAATTGTTTACGGAAAAGAGTGGCAGGCTGTTGTTTCCCAAATCCTGGCTTTCCTTTTTTTCTTTTTCCAGGAGCCTTCACCCATTTTGCAGACCAGTCACTTTCTGATAAGAAACCTGTCTCAAAAGAAGATGTGGCAGTCGCAGTATTTCCGTGATTATCCAAAACATGCACAGTCCATAGATACCTCATTTTACTCTGTAATTTTGCTCCTTTATACGGAATATAGGCATTGCGACTGCTTTCAACAACCCCCGAGTCATATATGCAGTTCCCCACAGAATCCTTTATTGTGAGCTGATAAGACTCCTGCACGGTATTCGGAATATCACTTTCCATCATCCAGGAAAAATATGGCACAACATCGATAGCGAGAGGTTTTTCCATGTGAAGCACTTTCAGATTTTTAACTAACATTTTAGCATCCTCCTTTTATTATTTGCTTCATTATAGTATAATTTATACATTGATTTTAGATATTTTATTGCTGTATAACTATTGAAAATTGCTGTTTTAAAGGAGGAGCATATATGTTTGAACATATTTATTTCTTTACTCATCAGACAGATGGAGAAAATCAGGATGTGCTGAAAGATGAAGCTTATCAGAAAATGGTGAAAATGCACCATCTTCCTTCGGCAAAAGACACATCATTCTGTATTGATGGAAAATCCCGTTATCTTCTGCAGCATCCACTGTCCCTGGAAAAGCAAAAATACTTAATGTATCTACAGTCTTTTTCTTATATGGACACTGGAGCTTCTTACTATACGAAACGCAGTAATTACCCATCCATTCTGCTACTGTATACCTATGAGGGAATAGGGGAACTGATTTACAGGGGACAGCGTTATACATTGCGAAAAGGAGACGGTTTTGTCATCGACTGCAGAGAAGCACAATTCTACAAAACCATGGGCAATCACTGGTGCCATTCTGATCTGCACTTTTGGGGAGGTCAATCTGCGCTTTTTTACAACGAAAATTTTGCAAATAAACCACCTGTATTTCACTGCACACAGCAAAAATCTTTTCAAACACAATTAGAGAAGATTCTGAGAATGCAAAACGAACCGGTGATCAATCGTGATTTTTATATTTCTTTTGAATTGGAGAAAATGCTCTTTTATATTTTAGAATGCCTGAAAGAATTTCATAATACTGAAGAAATACCTGATACGATCAGTCTTCTTCAAAATTACCTGGAACATCATTTTGCGCAGGATATTACGTTAGAAGCCATGGCAGGTTTTACAGGAATCAGTAAATATCATTTATGCAGGCAATTCAAGAAATATACAGGCTTTTCTCCCAGAGAATATCTCATACATCTGCGGTTGCTTCAGGCACAGATGTTATTGCAGTCTACGGAAATTCCCTGTTATAAAATCGGGATTATGGTGGGATTTGCAAATGAAGCAAATTTTATTCAGCATTTTAAAAAAGCATTTGATATGACCCCCGGAGAATACCGGAATACGATAAAAAATTGAATAGAGCTTATAAAATCACATCCCCCCTCATTTCACATATTACCTATGAACCAGTATCCCTCTACCTCTGCACTCTTCCACTTCCATCACTGTTCATAAGTGCCAGTACTTCTTTTTCCGTCGTATAATTGATGTCCCCAGGCATCGTATGTTTAATCGCAGATGCTGCAATGGCAAATTCCAGTGCATCCGGAATACTCATTTTAGAAAGATATCCATGTAGAAATCCTGCTGCGAAGGAATCACCTCCGCCTACGCGGTCAACAATATGAAGTGGATACGAACTTCCTGTATAGAGTCCTTCTTCGCTGCATACTGCTGCTGATAATGTATTATCAGAAGCACTGATACTTTTTCTCAATGTCGTGATCAGGCACTTCAACTGATATTTTTCCAACACTTTTTTCATATTTTCTTCATTTACACAGATACTATAATCTCCGTCAATCAGATCCACTCCCGGAACTGAATATCCGAGACATTTTGCTGCATCTCTTGCATTTCCAAAACAGATGTCTACATACTTCATCATTTCTGCAAGAGATTTCTGCTTTCCTTCAATATCTTCTGTCCAAAGTCTCGCTCTGTAATTCAAATCAAAAGATGTCGTAACTCCATACTTTTTTGCTTTTTTCAAAGCTTCTAGTGTAAGTAACGATGTATCCTTACTAAGGACCGGGGTGATTCCTGATACATGAAATAAATCTGCATTTTTAAATACGCTTTCAAAATTAAATTCTTCTGCCTTTGCCTCTGTAATCGCAGAATCCTGTCTGTCATATATGACGCTTGACGGACGGACAGATGCTCCGTTTTCAAGAAAATAAATTCCCAGACGCTTTCCTCCTCGAGCAATCTGTGAGCAATCTACGCCGACTTTCTGCAGCTGTCCAATTGCAGCATCACCAAGCGGATGATCTGGAAGTTTGGAAAGAAATACAGCCTGATGGCCAAATTGCGCAAGTGATGCTGCGACATTTGCCTCTGCACCTCCATAACAGACATCAAATAACTGTGCCTGTCCAAATCTCTGATTTCCGGGAGGAGAAAGTCTCAACATGATTTCTCCAAGTGTAACAACCTTTGCCATGATTTCTCCTCCTATTTTAATTTCTTCCTTGCCTCTGAAACGAGTTCTACCGCTTCACGGACCAGTTTTTCAATTTCATCATATTTTCCTTCACATATCAGATCCTTTTTCACCATCCAGCTTCCGCCGCATGCAAGAATTGCCGGACACTCTAAATAACTACTTACATTCTTTGGATTGATCCCTCCTGTCGGCATGAATCTTATATTAGAATACGGAGCTGAAATTGCTTTAATATAATTCAGTCCACCTGCCGGTTCTGCCGGGAAAAATTTCACAACACTAAGCCCAAACTCCATAGCCACTTCTACATCACTTGGTGTAGAACATCCGGGAATGATTGGAATTCCTCGTTTCACACAATAATCTACGACTGTAGGATTTAATCCCGGGCTGACAATGAATTTTGCTCCCGCTTCAACTGCTCTGTTTACCTGATCTGTTGTAAGTACAGTTCCGGCACCAACAAGCATCTGAGGATATTTTTCTGACATCACACGGATAGCCTCTTCTGCTGCTTGTGTTCTGAATGTAACTTCAGCACATGGAATTCCACCATCACACAAAGCTTTCGCAAGCGGAGCAGCATCTTCGGCCTGGTCCAGAACAACAACCGGTATAATTCCTGTTTCTTTAATTTTTGAATAAATATTCTCCATCTTCTATAATCTCCTCTATCTATATACAACAGCCGGCAGAATTACTTATCCTGCCGGCTTCATTTATAAGTTAAAATCGGAAATACATTTCTGCATTATCATGGCAGACTCTCTTAATCATCTGTTTCAGATATTCCATATCTTTTGGATATTCACCATTTTCTACCCATGAACCGATCTTGTTGCATAGAATTCTCCGAAAGTATTCATGTCTTGGAAATGACAGAAAGCTTCTGGAATCGGTAAGCATTCCTATAAAGTTTGCAATCATTCCGGTATCTGCCAGTGCATCCATCTGATCTTCCATACCACGCTTATGATCGCAGAACCACCAGGCTGTTCCTAGCTGTACTTTTCCGCGGATTCCATCAGAATTGCTTTGATAATTTCCTGCCATAGCGGCAAGCATCGGACCATCTTTCGGATTCAGATAATACAGGATTGTTCTCGGAAGACTATCTGTAACATCCATAGAATCCAGCAGCCCTGCAAGTTGCGGTGCATAGTTGAAATCATTCAGGCTGTCACACCCGATATCTGCACCCAGTTTTTCATATAATCTTGTAGAAGTATTCCGCAGCGCACCAATATGAAGCTGCATTGCAAGAGATCGCTCTGCATACATCTGACCAAGATTCTTTAAAACAAAACCTCGAAATGCAGCTGCTTCATTATTTGTGATTGGAGTATTGCCTAATGCCTTCGTATAAATGTATGCTACTCCCTCAAGTGTCGTATCCGGACGATAGAAATCCTTTTCCAGACTATGATCCGTTACATGACATCCTTTTTCCACGAAATAATCCAGTCTTTTCTCAAGGGCCTCAAACAGTCCGTGCAATGTTGTAATATCAGTTTTTGCAACTTCCCCAAGATGTGTAATATAGTTTGAAAATCCTGGATTTTCAATATCCAGTACAGAGCCCGGGCGAAATGTCGGGAGCACTTTAAATCCAAGTGTCTCGTCCTGTGCCAAAAGCTTATGATATTTCAGATCATCCGCCGGATCATCTGTTGTGCAAAGCACTTCTACATTCTGCATCCGAAGAAGATTTCTAACGGAATGATCCGGTCTTTGCAACTGTTCTTTTCCAATCTGCCAGATTTTCTCTGCTGTAGCCGGTGAAAGTGTTTCATCAATATTAAAATATCTTTTCATTTCCAAATGTGTCCAGTGATATAGTGGATTTCCTATACTGTTCTGCACAGTCTCTGCCCATGAAAGAAACTTTTCATAAGGATCTCCATCTCCCGTAACTAATTTTTCTGGTACACCATTGGCACGCATCCCTCGCCATTTATAATGATCTCCACCGAGCCATACCTGTGTCAGATTCTCGTAACACTGGTCTTCATAGATTTCTTTTGGACTCAGATGGTTATGAAAATCAATGATTGGCATAGTCTCTGCTGCATTGTGATAAAGCTCCTTTGCTGTCTCATTCGTCAGTAAGAAGTCGTCATGAATAAATGATTTCATTAAAGAGCCTCCATTTATTTTTCCCATACATATTTTTTCAAAGTTTCTCTGACTGCACCAGTTCCCTGTAGCATCTCTTCAAAATAACCACATACCTTTTCTGCAAGCCCTACTTCGTAAAGGTCCACACCAAAGATCTTCTTGTCCTTCAAAATCGGACGGATTATTTCTTCTATCTCAGCAGTTTCACCAAGCTGTATCTTAGAAAATACCGGGCTCAGGCTCTGCAACATCGGATCCGGACTAAGTTCGAATGCATTTCCATTATCATCCACAGCAAGCAGATAGCGAAGCCATCCCGCAAACACAAGTGGAATCAGCTTCAAGTCTGAAGTTTTCAACTCTTCTGATTTTTCATATGCTTTGATTGTCTCACCAAAACGGATGGAAAGTTTTTGTGAAGTATCTGTCGCAATTCGCTGTGGTGTATCCGGCATAAATGGATTTGGAATTCGAATTTTTAAAACTGTATCAATAAAATCCTTTGGGTTAATAATCTTAGGATCTGTCACAACCGGAAGCCCTTCTTTGTATCCGATTACTTCAACCAGTTGTCTAAGATCTTCATCTTTCATCTCATCGGCAATAAGCTGGAAATCCAGCAGACATCCAAATACTGCAAGAGCAGTGTGAAGTGGATTTAAGCAGGTACATACTTTCATACGCTCAACTTTATCTACTGTCTCACGATCTGTAAAAATCAGTCCGCCCTTTTCAAGTGCAGGTCTTCCATTCGGAAATGCATCTTCAATTACGAGATACTCACATTCTTCTGCATTCACGAACGGTGCAACATAAGTGTTTTTTGAAGTGATAATCGGAGCCACTTCTTCCACACCATCGTTCTGAAGTACTTCTTCCACAGAGGCATTTGGACGTGGTGTGATCTTATCAATCATAGACCATGGAAAAGATACTTCCTTTGGATTGGAAACATATTCCACAAATTCCTGTGAAACAGACTTGTTAGAAGCCCATCCCCTTGCAAATGTGAGGATGGCAGTACTCAGCTTGTCTCCATTATGAGAACAGTTGTCAGTACTTACAAATGCGATTGGTTTTCTTCCGTTTTCAAAACGTGTATAGAGAAGAGACGCTACTTTTCCCATGTAGCTGCATGGTTTTTCCGGTCCATTCTCAATATCTTTCTTTACATCCGGAACAGCCTCTCCATGTCTGTCAGTCACACTGTAACCTTTTTCTGTAATAGTAAATGTTGCCATCTGAAGGGAATCGGAAGCAAAGATTTCTTTTAGTCTTCCAAAAGCGTTTTCATTTTCACTGTCCAGTGCAAGAGACTCAACGACACTTCCCGTTACACTCTTTTCCATTGTTCCATCTGCTTTTAAAGTTACAAGGATAGAATAATCGTCATGCGGATGGTTCATCTTCTCAATAATCTCATAATCATATCCTTCTGCCACAATAAGTCCGCGCTCAAGCGCACCTGCATCCAACAAGTTCTGGACTACGTTTGCATGGAATGCGCGGAAAATATTTCCTGCACCAAAATGTATCCAGAACGGATTTTTCTTTGTAGCATCTGCAACCTTTTCACGATTGTATTTAGGAAGCTGATAACCTTTCTCTTCCCATAAAGCATGATCTTTAAGACCTTCCTTATACAACTTCATGCCTTTTCTCCTCCTTTGTGATTGCTTCCCACAACCCATTAAGATAAGTTGCCCCGAGTGCACGGTCATATAGACCATATCCTGGCATTGCCTTTTCTCCCCAGATCATTCTTCCGTGATCCGGGCGGATCGGTCCGTCAAATCCGATATCATAGAGTGCTTTCATGATCTCAAACATATCGAAGGAGCCATCTGATGAGAGATGTGCAGCTTCTTCAAAATTCGTCGGTGTATGGAACTTCAGATTACGCACATGCGCAAAGTGAATTCTTCCCTTTAAGGAACGAATCATATCCGGAAGATTATTTTCACGATTTGTTCCATAAGAACCTGAACAGAATGTAACACCATTGTGCGGATTGTCAACCATATGCATCATACGAAGAATATTTTCCTTGTTAATAATGATACGAGGCAGTCCGAACACACTCCATGCAGGATCATCCGGATGGATTGCCATGTAAATATCATATTTATTACATACAGGCATGATACGCTCAAGAAAATACTTCAGATTTTCAAAGAGCTTTTCATCGTCAATATCTTTATACATTGCAAACAGTTCTTTGATATGTTCCATACGCTCTGGCTCCCAGCCCGGCATCACTGTGCCATTCATATCGGAAGCAATCGAGCCAAACATGTCTTCTGGATTCAGTGCATCAACAGCTTCCTGTGTATAAGCGAGAACTGTTGATCCATCCGGTCGCTTACGGGCAAGCTCTGTTCTCGTCCAGTCAAAAACAGGCATGAAATTATAACATACCAGATGGATATCCTCTTTTCCAAGATTCTCCAGTGTCTCAATATAGTTGTCAATATATTTATCTCTGTCTGCACTTCCTGTCTTGATTGCATCATGTACATTCACACTCTCAATACCTGAAATATGGAGTCCTGCCGCTTCTACTTCATCTTTCAATGCACGAATACGTTCCCTGCTCCATACCTCTCCCGGATCTGTGTCATACAATGTTGTGATAACTCCTGTCACTCCCGGTATCTGACGAATCTGCTCCAATGTAACAGTATCAAATTTTGATCCATACCATCTAAGGGTCATTTCCATAACTCTGATCATCCTTTCTATAATGCCTGCGGATTTCTCGCGGTCGCATCTGTTAGTTTTCTTTCTTAATTCCCTGCAAAATGCGGTTCACCTGTTTAATGCTTTCATCGTCTGCACCCGATTGCTTGAGCAGACTTATGAGTGTCATGCGTCCCATCATTCTCTGCAGTCCCGGATTGTCTTTTACTGCATCTGCCACATCTCCGCGGTCAGAAGCTCCTTTTGCCATCATTTCATCAATGATTGCACCTGCTTTTGGATTTGCTTTAATCTCTGCTAATTTATCATTGATTGAAAAACATTCCGGATCTAACTCATCTGCATCAAACCAGTTCGTAACCGGACTACGTTTTATAAAAATGTAATCTTGGTTTTCTTCTTCCACTTTTTTCACTGTAATGCTGTCTGTACAAGAATCTGCAATTGCAGTAATCTTATGCTCACCTGAGATTGGCACATTGAATTTGAAAATTGTTTTTCCTGTCTGTGTCTCAAATTCTTTTCCATCTACAACCAATGTTATTTTGGACTGGTTGGAATATACTTTCACTTCCGTTACATCTTCTGTACGGTCTACATAGCGTTTTCCACATAAATGTACGAATGGTTCTTTCTTATTCCATGCTGCTTTATACAGGTAAAATGCATCTTTTTTTGTCTTGCGGTCAATTGTCACAAGACCTTTCTGGTTTTCTCCATGTTTGCCGCCTTCATCTCTTCCATCTGCTGCAAAATCAAATAGATTCCATACATGTGTTGCCCATAACCACGGACGTTTTTCAATCATCTGAAGGATGTGTTCATGGTATACTGCCTGATAGCTTTCTGTATAATCGCCTTTCTCCGGTACCGCTGCCTGATACTGTGGATTCGCATCTGCACCATATTCAGAAAATCCAATCACTCTGTCCGGATATTTTTCGTGATATTCATCAAAGAATTCATCGTTCTGCTCCAATTCTCCAAGATACCATCCGAAATACAAGTTATAACTATTGATATCCGGAATCTCCAGAATCGGGGAATCCGTCTCGAGCATAAATACATTTGCCATTGTAGTAAGACGCGTGCTGTCCAGTCTGTGACACAGATTATTCAATAATCTGTGGTTTTCCAAAAGGTCATCATCTACCGCACTGGCAGCTGTGATTTCATTGGAAAGTCCCCAACAGATAATGGATGGATGATTGTAATTCTGTACCACCAGTTCTTCCATCTGGGAAAGTGTATTTGCACGTCCATTTTTCATGTGCATTGTAATATACGGTATCTCTGCCCATACAATCAGTCCATTTTCATCGCACAGATCATAAAATTCTTGTGCGTGCTGGTAATGCGCCAAACGAAGTGTTGTGGCTCCGATTTCTTTTATGATTTCCATATCCTTTTTGTGATGTTCAATCGTAAGTGCATTTCCAACCCCTTTGAAATCCTGATGTCTGGAAACACCACGAAGCAGATAAGGATGTCCATTTAAAAAGAAACCTTTCTGTGGATCTATATAATATTTGCGACATCCAAAACGAGTGCTAACGATGTCTCCATTTTCCATAAATGCTTTTGCGGTATAGAGATATGGATCATCCACTCCATCCCAGAGATGTACATTTTCAATCACAAATTCTGCCTTTGCACGTCCATCTTCTAACGAAGCATTTATTTTCTCCTGATTTACTTCAAAGGTAACCATATCTGCGTCACCACATACCCAGGCCTCAACTGTCACAACAGCTTTCTTTTCTTCCAAATTAACAACCGGTGTTACTTTGATCCCCTGTGAACCGCAGTAAGCAAGCTCAAAATGTGTTTCCGGAACAATGATTAAATTTACATCACGGTAGAGTCCACCATAAAATGTAAAGTCTGCTGTCTGAGGATATACTGTCGTATTGTTCGAGTTATCAACAGAAACAACCAGTGTATTCTCTTCTTCCAGTCTTTCTGTGATTTCTACACGAAACGTAGAATATCCGCCTTCATGACGGGATATTTTTTCTCCATTCAGATAAATTTCTGCTGTCATTGCAGCTCCACAAAATTCGAGATAAGCTTTATCTGTTTCATTCTTTTCCGGTTTTGCAAATTTTTTAACATACCAGCATGTTCCACGATGATAATCATTTCCGCCATCCTGTCCGTCAACCGCATTCCAGGTATGTGGGAGAGCAATGCTCTCCCCTTCTCCCTTTGCTGCTTCCACTTCGTCAGCCGCATTTTTTATAAATTTCCAATTATCATTAAATGATACGATATTTCTCATATTTTCTAATTCCCTTCTGTCTTTGCCGCATTCTTTTTATTTTCAATACGCTTCTGTACAGCAATCATTTCTTCTTTGCCGAGCTTACAGAACTTCATAGCGATTAGTGTACAAATCCATCCTAAGATTGGAAGTCCAAATGTGATGAACATTGTCAGCCATAAAATCTGCGGTGTACAGGTTTCTCCCGGCTGTGGCATTGTCTCCGTATAACCAATCACAGCAACTGCCCCCGCTGCAATCAATGCGCTGACAGAAGAAATAATTTTGTCCAGGAAACTATAAACACCTGTGACAACTGCTGGAATATAACGACCGCTGCGGTCAAGCTCATAGTCGATGATATCTGACATAAACGATGTATTTGCTGTTGAAACACACATCATTGCGCCATTTTTACAGAATGTAAGTAAAACATAAACAATCGTCATGGCGCCCATCTGTGCAATCTTACTTGGGTCGATTGCTACAAAGAACAGAAACATCACAACAGATACACCAACGCTGATTTTTGTCCATGTAACGATTGTTCTCTGGCTTCCAACCTTTCCGGCATACTTTGCGCCTACTGCTGCAAAGATGATAGATGGAACCATTCCTATTACTGTAAGAATAGAAGAAAGTCCCATATTGCCAATTATAATACCGTAGAGCATTGTTGTGATAACTGCCTGTGTTGCTGTCTGCTGTGCCAGCTTATCAGAAGCTGCGGATACAATATAGCACTGAAGTGGACGATTATCCTTCAATACTTCAATCATATCTTTTACTTTCAGTGGTTCTTTCTTTTCCTGAAGACCAACAAAATTTTCTGGTTTGTCATATTCTGAAACTGCGATGCATACAAGAATTACTCCGATTCCTGCAATTACAAGACAAAGCTTACATGCTGCTGCCAGAAATTCAAGATTATATGTTCCACCGAATTTTGGAAGTAGAACTGCATTTAATACAATACTTAAAATCATCGGTGTCATATAGTTCACAATTGTTGTCCATACACCTACTGTCGGGCGCTGCTTCGGATCGTTTGTAAGAAGCGGCGGGATTGTCTGTGCTGTCATATTTGCCAATGTGTAACCAATAACATAAAATACATACAGAATGACAAATACTGCAACTCCAAATCCTTTTCCTGCTGTCCAGTCATACATTGCCAGAAGTGCAATTGCCTCAATAATAAAACCACTGATTAACAGAATACGGATTTTTCCGTATTTCGTATTTACTCTGTCATATACAAATGCCAGCATCGGATCTGTAATCGCATCCAGGATACGTGTACTTGTCAGTATTACTCCGACTGCTACTGTAGCAATTCCGAATCCAACGCTTGCTGCATAGCTTGCCATACCGATTAACTGGTAGATTCCCATTCCTACCAGACCATTGCAGGCATACAAAAGAATCTGCCATAATTTGCGCGTCTATACTGAACGCCATCGATCTCACTCTGTGTTCGTTTTTTTGTTTTCGCCATAATTTTTCTCTCCCTTGTCCTCCATACATCTATTCGTTCTTTGATGTGTTTTCTTCATGATGTTACTATAGAATAATTTTGTATATTATGCTGTTCACAAATTCACAAAGATGTTCTGTAATTCATGCATATTTCATAATAGTATGAATTTCAAAACATTTTACCAAAAAATTGAACATTGAAGGTACTTTCCTAATATAGAAAAAGCAAATGAAACAGACACATCCTAATGATGTGCTGTTTCATTTGCGGTATATTTTCCGATATTCTGTTGGAGACATTCCTGTCATTTTCTGGAAACAGGTATAGAAATAGCTTCTCGTACTAAATGCAAGTTCATCACTGATTCCCTGAATCGTCTTTTCTGTACTGGACAGAAGGCTTTTTGCCCTCTCAATCTTATTCTTCTGAACATATTCCTTCACACTATTGCCAATTTCTTTTTTAAACTTATGTGAAAAATAATATTCTGTATATCCTGTATTATTTGCGAGATCTGCAATCGAAATTTCTTCTGTCAGATGATTCTTTATATATTCACACGCATTTCTCATCAAATTAGAAACAGACGGATTATTCTTCATTTCCTGTACACGACTAACATAATCATCCAACATCTCTGAACATAATCTGTTCGTATCTGCCATTGATTTGCAGCACTCAATTTTCTTGGCATAATAGTCATTCAGATCATACGCAATATCTGGAGACAACCCTCCATAAATACATGATCTGGAACATAAAGTTAGTAAAACAAGACAATTATTCTTGTGGCTACGGAGTGCATCTCCAATATTCGCCTTTACACCATGGCTTAAGGTATATGATTTTTGAAGCACTTCTTTGTACTTCAGATTTCCATCTGCCAGCATCTGGCAGAAAAGCTGTTCATTCGCCCATATTCCGGCATGAGAAGTACTTTTTACAGCAACTTTCTCTTGTCCGGATGGATTGTTTGACAAAAAAACGACCTCATTCATTGCAATCCTCTGTTGATTCAGACAATAATGAAGCATTACTGCATACTGTATCACAATATTAGAAGGGACTGTCGGAATTTTTTCAAAAATTGACAGTATTGCAATACGCAGTTTTACAGACAATTCATAAGAATCCAGTTTTTTCTGGAGAAGCAGATGATCATTCTGTCCACAAAAAACCGGACCGACTATGTGGATTCTGACCGGATTTCCATTTTCCAGTTGAAACCCGGCAATCCACATAAGACTGGCATCTGTTTCCAGCACAACTGGAACATATTTTTTTTCAGACAAATGTTGGAAGAGCAAGTCTTTAAAATTCACAAACTCAAAGAAATCGCAGGAAAACAAAGCATTCTCCCAATCTGTTTCCAACAGATTAAAATCCAGATCAAAGCTCCAATGATGCAGTTCATAATTGCAATTAATCAATTCCAGAAAGAAAGAAATCTTATCCTTTGTCTCCATACTACTTTTCTCCTTTGTATTATTCAAAATATGGTGCAAGAAGTTTTCTGTCATTATCGCAATTACAGCGTATAACTGCACCTTCCAATAATTCTGGCTGGTTGCAGACAGAATATAAGATAAACCGGCTCAGAGAAGATTTCAATGCAAGTTTATCTCCTTCTGTCGACTCAAAAAGCACCTCCTGTTCACACTTTGTCACATCTTCCAGAAATGTTTTCAGATTAATTGTATTTTTAAATGGAAACACATATTCCATAAAATGCCCTCCCTTATCTACCTGAAAGATCCAAGATATGTAAGACTCTTTTTCGGTATTCTTGTCTGTGTAGAACGGTCCACTGCAATAAGACCAAATGTCATAGAATATCCTTTCTGCCACTCAAAATTATCCAGCAAACTCCAATGAAAGTACCCTTTTACCGGAATGCCATCCTGAATACAGTTTTGAACACCCTCAAGTGCTTTTTCGATAAACGCAACTCGTCTGCTGTCATCATCTGTCGCAATTCCATTCTCTGTCACAAGCAGCGTTCCTTTAAAATTCTCTGCAACCTTGCGGATTACATGTTCAAGTGCTTCCGGATAAACTTCATAGTTCATCTGGGTAAGTTCAGCTCCTTCCGGAGAAGGCATTCCACCTTCCGGTCCAAATAAAGAACGGGTATAATTCTGTACTCCAAGAAAATCATCATTCTGAATATATGGAAGATAATGTGTGAATTCATTTTCCCATTCTTCTTCAGCAAAAGGCTCTCCTCCTGCCTGGACAACCTGCATATCATGAAGACTTAAAGTAAGTCCCACCTGAATCTGCGGTGCCAGTTCTCTAATTACTTCTTTTGCAGCCTGATGTGCTTTCATGACAAGAATATCACTCTCCACAGAACGCACTGAAGTAAAATTGGCAACTTTTTCTACGCCAAATACTTTTTTATTTTCTTCTGCTGCTTCCTTCTGCTCCTCCATCATTTTCTGTAAATTAATACCAACCTGAACTGTACCATCTGCATCATCTTTGCCGGCAGTTTCCTGCGCTTTTGCCATCTGTGCCATCATCTGGCGTTTATAGCGTTCGGCAATTGCTGTAATCTGCAGTCCCATATTTGCTTCGTTGATTGTGCAAATATAATTAATCTCATCTCCCAGTTTTTCAATCACATAGCGTGTATAACGTGCAAAATCATCAATTGTAGTTTCTGCTTCCCAGCCACCTTTACTAATCAGCCATATCGGGCTTGAAAAATGATGCAATGTAACAACCGGCTCTACCCCATATTTTCTACAACATCTGATTACGCTGCGGTAATGTTCAACTGCCTCTTTGCTGAAAACACCTTCTTCCGGCTCAATCCTCGCCCATTCCAGTGAGAAACGATAAGCATTCAATCCCGCCTCTGCCATTAATTTAATATCTTCTTCGTAACGATTGTAATGATCCACTGCATCCAGAGAAGGCTCTACATAACTTGTATGTTCCATATGTTCCATTGCCCAGCAGTCACTATTTGTGTTGTTTCCCTCTACCTGGTGTGCTGCTGTCGATGCCCCGAGTAAAAATTCTTTTGGAAAATGTGTCATTTAAATATCCTCCTTAATTCTTTATTATTTCACATGTCGCATGAATGACAACAATGTATATTCTGTATAATTTTCATATTCATAATAAATCTTTTTTCTACTTCTTGTGTTAAATAATTAAGGATGATGTTCGTTTTTTCGTTAAATACAGTCTGTATAACGAATTATAATACATTTACACGAAATTAAGAACACAAAATCATAAAATTTGTTGTATTCTTAATAAAAATAGGAAAGAAGGATTAAGATGGCAATAAGAGCAGTACAACAGATTATGCTTGGAAGCGTGACAAAAAACGAAAAAGAAACACTAGAAACATTAAACCGAATAAAAAAAGCCGGCTATGATGGGATTGAGTTGAACGGATTTATGATCCGGCCCACTTCATTTCTGGTTCGTATAATGACAAAGATGGCCGGAATGCCTGTCGGAAAAGGTGGCAATTACGACTGGGCTTCCCTTGTAAAACAAGCAGGGCTTCAGGTTGTCAGTGTCCATGAAGATCTTGGAACTATTCAGCGTGAATCTGACACTGTGATTACCGAAGCAAAAAATTTCGGTACTGACAAAGTTGTTATCACAGGAATGTACCGCTTTGATTATTCAGACAAAAACACTGTATTAAAACTTGCGCGTGATTTAAATGAAGCCGGTAAAACGCTTAAACAATCTGGAATCCACCTGCTTTATCACAATCATAACTGTGAATTTCGTAAAGTGGAGTCTGAGAAAACAGCCTATGACCTTCTGTTCGAAAATACAGATCCCGATCTGGTCGGATTCGAGTTTGATTCCTACTGGCCTACAGAAGCCGGCATATCTGCCATTTCACTTATGAAAAAATTAGGTAGCCGCATGAAATTATACCATATTAATGATCGTGGAACGAGACTGGAAGGAGCATCCATGACACCAATTTTAAAATCTGACAGTATGGAACTTGGCTATGGTAATATGAATTTGAAAGAGCTTGTAACACAGGCGTTGCGTGTAAATGTGGATGCCATTATTCTTGAGAGTCATAAAAACTGGATTGATAAATCTCCTTTAAGATCTTTGGAAGTCAGTTCTGAATTTATGAACCGTGAAATACAAGGACTTTCCTAATATAAAAAAAGCTGGTGCTTCAAACGTTTTTTACGTTGAACGCACCGGCTTCTTTTCTTTTATTACTCACGAATCTCAGGATGTTTCCATGTTGATACATTCATGTGACCTGCCGATAATGCTCCGTCTACAGGAATGGCTGCTCCTGTGATATAACGTGACAAATCACTTGCAAGGAAAAGTGCCAGATATCCACATTCTTCTGGGTTTCCAATCCGTCCTGCCGGACAGTCCTTTGCAAAAAATGCCATTGCCTGCTCCGGAGCATTTCCAAAGATAGACGTCTTCGTATATCCAGGACAGATTGCATTTACAGTAATTCCATATGGGGCATAGTCGAGTGCTGCTGCTTTCGTCATGCCAACAACTCCATGCTTTGTTGCTGTATAAAGAGCCTGTCCTCGCTGTGGGATAAGACCTGCAATGGATGCCACATTGATTAGAAATCCACCCTGACTGTGGGATTTAAAGATTGCTTCTGCCGCATATTTCATTCCGGCGAATACACCTTTACTATTGAGTTCAAAGATTTTGTCATACTCTTCCATCTCATATTCATGCAATGGACGGCCTCCTTGCCCGATTCCTGCATTATTCACAATTCCATCCAGCTTTCCATAATGCTCTACTGTTCTATCAATCAAATTTCTAACCTGACTGTTCTCACTGCAGTCCGTCTGTACAAATATTGCATCTCCACCATTCGCACAGATTTTATCTGCTACTGCCTGTCCCTGTTCTATATTTATATCTGCACAGACTACTTTCATTCTATTTTCTCCGAAAATCTTTGCAACTGCCTCCCCAATTCCGCTGCCCGCTCCTGTAACAATTGCTACTTTTCCATTTACACTTGAAAAATCCATCTTTCTTCTTTCCTTCCTTTATTCTGTGGATTACTGCTTTTTGTTTCTGTAATCCATCACCTGTTTTCTGATAATAGAATAAGAGATGTATATAAACTCAACATAAACTTTTGCTTATAAATATACAAAAAATGATGTTCCTTTTCCTGCTCTGCTCTCCACACGTATAGAACCGCCTGACAATTTGACAATTCTTTTTACAATGGACAATCCAAGTCCAAAGCCCGATGTTTCATGCGAGTCATCCCCCTGATAATAACGTTCAAAAATATGACTCACTATATCATCATCCATTCCCTGTCCCTCATCTTTTACTTCAATCCAGATGCCTTCTTCTGTCTTTCTTCCATTAATAAATACCGTTGTATGTTCCGATGAATACTTTCTGGCATTGTCTAGCAGATTCGTCCAGACTTCATCCAGTAACTCTTCGTTTCCGAAATACCATATCTCTGGAAGATTCACTTCCAGACTGATGTATTTTGTTTCAAAAGCCGGCAACTGCAGAATTGCACAATTCCTTATCTGGGAATCCAGCCGATATTTTTCTTTCTTCTGAATTAGCTCCATATTTTCAAGTTTGGAAAGTAACAGGGTATTCTGGGATAATTGGGATAAACGCCCTGCTTCTTTTGCCATAATATTCAGATATTCTTTTTCCTCTTTTTTTGGGAGCTCATTTACTGCCAAATATTCTGCCATTCCTTTTACAGAGTTAATCGGTGTCTTAAATTCATGGGAAAAATCTTTCATAAACTGCTTCTGCTGCTCATCTGCATTTTTCAGTTCTTTTACCATGCGATTAAAGTTTTCATAAATTGCTTTATACTCACCTGAATACTTTAATGATAATTCTACATCCAGATTTCCTTTTGCGACCTCATCCAGTCCATTGATCAGTTTTTCCATTCTCCGATACAACATAGCAGAAACAACAGCAAGAACAACGCCACACAGATTTCCCATGGTCTGATAGATTGCAACGCTCCATACTAAAAAATTGTCACTTTTTATATCAAAATAATAATAACGTATAGCTACCATGACCAGATAGGATGCAACTGCAAAAACATTGACGATAATCCCCAGTCCGACAGCCCAGCGAATTGTACCGATCCGCCTTCTTCCTTCACTTACCATATCTTATTTCTCCTCGATACCCAAGTCCACGTACTGTAACAATTTCAAATTCCTGATAAGAAGCAAACCGCTTCCGCAGACGGTTGATATGCGTTCTTACAGTTGTTTCATCAGAATCTGTTTCATATCCCCAAATGTCATCCAGCAATTGTGTTGTAGTAAATACTTTCTTTGGATAGGACAGAAGTTTAAATAACAAATCAAATTCTTTTTTGGGAAGTGTGATACGTTCTTCCCCACAGCTTACTGTATTGTCATCTTCGCTTATTATCAAATCGCCAATTGTAATTTTCTTTTCCAGATGAATCTGTGATCTTCTCAGAAGTGCACGTACTCTCCACTGAAGTTCTTCGTAATGCACAGGTTTTGTCATATAATCATCAATACCGATTGCGAATCCATTCTTCTTATCTTCCCATTCTTTTTTTGCTGTCAGCATGAGAATCGGAGTTGTTTTATTCATCAGCCGAAATTGTTTTACAAATTCATATCCGTCCATCTTCGGCATCATCACATCTGCAATGACCAGATCTGCTTTCTGATGTTCCAGCTTCTCCAGTGCTTCTACTCCATTGGATGCCTCCACTACATTGTATTCATTTTTCAAATGTAATTTTGTAACCAACCTTGTACTGTAATCATCTTCAATCACTAACACGGTAATCATAATTCCTAACCCCTTATTAAAAATGTAGCCTGATACCAGATATTTCTGATACCAGGCTATATTTCTTGTTACACGACCTGTTTTGCTCTTTCTTTCAAATGTTTTTTTGTCAGAAAGCCGACACGATGGTATCTAAAATCCTGCGTGTACACCGCTGAAGTTCATTCAACGTCAGCGGATATTCCACTTTGCCTTCTTTTGCATTGACAGATTTCACAATATCATCTACATCATTCTGTGAACCTGGCATAATCAGGTCATTTCCTGCCTTGATGCAGCCTGCAGAACTGGAATTTCTGTTCATCACAGTTTATAGCTTCCTGCTGTCAAGATCCTTTTTCTTCCATCCGGCAGTGTAACTTCTGCCTCTGTATTGGACGGAATCTCAATTTCATATATTGGTTTATCATTCTCATATTTCCATCCACTGACAATTCTTCCCACTGGTGATTGATAACTTGCTTTTGCATATCCCAGTTGTGGATTCGGCTGTGGTGTTATACTGATTTTTCCTTCATTTAGAGAAATCCCACAAACTCCGGAGAAAAGCCAGCCAGTCACAGCACCGTAAGAATAATGGTTCAATGATTCCTTCACTTCTCCTTTTTCATTGATTCCGTCCCAGGTTTCCCAGATTGTCGTAGCCCCCTTTTTCACTGCATATAACCAGCCAGGCTTCGTGTCCTGCAAAAGCAGTCTGTACGCTGTTTCTATATATCCATACTGCGCCAATACCGGACAAAGGGATGGTGTTGATAAGAATCCGGTATTCAAATGATAATCATTTTTTACTACCAGTGCATTCAGTTCCTCTGCTGCCTGCTTTTTCTCTTCTTCTGTCAGAAGGTTAAAAGAGATTGCACGTACATATTCTGCTTGTCTGTCAGAACTGATTTTTCCATCCTTCAGAGCAATATGCCGGAATGCTTTCTTTGCCATTTGCGCTGTTTTTCTATATGCGGAAGCATCTTCCTTTTTTCCAAGAATAGATGCAATCTCTGAAAGCATTTCTCCAGATTTTGCGAAATACGCAGTTGCCACTTTTCCCTGTGGAGTACGCATTGCATTCGTACTTTCCACATCCGGCTCGCACCACTCACCATAATCAATTCCTGTCTCGATCGTGTATCTGCGGTATGGATTTCTCTTTAACAGCTTCATTGGATTCTTCGGCTTCTGCTTTGCACGTTCTTCAAGAAAGTGATACCACTTTTGCATCATCTCATAGTTTTCTTCAAGAATTCTCTTATCCTGATATCTCTTATAAAGGACATACGGAACAATAATACATGCATCTCCCCATCCGACAGAACCAGCCAACAATTTTGAAAAGAAACTTGGATTATTATTCTTCGGTGCAATATTCGCTACCTTTCCATCCTCATACTGGTTAATTCTACATTCATCCAGCCATTTACGGATTACCGGATAACAGTCTTCAAGATAAATTCCTGTATCCGCAAATACACCCATGTCTCCTGTCCAGGCTGCGCGCTCTCTTGTTGGACAGTCTGTCGGTGCATCACAGAAATTAGACTTCTGACTCCAGATACTGTTCTTAACTAACTGATTGACATCTTCATTGGAACAGGTAAATGTTCCAAGCTGTTCCATCTTTGAATATACCGCAATGGAAGTGAATTTGGCATCGGACAAATTAATCTCTGTTTCAACCAGTGCATAACGGAATCCCCATATTGTAAATTTGGATTTGTAATGATTTTCTCCTTCTTTACAAGTATAAACAACCTGCTGTTTTGTTCCACCTTCTTTATGACGTTTTCTATCCTGAAAATTTTCTGTCGTGAAATTTCCATTTTCATCTAAAGTTTCTCCGTGTGTCAGGACAATTTTATCACCTGCATGGGCATTTACTGTAAATTCAATATAACCCGCAAGATTCTGTCCATAATCAATCACGATTTCACCATTTGGTGTTTTTATAATCTTTCCTTCAAAATGCTCACACTCTACGATTGGTACGCAGTTTGAACATACAAAATTTTCCACGCCAAAGTCTTCCACTTTCACTTCATGATAATCATCTGGCTCTTCCATCGTGGCATCGATTACTTCTCCCTGCTGCATATCATTTTCCCGGATTGGTCCAGACTGAGAAGCCTTCCAGCTCTCATCCGAGATACATACTGGCTTTCCGTCAACTTCGAGCTGGAAATAAAGTGCAATATCTTCTCCATACAGATTTCTGTCTCCATCAACACCTGAACAACTACGGTACCAGCCATCTCCCAGAATCACCTGCACTTCGTTTTCTCCTTCGTGTACCAGTCCAGATACATCGTAAGTCTGATATGCCAACCTTTTATCATAAGTATAGGTACCCGGTGCCAGCACAAAATTTCCTACTCTTTTTCCATTGATTGAAGCTTCATATAACCCATGACAAGTAATGTAAAGTCTTGCTCTACCTGCTTTTTCAAGGAAAAATGAAGTTTTCAGATAGCTTGCCGGCTTGTGCACTTTCGGATCACAGACCAGTTCCGGATTGATCCATTTTGCCACAAACTGATTTTTTTCAAGAATTCCCAGCTCAAAGACTCCTTCCTTACTCCATTCTCCTTCTTTTCCGTTTTCGTCCCAAAGACGTACTTTCCAGGAAATGTTCTGTCTGCTTTCTGCTTCTTTCCCGAATGTAGTATGCATCTCATCTGACTCTTTTTTCCCACTGTTCCAAACCACTTTTCCATCAGATACTGCCTCAATCTCATAAGCTGTCTGCTTTTTTCCCTCTTCACAGTTCCAGGAAAGATATGGCGTCCGGATATCAATTCCGATTGGATCTACTAAATGTTCTGTTCTTAAATTTACTGCTTTCATCTATACTTCTAATGCTCCTTTACAGTCTGACGACCTGTCCTTTTGTAATTCCATTTTCATTGTAAGAATCTACTCGCACAAAATACTCCTGTGCTTTCACAAGTGCCCCGATTCTTTTCTTTATCACATGATTCTTTTTTGCCTGTACATCTTCTGTATCACGGTAAATCTGATAACTGTGATACAGTTTATTCTCTTCATGTCCCCAGAGAATATTATAACCAATGGCATCCTTCTTTCCTTCAATCGTAAGAAGAAGATCCAGCCGGTCTTCACTTCTTTTCGCTGTGAACTCCGGTACCTCTGCTTTTTCTCCATTCCCCAGACCAAATACACGTACCCCGGAAATGCATGGTGCCACATCATATGGAATCTCAAGGATTGTAAGACGCAGGAAACGTACCTGGATTCCATTTTCCCTAACAATAAAATCATGTGGAAGATCTGTCACTGCCTCTGATTTATCCTCAATTGTAAAATATTCAATTCCATCTGTTGAGCCTTCAAACTTCCATCTTGTACACAACTCTCGCTCTTCAATATATCTCGGCTGTGTAACAGAGCCCTGTATTTTTCCCGGTGAAGCAATCGGAAGATCATCATCTGCAAAATTAATCTGAACGGCTCTTACGTCCATTACCTGCTCCAGATCCACCTCAAGCCACTGTCCGCTTTCTGCTGTCTTTGCCCTCCACCAGGTCTGAGAATCCTCATCTACTGTTTTCTCTGCGCCCTTTCCCTCTTCGTTGGAAGAACATTTCACAGGTTTCGCATAACTAAGGAGATACCAGTCCGGCTCTTTCCACGGATCATTGTATCCCTCTGCTACAGCTCTTGGCCAGTCTCCATAATTCTGATTGCAGAACAATTCCCCATCTGCATCAAAGCCGGCCGGCCAGATACCTACACGCCGCTCAAACTGGTGGTTTACACTGATTCTCATCGTTGAAGTGTGCCAGAGATTTCCTTCTTTATCCCACATAGTTGAACCATGTCCTGCTCCCGGCATAAATCCACCCGGATGATAGGAAAACGGATTATTCTTTGCAAGTTCAAATGGGCCAAGCGGTGAATCTGACATATAGACACCATCTGCATAGACATTATACTCAGCCCCCGGACATGCATACTGAAGGTAATATTTTCCATTCTGCTTATCCATCCACGCTCCTTCAATAAATGCTCTTCTTGTAAACATTCCCCGAATCTGTGGAATCATCTGTTTTGGTATCTGATCTACGGTAATTCCGTTCTGCTTCACAAATTCTTGGAACATCATCTCCACTTCTTCCTCGCTTTTCGGAAATTCACAATGATCCACGCCCATCCGTTCATAACCTCTTTCATAGGCATTACCAGATAAAAGGTCAATCCGTTCTGTCTTTGGAACCATCGTAACCGGATCCAGCTCGACACCCCAGACCGATGTAATATTAGAACATCCCCAATAAAAATATACTCTTCCGTCTTCATCAAAGAATAAATTCGGATCCCAGAAATCAAACGTTCCTGGAATTTCCTCATATGGTCCGTTTATAATATCTTTTGTTCTGTAATAATTACAGTTTTCTCCTTTTTTGGATGCACAGAAATAGACATAATCTCCACATACCCTTGCATCCGGTGCATAATCATAAAGAGGCAGATTATCCGGTAATCTGTAAGACTCCCAGTTCACCATATCCTCTGATACCCATACGCTAAGATTCATTGACGCGAAGATATAATATTTTCCCTGAAATAAAATCATAGAAGGATCCGCCGCTTCCCTGTCAATTTGTAATTTCCCGTGGGAGCGTGGATCCATATTGAATTGATAGCGATACGGAACGTTAATTGGATTACAATAATATTTCATATATGTTTCCTCCTGAAGAATAAAATTTCCGATAAGTAATCTTACTGTAATTGTAATTCTACTTTATCTTATTTCTTACTGCGTTCCGTTTTTCGCTAAGATGTTTATTTTTTTGTTAAATATTTTGTTGTATCAGTAATAATCATTTTTGAACATTTTTTTCTACGTCACTCTTTTTCCTCTTTCAGCACAATTTTACGACATTTCATAATAATGTGCGTAAATTCCGCCTTTTGCCAGCAGTTCTTCGTGTGTTCCACGCTCTGCGATTCCTGTATCAGCCACTACCAATATCTCATCTGCATTACGGACAGTTGATAATCTATGTGCGATCGTAATCGTGGTTCTATCTTTTGCCAGCTCATCCAGACTCTTTTGGATAAATCTCTCACTCTCGTTATCCAACGCACTGGTAGCCTCATCTAAAATTAAAATGGAAGGGTTCTTTAAAAATACTCTTGCAATCGAAATTCTCTGTTTCTGCCCTCCTGATAATCTTGTTCCACGTTCTCCTACAAAAGTTTCATAGCCATCCGGTAACTCCATAATAAAATCATGGATATTCGCTCTCTTTGCTGCAGCTATGATTTCTTCCATCGACGCACCCGGCTTTCCATATGCAATGTTATCACGGATACTTCCGCAGAATAAGTACACATCCTGCTGTACCAGACCTATCTGACTACGCAGACTCTTTAAAGTCAGTTCTCTTACATCTTTTCCATCAATTGTAATACGTCCGCCGGTCACATCATAGAACCTCGGAAGCAGTGAACAGATTGTTGTCTTTCCACTTCCCGATGGTCCAACAAGCGCAATTGATTTTCCTGCCGGAATATCAATAGACACATCCGCAAGTACCAGTGTATCGTCATCACTATAATGAAAAGAAACGTCTTCATAACGTACATGTCCTTTTACATTCTCCAGCGGCTTTGCATCCTTAGCATCTACAATCTCTGGTTCTGTCTCAACTACATCTAAGAATCTTCTAAATCCAGACAATCCTTTCTGCATCATCTCTGTTAACTCCACCAGAATCTGGATCGGACTGATAAAGATTCCGATATATAAAGCATACATCGCAAGATCAGCAGCTTCCATCTGTCCATGTGCGATCAGCCATCCGCCAAATACAAGCGTCATCAGATACATCAGTCCCTGGAAGAACAGGTTTCCACTCATAAAACTGCCCATACAACGATAATTGGCATCTTTTGAAATCAAAAATCCCTGATTACTCTTTTTAAACTTCTCCCGCTCAATATCTTCATTTGCAAAAGACTGCACTACACGGATTCCCGCTAATGTATCCTGCAGGCTTGAGTTCAAATCCCCAATCTTACGTCTGTTGTCCATAAATGTTGCCTGCATCTTGCGGTTCTGTCCATAAGAAAAAATCACCATAAATACTACCAGTATCAAAAGAGGAATTGCCAGTTTCCAGTTGATCAGGAACAAAAATACAAAAGAGCCGATGATCTTTATTAATGAAATAAATAAATTTTCCGGTCCATGATGTGCAAACTCTGAAATATCAAAAAGATCTGACACCAGTTTACTCATCATCTGTCCAGAATTATTCTTATTGTAATAAGAAAATGATAATTTCTCATAATGATCAAACAACTGCTGACGCATGTCACTCTCCATACGTGCACCCATCATATGCCCCTGGTAGCTGACATAATATTTACATCCTGTCTGAATCAAATACATTACAAGCAAAATCACTGCCATCGGCAATAAAGCTTGCAGGATTGCGGCAGAACTCTCCGTAAATAAAGTCTTCGTTAGTATCCGCAAAATCTGCGGAAATGCCAGATCCACCAGACTGATTACAGCAGCACAGATCAAGTCCAGAAAAAATACACCTTTGTACGGTCCATAATATTGAATAAATTTTTTTAATGTATGCATACCAATCTCCTTTTCTTTCAAATGAATCTGGTATATTATAGCATAAAACAGAGGCGATTGGGAACATAGTGGACCATTTGGGGACGGAGTTTAGTGGCTTTTTTGCT
>QUJA01000014.1 GCA_003480425.1 Firmicutes bacterium AM31-12AC
AAAAATAGCCGTCTTTTGCCGTTAAGGTAACGCCGTAGGTATATTGCTGCCCGGCAATCGGATAGCTGGGATTGGAGCTTATAATCATGCCCGCAGACGGATCATCGCTTTGTATCTTGTCCGTCTGCAGCCAAAATTCCTCTGTAAGCGTCATTTGATCTGCGCATTCCGAGTTTGGATTGACTTCGCCAGTAAAGGCAACGGGCTTTGTGGAATCAAGCTCTTTCCAGATGTTCCCCACATCGACTTTGGTAATAACCTGCTCCTCTTTCAAATCATTGTTTTCCTGCACAATCAGGTCATATGTTGTCTGATACACTTGATATTCATGAACATCAAGATGCTTATTCACGCTTCCGGAAGCTACGTTTTCGAGAGCATCCTGATCGCCGACGAGTATATCGCCATCTAGATTACTACTCTCAAAATGATCAAACACCATTGTGCTATTACGGTTTTCAGTGGTAATATTTCCTCGTGAAGAAAATTGTGCAATGATTTCGTCATCAATTCTTTTGATTTCTGCCTGCACCGCATCACTGCTAACATTGCCTTCAACGAAATCCCCTGATTTGCTTATTTCTGTTGTTTCTATCACATTGCCGTCTGCATCTTTAATGATGACCTGCGCAGTTGTCGTGACCTTTGTGTGATAGGTGAGGGTATAGGTGTTAGTGGTATTGCCTCCGGTCACATCTGTTACACCAGCCGGCACAACTGTAGCTTCATCTGCAGTTGTTTCTGGCTCTGCTGCCTCTGGTACAACCGCTTTAGGCTCTGTCACCTCCGGCTCTGCTGCCTCTGGTACAACCGCTTCAGGCTCTGTCACCTCCGGCTCTGTTACTTCCGGCACAACCATTTCCGGCTGTTCCTCTACTACCGGTGTTTCAACTCCCTCTTCTGATGTAGCCTGGGCTTCCACCACCGGTTCCGGCTCTCCCATATCTTCCGCTCTTACTGATACATTCGGCATCAATGTGAAAATCATACCAATTGCAAGCACAATCGCAAGAGCTCGTATTTTTCCTTTTCTCATCTTAATTCCTCCTTTAAAAGTATTTTTCACATCCAAACAGATGCAATTTTTTTCCCCTTTCGCATATATTAAGACATAAGATAAGTAATCGTATATAAGGGAGTTCCGTCATTTTGCTTTTCCCGTATTATTTTGCCCTTGCTTTTCACCAATTTATTTCATAAGAAATTTATTAGTTTCTTTATTTCAAATCGAACGTCCGTGAGACTTGGCGCGTGATTCTGGTCAGCGAAGCTGACATATTCCTATCAGAATCACTGAGCATCCTCGCGGAGCGATTTTTATATATTAGGAAAGCACTTTCCTAATATATAAAAGCAGCACCATCCCCACAAAATATAAGGATGGTGCTGTAAATTATAGACTATTCTATTGCTTATTATAAATATTAATCAATCCAACCCGGGATTTCATTCCTGTTTTTTCATATATAGATGAAATATGTCTTTCCAACGTTCTCTTGGAAATATATAATCTATCTGCTATTTTCTGGATGCTATCCTCTGTAAATACAAGCTGATAAAAAACTTCTTTCTCTCTCGGTGTCAGAGTATATTGTTCTGTAATAATCTTTATTTTTTCTTGAACACTTAATTCGGTTTTCTTTTCTTCTTTTATTTCATCTATAAGCTGCTGTCTTTGAAATGTATATAAAACAGCTACAATACTAACCGCAATAAACATTCCAATTAAAAATATAAATACAAACATGTTGGTACCCATGGATAATAATTTCAGAGAACCAATGGATATTACGGCCGCTGTTATATTATTGACCGCTCTTCCAAGTCCTGCCCACAAATCAGCTCTTTTCATATAAAGAGATAATTCCATAAAGCTTGTTGAAAAAAATACAACAAAGAATCCTGCTGTCAAATAAAAGACGATCAGACCAGCTAAAAATGGACCTGAAAATTTAAATATTGCGATGCATATCGTAGATACAAGCATCATACAATACATTGACAAGCTCATATATTTTCTGTCTTGCAAATCAAATAGAAATCCTGACACCAGCCCACTTACTGCCAGAAGAATTCTAGGTAATTGTCCTATATCAAATGCCCCTGCCGCATGTACCAGCGTCACTGCATTATCTAATGTACTAAAAATACAAGACATCAATATAATCAATAAAATCAGAACAATTCCCAACTTCTTTACTTTTACATAACTTGCCTCATTAACCTGCCTGCTTTTTATTCCTTCAAACGTGTGTTGAGGCTCTAACTTTATAAGAAGCACGATTAAAACAAGTAAACATATATCCAAAACAATCGCTTCCAACATTTCTAACAAAACCAGATTATTGTTTATGAATTGAAGTAAAATTCCAAGCACATATCCAAGTCCTGCGGTACGTGCTAAATACCTGTCATCTTTTATAAGATGGGCTGCTGTATAAAAGACACAACTGCCAAACATCCCCAACATCAATGATACAATGAAGCCCGCTATTAATATCACCTTATATGTATCTGACTGACAGATTGCCAAAATTCCAAATAATGATATTGCACTAATAACTATAAGCCAAAGTTTGCGATATCTTTTTTTACAATATCGATTTAAAACCGGATATAAGACAAATCCCAGTGCACTTACACCCAATGCATAATTTTGCACCAGGACGGTCTTATTCTCTGATATATTTCCTGATATTCTATTCACATACAAGTATTCTGTACATAAAAATATAAATGTAAAAATACCCATTATGACAATCGCCAGCATATAGCTGCGAATGTCAGTTTCTCTCGTATTTTCTTTATTATGAATATCATTCATCTGCCTTATTCACCCTCATTCTTTACATCGAAATCCAGCCAAATGCATTTGCAACAGAACTAAATAATATAATAACCGCAAAAATCGGACATAAATATTTGATCATAACAATAAATATTTTTCTTCTGCGGAATGAACTTTCTCCCTGCATGACTTCTTCTTCAATTCGCTGTATTCCAACAACTTTTGACACTAATAAACATGTCATCACTGCTGCGATTGGCATCATAACAGAGTTTGTCATAAAATCAAAGAAATCCAGAAATTGCATACCGATAATTTTCACAACCGCAAGTGGTCCGTATCCCAGTGAGGATAAGCTTCCAAGGGCAACCATAATAATTCCCACTATAATTGTCGATTTCTTTCTGTTCCATCTTAATTCATCTTCAAATGTAGACACTGCACTTTCTGTCAAAGCAATTGAACTTGTAATTGCTGCAAACAATACAAGTAAGAAGAACAGAATTCCGACCGCTGTTCCAAATCCCATATTCTGGAATACTTTAGGGATTGTAATAAACATCAATGAAGGACCGGCCTGTAATGTGTCCGGGTCCCCGCCTGAAAATGCAAACACTGCCGGAATAATCATAAGACCTGCCATCATTGCAATTGCAGTATCGAATACTTCTACATTTCTTGTAGAATCCTCAAGTGAGACGTCTTTTTTCATATAAGAACCAAATGTGATCAAAATTCCCATCGCAATTGATAAAGAATAAAACATCTGTCCCATAGCTGCAACTACTGTCATCCATGAGAAATTCTTTACATTCGGGATAAGGAAATACTTTACACCTTCGATTGCTCCCGGTCTTGTAACGGAATAAATTGCAATAATCACAGACAACAAAATCAAAACCGGCATCATCATCTTTGACACTCTCTCAATACCATTGCGAACACCCGCATAAATGATAGCTAATGTAAAGAGACAAAATACAAGGAAACATAACTCTGTTGATACTCCATTTGAAATAAATTCAGAAAAGTATCCATCCGCTGCCAGGCTCTTACCGTTTCCTTTGATATACTCTACCAGATATTTGATTACCCATCCACCGATCACTGAATAATATGGTACGATTAAAATCGGGATGATTGCATTGATCCATCCTCCAAATGATAACCATTTTGCTTTTCCAAATGACTTAAATGCCCCAACAGGACTCTTTCTTGTCATACGTCCGATTGCTGATTCTGCAACGATCATTGTATAACCAAATGTCAGTGCAAGCAAAATATAAATCAGCAGAAATATACCCCCGCCATATTTTGCTGCCAAATATGGGAATCTCCATATGTTACCAAGACCTACCGATGCTCCGGCCGCTGATAATACATATCCCAGTTTTCCCGAAAAACTGCTTCTCTTACGTTCTTGTGTATTCATCTGTTTCTTCTATATCTATTCGCATTCATCACGAATAGAGGTTCCTTTCTTCTTTTTATAAATGTTTCCTTATGATTCTATCACGATTACATCTTAAAGTCACTATTGATTTTTCCCAAATTGTTTGTAATGATAACGTAAATCCAAATACTGATCACCTATTTTTATACTCGCATATATTAAATAAGAAACTCTTTTTATTCCAGGAGGATTTATGAAAAAGAAATTTATTCCTATACTTCTCGCTTCTACCCTGGCTGTCAGTCTATTATCTGCCTGTGCTCTGACCACGCAGATGGCAACACTAAAAATTCAAAAACAGAAACGTCAGAAACTATTTCCGACACAGCGGAAACAGATTCCAGTTCTTCACCTGTCTCAGTGACATTGAACGAAGTTGCTCACTCTATCTTTTACGCTCCAATGTATGTTGCTATTGAGAATGGCTACTTTGAAGATGAAGGCATAAAGCTTACTCTCGTCACTGGTTTTGGAGCCGATAAGACTATGACCGCTGTACTTTCAGGTGAAGCAGATATTGGGTTTATGGGTTCAGAATCATCCATCTACACCTATAATGAAGGTGCGAATGATCATGTAGTAAACTTTGCCCAACTTACCCAACGTGCCGGAAATTTCCTCGTCGCACGTGAAGAAATGCCGGATTTTGATTGGGATGACTTAAAGGGTAAAAATGTGCTTGGCGGACGCAAAGGTGGCATGCCGGAAATGGTATTTGAATACATTCTAAAACAGCATGATATCGACCCAACCACAGATCTCACCATCAACCAAAGTATTGATTTTGGCTCAACTGCAGCCGCATTTTCTGAAGGATTAGGTGACTACACCATTGAATTTGAACCAAGCGCCACCATACTCGAAAGTGAAAACAAAGGTTATGTTGTAGCTTCACTCGGTAAGGACAGCGGATACGTTCCTTATACTGCTTACAGTGCAAAACAAAGCTATATTAATCAATATCCTGACACCATTCAAGGATTTACAAATGCTTTACAAAAAGGAATGGACTATGTACAGTCCCACTCTCCTTTTGAAATTGCAAAAGTAATTGAACCACAATTTCCGGAAACAGATTTGAATACCATTACTACAATTGTAACCCGATACTATGATCAGGACACTTGGAAAGATAATTTAGTTTTTGAAAAATCTAGCTTCGATCTGCTTCAAGATATCCTTGAAACTGCAGGTGAACTAGAAAAACGTACCCCTTATGAAGATTTAGTAACTACTGAATTTGCCAAAAAGGCTATAAAATAATACAAGATTTTCCTAAAAAATCGATTTTTTGTACTTTTTCGGAGTAAATACACATTTTTGTTCTGATTTGTTAACAATTCGTTCAAAAATGAATCATAGTTTCCTAATATCTTTTTCCTATACTGTAATTGTTCAAAAGAAAGAACACTTTTTCATAAACTTTTTCCCCCTTGAGTCACAGCGATGTGGCTCTTCCTTTTTGTCTAAAAATATTTTTCTGCTCTTTCTTTAATCCCAAAAACGCTCTTCACGTTATCTCTTGAATTTTCCCTTATATTTATTATATACTAATTTTATATTTCTATTTGATACTCTATAAAGATTGGATGTGTATTTATGATTGATAAAAGACTCGTTCCTGTAAATGGACTAAAAAAAGAACCGTTTTCCGGATGTCATCATGGCATGCGATATTATTTCCTTTGTGATGATAGTAAAGAAAGCTTTACAGCTTTTGTTTATCCTGAACCATGGTGTTTTGAGCAAACTCCCGATGTGGAAAAGACTTCTGCATCCTTCCCTGTTTCTGAGGAAGGCATGGACGATGCAATTGCCTGGCTGTTTGAACAATATGAATCAAATAAAACAAAATGGCATGCAGCCGATCGTGACTGCATGCACATAGTAAATGATAATTTCTAGTTCATACCAATTTAAGAATTTTAAGAAATTCTTTTTATTCATGACACCTTTCAGTCACAATTGTTTGATAAGATAATTTCATACGATAAAGGAACTTCGAATTGTTCGTTGTTTCAATAAGTTAGAGGAAAATGGCTGCACACAGCATGTGCTGTCCGCAGCCATTTACTTCGACCAAATAAATCAATTCTTTGACGTATCCGTCTTACATATCCATTATCTGATATATCCATTCTGATATGCTATCGTACGATTATAAGCATACAATTCCGCTATTGTTGCCTGTATATAAGGTTCAACATAAAAGATTCCAAGAATACCAAATGTAATTGCCTCTAAACATCTCCAACCAAGAAATGATAAATCTAGCACAAATGCATTCCATTTTTGCCCCATCATCATCTTTTTACTTATAAGAAATGCTTCTTTTCTGTTCATAGCCGGATTCTCTGCCAGAATATATGGAACCATAAGGTATTCATAACTCTTAATAATTCCCGGTATTACAAATAACAATGACCACAAGAATGTGTACAAATCTCTCAAAAAGATAGTCAGGATTATATTTCCATAATTTCCTGATTTGAACGCATAGGCTAGTGTTCCTGCCTGTGCCTGTTCTGTCTGATTGGTAATAAAGAATCGACATCCACCAACTTCCAATGCATTCCCAACAAAGATAGACAATACAAGCAATACCAGCCCACTAAGTGCTGCTATGGCAGCCACTACCAATGAAAATGCAATTGCTTCTGCACTTCCTCCGGAATTATATCCGTCGGATATGCTCTTTGCCGCATTGCCTCCACTTCCAACTGCACCAAATATTGTCATAACAAATGCGACAAGCACTGCTGTCCAATAATTTCGTTTAAATGCAACTTTTGCTCTTGTTTTTAAATCTGCTCTCGTCCACATATAATTAGGCCTCCTTTATTGTGTCTAATACATAAACTGTTGCCATTTCTCGTCCATTATATCATGCACAATTCTGATTGTACAGATTATTCCAAATCTCTACGATAATCAATATCCTTTAATTCTGCTTCATCTATTTCTACTATAATAATATCCTGTAAATGATTCTGCATAACTTTCTTTCCGCCAACATCACCTGTAAGTTCCATCAGCTCTGGAAAATATTTTTTATCCCAAAGTACCGGATTGCCCATTTCTTTGTCTTTTCCTGTGCAAATAATCTGCTGTGGGCGAAGCATAGCCTTACGGATTAATGTAAACATTGTGGAAAATGTAAGTTCCGGCTGATCACAAACACTGAACAAAATTCCTCTTATCTCAGGATGTTCTGCTAAGCATGCCGCCAGTCCAAGTTTTACCGAACGGGAAATTCCCTCTTCCGGTTTCTTATTCTCTACAATATTCATTCCATACTTCTTCGCTGCCTCTGCAATATCATCTGCTCCGGTTACAATATATGTCGGAAAACCTTTCAGCCCTTCCATCTTATCTAGCATATATTGATACATCGGTTTATCGGACTTTAATTCCTGCAATTTATTTCCACCAAATCGGCTTCCACTTCCGGCTGCAAGCACAACAACTGCATATTGCCCGTAAATGCGTTCAAACTGAGTAACTGCCTCCAATACGCCTCCGCCGATAGCTCTTGCCTTATCAGAAATAAGATAGCAGTTTTTTCTTTCACATCTTGCGTCAATATCACCGGCTTTTAGGTTTTTCTGCACAGTCACTCCTGGCTGAAGCATTCCGCGCACAATTCCAGACATCTTTGCATAGACCGGTTTCCCTCCTGTTATTGCTACAAGCTGCCCTTTTTCCACAATATCCCCAATCTGTACCTTTGGTTCAATCACTCCATCTGCCGTAGCTTTGATCAAACGTTCAAGCGTAAATCCTCCAACATTTCCAGGTACTCCGGTATTTGGAATCGGCTCTCCTTTCCAGATTACATCCCCCAATGTATGACCTCGCTTCGTCTCAACAACACAGTGACAATCTACTCCTGCTGTAAATCCAGGTCCTACACCTACAACAAACGGTGCCCAGGAAATTTCTGTACCCAGATTTCTTTTAGCAAGAATTGCATCCACAACAACATCCGGCTGATATTCTTTTAAAATCACTTCCGGTTCTTCGATAATAACAGGGATTTTTCCTATAGCTTGTACTTCCAGTGCTTCTTTTATTGAATGCACAAGCAACGCAGACATATCTTCCACTTCTGCATTCTGTTCATATACTGCTCTTGACAACGCTACTGTTCTTCGCACGGTCAAAGGCACCGGAAGCTCTGTCATCAAGAGTTGATGTCCACTTCTATATAATCTGGATGCGATTCCTGTTGCCAAATCCCCGGCACCTCTAATCCAAATCTTCATGACAATCTCCTTTACCTGCTTTCATATAAATCATATCCCGTAATAAGAATATTTTCGGGCTTTTCTGACATTGTATCTATTTTTTACAAATTTGCAATGCATACGCAATACGCTCATCTGAATCTGCCTTGTTTAATAATAAATGTAATTTCTTGTTTCCTACAGACTTTCTCGATCCCAATTCAGATACAGCAAGACAAACAATATCATCTGTCGTCACTTTATCTTCTATTTTTTATGCAGTAACTCTGCCGCTAATTCTGCCCGAAAACAAGTTTCTGCAAATGTTTTCCAATCGCATCAAGTCCATATACAGCCACAACCTGTGTTGTTTGTTTCGGAATTACCGGTTCCCATTCTTCCGGAACCTTACATGGCAACTCCTTCGCTCCGTCTGCTTCTATAAGAACAATACCACCTCTTCGCTCCATTTCCTGACATATCTCTTCAAAAAATGATTCTGAAGTTGAACAAAATTTTGATGTTCCATCTGCTGTCTTCCTGTCTGTTGCATTTCCCACAACACATTTTCCATAAACATCTAATAATTCAATTAATTTTTCTATTGATTCCTCCAGCAGCATATATGGAACATCTTCATATCTCATATGCGTTGTCGTTGTCACGACTACCGGAATTCCCTCTTCCCAATATGTTTTTGCTAAACGGCGGATTGTGGTTGTTTTTCCTCCGCCCCCGACAAATGAAACAACCTGAGAAGGCATCCCAACAAGTTGGAATGCCTCTCGGTAGTTATTTACTTTTTGTAAATTACCTAAGTTATATTGTAAAATCATAAAATACCATCTGCAATTACAGCCTCAATTAATTTCTGCAGTCCTTCAGGAAGTTTTGTAGCTTCTCCTTTTGTCCAGATGAACTCGTCTCCAAGGAATCTTACCTTGCAGCTTACTTTCTCTCTGTCAAGAATTGCAAATCCCTGATTTGTACTGTCAGACATATCTTCTGGTTTCTCAAAGTATGTGAATTTATCTTTGTATGGTGCACTGCTGTATGGGCAGAAGCTCTTACAGTTACCACATTCATTACACATAGAATCCACATGGATGATCTGTGCTTTTTCCATTCCCGGTACATGTACTGCTACATTTGCACGGTTTGGACATACCTGAACACAGTTCTCACAAATTGTTGAACATCCAAGACAACGTGTTGACTCAGCCTGTCCTTTTTTCTCTGATTCTAAGATTCCCTGTCTTGCAAAGATTGTTTCACTTTCAAGTTTCTCATCAAAGTCTCTTGAAAGAGTTGTTCCGATAATCGCCTCTGCTGCTTTCTTACCATCGCGAATTCCTTCAACAACAGTTGCCGGTCCGCCGAGACCATCACCAACTACATAAACCCCCTCTACATTAGACTCTAATGTATCATCGTTAACAAGCGCTTTTCCTCTTTCACTTACATTGATTCTATTTGCTTCATAGAATTTTGTTGGAACTTTTTCTCCGACAGCTGCGATCACTGTATCTGCTGCAATCTCGCAAATCTCATCTGTCTCAACAACACTGCGTCTTCCTGACTCATCGATGTCACCAAGTTTCATCACTTTACATGTCAGTTTTCCATCAACTACTTTAACTGGTGAAAGAAGCTCTTTGAATTCTACACCGTCTTCGATAGCCATCTCCAGCTCTTCTGCATCAGCAGGCATAAATCTCTTTGTTCTTCTGTATACAAGATATACATTCTCAACACCTGTTGTGCGTTTTGCTGCTCTTGCTGTATCCATAGCTGTGTTACCACCACCGATAACTACAACATTCTTACCAATGTTTAACTCACCATTGTTTGCCTTGAAATCAGCCAGGAACTCTAATGCATTTGTAGCATCTCCTTCTTCTAATCTCAATGTTCCAGGTTTTGATGCTCCTACTGCAAGGATTACTTTATCAAATCCTTCAGCTCTCAATTCGTCTACACTCTTAACACGTGTATTAAGTTCAACGTGAACTCCAAGTGTATTTAAAATTTCTGCATCTTTATCGATTGCGTTTGAAGCAATTCTAAATTCAGGAATCACATGTCTTACAACTCCACCGAGAGCATCGTTCTGCTCAAAGATTGTAACATCCATTCCAGCTCTTCTTAAGAAGTATGCTGCTGCCATACCAGCCGGTCCACCACCGACAACAGCTGCCTTGCCTTCTTTTGTCACTGCAGGTACGCCCTGTTTCTTCAGCCATGCTTCATATCCGTTCTCAGCTGCAAGCAGTTTCATGTTACGGATGTGTACAGGATCTTCGTAGAAGTTACGTGTACATTTGCTCATACAATTGTGTGCACAAATTGTACCTGTAATAAATGGAAGTGGGTTTTTCTCTGTGATAACTTCCATTGCCTCTTCATATTTTCCTTCGCTTACAAGCTCAAGATAAGTTGTGATATCCTGGTGAATAGGACATCCTGCTTTACATGGTGCTTCGAAACAATCCAACAGAGGAACACTTTCTTTCATCTTTCTTGATGGAAGTGGTTTTATAGCTTTTACATGATGTGGATCTTTCTTAGCTGCTTCTACTAATGCAGATACTGCCTCTGCATCAATTCCTGTAAATACGTCATTTTCTTTTTCAAGAATTTCTGCCATCTGTTTTACTCTCTGGTATCCACCTGGTTTCAACATTGTTGTTGCCATTGTTACAGGCCAGATTCCAGAATCAACGATTCCTTTAATATTGAAGTAATCAGCACCACCGGAGTAAGAAATACGAAGCTGTCCGTCAAAATCTTTCGCAAGTTTCTCTGCTACAGACATAGACAATGCATACAGTGATTTACCTGACATATACATCTCTTCGCTTGGAAGTTCGTTCTGTTTTACATCGACCGGGAATGTGTTTGTAATTTTTACACCAAATTCCAGATTACGTTCTTTACATACAGCCATCAGTCTCTGAAGCATTGGAACTGCATCTTCATACTGAAGGTCATCTTTGAAATGGAAATCACCGAATGCAACATAGTCATATCCCATATCATCCATTGTTTTTCTTGCATACTCATATCCGAGAAGTGTTGGATTACATTTAATAAATGTGTTGTATCCTTTTTCTGTGATCAAGTGCATTGCAATTCTTTCAATCTCCTGCGGAGGGCATCCGTGCAATGTAGAAATTGTAGCTGAATTACAGATTTCCGGCTGAATAGCTTCGATATCTTCTTTTGTTACATTCTCAAAGAGATCAACATGATCTAACAGATACTGTTTGCAGTTTTTAAATACTTCACATTCTGCTGCATTCTGCATTGTATTTAAGAATGTATCAATCTTCTCACTCTTAATTCCTTCCAGATCGTATCCAACACTGATGTTGAACTGGAATCCATCTGGATCGCCAAGCTTGTATTCTTTTGCCAATACTTTCAATAAGAACCATGCTTTGATATATTCTTCCATTGCCTGTGGTACATATAACTCTGTAGACCACTCACAGTTATAGCACTCATCATCAGCGACGATACATGGTTTGTTTACGCATGCTGCAAGCTCTGCTCCATCCATTTTCTGAACTGTTTTCAGCTCAAAGAAACGGCTTCCTGTATAGTATGCCGCAACGATATTCTGTGTCAGCTGTGTATGAGGACCAGCTGCCGGTCCGATTGGAGTTTCCAGCGTACGACCGAAAATCTCACGATTGTTTTTGCTATCTGCAACATATGGATCATGTTCCCCAAAAACTGTTCCATACTGTTTATGTTCTTTTAAAATCCAGTTTAAAAGATGTTCGAACGACATAGGTGTCATTAATTCGCTCATATCAAAACCTCCCTGAGTATACTTTACTTAATTTTTCTTTGCTTCATCTTTTGGAAGTACAAGATTCAAAATTACAGCGAAGATTGTTGCCAATACTACCGGTGATGATGCAAATGTATTGTTAATAATTGACTGGAAATTCTCCAGACCCATTGTCATGCCAAGGCCATTGTAAATGCTCTGTGTCATCTGGTTTAAGCATCCGCTACTCTGTGATACGCCCATTCCTACTGCAATTGCGATACCTGCAACTGTTGTATTTCTCGCTGACATACCTTCACTTACGAGAAGCTT
Source organism: Firmicutes bacterium AM31-12AC (assembly GCA_003480425.1). GTDB lineage: Bacteria > Bacillota > Clostridia > Lachnospirales > Lachnospiraceae > Schaedlerella > Schaedlerella hominis. The sequence continues at coordinate 12,579 of QUJA01000014.1, forward strand.
AATACCTGTCATCGCGATGGATGCAAATACAGAAGCTACTGCTCCACCAAGTACACACTGTGGAATTGTACGAAGTAATGCAGAAAACTTAGGAATCAAACCTGCAACGAGCAAAATCCCTGCTGAAGTTGCAAATACTTTTCTTGCTACTACTTTTGTAGAACCTACAATACCTACATTCTGACTGAATGTTGCTGTCGGAGGACATCCAAAGAATGAACTTACGATATTACTGATACCATATCCGATGATACCGCCGTTTAACTCTTTGTCTGTAGGTAATCTGTCCATACCACCAGTTGTTGTTGCTGAGAAATCTCCCATCGCCTGAATAGAATTAACCAGGAATAACAATGCAAGTGGTATAATTGCTGAAACATCAAAACTCATACCAAATGCCATTGGTTTTGGAAGCTGGAACCATCCTGCTGAATGCAATGCTGAGAAATCAACCATTCCAAAGCAAAGAGCAAGAACGTATCCACAAAGTAAACCAATCAAAATAGAAGCAAGTTTAAATAAGCCTTTTCCATAGTGATTCAATCCGATTACAATTGCAAGTGTAATGATTGAAATCAGCCAGTTCTGCCAAGAACCATATACTAATGCAGCAGTTTTACCCTGCTGTTCTACTATCAACTCATATGTGTTTGCTGAGTTACCAGCCATATAGTTGATTGCTGTCTTATATAAAGAAAGTCCGATTGCGAAAATAACTGTTCCGATAACAAGTGGCGGGAATACTTTTCGAATCTGTTTAATAAATAATCCTACTAAAATTGCTACTATACCGCCAATTACCATCGCTCCCAGGATCGTATCGACTCCCTTTGCCTGAGAAGCAATTGCTGTCATTGTTGGCACATAAGCAAAGCTGACTCCGATAATAACCGGGAGACCTGATCCGATATGGATCTTATTTCCATACAACTGTAACAGCGTTGACAATGCTGCAAATACCAGAGACATCTGAATCAATAATCCAGTGTCTACGCTTCCTCCAGCATTGTTAGCAGCATTCGCAACCAGAATCGCAGGTGTTACACATCCTACTACCGCTGCCAATACATGCTGAATCGCCAGTGGCGCAATCTGTCCAGGTGTCGGATTGCCGTCCCATCTAAAAAGTTCATCGCTTCCAGTTTTATCTTTACTTTTGCCCATTGTATTTCCTCCTATATTCCCAGTATTATCTTGAGTTAATTCTATCAGCAAGCGCTCCGGCTGCCTGTCTGCAATCAGCAAGTACTTTTTCTGCATCGATATTCAACAATTCACGATCTTTCATTAATACTTTACCATTCGCTACCGTTGTAACAACATCTCTTCCTGTCATACCAAACAGAACATGACTGTTTACATTACCTGCATGTAATGGTGTTGGTGGAATATAGTCTACAACGATCACATCTGCTGCTGCACCTTCTTTTAACACGCCCAGCTTCTGTGGGAAGTAACGCTCTGCAATCTGTACGTTTCCTTCAAAAAGCATCTGTGGTACTTCTGACCAGGCTGCATTTGCATCACATAAATGATGTTTATGTAACACATTCGCTACCTTATAAGATTCTGTCATATCATGTGTGTATCCATCTGTTCCAAGACCTGTCAGAATACCTTTGTGTACGATATGCATTGTCGGAGGGCATCCACATGCATTACCCATGTTAGATTCCGGATTGTGAACTACCATTGTATTTGTATCTTTGATCAGATCCATCTCATGCTCATTTACATAAATACAATGTCCAAGAAGAGTTTTCTCTCCCAGGATGCCATGATCCATAAGACGATCTACAATACGTTTACCATAATGCTTCAGACAATGATGTAAATCTTCAATACCTTCTGCAACGTGGATGTGATATCCAACTCCATCCGGTTTGTTAGCAGCAGCCAGCTCCATTGTCTCATCAGAGATTGTAAACTGTGCATGCATACCCATCATACCTGCGATCATGCCTGTGTCATCTTTTAATGCGTGGCGGATAAAATCAGCATTCTCTTTAACAGATGCTCTTGCCTTATCCATACCATCTCTGTCAGAAATCTCATAGCAAAGACATGAACGGACTCCTGTTTCTTTTGCTGCTCTCTCAATCTCGAACAAAGAACCTTCGATAGAGCCAAAACTTGCATGATGATCAAAAATTGTAGTAACACCATTCTTAATACAATCAATATAAGTAGCCATCGCACTTAAATAAGTATCATTTAATGTAAGGTTTCTGTCGATCGTCCACCACATACCATCTAAAATATCTAAAAATCCCTTCGGATCATATCCGTTGACTGACATACCTCTTGCAAATGCACTATAAATATGTTCATGTGCATTAATAAATGCCGGCATGATAATCTTTCCTTTCGCATCAATAAACTCTGCATCCGGGAATTCTTTCTTAAGAGTCTCAAGATCTCCTACCTTCTTAATCTGTGTCCCCTCAATTGCTACGGCTCCACTTTCAATATAAGGATTAGCGGAATCTCTTGTGACTACTCTACCATTACCAATAATCAACATATGCATCTCTCCTTTTCTTTTTTTCAGTTTTTTCAACTATTTAATTTGTCTGATTTTTTTGTAATTTCCGCACAACAAATTACATTTCTGAACCACTTTCTTTGTAATATGATACCATAACACCCCCTTAAATGCAACAAAATTCTTAAAAAAATTAAGATATCTAAAAATTTTTTAGAAAAGTATTGATTTTCATTTTTTTTATGCTATGATGGATTCAGAAGCAAATAAACGATAAGACATTTTCGTGCTAAAGAAAGGGGTTACAGATTCATGGGCAAAAGGCTTGACTTATTAAAACAGATTAGTCATGGACTTGCGGTTCACTTCGGTAGTAATTGTGAAATTGTCATCCACGACTTAACCAAACGTGAGATTGAACATTCTATTGTATATGTAGAGAATGGTTCTATCTCAGGCCGCCAGGTTGGCGACGGACCTTCACGCATTGTTCTTGAGACACTAAAAAGGGATCCATCTAAGATTCACGACAGACTTTCTTATCTAACTAAGACAGAAAGCGGACAGATTTTAAAGTCCAGTACAATGTATGTTCGTGGTGACGATAACAATATCGAATATATCTTTGCTTTAAACTACGATATTACTTCTTTATTAACAGTAGAAAATGCTCTTCACTCTCTAATCACAACAGAATCTGAATTGGAGTTGGAAGGAGGGGACGGAACTTCTGATGGCGGACTCGCACAGCCGCAGAAAATCACCCACAATGTGAATGAACTACTTGATTCTTTAATTGAACAGGCTCTTGCGCTTGTCGGCAAACCTGTCGCAGCAATGAACAAAGACGACAAAGTTAAGGTTGTACAATTTTTAAATAATGCGGGTGCTTTTCTTATCACAAAATCCGGAGACAAAGTTGCTTCCCTATTAGGCATTTCAAAGTTTACCCTCTATAATTATATGGATGCGGCTAACAAATAACAATAGGAACCCAAAAATAAAATTAAAAATATAAAAGGAGGTTATTCCAAATGGAATCAATCAAATGGGCAGTCAATAAGATGCCAAAGACAAACGATGAAAACCTGAAAATCATGAGTCTGGACGAAGTCAAAAAAGCTCGTGCTTTCCATGAAAGTTTTCCACAGTACACAGTAACACCACTTACTAAATTAGATAAGATGGCTGACATGCTCGGTCTTGGCGAAGTGTACATCAAAGATGAATCTTATCGTTTTGGACTGAACGCTTTCAAAGTACTCGGAGGTTCATTTGCAATGGCTCGTTACATCGCACAACAGACAGGCAAAGATGTTTCAGAACTTCCTTATAATGTACTTACTTCTGATGCTCTTAAAGAAGAGTTCGGACAGGCTACATTCTTTACAGCTACAGATGGTAACCACGGACGTGGAGTTGCATGGGCTGCAAACAAGCTTGGACAGAAAGCAGTTGTCTTAATGCCAAAGGGAACAACACAGACACGACTGAACAACATTCTTGCTGAGGGTGCTACAGCTACTATCGAAGAATACAACTACGATGAATGTGTTCGTATGGCAAATGACATGGCTATGAAGACAGAGAACGGAATCATGGTTCAGGATACAGCTTGGGACGGATACGAAGAAATTCCAGCTTGGATCATGCAGGGATATGGAACAATGGCTATGGAGGCTTATGATCAGCTTCAAGATTATGGATGCGAGCGTCCTACACACGTATTTATCCAGGCTGGTGTTGGATCACTTGCCGGTGCTGTTCAGGGTTACTTCGCTAACAGATATCCGGAAAATCCACCGAAAGTTGTTGTTGTAGAAGCTGAAGCTGCTGCATGTCTTTACAAAGGTGCTTCTGTTGGTGACGGAAGTATCCAGATCGTAGACGGCGATATGGTTACTATCATGGCTGGTCTTGCTTGTGGTGAACCAAACACAATTTCATGGGATATTTTGAAAAACCATGTAGATACATTCATTGCTACTCCTGACTGGGTTGCTGCTAAAGGTATGCGTATGCTTGCTGCTCCTATCAAAGGAGACAAACCGGTTACATCTGGTGAATCAGGAGCTGCTCCATTCGGAACACTTGCTTGCATCATGATGATGGACGAATACAAAGAATTAAGAGAACATCTTGGATTAGATGAAAACTCAAAAGTATTACTCTTCTCTACAGAAGGTAACACAGACCCAGAACGTTATGAATCAATCGTTTGGGATGGAAATGAAAAATAAGTCTAATAAGACTTATATAATAGGAAAAAATTAATTTATATTTTAAAAAGGAGGATTTTTAACAATGGATTTAAACAAAATCAAAGAGGCTGCACAGGGATATGAGAAAGAAATGACTGCATTCTTACGTGCAATCGTAAAAAACCCAGGAGAAAGCTGTGATGAGAAAGCTCATATCGACACTATCGCTGCTGAGATGAAAAAAGTAGGATTTGATGAAGTTCAGATCGATCCTCAGGGAAATGTAATCGGATATATGGGAACAGGCGACAAGATCATCGCATTTGATGCTCATATTGATACAGTAGGTATCGGTAACATCGACAACTGGACATTCGATCCATATGAAGGATATGAGACAGAGACAGAGATCGGTGGACGTGGAGTATCTGATCAGTGTGGCGGTATCGTATCTGCTGTTTATGGTGCTAAGATTATGAAAGAACAGAATCTTATTCCAGAAGGATACAAAGTAATGGTTGTTGGTACAGTTCAGGAAGAAGACTGTGATGGTCTTTGCTGGCAGTACATCATCAACGAAGACAAAGTTCGTCCTGAATTTGTAGTTTCTACAGAGCCTACAGATGGTGGTATCTATCGTGGACAGCGTGGACGTATGGAAATCCGCGTTGACGTTAAAGGTGTTTCTTGCCATGGTTCTGCTCCAGAGCGTGGAGACAATGCTATTTACAAAATGGCTGACATTCTCCAGGATATCCGTGCTTTGAACGAGAACGACGCTGAAGACGGAACAGAAATCAAAGGTCTTGTTAAAATGCTTGATCCTAAATACAACAAAGATTACGAAGAAGCTCGTTTCCTTGGACGTGGTACAGTTACAACATCTCAGATTTTCTACACATCTCCAAGCCGTTGTGCAGTAGCTGACTCTTGCTCAGTATCTCTTGACCGTCGTATGACATTCGGAGAGACATGGGAAAGCTGCTTAGATGAGATCCGTGCTTTACCTAGCGTACAGAAATACGGTGATGACGTAACAGTTTCTATGTACAACTATGACCGTCCTTCTTACACAGGATGTGTATATGAAATCGAGTGCTACTTCCCAACATGGGCTATTCCAAAAGACCATGCTGTAACAAAAGCTCTTGAAGAAGCTTATACAGGACTTTACGGAGATGCACGTATCGGTGCTGAAGAGACACTTGAGATGAGACAGGCTCGTCCATTAACAGATAAATGGACATTCTCTACAAACGGTGTATCTATCATGGGACGTAACGGAATCCCTTGTATCGGATTCGGACCTGGAGCAGAGGCTCAGGCTCACGCACCAAACGAGAAGACATGGAAACAGGATCTTGTTACATGTGCTGCAGTTTACGCTGCTCTTCCAAAATCATATGTGAAATAATGCACTAATCGCTTAGCGAAATTGCATTGAGCTTAGCGATTGTGTACACTTCGGCATCAGACGAGGTCCTTCCGAGTCGATGTCCGAATGTGTTACCTCATTGAGCTTAGCATTATATACTCAAAACCAATTCAGGCGTCTGGTCTGCCGGACGCCATCCATTAAAACAAGTATTAAAAAACAATTATTAGGAGGATTTTATAATGGACGCAAAATTACAGGGATATATTGACAAATTAAACGCATTAAACTTCAAAGAGATGTACAATGGTGATTTCTTCTTAACATGGGAGAAAACAGACGACGAAATCGAAGCTGTATTTACAGTAGCTGACGCTCTTCGTTACATGAGAGAAAACAACATCTCTACAAAAGTATTTGAAAGTGGACTTGGAATCTCTTTATTCCGTGATAACTCTACACGTACACGTTTCTCTTTCGCTTCTGCTTGTAACCTGTTAGGTCTTGAAGTTCAGGATCTTGACGAAGGAAAATCTCAGGTTGCTCACGGTGAAACAGTTCGTGAAACAGCTAACATGATTTCTTTCATGGCTGATGTAATCGGTATCCGTGATGATATGTACATCGGAAAAGGTAACAAATATATGCACGAAGTTGTTGACGCTGTAACACAGGGAAACAAAGACGGTATCTTAGAGCAGAAACCTACACTTGTTAACCTTCAGTGCGATATCGACCACCCAACACAGGCAATGGCTGATATGCTTCACATCATCCACGAGTTCGGCGGAGTTGAGAATTTGAAAGGTAAAAAACTTGCTATGACATGGGCTTACTCTCCATCTTATGGTAAACCACTTTCAGTTCCACAGGGAATCATCGGACTTATGACACGTTTCGGAATGGATGTTGTTCTTGCTCATCCAGAAGGATACGAAGTATTTGAAGATGTAGAAAAAGTTGCTGAAGAAAACGCTAAAAAATCAGGCGGATCATTCACAAAAACAAACAACATGGCAGAAGCTTTCAAAGATGCTGATATCGTATATCCAAAGAGCTGGGCTCCATTCGCAGCTATGGAAAAACGTACAGAACTGTACGGAAATGGTGATACAGAAGGTATCAAAGAACTTGAGAAAGAACTTCTTGCTCAGAACGCAGAGCACAAAGATTGGGCTTGTACAGAAGAGCTTATGGCTACAACAAAAGACGGAAAAGCTCTTTACATGCACTGTCTGCCAGCTGATATCTCAGGCGTAAGCTGTGAAGAAGGTGAAGTAGATGCTTCTGTATTCGATCGTTACAGAGATCCACTTTACAAAGAAGCTAGCTTCAAACCATATATCATCGCAGCTATGATCTTCCTTGCTAAATTCGAGAATCCAACAGAGATCTTGAAAAAACTGGAAGAAAGAGGATGCCCTAGAATTTTCGAATAAGATTTTGAGCACAAATTAAACATAGTCTTATAACGAACCAGAAGCGAACCTGTTTCGCTTCTGGTTTTAAAACAAAAATTTCATTTGGAGGGATATAAAATGTCTAAAAAGAAGAGAATTGTCATTGCTCTCGGGGGAAATGCTCTTGGCAATACACTTCCAGAGCAGATGGCAGCAGTTAAAATTACAGCTCGTGCAATCGTTGATCTGATTGAAGAAGGCTGTGAAGTTGTTGTTGCACATGGTAACGGACCACAGTTGGTATGATTAATAATGCTATGCTTGCTTTAACTCATGAAGATGAAAAACAGCCTAACACACCACTTTCTGTTTGTGTTGCGATGAGCCAGGCTTACATCGGTTATGACTTGCAGAATGCATTACGTGAAGAATTGTTAAATCGTGGAATCACAGATATTCCGGTTGCTACAATGATCACACAGGTTCGTGTAGATGAAAATGATCCGGCTTTCGAAAATCCATCAAAACCAATCGGACGTTTCTTAACAAAAGAACAAGCTGATGAGATGGCTGAGAAATATAACTATATCATGAAAGAGGATGCAGGACGTGGATATCGCCGTGTTGTTGCTTCTCCAAAGCCACAGGAAATCGTTGAGATTGGAACAATCCGTAACATGGTTAATGCAGGTGAACTTGTTATCGCTTGTGGTGGTGGCGGTATTCCTGTTACATTGCAGGGAAATCACTTAAAAGGTGCCAGCGCAGTTATCGATAAAGACTTCGCAAGCTGTCTGATGGCTAAAAATCTGGACGCTGACTTCCTCATCATCCTTACAGCTGTAGAAAAAGTTGCTGTAAACTATGGAAAACCAGATGAAAAATGGATTGATCATATGACAGTTGATGAAGCAAAACAGTACATGGAAGAAGGTCACTTCGCTCCTGGTTCTATGCTTCCAAAAGTTCAGGCTGCGGTTGACTTTGCAGAATCAAAACCTGGTCGTCAGGCACTGATCACATTACTTGAAAAAGCAAAGGATGGTATCAATGGAGTAACTGGTACACGTATTTCACTTTAATTTTTATATCTATACTTATTTCAACACCTAAAGAGAAAAGAGGCAGGTTGTCCATTCAACGGATATCCTGCCTCTTTTCTTTATTATCTGTCTGCGAAGAAAAACTCTTCACAGCTAACAACTTATTCTTTTAAATATCTGACAACGAAATATTCTCCAAATCCTTCAGCCACACTGCTACGCAGGCATCACTTGGCATTCTCCAGTCTCCTCTCGGAGATAATGCTACACTACCTACTTTTGGTCCATCCGGAAGGCATGAACGTTTAAACTGCTGTGCAAAAAATCTTTTACAGAATGTCTCCAGCCATTTCAAAATTGTAACATCATCATATGTATCTTCAAATGTATATTTTGCAAGACGGAAAATCTTGCTTGGTTCAAACCCAAAACGAAGTAAATAATACAAATAAAAATCATGTAATTCATATGGTCCGACCAAGTCTTCTGTCTTCTGTGCGATATTCCCGTCTTTCGGAGGCAATAATTCCGGACTTACCGGTGTATCCAGCACATTATAAAGTACTTGCTTTAACTCTTTATCTACTGTCGTATCCGCCGCATACTGTACAAGATGTCTTACCAGTGTCTTTGGAATCGAAGCATTTACCCCATACATAGACATATGATCACCATTGTATGTTGCCCATCCAAGCGCCAGCTCTGACAAATCACCTGTACCGATAACCATACCGCCATCTTTATTTGCAATATCCATCAAGACCTGTGTACGCTCTCTCGCCTGTCCATTTTCATATGTTACACTGTGATCCTTCGGATCGTGTCCGATATCACGGAAATGAATATTCACTGCCTCTGCGATTGGCACTTCTATAAGCGTTGCTCCAAGTTGTTTCGACATCTTGCAGGCATTCTGATAGGTGCGGTCTGTTGTTCCAAAACAAGGCATTGTAACCGCTATAATCTGCTTTTTATCTTTCTTTAGCATATCAAATGCTCTTGCCGTTACAATCAATGCAAGCGTAGAATCCAAGCCGCCTGATATTCCAACTACCGCTGTCTTCGCATGTGTATGTGCAAGACGTTTTTTCAATCCCATTGCCTGGATATTTAAAATTTCCTCACATCTTCTTGCCTTCTCACGCTCGTTATATGGCACAAATGGATGTTTTGAAAATTTTCTTGTAAGATAGGTCTTCTCCATCTCAAGATAAAAAGGAACACGTATCAGCCTGGTACATCATTTACCTGAAATGTTGTATTCTTACGTCTCTCACCGACCAGACGATTGATATCAATCTCCGAATAAATTGCTCTATTCACAAATCTTCTTGATTCTCTCAATATAGAACCATTCTCGGCAATAATATTATGTCCGCCAAACACAAGATCTGTTGTTGACTCGCCCTCTCCCGCATTGGCATAAATATATCCGGCAAGCAGACGTGCTGACTGTCCTTTGATCAGCTCTCTTCTATAACTGCTCTTACCAATCGTCTCATCACTGGCTGAACAGTTCACTATAAGTGTTGCTCCTCCTAATGCAGCCTGAATACTAGGCGGCATAGGAGCCCATACATCTTCACATATTTCAGCTGAAACTACAAGATTTGGCATCGTTGTACATTCAAACAAAATCTGCGGACCAAACGGAACTTTATTTCCCTCAAACAAAATCCATCTGGCTTCTTTTGGTCCCGGTGTAAATTGACGCATTTCATAAAATTCACCATAATTTGGAAGAAATGTTTTTGTAGTAAATCCTAAAATATCTCCCTTATTTAAGGCTGCTGCCACATTGTAAAGCTTTCCATCCTGCATAAGCGGCATTCCGACAAAAATCAGCATATCCTTGTCTCTTGTATATTTTGCTATTTTTAATAATGCCTTTTTTGACTCTTCCAACAATATATCCTGCAAAAACAGATCACTACACGTATACCCTGTAATACACAGCTCCGGGAAAACAACCACTTTCGCTCTGTTCTCGTAAGCTGCATCAATTGCCTCACAAATTTTTCCTGTATTGTACTCTACATCTGCAACCTGAAGATTTGGTGTTACGGCTGCAACCTTTACAAATCCCTGTTTCATCTTTCATCACTCCTGTTTCTTATCCGGTTCTTTTCGCTTAGAACTTTCATTGTCATGATATTAATCGTGTTATCTCGTTGCCTTCTTAAGCAGCTTTTTTAACTCTTCCACTTCAAATTTATACGCTGTATTACAGAAATGACACTTCACTTCAATCGGTTTATCATCATCGATCATAGCCTGTATTTCCTTTTTACCAATGCTGATAATTGCTTTTTCAATTCTATCCTTTGAGCAATTACAGCTAAATTTAGCAGGAAGCGTATCTGTAATCTCTACATCCAGCCCTTCCAAAACCTGATTCAGCATCTCTTCCGGAGTATGTCCATTATCAAGCATCGCTGTTACAGATTGAATCTTCTGAATATTGGCCTCTAATTTATCAAGAACCTCATCATCTACAAATGGCATTACCTGTACAATAAATCCACCGGCGCAACGCACTGTATTGTCTTTCTCCATCAAAACACCCAAACCGACAGATGATGGTACCTGCTCTGATGTTGCAAAATAATATGTCAGATCTTCTGCAATCTCACCTGTCTGAAGCATAGTCTGTCCTGAATATGGCTCTTTTAGTCCCATATCTTTGATTACATTCAAAAATCCCGGTCCCAATGCGCCTCCAACATCCAGCTTGCCATTCTTTGGCGGCAGCATAACATCCGGATTATTCACATATCCTTTTACATCTCCGTGACTGTCTGCAGTCACCGTCATTCCTCCGATCTCACCGCCACACTGAATCTGTAATGTCAATACATCACTGTCATTCTTCATCATACTTCCCATCATGACACCGGCTGTAAGCAGACGTCCCAGCGCTGCTGTCGCAACCGGACTTGTCTGATGACGCTTGCGTGCCTCCTCTACCAATTCTGTTGTTGATGCAGCAAATGCACGAATCTGTGTATTTGCCGCTGTTGCTCTTACTATATAATCTGACATATCTATTCTCCTCTCTTACTTTCCCTGTTCTCTCGCAATGATATACATACGCTCACTTTCCTGATGCACCGGATTCCTTGTAAATGCATCGTAAGCCGCAATAAACTCCATCCCTGCCACTTCCAATGCTGCCTTTACTTCTGCGAGACTGTATGCTCTCTGATAGTGCATCTCTTGAAATTTTCTGCAAATATCCTGTCCCGTCTTTTCACTTAAAACCGGGTCTTCCACAAACAAAGATAACTGATATTCATTGATCTTTTCTTCCTCGTAATAATAGTTGTCCCAAATAAAACTACAATTCTCACGTTCTTCTGCAATTGTCTGGTCCCCCAGCATTTCGCGATATTTATATTCCGTATTCATATCAAAAATAAATAATCCGCCCGGATCCAGATAATTATTGGCAAGTCTGAACACCTGCTCCAAATCACCATCTTCTGTAAGATAATTCATAGAATCACAAACGCTTACAATGGCTCTGACTGTTCCATACAATTCAAATCCCCGCATATCCTGCATCAGATATAATATATCATGTCCACTCTTCGTGCGTTTCTGCATTGCAATATCTAACATTTCTTCCGAAAAATCTACTCCGGTCATATCATAGCCCTTTGAAGCTAAAATTTCAGTCATTGTTCCGGTTCCGCATCCAAGGTCCAAAACCAGCCCGTCTTCCACCCCATATTCCAATAACAATCCATGTAAATATTCTCCCCATTCTTCATAAGGCACATTATCCATGAACGTATCATACACTACTGCAAAACTTGTATATGCTTCCATCTTCTACCTCGTTTATCAATATATTCTTCTTTCTTTGTCCTCGTATTTCTCTCTGATTGCTTTTCGCTCTCTTCTTGCCTTTTCCAGCTTGCGCTGACGTTCTCGTCTGATGGCAATAAGCCGCATATAAAATGCAAGGAATATAACAATTGCAACTACAAGCAATAATACAACCTTCAAAACCTGTTTTACTGATGGCAGCTTGATCTTGCTCTTTAACTTTGCAAGACTTGATATCTTTTGCTTTACAGGAGTTGAGATAACATGCTGATTTTCTTGTTTTTCACTTGCCACTATTTCCGGTGTACTCACATCTTCACTTATCGGCTCTGTACTCTTTTGTATATCTGCTGCCGGAAAATTATAAGGAACCATCGTCTTATAGACCGCCACAGTTCTTCTTCCGTCTGCATATGACTGCGTCACTGTTACCGCAAATAATCCAGGTTCTAATTCACAGATACTTTCCGGTTCATCTGCACTTACTCCTTCAAAATTGAAATTCATCTGTGTATCCGACACCATCACTCTTCTGGAGATAGAATACATGTTAATATAATCACCGATTCCCATATTTAAGGTCAAGGGTAAATTAATGATATAATCTCCGCTTACACAAAGATCCTGAAAATTTGTTCCCTTAGAATAGCCTTCCATCGTTCCGTAATCATCTACAATCTGAAACTGACTGTCCAGCTTTTTAAATGTATATCCACCATCTGCATTTGTCTGAATATAATAACAATCCTCCGTTTGATCATAACCGATTCCAAGTATATTATAATCATCTGAAATCTTCATCCGGCCTTTGAATTCCAATGTATCCGCATCCAGCAAAAAAACACAGCCTCGGTTTTCCGCATTATAGCTTGTGTACAACGCAACCACGATTTCCCGCGTATTTGGGTTAAATGCCATTCCGTTACAATGTTCATAACACATATCCTGCACACGTTTTGCAAGGGAATACCGTTCAACAGGCTGTCCATTCTCGTCATGGTCATACCGGTAATATGCTTTTATAATATCCGGTGTCGTTCCATCCTCTGCAACATTCTCCATCATAATGATGTAATAATCTGTCACACACATAGATTGTACGACGCCCTCTGCCGCCTCTGTATCATCCTCTATAATCTTCTCCCACACTGCTCCATCAAACGCCCGGTCTGATGCAATCTCCGCATGCACCGTCAAGGGATTCAACATCCATCCAAAACAAAGCATACAGAAAAAAGCAAGGGTATATATACACCTTTTCATTACTGCTTTACTTCCATTCTAAAATTCCATTTCATTTTATCATATCATTCTGTAAAATGCTTGTAAACATCCTTGTCAAAAAAAGAAGATGCAATTCACATTTTTTGTGAATGCACCCTCTTTTATCCACCTTACAAATACTTTACAGGCTATTTTTTTTCAAATTATATCTGAAATATTATCCAAATTATTCGATTACTTTCAGCCATCCTTCCGGAGCTTCGATACGTCCCATCTGGATACCTGTCAATGTATCATACAATTTCTGAGTGATTGGTCCCATCTTCTCCATTCCGCTTGGGAAGCAGATCTCTTTTCCGTGATCAACAACTTTGCCTACCGGTGAGATAACGGCTGCTGTTCCACACAGACCACACTCTGCAAAATCTTTCAGTTCTTCTACATATACATCTCTTTCTTCTACTTCAAGTCCAAGATAATGCTCTGCAATATACATCAGAGAACGTCTTGTAATAGATGGAAGAATTGTATTTGAATGAGGAGTTACAACTTTATTATCTTTTGTTACAAAAATAAAGTTTGCTCCACCTGTCTCTTCTACTTTTGTTCTTGTAGCAGAATCAAGATACATGTTCTCATCAAATCCATTTGCATGAGCTGTTACAATTGCATGCAGGCTCATAGCATAGTTCAATCCAGCCTTGATATGTCCTGTTCCATGCGGTGCAGCACGGTCAAAATCTGAAATACAGATTGTTACAGGTTTTGCTCCACCTTTGAAGTATGGTCCTACCGGTGTCGCAAAAATACGGAACTGGTACTCATTGGCAGGTTTTACTCCGATAACCGGATTACTTCCAAACATATAAGGTCTTAAATACAAAGTTGCTCCTGAACCGTATGGCGGTACATATTCAGCATTTGCCTTAACAACCTTTTCAATCGCATCTACAAATCTCTCTTCTGGGAACGGAGGCATCTCGAGTCTCTTCGCAGAATCAACCATACGTTTTGCATTCAAATCAGGGCGGAATACAACAATTCGTCCATCTTCTGTTGTATATGCTTTCATACCTTCAAATACTGTCTGTGCATACTGAAGTACTCCTGCACATTCATTCAGAACGATGTTTGCGTCTTCTGTCAGGACTCCATCATCCCATTTTCCATCTTTGAAGTTTGAAACATAACGCTTCTCTGTCTGAACATATCCAAATCCAAGGTTCTCCCAATCAATATTTTTCTTATCCATCTGTGATTCCTCCATTCCAATATCAAGCTTTCTATCTTTAGTCGATTATAATACGATTAAAAAGAAAATTCAAGAGTGCGCTCTGTTTTTTTATATTTTTTTATCTTTCCATCATGCTAATCGACTCAATTCCAACACTTCCGCCACGTACAACCTCAATATTCTGGAACTCTTCCTTCATCAGTTTGATAACCGCATCATTCTTTGTTGCAGTCTGAACGAATTCAATCAGAAGACTGTCTCTTCCGATATCCATCGGTTTTGCTTTATATGTCTCTGCAATTCGAAACAGCTCTGCCTTATCTTCTCTGCTGCATTTCTTAACCTTTACATATAAAATTTCTTTCATACGGACAAATAAATCTGTAAAGTCGATTACTTTAATCACTTCTACCATTCGATTCAATTGTTTTTTTATCTGTTCAAATGTTTCATCATCACTGACTGTTGCGATCGTCATTCGTGATACTGTAGGATCTTCTGTTGTTCCTACTGTCAGACTATCCAGGTTATATGCTTTTCCGGAAAAGAGTCCTGAAATTTTCGAAAGAACACCTACCTGATTTTCTACATACAATGAAATCCATCTTTTCTTTATACTATTCTCCATTTTTTCAGTCCTCCTAACACTCTATGATCATTTCTTCCAATGTTCCGCCCGGCTTAATCATTGGGAATACCATTTCTTCCGGATCAATGATAAATTCAATCAATGTCGGAACTTTTGTATTTTTCTTAGCCGCTTCAAATGCTGCTGCAATCTCATCTGTTTTTGTAACACGTATACCCTTTGCTCCATAACTCTCGGCCAGCTTAATGAAGTCCGGTGTATACTCCGGCTTTTCTTCTCCATTTGTTCTTCTTGTCAAAGCACCCGCGCGCAAATCTGTCATTCCATAACGTTTTCCATAGAATAATTTCTGCCACTGACGTACCATTCCAAGATATGTATTGTTAAATACACATAAGATAACAGGAAGTTCTTCCAATACTGCAGTTGCAAATTCCTGAATGTTCATCTGCATACCGCCATCTCCTGAGATCATAATGACCGGCTTATCCGGATTGCCCAGTTTTGCTCCGATTGCTCCCGGGAATCCATATCCCATCGTTCCAAGTCCGCCTGACATAATAATCTGCTTCTTCTCTGTAATTTCTGTAAACTGTGCCGCAAACATCTGATGCTGACCTACATCCGTTACAATGATTGCCTCATCAAACTGTCTGTTAATCTCCCCGATAATATCCATCGGTCCCATTTCTGCATGCTTTTTCATCGTCAACGGGTGTACATGCTGCCACTCATCGATTTCATCCAGCCATTTCTTCGTCTTACATGGAACAACATATTCATTCATTTTTGTAATGGCATCTTTCGCATCTGCAACAATCGGCACGTCAACATGGATATTTCGCGAAATGGCCGCTGTATCAATATCTATGTGGACAATTTGTGCATGTGGGGCAAACTCATGTAATTTTCCTGTAATACGATCGTTAAATCTCGTTCCGATAGAAAATAACAGATCACACTCGCTGACTGCCATATTGGCCGCATACGCACCGTGCATACCAAGGTTTCCAATAAACAATGGATGGTTCGTCGGAATCGCACCACGTCCCATAATAGTTGTAACAACCGGTACGTTTGTCTTCTCTACAACTTCTTTAAATGCCTCTTTTGCATCTGCAATAATCACTCCGCCACCTGCAAGAAATAACGGTCGTTCTGCTTTTCCAAGCATTTTCAAAGCTCGTTTCAACTGTCCGATATGAACAGCTGTAGTTGGTTTGTATCCACGTATATTTACAGATTTCGGGTACTCTGCACTTCCAAGCTCTGCCATAACATCTTTTGGAAGGTCAATCAGTACCGGACCCGGTTTCCCTGTTCTTGCTATATAAAAGGCTTCTTTGATAATACGACCCAGGTCCTCACGTTTATGAACAGTAACACCGTACTTCGTAATACTTCTTGTAATACCTACGATATCTACTTCCTGAAAAGCATCGTTTCCGATTAAATGTCTTGAAACCTGACCAGTAAAACATACCAATGGCACACTGTCATAGTTTGCTGTTGCAAGACCTGTTACAAGGTTCGTCGCTCCCGGTCCGCTTGTTACAAGACAGACTCCGACTTTACCTGTCGTACGGGCATATGCATCGGCAGCATGAACCAAAGCCTGCTCATGTCGAGGCAGAATCACACGTATATCATCCTGTTTATAAAGCTCATCACTAATATCGATCGTACAAGCCCCCGGATAACCAAATAATGTGTCTACCCCTTCTTCTTTCAATGCTTTTACTAATAACTTATTACCTGAAATCTGTTTCATAGAAAAACCTCCCTTTATAAAAACGTCCTATTTGCAAACGTTATTTTCGCTGTCTGATAAATCCGATTATTGTATAAATACCGAGAAATGCCAGATTTACAACAACCACACTGGCTCCTGCCGGAGTTGCAAAAAAGTATGACACCGAAATGCCAATGCAGAAGCACACAACAGAAATAATCGCTGAATTTACAATCACTCCTCGAAATGTCTTGCAGACTCGCATAGATGTAAGTGCCGGAAATATAATTAAACTGGAAATCAGCAATGTTCCCATCATTCTCATTCCGAGCACGATTGTCACAGCTGTCAGAACTGCGATCAATGTATTATATAAATCAGCTTTCACACCTGTTGCTTTTGCAAATATTTCATCAAATGTAATCGCAAATATTTTATTATAGAAAAATATATACAACAATAATACGACTACCGATAAAATCACACTCATGCGGACATCATCTGCACTCATTGCCAGAATACTTCCAAACATGTAATTGTAAACATCTGTATTCATTCCTGTTGTCATGGATATTACCATAACACCGATTGCAAGTGCACTGGTAGAAATCAGTGCAATCGCCGAATCACCTTTGAGCACACTGCTACTGTTCACCCTAAGAAGAAGTATCGCCGCAATGATCACGACCGGAATTGCGACCGCCAGCGGTGCTACATTTAACGCTGCTGCAACTGCAAGTGCGCCAAATCCCACATGCGACAAGCCATCACCTATCATCGAATACCTCTTTAATACCAGGCTCACACCCAAAAGTGCGGAACATAAAGAGACCAGAATTCCTACTGTAAACGCCCTCACCATAAATGGATAGGAGAGCATCTCAATCATTGTATTCATGACTTATCTCCCCCTTCCATCTGTTTCAGACGTTCCTCTACTACCGCTTCCTGAACATCAATCTGTCCACTTTTAATATATTGTCTGCCGACAGCACTCTTCTTATAATCCTCTGTCGTCCCGAAAAACCTTGCATTTTCCTGCAAATGTAAAATGTGTGTTGCATCTCGAAGTGCACTTTCAATATCATGAGAGACCATCACAACAGCAATCCCTGACTTCTGATTTATCTCTTTGATCAGTTGATAAAACTCTGCTGTCACGATTGGATCAAGCCCTGTCACCGGCTCATCCAGAAGAAGAAGCTTCTTTGTCGCACACAAAGCTCTTGCGAGCAGAACTCTCTGCTTCTGTCCGCCGGACAAATCTCGAAAACAACTTCTTGCAAGGTCATCGATTCCTAAAAGCTGCATATTTTCTTTTGCCCGCCTCTTATCCTCTGCTTTGTAAAATGGATGAAAACCACGTCCATTTAACCGTCCTGACAATACTACTTCATACACACTTGCCGGAAAATCCTTCTGCACATCATTTTGCTGTGGAAGGTACCCAATCTCTCTTTGAAGCAATCCATCTCCGAAAATAATTTTCCCCTTCGACGGACTCTTTAACCCCAAAAGACTCTTGACTAAAGTACTCTTTCCAGAACCATTCTCCCCGACAATACAAAGATAATCCCCTTGATCCATCTGAAATGATAAATCCTCAATGACTGTCTGACCTTCGTATGCAATTGATATATTTTCACATTGAATCAAAGCCATTATCTCAAAGCCTCCTTTAACGTTTCTACATTTTCTTTCATTAAATCCAAATAAGTTACTCCCGCTTCAAACTGCTTAGCACTAATATTATGACTGCTGTAAAATACTTTCACCGGAACATCACACGCCTCCGCAATCGCATTTGCAATATTATCATTACTAAGCTCCATCTTCAGCACGACCGGGATATGTTCTTCTTTCACCTTATTAATCAGAAATGCCATCGTTGCCGCACTTGGTTCTGTATCTGATGCACAACCCGAAAATGCTGCATAATAATCCAGTCCATACTCTGCCGCAAAATATCGAAATGGGAAACGGTCTCCAAACAAGAGTGTATGATTCTTCGCATTTTCCACTACATCGCGAAACGCTGTATCCAACTCCTTTAACTGTGTCTCATACGCTTCTGCATTATCTTTGTATGTCTGTCCATGCTCTGAATCCAAAGAACATAATTCCTCTGTGATATGCTCTACAATGTCAATCGCATTGCCCGGTGATGTCCAGACATGCTCATCCATCGTGTGTACATGCTCATTATGCTCTTCTTCCGTTTCTTCGGCAGAATGAAGAAAATGTTCCTCTTCATCGTGGCTCTCCTCTTCCTCATCTTCATGAGAATGCCCACGCTCTTCTTTCATTCCTTCCACATGCTCTTCTGCAAGAATATTTCCAACACAATCTACCAGACGAAGTCTCTTCACATCTTCCATCTCCGGTGATTCCAAAATATCTTCCACCCACTCGTCATTCTCTCCGCCGACATAAATAAACAAGTCTGCATTCTGGATTGCAATGATATCCTGTGGTGTTGGTTCGTAAGAATGTGTTTCCTCTCCTGGTTTCAAAAGCATGGTAAGTGACACATTGTCTCCCGCTATCTGCCGTACAAAATCGTACTGCGGGAAAATAGTTGTCACAACCCGAAGTTTCTTCTGGTCTTTTGGAAGATTTTCTTCTCTATTACCACCTGCTGTGCAGCCACATAATCCACTGACCAGAAATACGATTGTACAGAGTATACTCACACCTCTGAATATAAAATTTCTTTTCTTCTTTTTATTTCTTTTTTGATTATTTACGTTCATATTTTGCGAATACATATTCCAAATCAAAACAAGTCTGCTCCTCACTGACCTCCGTCATCTCCCAATCATCCATCTGATCCAGATTTGGGAAATACGTATCTGCTGCATATACATGATTGATCTTTGTGATATACGCTGTATCACAATATGGGATCAGCATCTCGTAAATGCTTCCTCCTCCGATTACATACAGCTCATTTGAATCATATTTTTTTAATTCTTCCAACAATTCTTCTTTTGTATGCACGATAATCGCATCTTTTACCTTATAAGAACGGTTCTCTGTCAACACGATATTAACTCTGTTCTTAAGAGGCAGCCCGTTTGGGAAGCTTTCCAAAGTTTTTCTTCCCATTACAACAACATGTCCAATTGTCTTCTCTCTGAAAAACTTCATATCCGCCGGAATACTTGTTAAAAGTCTGTTTTTATTTCCTATTGCCCAGTTTGCATCTACTGCTGCTATTGCATTCATTATCTAAAACCTCCTACACTGCTATCGGAATATTTTTTATCTGTGGATGCGTTTCATAATTATCCAGTCTTACATCATCCGGTGTGAAATCGTAAAAATCTTTTACTTCCGGATTTAACCAGAATGTCGGTGCCGGAAGCGGCTCTCTTGATATCAGTTCCTTAATAAGCGGCACGTGTCTGTCATAAATATGTGCATCTGCAATGACATGTACAAATTCTCCTACCTTCATATCACAAACCTGTGCCAGCATGTGTAAAAGAACTGCATACTGACAAACGTTCCAGTTATTTGCTGCCAGAACATCCTGAGAACGCTGGTTGAGGATTCCATTCAAAGTAAGCTTATCGCTTCCCGCTTCCTTTGTCACATTGAATGTCATACTGTATGCACATGGATAAAGATTCATCTCATGCAGATCCTGATGTACATAAATATTAGTCATAATACGACGACTGTACGGATTGTTCTTCAAATCATAGATCACGCGGTCCACCTGATCCATCATTCCTTCTTTATACTGATGTTTCACCTGCATCTGATATCCGTATGCTTTTCCGATTGAGCCGTCCTCATCCGCCCAACTGTCCCAGATATGACTGTTCAAATCATGGATATTGTTCGACTTTTTCTGCCAGATCCAGAGAAGCTCATCTGTACAACTCTTAATTCCTGTTCTTCTCAGTGTCAGCGCCGGAAATTCTTTCGATAAATCATATCGATTTACCACACCAAACTTTTTAATCGTATAAGCAGATGTGCCGTCCTCCCACACCGGGCGCACTTTCTCGCCTTCTGTACTTGTCCCGTTCTCTATAATATCCTTACACATATCGATAAATACTTTATCTGCATAACTCATTATAAACTTCCTCCTTTGGCCTCTTCACATGAATAAGGCTCACAGAAAAACAACTACTTGCTATGGTGTTTTTCTGTGAGCGCAGCTTTTTGTTGCTATACATTCGCTAGCTTGCTATATTAAGTTATAACACAGTTTTTTCTTTTTGTAAATAAATCTCACGAAGAAGTTTGTTTTAACTAACCATTTTTACCCAAAAGCAATTTCTTTATTTATCTTAAGTTTTATAATCTCCTAATATTCTCGGATCACACTGCTGATTTCAAAAATATTTTCAATATCTCTCAACTGTTCCAGTGCATTTTTCAAATAATCTTCTCTCACCTTATCTGTCACGATAACAAGCTCGGCCTGGTCTCCTTTTATATGCTTCTGAACAACTCTTGCAATACTTACGCCATGACTTCCAAATACTGTCGCAATACTTGCCAGCACACCCGGCTGGTTCTTCACCTGCATACGAAGGAAAAACTTATTTTCTACCTCATCAAACTTTTTGATCGGCGTTTCTCTATAACATGTACAACTGATTCGGCCATTGCATCCATACTCAATATTTCTGGCAACATCAATGATATCTCCCATAACTGCACTTGCTGTAGGAAGCTCTCCTGCTCCGCGTCCGTAGAACATTGCATCATCTACTGCATCTCCATGTACAAATACAGCATTAAAAGAATCTCTTACGGATGCCAGAGGATGCTCTTTATTCAACAGCATCGGATAGACCCCGACTTCAATTCCGCCCTCAGTATTATGTGCAACACCAAGTAATTTGATCACGCTGTCAAATTCTTTTGCATATGCAATATCATCTGCAGTAATCTTTGTGATTCCTTCTGTATAGACATCGTCAAATACAACCCTTGAATGAAATGCGATCGATGCCATGATTGCAACCTTACGTCCTGCATCCAGACCTTCTACATCTGCTGTCGGATCAGCCTCCGCATATCCAAGCTCCGTAGCCTTAGCCAGTGCTTCTTCAAAGCTCATGTTCTCTTCAAACATCTTCGTTAAAATATAATTTGTCGTACCATTTACAATACCGATCACTTCATCAATCTCATTTCCCGCAAGACATTGCTTCAATGGTCGGATAATCGGAATTCCGCCTGCCACTGCCGCCTCAAACAACAAATCGCAATGCTTTTCTTCCGCAGCATCCAACAACTCTTTTCCATGTGCAGCTAAGAGATCCTTATTTGCCGTCACAACATGCTTTCCTGCATGCAATGCTTCAAGTATCATCGTTCTCGCCGGCTCAATCCCACCCATCACTTCTACGACAATCTGAATTTCCGGATCATTTACAATCTCCTGCCAATTGTCTGTCAAAAGCGAAGCTCGATACCTTCACGTTGCTTGTTCAGATTATGGACAAGGATCTTGCTTACTTCCATCTCTGCTCCAATTGTCCGTACCATCACATCCGTACGACGCTGAATTAATTTATAAACACCGGTACCAACTGTACCAACTCCTAATAGTGCTACTTTTATCTTTTTTGTATTCATGTTTTCCTCTCCTGACTACTATAAATACTTTGCAAGGTCTTGTAAAACCGTTAATACTTTAATACTTTACTCTAATGCATTTTGTGTATTGTAACACAGGTATTTTAAAAATACTAGTACAATTTTTAAAAAGTTGTTATAGAAAGCCGGTTAGGGTTACTGTTCACTCCCGTGTCAATCACTATGCTGATTGGCACGGAGGATGCACGTTTTATCTTGAACAGCAATGCTTCCAGATAAAACAAAAGAGCAATGCTTTCGCATTGCTCTTAATAAGAGAGCGACAGACGGGGTTCGAACCCGCGACCCCGACCTTGGCAAGGTCGTACTCTACCAGCTGAGCCACTGTCGCATATGTTAGTTGTTCTGCATCAGAACAATAACTACTATACACGAAACAGACTCTATTGTCAACTCTTTTTTTCATTTTGTATATCTGAATTTTTCTTTATTTTTATGACAATTTCTTCAATTCATCTAAATACCGGATTACATCATACAAAGACTCCAATGTTTGTGTACAAACTGCCTTTGTTTCTTCGGTCGGCTCGTCCATATCCGGAACCATAACAACCTGACATCCCGCTGTATTTGCAGCACGTATCCCATTATAGCTGTCTTCAATTACAAGACATTCTCCCGGCTCAAGGCCAAGCAATTCTGCCGCCTTCAAAAATACATCCGGAGCAGGCTTACCATTCTTAACCTCGCGTCCACATACTATCGCATCAAATTGCAGTGGCAGATTTCCTTTTTCAAAATATATTTCCACTCGCTCCCTCTGTGTTGATGTTGCAAGTGCTGTTTTTATATAATTTTCTTTTAAGTAGCTAAAAATTTCTCTGACGCCAGGCTTTAATGGTGTTCCATGCTCATCCAAATGCTGCATCAGCATTTCTAATCTCGCACCTCTTGCTTCATCATAATCCACCTCGTCTCCAAACCATTCGTGAAATAAATTTCTCGCCACGTCCGCAGTTCTTCCTCGAAGCATTCCGATTCGTTCATCTGTTAAAGCGATTTGATATCTCGCTGCTACCTTCTTCCATCCTTTTGCGTTGATACGCTCTGTATCAAAAATCACGCCATCCATATCAAATAATACTGCTTTTATCATCTTGTAATCCCTCGCTAAATATTATAAAAAAAGAAGCAATGCAACATGTTGCATCACTCCTCCTCAAAAGAGAGCGACAGACGGGGTTCGAACCCGCGACCCCGACCTTGGCAAGGTCGTACTCTACCAGCTGAGCCACTGTCGCATATACAGTTCTTTGTCAGAACAAAATATACTATACACGACTTTTCTCCGTCTGTCAACACTATTTTTCTATTTTTTTATATTTTTCGAAATTTTTCTATTATTTATTCTTCAGCACTTTCTTCCGGTCTCAACTCCAGCCCCAACTCAGCAAGCTGTTTATCATCAGCCTGACTAGGTGCATTTGTCATAAGACATGAAGCATCTTTTACTTTCGGGAATGCCATTACGTCACGAATGCTGTCTACTTTTGCCATCAGCATAACCAGACGGTCCAGACCATAAGCAAGTCCGGCGTGAGGCGGTACTCCGTATTTGAATGCATCTAACAAGAATGAGAACTGACGATAAGCCTCTTCTTTTGTAAATCCAAGCACTTCAAACATCTTCTCCTGAATATCGTTCTGATGGATTCGGATACTTCCTCCACCAATCTCATTACCATTCAATGTAATATCATATGCTTTCGCACGAACGCGTCCCGGATCTGTGTCGATATACTGCCAGTCTTCTTCCATTGGCATTGTAAATGGATGATGCATTGCTGTATAACGATTCTGCTCCTCGCTCCACTCAAGAAGTGGAAATTCTGTGATCCACAGGAATTTGTATTCATTTTTATCCAAAAGTTCTAACTGACGGGCAAGTTCCAGACGTAATGCCCCTAAAACATCCCATACAACCTTATTCTTGTCTGCTGCGAAAAGAAGAAGGTCTCCGTTTTCTCCGTCCATTGCTTTGATCAGATTCTGCATCTCTTCTTCGCTCATAAATTTAGCAAATGAAGATTTTACAGTTCCGTCTTCCTGGATTGCGATATAAGCAAGTCCTTTTGCGCCATAATCTTTTGCAAAGCTTACAAGCTTATCAATCTTCTTACGAGGCATTGAGCCCTGACCTTTGGCATTGATACCGCGAACAGTTCCACCATTCTCAATAGCACCTTTAAATACGACAAATTCACTGTCTTTTACTGTCTCTGTCACATTTACAAGTTCCATACCAAAACGGATATCCGGTTTATCAGAACCGAAACGGTCCATCGCTTCCTGCCATGTCATTCTCTGAATCGGAAGCTCTACATCAATATCAAGAACCTCTTTAAACAATTTAGCAAGAAGTCTTTCATTGATATCCATAACATCTTCTTCATCTACAAAAGAAAGCTCCATATCGATCTGTGTAAATTCAGGCTGTCTGTCTGCACGTAAATCCTCGTCACGGAAACATTTTGCAATCTGGAAATAACGATCATATCCAGAACACATTAAAAGCTGTTTGTACAGCTGTGGTGACTGTGGAAGTCCATAGAAGCTTCCCGGATGAATACGGCTAGGTACAAGATAATCTCTTGCTCCTTCCGGTGTAGTCTTACCAAGGATTGGTGTTTCAATCTCAAGGAATCCCTCATCTGCAAGGAACTGACGAGTCAGTGTTGCAATCTTACTTCTCATCATTAAATTACGCTGAAGATCCGGTCTTCTCAAATCCAGATAACGATATTTCAAACGTAAATCCTCTTTTGTTTTAGAGTTCTCCTCAATTTGGAACGGAGGTGTCTCAGACTCAGATAAAATTCTCATCTGTTCCGGAATCACTTCGATCTCTCCTGTTGCAAGATTCTCATTCACTGCACCTGAACGTTTTTCAACCTTACCTACGATTGCTACTACATATTCAGAACGAAGACTTGCTGCTCTTGCGATTAAATCCGCATCACATGAACCATCTTCAAATACCACCTGAATAATTCCTGAACGGTCACGTACATCAACGAATACAAGACCTCCTTTATTACGATTCTTCTGAACCCATCCCATAATTGTAACTGTCTCTCCGACATTAGCCGCAGAAAGCTCGCCACAACGATGTGTACGATGTAATCCCTGCATTGATTCTGCCATTACTTTGTTCCTCTTTTCTTTTCGTTTTTATATTATCTGTTGAAAACTTCTACGATTTCTTCATATCCCTGCTGCTGAAGCTGCTCTTTCTGGAATTTCTTATTCTTCTTCATATTCAGAAGCATGATCTGTTTTCCTGCAGCACGCTCAGCTTTTGCAGCCTCTAATACTTCCAGGATTTTTTCCTGTGGAAGCTTTTTCTCAAGCAAATATGCTTTTTTCACCTTCGTTGTCGGGATCTTGTATCCACGTTCCAAAAGCAGCATAACAATACGCTCAAATCCAATTGAAAATCCAACCGCCGGTGTATCCTGACCAGTAAACTTACCGATCATCTCATCATAACGTCCGCCGCCTCCGACAGAGCCGCCGAACTCGTCCATTGAAATCTCAAAAATTGTTCCTGTATAATAAGACATACCTCTTACAAGTGTTGGATCAAAGCTCATCTTAAACTCAGCCTCTTTCGCACTTTCTACACTTGTAATGATCATCTCCAGCGACTGTGCCGCTTCTTCCGGGAGATACCCAGCCAGTTTCTCTTTACACCAGCGTACGCCCTCGACATCGTTCGTAATCTCTTTAAAAATCTGGAGATATTTTTCGACTGATTCTTTCGCATAGCCATTTTCCTCTAACTCCTTCTGAACTCCATCCAGACCAATCTTGTCCATCTTATCCAGAGTAATGAATACGCTGTCATAATCCTTCTCTTCAAATCCGCTGTATGCAGCCATTGCTTTTAAGAATCGACGGTCATTGATACGGATTGTAAAGTTATGAAAATCAAGTTTTCCAAGCAATGTAGATGTTGCCAGGATCAACTCAATCTCAGCCAGATTAGACGGCTCGCCCAAAATATCAATATCGCACTGCATAAACTGACGGAAACGACCTCTTTGTGGACGGTCAGCTCTCCATACATTTCCCATCTGAAGTGCCTTAAATGGTGCCGGCAATTCATTTGCATTATTGGAATAATATCTTGAAAGCGGAACAGTTAAGTCATAACGAAGCCCGCCATCTACCAAGTCGATTTCCTCTTTTGCCTGATCGATCTTCAGTTTCTCACCACGTTTTAAAATCTTGAAGATCAATTTTTCATTGTCTCCTCCCTGCTTACTGCAAAGGTTCTCAATATGTTCTACACATGGTGTCTCAATTCTGGAAAATCCAAATGACTTGTAAGTCTCCTGGATCAATCCAATCACATAATCCCGGATTTCCATCTCTTCCGGCATCATGTCCTTCATACCTGTAACTGGTTTCTTCTTTAATGCCATGTATTTATTCTCCTTTTTATCAAAATCTATATCATGAAGAGTCTGTCCGCAGAAGGACAAGACTTTCACCTTTTCTCTTCATCTCGCCTTTACTGCCGGTATTCCCCTACTTTCACCTCTCACTATTATAGTTTTTGTGTTATAGTATGTCAATTGCTTTTCCGTTTGATCATCTCATCAATGCGAGCAATATACTCTTCAATATTCTTTACATTTTCTATACGGATCAGATTTGTTTCTTTCCCATTTTCTGTCTTAATTTTTTCAGGTAACACAATCTTTGTTGTTGCGCCTGCCCCGGCTGCATAAATAGTTTGTTTTTCTTCCATAATCAGTATATTGTAAATTCCTGCTTTATCGGCTTTTGCATAACCGACATTTTCGAAATTACCCGCAATATTTTTCTGTCTATATAAATAATACGGAACTAATCCAAGCTTTTCTGCCGTTTTTGCCGCGTCCTCTACCATCTCTGTGATTTCTGTGTGCAAATCTCTCACCGGCTGTTCCTGTGCCATTCTGGCAGCACGTTTGATTGCCAGAGAATGTACTGTCAGACTATCCGGAGATAATTCTTCAATCTGGCGAAGTGTATCTCTCATATCTTCTGCATTTTCTCCCGGAAGCCCTGCAATAAGGTCCATATTAATGTTGTCAAATCCCAGCTCTCTTGCGAGATGGAAAATATCCTTCACAGCCTGAACGGTATGTTTTCTTCCCACAAGATCCAATGTTTTCTGCTGCATTGTCTGCGGATTGACCGAAATACGTGTCACCGGATGGCTGCATATCACTTCCAGTTTTTCTTTCGTAATACTGTCAGGCCTTCCCGCTTCCACCGTATATTCCAAAAGCTCTGCGCCACGTTCTTCATTTAAGAATAACTCGTCAATCACATTTAACAATTTTTCCAACTGCTTGGCTGTAAGAGTTGTCGGCGTTCCTCCTCCGATATAAATCGTATT
The DNA here is from genome assembly GCA_003480425.1 of Firmicutes bacterium AM31-12AC. GTDB lineage: Bacteria > Bacillota > Clostridia > Lachnospirales > Lachnospiraceae > Schaedlerella > Schaedlerella hominis. The sequence goes on from QUJA01000014.1 coordinate 40,713, forward strand.
GAGCGTCTTTCCTTCTGTCTCTTTTGCGATATGGTGAAGCTCTATGCAAAGTGCCTTCAGATAATCATCCATACGTGGACTCCACACATCGATCGGTGAAGAACTAAATGAACAATAAGAGCAGATGCTTGGGCAAAATGGAATCCCGACATACAAACTGAAGCCATTTAGATAATCCAGTTTGCTAAGCAATGCCTTCTCTCTGCATGCAATATCAACAGCCAGCCTTGCTTTCTTCTCTGACACGCAATACACTTCCTGTAAAAATGCTTTTGCCTGTGCTTCGTTCATTCCATTTTCCATCTGGTGCATTGCAAGTTTTGTCGGGCGAACTCCTGTAAGCATTCCCCACGCCATCTCCTGCCCTGTCTTTTCAGATAAAAACCGGTACACCATTTTCGTTACTATTTTTTTCTTTTCCTGTGCATCTTCCTTCTTTTGATTTTCCTCAAACTCCTTCGCATCCAGCAAAAAACAAGAGCCGTCATCCAACTCAATCCGGACCAACGGTTCTTGCTCTGCATCGACACATTGTTTGATTTCCGCATTTGGGAAAAATGCTTTCGTTATATGATATAAGGTATAAGTATATAATGTTTCTTTACATTGAATTTGAATCATTCTGTTAATCAATGCCCCCTGTTAAACAATTCGTATCTTAGCATTTAAATGAACGGATTATGTTTCCGCTCATATCCAATTGTCGTTTCTTCCATATGTCCAGGATAAACCATCGTATCTTCCGGTAGCACGATCAGTTTATCTCTCACCGCTCTTACAAGCTGTGAACTGCTTCCGGTTGGAAAATCGGTTCTCCCGATTGATGCGCAGAACAAACTGTCACCGCTAAAAAGCACCTCTTCTTCTGCAATATAATAACAGCATCCGCCAGCTGTATGTCCCGGCGTCTCGATTACTTTTATCTTCATGCCGGCAATCTCCAGTTCCTCTCCATCACGCACATATGTTGCATCAGAAAATGTATATCCTCCGCCATATGCCGCAGACAAATTCAGCCTTGCATCCTGTAATATCTCTTGTTCCTTCTCAGACGCATACACCGGCACCTTAAACTTCTCCCGCACACCGTCAATTCCCATAATATGGTCAAAATGTCCATGTGTCAGAAGGATTGCTTTCAGACTCAACCCTTCTGTTTCTATATAAGATATAACATTCTTGTCACAAACTGCCGGGTCTACAATAAAACACTCTTTTGTATTCTCATTGCTTACCACATAGCAGTTCGTCCCAATCATGCCTATCACAAATTTCTTAATTCTCATGTCATCCACCTGCACAAACTACTCCTCATTTTCCCCAATGATTCGCATTCATGCGTTTACACCTTTCTATTAGCTGGCTGTCCTCTCGATGTCCAGTACACCTTCCACCTGACGAAGCTTATCGATCACTCTGTTCAGCTCATCTCTTCCATGTACGATAAATCCCATATCTAATGTAGCTGTTCCTTTTTTACTTGTACGCACATTCATAGATTTTACATCCAGCTTTGCTTCTGTAAATATCTTTGAAATATCCATCAGAAGTCCCTGTCTGTCGTGTGCATACATCTTCAGCTCTGCAAGATACTGACCACCATTATCACCTGCGCCTTCCCACTCAGCTCGATCAGACGCTCACGCTCTGCCGCAGACAAATGAAGCATATTCACACAATCTGTACGATGGATAGACATACCACGACCACGGGTCACAAAACCAACAATCTCATCTCCCGGAACCGGATTACAGCATTTCGAAAAACGCACTGCCATATCATCGATTCCTTTGACAATAATTCCACTCTTCGATTTTGCAATATGAACCTTCTGCGATGGCACTCCTGATAATGTCTCCAAAATCGTCTCATCTGTAATCTCTTTTTTGTGATCCTTCTGATATTCTTCCATCAAACGGTTCACTACCTGACCCTCTTTGAGTCCTCCATGACCGATTGCCGCCAGCACAGACTCCCAGTCACGGAATCCATATTTTTGCTGCACGATCTGTAAATATTTTGGTTTGCTGATATCTGCCAGATTAATTGCTTTTGCCTTACAGTATGCTGCGATCAGCTCTCGTCCACGAACAATATTCTCTTCCTTAAACTCTTTCTTAAACCATTGGTTGATCTTGCTCTTTGCCTGTGTACTCTTTACAATATTCAGCCAATCCCTGCTTGGCCCCTTCGAATTCTGTGACGTCAATATCTCAATACGGTCACCATTCTGAATCTTATAATCAATGTTTACAAGCTTTCCATTCACTCGTGCTCCGACCATCTTATTGCCGACTGCACTATGGATTGCATACGCAAAATCCACAGGTGTAGAACCATTCGGCAGATTCTTCACATCTCCGTTCGGAGTGAAGCAGTACACATCTTCTGTAAAGAGATCCAAATCACCTTTCAACAGGCTTAAAAATTCTCTGTTATCTGACATGTCACGCTGCCACTCCAGAATCTGACGCAGCCAGCTCAACTTCTCTTCTTCCTGGTTCTTTGCTACACCCTTCGTTCCGTCTCCGCTCTCTTTATATTTCCAATGAGCAGCAATACCATACTCAGCAGTTTTATGCATCTCTTCTGTACGGATCTGAATCTCAAACGGCTGTCCGGATGGTCCGATCAAAGTCGTATGAAGAGACTGATACATGTTTGCCTTCGGCATCGCAATATAATCCTTAAATCTTCCCGGAACCGGTGTATACATTTCATGGATCACACCCAGAGCTGCATAACAGTCCTTTACCGTATCAACAATAATACGGACCGCAAACAAATCGTAAATCTGATCCAATGTCTTGTTCTGATTTACCATCTTCTTATAAATACTGAAGAAATGCTTTACTCTTCCGTACACCTTCGCTTTGATGTTTGCATTCTCCATATGCTTTGACACTTCCGCAACAATCTGTTGCACAAACTCTTCGCGCTTTGTCTTACGTTCATTGAGATCTCTGACCAGCTGATAATACACTTCCGGATTCGAATACTTCAATGAAAGGTCATCCAACTCAATCTTAATCTTTGAAATACCAAGACGCTGTGCGATCGGTGCATAAATATCCATCGTCTCACGCGCCTTCTCCTGCTGCTTGGCCGGTGTCATAAATTCCAATGTACGCATATTATGCAGACGGTCTGCCAGTTTGATAATAATGACACGAATATCCTTCGCCATAGCCAGAAACATCTTACGCAGGTTCTCTGCCTGGACTTCCAGCTTATCTTTTGAATAAGACAATTGTCCCAGTTTTGTAACACCATCTACAAGAAGAGCCACCTCTGAGCCGAATTCTCTCGTAATATCATCCAGTGTCATCACGGTATCTTCCACGACATCATGAAGCATTCCTGCAACGATCGTCTCTTTATCCATCTCAAGGTCTGCCAGGATAATCCCTACCCACAAAGGATGAATGATGTATGGTTCACCTGACTTTCTAAACTGCTCCTTATGTGCTTCACTCGCAATCTTATAAGCCTTTTCAATCAATGAAATATCTGCAGACGGATGATATTTCGTCACTCTGGCAATCAATGCCTGATATAACTTTTCCGGGTCTTGATAATCTTCCGGATTTTTGACGGCATGACCATCAACAATCTCCAAATTTTTATTCAACAATTGATATTCTAATGTCCCTGCCATCAAAATTCCCCCTTTTGTTCTCATTTGTAATATGCATATATGTAAATAGTATAGCATTTTTTTCAAAATTGTAAATAATCTGTTTTTTCCAGCTTATCAAGTATTTTTTAAGCCAAAGCTTACTTTGAAGGATTATAATTCTGAACTACCATTTGAATCGTTCTTTCACCTCGAAATTCATTAATCGATGGATAATAAGTAAATGCCATCGTTTCACTTTGCTCAATTGTTTCCAGACATGCTTCTACATCACCAAAACAAATTGCATCCATTTCATACCCATCTTTGTCCTGCACCTTGAACTTTAATACGTTTTTATTCTTTCCGATAATGCGCGGATCGATCACCTTCAGATTTTTCTCTGCAAATAAGGGTTTTGGATTCCCCTTGCCAAATGGTTCCAAAAGCTCCAGTTCCTGAATCAGACTTTCGTTCACATATCGAAGTGGAAGCTGCATATCAATCGAAATTTTTTCTGTCAGATCATCCTCTGTCAGATTTGCACATTCATTGATTGACTCTCGGAAGCGTTCCACATTTTCTTCTTTCAAAGATAATCCGGCTGCCAGCTTATGTCCTCCGAATTTTGTAAACAATGCCCTGCATTTATTCATTTCTTCAAACATATTATAAGCCTCAATTGAGCGACCGGATCCCTTCACATCCTCTTCGCCCTGTGTCAGCGCAAATACCGGACGATAATATTTCTCACGGATACGCCCCGCAATGATACCGGCTATACTTTCATGACAGTCCGGCAAATAGACAACCAGCACCTTATCTTCTTTTAATGAAGTATTTTCAATCAAATCAACAGCCTGTTCCACGCCTTTTTCTGTCATTTCCTTTCGGCTATCATTGAGTGCTTTCAAATCTTCCGCAAGCATCACCGCTTCTCTTCTTGTCTTTGCATTTAACAAATTCAAAGCTCTCTTCGCTGTATCCAGACGCCCGCCTGCGTTGATGCATGGCCCAATCACAAATCCGATGTGATACGCATTCAAAGAATCCACCGGCACACCGGTACATTCCATCAATGCTTTCAAGCCTTCATTGCTCGTTCTTTTAAGCATTTCTAATCCCTGCTTTACGAAAATGCGATTTTCTCCGGTCAAATCCATCACATCGCCAATCGTTGCAATCGCAACATTTTCCATCAAATAATCAACATCTTCCGCATCCTTTTGCATCACACCATAAAGAGCTTCTATCAGTTTATAAGAAACCGCAGCCCCGCACAGTCCTTTAAATGGATACGGACAATCTTCCCTGTGCGGGTCTATCACCGCATCTGCATGTGGTAATAAATACTCTTTTCCGTCCCCGACATCTATATAAGGTACTTCATGATGATCCGTCACAATGATCGTTAAGCCTTGCTGCTTGCCATATGCGATTTCATCCATCGCCGCAATGCCATTGTCGCAGGTTATGATTGTGTCAATCCCATCTTCGATTGCACGGTCGATCAACGCTTTATTCAGCCCATATCCATCCTTGATCCTGTCCGGGATATCCGTATCGACATCCCCGCCAAGATTCGAGATTCCTTCCTGTAAAATATATGTCGCATTGACACCATCAATATCATAGTCTCCTATTACACGGATTGGATCATTTGCCTGGATTTTTTCTTTTAATATTGTGACTGCCTTATCCATATCTTTCATTAACATCCCATCATACAGATCGGCTATCGTTCCATTTAGATAAAGCTCAATTTCATCCTTTGTTATCATCTCACGATTTCGGATCAGGCGTGCAAGAATCGGAGAAATCTGAAACATTTCACCAATCTGATAAAAATCCGCCTTCTTCATCGTCACAAACCATTTCTCCATCTTCCGTCCCCTTTTCATTTTCAAAAAAGGACAGACATGAAACTCATGCCTATCCCTTTTATCATTTTCTATTTTCTTCCGGCCTTCTTAACACCGATTTTTGTTTTCATTACATACCAGAGTGCACCTGTAATACATACAGAAGAATAAGCACCACAAACAATACCAACCATCAGAGGAAGGGCAAATTCACGAATAGAGCTTACACCCATAATATACAAAACAGCTACCATAACAAATGTAGTAAGTGATGTATAAACACTTCGTGTCAATGTCAAAGTAATACATTTATTTACCAGCTCATCCAGCTGTGTTCCACGTTTCTTTGTTTTCAGTTCCTCACGGATACGGTCAAAAATAACAATTGTCGCATTGATTGAATATCCGACGATTGTCAGCATACATGCGATAAATGTATTACCTACCGATACTCTCGCAATCGCATAGAAACCTAATACAATCAGCACATCATGGAGCAATGCCAACACTGCACTTGTTGCGAAACGTACATCTTTAAATCTAAACCAGATATAAAGCAGCATACAGATTGTTGCAATGATAACTGCTACAATGGCATCTCTTCTCATCTCTGAGCTTACTGTAGAACTGATATTCTCTGTTGCGATCTCATTCTCAGCCACGCCAAAGTTATCAGCCATTACTTTATTAAATGCCTCACGTTTTTCCAGATTCAGTGTCTGTGTCTTAAAGATTACCTGATTAGAATCCTGTACCTTCTGAACCTGAACATTCTTATCTCCGACAGCATCTTCAATCAACGGAACGATATTCTGGTCGATTTCTTCCAATGTATAATCCTTATCAAATGTCACTGTAGATGATGTACCACCCATAAACTCAAGACTGTAGTTGAGCGCACCATTTCCTTTTCCTTCGTTTACACCGATTGCAACAAAGCCAAGCACGATAAGTGCAATTGAAATTGTAAAGAAAATCTTTTTCTTTCCGAGGAAGTTGATTGGTTTTCTCTCTTCCTTTACACGTCCGTATACTTTTGGATTACGGATTCCGATTGCATAGAATGAATATACAATTACTTTTGTAATTACCAAAGCAGTAAACATAGACAGCACGATACCGAGTGCCAATGTCTGTGCAAATCCTTTTACAGTACCGCTACCTCTAAGCCATAATACAGCAGCAGCGATCAGGGTTGTAATATTACCATCCAGAATTGCAGACATTGCTTTCTGGAATCCGGCATTTAACGAAACTTTTACAGATTTTCCTGATGAAAGTTCTTCCTTCACACGTGCGAAAATAATAACGTTCGCATCTACCGCCATACCGATACCAAGGATGATACCTGCGATACCAGGCAATGTCAAAGTAATGTCAAATGCATTCAGTGCCACCAGTACCAGACCTGTATAGATCAACAGTGCAAGACCTGCGGCAAAACCCGGAAGCAGATATACCCAGCACATAAATACAAATACGATTGCCAGACCGATCGCACCGGCCTTCAAGCTTGAGCTGATTGCTTCTTCACCAAGCTGTGCTCCTACAACGTTAGAACGCAGCTCTTCCAGTTCCAGATTCAATCCACCGATACGGATTGTAGATGCAAGCTGGTCAGCTTCTTCATAAGACATGCTTCCTGAAATCTGGGCACGTCCATCAGAAATAACTGCCTTTACATTCGGCACACTGACAAATGCTCCATCATAATAAATACCGATACTCTGTCCTGCTTCTTTTGCAACTTTCGTAGCTGCTGCAAATTTCTCTGTACCTTCTTTTGTAAACTCAAGGTCGACAACATTTTCCTTTGAACCTGTTGTACTGTCTGTATATGCACCTGCCGTAGCTGTTTTCACATCAGAACCTGTCAACACGATAGAACCATCTTCCTGCAACTCTTCAATCGTCTTGTTAAGCTGGAAATCTGTTCCTGCATCACCTGTAGTGCCCACTCTAGTATAGTTTTCTGAACCATCGCTTCCTGTCTGTGCGATAAAATACAGAGAACCCGGCTGTCCAAGTTCATCTAAAATCTTATTAGCATCTGTCACACCAGGAATCTCGATACTGATTCGGTTATCGCCTTCCTGGTAAACACTTGCCTCTGTACTATACTGCTCCACACGCTTCTGAAGTTTATAAATCGTATCCGCCATATCTTCATCTGACGGAGTATCACCTTTTACCTGATAAGTGATGCTGACACCACCTTCCAGATCAAGACCAAGATTGATATTCTTAGCTGCTCCGGAATGTCCTTTTCCAAGACCAATCGTTGTAGTCACACCGAGAAGTGCCATCAATGCTACGATTGCGATCAGACTCAGGATCCCTTTACGCTTCTTCATGTCCTTCCATCCTTTCTTCATCTGCCAATGCAGCCTTAATCATGATTGCACATTCGACTCTCTTTCTCTCCATCTCACAGCTCACTTCATATGTATCATTGATTGTGTTATGGAACTTGTATGAATTTGCCATACATCCGCCACTGCAATAGAATCTTGCAAAACAATTCTTACAGCTTTCCTTAGAATAAACACTACATCCGCGGAACTCATCTGCAATCTCAGGTTTTGTAATGCCCTCGTCAACATTTCCCATCAGGAACTCTTCCTGACCTACAAACTGATGACATGGGTAAAGATCTCCCCAAGGAGTAACTGCCAGATATTCTGTTCCTGAACCACAGCCCGACAAACGTTTTGCCACACAAGGACCGCCTTCCAGATCAAGCATAAAGTGGAAGAAATTAAATCCTTTTCCTGAACGCTCTCTTTCTACCATCATCTTCGCCAGCTTATCATATTCGTCAAAAATCTGTGGCAGATCCTCTTTCTGGATTGCGTAATCTTCTGTATCGTCGCCAACTACAGGCTCGATAGAAATCTGTTTGAATCCTAAATCAGCAAAATGCATTACATCTTCTGAGAAGTCCAGATTATTTCTTGTAAATGTTCCTCTGATATAATACTTCTCCTGATTTCTGCTGTCTGCTAACTTCTGGTACTTCGGAACGACCAGATCGTAGCTTCCCTTTCCATTTCTAAATGGACGCATATGGTCATGGATTTCTTTTCTTCCATCCAGACTCATTACAACGTTATCCATCTCTTTGTTAACAAATTCCTGAACCTCATCGTTGAGCAGGACACCGTTTGTTGTCAAAGTAAAACGGAAATGCTTATCATACTGTTTCTCAAGCTCTCTTCCGTAAGCAACCAGGTCTTTTACAACCTGCCAGTTCATAAGAGGCTCTCCACCAAAGAAATCGACTTCCAGATTTCTTCTGCTTCCCGATTCGCAATCAGGAAATCCAATGCCTTCTTACCTACTTCGTAAGACATCAGCGCTCTTCTCCCATGATATTCGCCTTCTTCTGCAAAACAATACTTACAAGCCAGATTACAGTCATGTGCAATATGAAGGCACAATGCTTTTACTACTGTCTTTCTCTTCTTAACTTCCCCTATGTAAGATTCGTAAATATCTCTTGTAAATAACTGACCTGCTTCTGTCAGTTCAATAACAGCTTCCAGAATCTCCTTCAGCTCGTCTTCTGAATACTTGCTTCCAAGTTCTTCTTTCAAATGTGCAAATGTCTCTTCGCTTTTCAGCGTATCCGGAGTGTGAAATGTATTCTCCGCCTCCAGACAGGCAATGACATCATACGCTTCCTGATCCACAACATGAACAGAACCACTATTCACATCAAGAACAATGTTATATCCATTATTTTGGTACTGATGTATCACAATGATACCTCGCTTTCTATTATTATCCTAACATATTAAAGGCAGCGACCTAAGGCCGCTGCCTAGCCATCCCGCGCATCACCTACGCTGCAAATGTGTATCTCACACATCTTTCTCTCAATGGATTCGAATTATTTGCTGTGCTCACATGTCTGGTTTCCTACTGTACAAGAAGTCTTGCAAGCAGACTGACATGATGTCTGGCATTCTCCACATCCACCTTTTTTCACTGTATTGTTCAATGTCTGAGTATTCAATGTTTTGATATGTTTCATCGTTATCTCCTCCTACTATTTCTGCTCTTTGGCAGTTATACTTTCACTTCATAGGATTATACCACAATGACGTTGGATTTAAAAGAGTTTTTTCATAATTTCTTATGCTTCATAATTTCTTATGGTTTTCCATTTACGCCAGCATTCCTCCAAGCAATCCCCCTCCAAGACACAAAAACATCGCAGTAACTACATTTACCCCACCGTTTTTTAACGAATGATATATACCTAAAGAGACAAGCAATAGCAACATAAAATAACCTGCTCCAACGAGCATTCCCCACCAAAACTTTCGTACCCGATTCCATTTTCCAATCATAAATCCACCTACAAATGTTGATACCAGATAAATTGCCATCACCGCAACAGTCACCTGCTTCTCTTCCAGATTCAATTTATAGACAAACAACGCCAAAAGAAGCAGCAGGATTCCCGTCACTACATATGCACCCAAAAGTGACTTTAATATCCACACTGCTTCTTTTTGTATATCTGGTTTTTGATCCTTACGATTCTCCATTCCCACACCTCCACACCTGTAATTCTATGCTATGCATTCTTATACATTATATGTCGGCCGGTAATGTTCCAGTACATTTTTACTGCTCCATCTGCCTTCCCAAAAATCCGGCAGCACACTCTATCAGTTTCTGTTCCATTTCCCCAAATTTACGTTTTTTATCGCGATTTAGAAACACAATACCCCCGATTACATCTCCGTTACACAATATCGGACAGATTGCTTCCCCTTCATACTCGCCCATTTTATCCACTACCATAATAAATTGCTTTTCCCCCGGCACAGCCAGAAGCACTTCCCTTCTTTGAAGCTGCTCTCCCAACATCTTACTAATATATTGTTCCTCAAACTCCTTCTTTCCATTTCCCGCTGCCGCCACAACCTGGTCATGATCTGTGATACATACTATACAATTCAAAACATTTGACAGACTTTCCGCATATTGCTTCGCCACAATTCCAAGCTCCCCAACCGGAGAGTATTTCTTCAATATCACTTCTCCCTCTCTATCCGTAAATATTTCCAGCGGGTCTCCTTCCCTGATTCTAAGTGTTCTCCTTATCTCTTTCGGAATCACAATTCTTCCAAGATCATCAATTCTCCGTACAATTCCTGTTGCTTTCATACATCTATCAACCTCCTGTATTATACCTATATTTCCATATTCTGCGTTGTATGGATAGTATGTGGAAATATTGGAGGTTTTATACACAAGTCAAAAGTGCCAGTTGAGGAGAGTGCTATTTGGGGAGGAGTGCTATTTGGGGAGGAGTGCCAGTTGGGGACGGAGTTAGTGGCTTTACAAGTAAAAAAGCCACTAAACTCCGTCCCCAACTGGCACCCCCCGTCCCAACTGGCACCCCAACTGGCACCACTTCCACATCACACCTTCCGCATTATTTCAAGTCGAACATCCGTGAGACTTGGCGCGTGATTCTGGTCAGCAAGCTGACATATTCCTAGCAGAATCACTGCGCATCCTCGCGGAGCGTTTATCTCAGTGGGAGTCCAATCTCCGACTGAGATAAATATAATATGGTATCAATGGAATCAAAGCTGCTATCCATGCCGCCGGGTCTGACAGGCACACCCCAAAATAACTTGCTTTTCCGGCCACACTTATAACGATTATTGTTCTTGCTACAAGCTCAAACACTCCGCCAAGCATTGGCACAAGCCCATATCCCATTCCCTGCAGGGCGTTTCGATAAATAAAAATACTGCCGAGAAAAGGATAACACCATGCGACTGCTTTGAAATAGGTAAGTGCCGCCTCGACCACATCTGTTTCTGTTCGATCCACAAACAGATAAATTGCATATTTTCCAAACAATAATACCAAGGCCATCAATACAAAACTCCAGATCAAAACCATAATCTGTGTGCTTCGCACACCTTGCCTTACTCGATCCATCCTTCCTGCTCCACAGTTCTGTCCAACATAAGTTGCCATTGCTGCGCCATAGGAAATAAAAATAACTCCCATCACACTCTGAATTTTTCCACCTGCTGCAAAACCGGCTATACAAGTCGCACCATATACATTTATGGCTGTCTGAACAATAATTGTTCCGATTGATGTAATCGAAAACTGCAATGCCATCGGCACACCAAGCGCCAGTAATCTTCTGCATAACTCTCCTGAAAATTCAAAATCTTCCTTTTTTAAATGTAGAATCGGAAATTTTTTCAAGATATATATGAAACATAATACCGCTGAAATTCCCTGTGCGATCACTGTTGCATAACCGCAGCCTACAACACCGGTTCCAAGACATATAACAAATACGATATCAAGGATAATATTGATCACACCTGAAATAATCAAAAAATAAAGTGGCGATTTTGAATCTCCAACCGCCCTTAGGACTGCCGCAAGCATATTGTATGCCCCAGTTGCAAATAATCCCGCATAGATTACACCCATATAACTTTTTATATCTCCGATCAAGTTTTCCGGCGAATTCATCAATCGCAAAAGAGGTTCATTTGCCAAACTCAGTCCAACCGTCATAACAACTACAATAATCACCATCAGATATAGGGACATTGCCAGATATCTCCGCATATTTTTATAATCCTTTGCCCCAAACCATTGTGATATCAAAATTGCAAATCCACTGCCGGCACCATTTAACAAACCGGTAACCAAAAACATAAGAGATGTCGTTGAACCTATCGCTGCCAAAGCATTTACCCCCACAAACTTTCCGGCAACAACAGAATCCGCAATATTATAAAATTGCTGAAACAAATTTCCCAGGAAAAGCGGAATCATAAAATTAATGATTAATTTTGTAGGATTTCCTGATGTCATATCATTTGTCATTGTCTTGCTCATTATTTAACTCCTCTAAAAAACAACTATTTATGAACAGATTAACCATTCAAAGACGGAGTTTAGTGGCTTTTTGCTTGCAAAAAAGCCACTAAACTCCGTCCCCAAATGGCACACTAAACTCCGTCCCCAATATCATCCTCTTGAGATTTTATCAAAAACGTTTTTATAATTCAAGTATTTTTTATCAAAGAGATTCTACAGCCGCACGTTCAATTGCAAGACCCTTTTTATAATTCTGCATAAATGCTTCAAACCCTTCGACATCTGATGCAATCGGATCCATGCGTTCTCCTTCTTCTCCACCGAATACTTTCTGTGCAAGATAAGAAGTCAATGACTCGCCCTCTTCTTTATTTAGCATATAAGAAGCAAGCAGTGCAATTCCCCATGCTCCACCTTCTCCTGCTGTCTCCATAACATATACAGGTGTATCAATCGCAGCTGCAAGGATTCTCTGTCCGACTCCTTTTGTCTTAAACAGTCCGCCATGACCTAACATCTTATCTAACTCCACATGTTCCTGCTTTGTCAGAATATCCATACCTGTTTTTAACGCTCCGAGCGATGTACTCAAATGCACTCTCATAAAGTTTGCAAGATTAAATTTGCTTTCTGGCTTACGCACGAACATCGGACGACCTGCCTCAAATCCTGTAATATGCTCTCCTGAAAAATAATTATATGCAAGAAGTCCGCCACAATCAGCATCCCCTTCCAGCGCTTTGTTATACAATGTTCCGAACAATGTATTCATATCCACTTTCACGCCAAATGCTTCCACACATTCTTTCAAAAGATTTACCCATGCATTCAAATCTGATGTACAGTTATTGCAGTGTACCATCGCAACAGGATCTCCCGCCGGTGTTGTAACCATATCAATTTCGTCATATGGTTTAGACAACGGATTTTCCAAAACTGCCATTGCAAATACACTTGTTCCGGCAGAAACATTTCCTGTACGGACAGCTAAACTATTCGTTGCAGCCATACCTGTTCCGGCGTCTCCTTCTGGTGGGCAAACAGGAATTCCAGCCTGTAAATCCCCCTCTGTATCTAACAATTTTGCTCCTGCTTCAGTCAAAACGCCTGCCGCATCTCCGGCAACCAGTACCTTCGGAAGTAACTCTTCTAATTTCCATGGAAATGCTTTCGCTTCGACAAGCTGATCAAACTGTCCAATCATATTCACATCCCAATCCTTTGTAGCCGAATCAATTGGGAACATTCCTGCCGCATCTCCAATTCCGATTGCCTTTTCTCCCGTCAGCTGCCAATGGATATAGCCTGCAAGTGTTGTGAAAAATCTTACATCCTTTACATGCTCTTCCCCATTTAAAATTGCCTGATACAAATGTGCGATACTCCAGCGCTGCGGGATATGGAACTGAAATACTTTTGATAATTCTTCAGAAGCCTGCTCTGTAATTGTATTTCTCCATGTACGGAACTCTGCCAGCTGCTCATCTTTCTCATCAAAAGCAAGGTATCCATGCATCATCGCACTAAATCCCATCGCCCCAAATGTTGTGATTGTAACACCATATTTTTCTTTTACTTCTTTTTTCAAATTTGCATAACAATCCTGCAGTCCGCTCCACACTTCCTCTAATGGATATGTCCAAATATTATTTTTTAAATGATTCTCCCAGTCATGGCTTCCTGATGCGATTGGCTGGTTCTGTGCATCAATCAAAACTGCTTTGATACGTGTCGATCCAAATTCAATTCCTAAAGCAGTATTTCCATTCTTGATTGCTTCCCCTATGCTTCTTACGTCCATTGTCTGGACCTCCTTTCGTTCTACCTTTGCTTACTATTAGTATACTGCAAAATGTCTTAGCAAAAAAGAAATTTCTTATCCTATTCTGGACATTTAATGCTCTTCTGCTTAGCGAGGTCTTTTCGAGCTTAGCAGAAGAGTACGCTTCGACTTCAGACGAGGTCTTTTCGAGTCGATGTTCGAAGTGTTTCCTTTTTCTTCGCTTAGCGAGGTCTTTTCAAACTTAGTAGAAGAGTACACTTTAACTTCATCACTTCATCAAATTAAACAATTATTGTAAAAAAGTGTAGTGTTTTTATCAACTATATGGTAAACTGTAAAAGATATTTTAGAGAAATGAGGAAAAAAAGTGAAACAATTAATTAACAAATGGAATAACATTAGTTTGATTCTCCGAATTGTGATTGGACTCGTCATAGGTGTCATCCTCGCATTGGTATGCCCACAGGCAACTGCCATTTCCGTACTTGGAGACTTATTCGTAGGTGCATTGAAGGGAATTGCACCGATTCTCGTATTCGTACTTGTTGTCAGCTCTCTGGCAAATGCAAAGGGCGGAGTAAAACACCAGTTTCGTACTGTTATTTTTTTATATATGCTCAGTACATTTTTGGCTGCTGTCGTAGCAGTTTTCGTAAGCTTTGCGTTTCCTGTTACATTGAAACTGACAGATGCAGTATCCGATACTGCTCCACAGAGCATTTTTGAAGTATTAAGTGCATTACTGAACAAAGTGGTTGCCAATCCTGTTGCGGCCTTAACAGATGCCAACTACATCGGTATTCTTTTCTGGTCATTGTTACTCGGTGTCGCATTAAAAAGACTTGCATCTGATACAACCAAAAATACTTTTGCAAATATTTCCGATGCTGTATCTCAGGTTGTAAGATGGGTTATTAATCTTGCACCATTTGGTATCCTCGGACTTGTATTTTCATCCGTATCCAGCAATGGGCTCGGGATTTTCAAAGATTATGGAAAACTCTTACTTGTGTTAGTTGGCTGTATGCTCGGAGTTGCATTGATCGTAGACCCGATTATTGCAGCAATCTGTCTGCACAGAAATCCTTATCCACTTGTATTGCGTTGCTTTAAAGAAAGTGGTGTTACAGCATTCTTCACAAGAAGTTCTGCTGCCAATATTCCTGTAAATATGGCTCTTTGTGAAAAACTCGGATTGGACAAAAACATTTATTCTGTATCCATTCCACTTGGAGCTACAATCAACATGGACGGAGCTGCTATTACAATCACAGTTATGACACTTGCAGCTGCTCATACCCTTGGAATTTCCGTTGATATTCCAACAGCCATTTTCTTAAGTGTCCTCTCCGCGATTGCAGCCTGCGGTGCTTCCGGAGTTGCCGGTGGCTCACTGCTTCTGATTCCGATGGCTTGTTCTTTGTTCGGAATCAACAATGATATCGCAATGCAAGTCGTTGGTGTTGGATTTATCATCGGAGTTGTTCAGGATTCTCTGGAAACAGCGATTAACTCATCCGGTGATGTTCTGTTCGCAGCAACTGCGGAATTTAGGGAATGGATTAAAGAAGGAAGAGAGTTACCATTCTAGCCTTTCTGTTTTCTTCACGAAATGGCTATACGGTCCTTACAAAAAATAATAGATAGATTTCCGTGAATACGTAGGAAGCATTGGAAATACTTAAAGATTCGTATTTCCCGCTGACGAAGTCTGAGCAGAATATATCTATTATTTTTTTCTAAAATGAACGCATCCCCCTCAAGATAATGTACAAAATAGCCTTCAGGCGTAATGATATCTTCCCCGTTGCTTTACCAAAAATGTCACTGTCACACACAAAGTCAATATTTCTGCAATTGTCACTGCCGACCAAATCCCATCAATACCAAATATCATCGGCAACACAATAACCGCACCGACCTGGAAAAGCAGCGTTCTCAAAAATGAAATAACTGCTGATATCAGTCCATTATTAAGTGCTGTGAAGAAAGATGACCCATAAATATTAAATCCATTTACTAAATATACCAGACAATAAATTCGGAATGCATGCTGTGTCATCAAAAGTAATTCTTTATCATATCCAACAAATAAAATCGACAGCGGAATTGCAAGGAACTGTGATAATATTGCAATTGCTACGCCGGAAATTCCAATCAGACTCAGACTCTTTCTAAACAGATTTTTTAATTCTGCATGATTCGCCGCACCATAGTTATAACTGATAAGTGGTGCACTTCCAATTGAATATCCAAGGAAAATAGATACAAATACGAAACTTACATACATGATTGTTCCATATGCAGCCACACCATTTTCCCCGGCAAATTTCATAAGCTGAATATTAAATAACGAATTTACGATGGAACTTGAAAGGTTTGTCATAAGCTCTGATGAACCATTTACACAAGTCTTAACAATAATACGCACATCCAAATGCGTTTTTCCAAGTTGAAGCAGACTGGAATTCTTTCTCGCAAAATAGATTATCGGGAAAAGACCTCCTATAAATTCGCCGCACACTGTTGCAACTGCAGCACCTGCCAGTCCGAATCCCCACAGACCGACAAAAAGTAAATCCAGCACCATATTCGTAACACCTGCTGTAATAATCACACCTAATCCTAATTTTGGTTTTTCTGCAGCTACAAAAAAGCTCTGAAACACATTCTGTAGCATAAATGCCGGCATAGAGATAAATGAAATCCTTCCATACAAGATACAATCCCTAAGAAGCTCTCCCTCTGCACCAAGTGCTGAAGCGACAGCCGGTGTCAAAAACATTCCTAAAATAGATAATAAAATTCCTCCGATTGTCGTTACATACACTAACAAGGAGAAATATTCATTAGCCAGATCTTTTTTGCCCTCTCCTATTGTTGTTGCTACGATAGCACTTCCTCCAGTACCAATCATAAAGCCAAGCGCTGATATTCCCATTATAAAAGGTAAAATCAGATTGATCGATGCCAATGCTGTTTTACCCACAAAATTTGATACAAATAATCCATCCACTACACTGTAAATTGATGTAAAAATCATCATTATAATAGATGGCATTACAAATCTTAATAATTTTCGATATGTAAAATGTTCTGATAGTTGTATCTTCACGCTATCTTCCTCCGTCCACTTTTTCTTCATCCATTGTTTCTTTTATACATGGTAATTTCTCAAATCCATGCTTCAACTCTACATTATATTTTTCAAGTAATCGCAAGAGCAGTTCACTCTCTTCATCTGTGAGTCCTTTAAATGAATCATTTTCCACCTCAATAACCGGATATATCACATTTTTTAACATCTTTTTTCCTCTTTCTGTTAAATAAATGTGCATGTTCCTTCCTTTTCCGTGTACTAATGTCAAGTATCCTTCTCTTTCGAGATTACGTATAGATGAATTTACTGTCTGTTTCGGAATAAATGTTGTCTTACAAATATCACGTTGTAAACATCCATCCCCCAATTCGCAAATTGCATAAAAAATATCAAAGGCACTGTTCGACAGTCCTAATCTCAAAGCTACATCATGGTAAATATCATTGAATTCTTTAAAAATACGATTAAATTCACAAAGATATGAACTCATGTATATTCCTGATTTCTTTTCTTGATCCATATTTCCTCCTGCAAGTCTGATTTCGTACTTATTTTCAGTATAGTCCGATTTCGTACTTGTGTCAAGTATGAACAAAAAATGCGCTGTTCTAATATATCAAAAAAAGACTTGTAAATCTGATATTTTTTACCAGATTTACAAGTCTCTCATCTTCTCATAAACTTCAATATTTTCTTTTTAGCCTTATCTGACTTTTGTATAAATTCCCCTTAAGTCATAAATTGCATGTCTTGGACATTTCACTGCACACATTCCACAGCTCAAACATAACTCTTCATTAATCACCGCACAATTATCTATTACTTTAATTGCTCCGGCTGTACAAGTTTTCTCGCAGATTCCGCATCCAATACAGCTTACTTCACACTCTTTACGAGCATCGGCTCCCTTAGCATCATTTGAACATTTCACTACGATATAATTTGCACATTCATGAATATGAATAATTTCCTGTGGACAGGCTTTTACACATTTTCCACATGCGATACATTTTTCTTCGTCTACTTCTGCAACTCCGTACTCATTGATTGAAATCGCACCAAATTTACAATTATTTACACATTCGCCACAACCGATACAACCTTTTGTACATGTTGGCTCTTCGCTGTTCGCTCTACATCCTCCATTACAGGCTACAATCGCTGAACGATATGGAAATTTCTTTTTTATTGCCATAATCAATCCTTCCTTTCATATGGTGTGTTACACAACGGAAGACTAAAACGTCTCTCTCCATCGTATCTACAATATGCATCTGCGATTGCCGGTGCTGTTGGAATCGATGTGATCTCTCCGATTCCAATTGCTCCGCATGCCACATTCAGTCCCGGTTTATCGATTACGATTGCCTCAATCTCTGGGATTTCATGTGAACGGAATAATCTCAGTGAACCATATTTATCAATTGGCTTACAGTTTTCATCGATTGGATACTGCTCGCGAAGTGCGTATCCCATAGACATAACAACTCCGCCTTCAATCTGACCTTCACAAGATAATGGATTGACTGCTTTACCGACATCATGAGCTGCGATCATCTTTTCAATCTTACCTGTCTTTTTATCAATGATACATACCTGTGTAGCATATCCATAAGCAACGTGGGAAACAGGATTCGGCACATCTGCTCCAAGCGGATCTGTCTTAGCAAGATATTCTCCATAATACACTTCCCCTATCATATCTTTCATGGATTTTCCTGCTTTTCTTTCTTCCATGAATTTCTCACAAGCTCTGCGGCATGCTTCACCTGTAACCAATGTCTGACGTGATCCGGATGTTGTTCCAGAATCAGGTGAAACCCATGTATTACTTCTCTCATATACGATATCATCACGTTTCAGGTCTGTATTAGTTACGATCATCTGTACAAGTACTGTTCCCAATCCTTGTCCGATACAAGATGCACCTGTAAAAATGTGTAACTTTTCATCCTCTTCTACGATCAGTTTCACACGACCTGTATCCGGAATACCAACACCAACACCGGCATTCTTCATCGCACAGCCCAGTCCGACTGCTTTTCCTTCAGCCAATGCTGCATCATATTCCTCTTTCACTGCTTCCAGTGTTTCCACTAAACCTGTAGATTCATCTACAATCTGACCATTCGGTAATACTTCTCCCGGACGGATTGCATTACGATAACGAATTTCCCAAGGTGTAATGCCGACTTTATCTGCCATCATATTCAACAATGTCTCTGTTGCAAAACATGTCTGAGTAACACCAAATCCACGGAATGCTCCTGCCGGTGGATTGTTTGTATAATAAGCAGTTCCTTCAATCTCGAAGTTCTCATAATGATATGGACCTGCTGCATGTGTACATGCACGTTCCAATACCGGACCTCCAAGTGATGCAAATGCACCTGTGTCAGAAGTTACTTTCGCTTTTACTCCCTGGATCACTCCATTTTCATCACATCCCATTGTGAAATCCATATAAAATGGATGACGCTTCGGATGAACAAGAAGTGACTCTGCTCTTGTTAATCTCATCTTAACCGGTTTCTTTGTAACATATGTGAGTAAAGCACTAAGATGCTGTACTGTCATATCTTCTTTACCGCCAAATCCACCACCTACAAGAGCATTCTGTACTTTTACTTTATCTGTTCCAAGCAACATTCTACATTCTTTCAATGTCTGATGTGCGGACTGGTCTGTAGAATAAACGAAAATGTCTCCCTCTTCATCATAGAAAGATACCGCACATTCCGGCTCAAGGAATGCATGCTCTGTCCATGGTGTTTCAAAATGATGTGAGAGCACATATTTGGAATTTTTAATTGCTTCATCTGCATTACCACGGCTGATATGCTTATAAGCACAAATGTTATTCTCTTCTTCATCATATACCTTTGGTGCATCTGGAGCTGCGGCCTCTTCAATTGTATGAACATGTGGAAGAACCTCATATTCTACTTTAATTAACTTTTTAGCCTTCTCGCTGTCTCCAAATCTTCTGCTGCGATCAATGCAATTGCATCTCCAAGATAATGTGTCAGACCGCCTTCCGGAATCAGTGAATACTGGTCATGCTTCAAATGTCCAATCTTATTCTCGCCAGGAATATCTTTCGCTGTCACTACTGAAACCACCTTTGGAAGTGCCTCTGCTTTCGATGTATCAATTGAAAGCACACGTGCACGAGGATATTTACTTCTCAGTGCAACACCGTATAACATACCTTCCAGACAATAGTCGTCCGGATATTTTCCTGTTCCAAGTACTTTTTCCTCTACATCTACTCTGGCTACGCTTGTTCCAAGTGTCCAGTCATCTTCCCCATCATCCGGAACTACTCCCTCTCTCAGAATCTTAGCTGCCAGACGAACCGCATCCATGATTTTAACATATCCTGTACATCTGCAGTAATTATTGCGGAGTGCATATTTAATCTCATCATCTGTCGGTTCTGGATTCACATCCAGCAATGCTTTTGTACACATTACCATACCTGGGATACAAAATCCACACTGTACTGCTCCCGCTTTTCCGTAAGCATATGTGTATACCTTTTTCTCCCACTCTGTCAGTCCTTCTACCGTGATTACACTTCTTCCCTCAAGTGAATCTGTATCCGGAACACATGATTTACAGGTCTGCCCATCAATAATAACTGTACAGGCTCCACAGGCGCCTTCACTACATCCATCTTTTGCTGATGTCAAATGTAATTCGTCGCGGAGGAATCTTAACAGCTTCTGATTTTTTGTTGGGGTAACCTCTCGTCCATTAACGATAAACGTTGCCATATCAGAATCTCCTTTCTCATTTCAACATATCATCCAAAACGAAGCCCTAAATTCGTCTTGGTTTTTTGTTAATTTTTTACTTATATGTTGTTCTATCTCTTTATATTTTATCACAATTCAACTAAAAAGCAATCTTTTTCTCAAAATGTTTTTTACATTCTAAATTTTTTTTAGATTTTGGGTCACATGCACTTTTTTTTATTCATTATTTTCCAACAAAAAAACATCCTGTTCCCTTTTAGGATAAAAAAGACATCCCTTGACAAATACTTTCTTATAATTTGCCATGGGATGCCTTATTCAAGTCGAACGTCTATTAATGATATAAAACATTATTTGTTTCTTTTTCTTCTGTAAATCATGTCTGCTGCTATGACAATAGCCGTTGCACCTACCAGCATGATTAATCTGCCTTGCTCTGTTGTATCTCCTGTTTTTGGAGCTGAGGCACTATTATCTGTCTGCGTCGTATCTGCTTTACTGTCATCTTGTTTCTTGCCATCATCCTGTTTCTTTCCGTCATCTTGTTTCTTGCCATCATCCTGTTTCTTTCCGTCATCCTGTTTCTTGCCATCATCCTGTTTCTGTGGCTTCGCTGCCTCTTTTACAGTAAAGTTTGTACTGCACTCACCGTCTGTATAGACAACTGTTAATTTATGTATTCCATTTGATAATGTAGCAAGGTACTCTTTCATAAATGTAATGATTGTGGAGCCGGAAACTGCTGTGTAATTCTTTTGATCTACTAAAACACCATCTACTTTTACACTTGTAAATTTACTAAAATCTCCATTTGCACGGAAGGTAAGCGTTCCATCACTATTCTTTGTCCAAGTGCCATTTGCTCCTTCGATAATCTTATAATCCGAAGCCTCTGCTGTAGTAGGCGTCATAGCAAGGTCGGTTTCGACCCAGAAACTCTGGGTGTCACTCTCATCGCCTATGCGAGTGTACTCCACTTCCCGGCCATTAATCTTTAACTTGGCATCAGGAGAGATGTCGGCAGTATAGGCAGTCACATATACACCGTAGTGATAGGTCTTTCCGGCTTCAAAAGCGGTGATTTTGTTTTTATAAATGTCGCCGCCCCACTCCGGCTCTGTGGAAACAATGCCGGTATTCTCATCTAAGCTCCACCACTCGCAACGGAATGCATACTGATCGTTTTCAGGCACCGTTCCGGTAAAGACAGGTTTATCGCCGTCCTTAAAGGTCAAGGTTGCGTTATTGATTTCAATAACGGAGATTTCCTTGGTTGATTGCGGGCGAATTGTTTCAACATTCATAGCAAACAAGCCGTCCACGGTTTTAATTACATTGGCGCTTGCCGATATCGGGTCCCCGTTTATCTTAACAGAGCAATTATCCGCAAAGGTATATCCATTTTTCTCTCTCAACTCGATGGAGTACATATAGGTTTTGCCCTCTTCAAACTGAGTAATCCTTTTCATGGAAGGCGTGTACTTGCTTTCATCGGAATACCAGAACGCAACCGGCTCTCCGTTCTCCATTTCCTCCCAGCATTCATAGGCAATCTCATATTGGTCTAATGGAGTGTCCGATACCTGTGCCGTTGCCTGCGGAGCGTCACCCGGACGATAATCGAATTTTACATTCTCGATGTAGGCGTTATTTATGGTTGTGTATTCCTGCGGGATTCCAGTAACAGCTGTCTCCTGAATCGTGTCAAATCTGATGATAAGCTGTTTCTGATTGGCCGAGAGTGAGCCACTCCAATCTAAATTCGACGATCCAAAATCATGACCTTCGCATATAACGAGGCCTCCACCTTCACCATGATATGCAAACCCACCACTGAAAAAATAGCCGTCTTTTGCCGTTAAGGTAACGCCGTAGGTATATTGCTGCCCGGCAATCGGATAGCTGGGATTGGAGCTTATAATCATGCCCGCAGACGGATCATCGCT